>NZ_JAKJSU010000009.1:0-352901 GCF_050337265.1 Vibrio lamellibrachiae
TGGCGTTCTTCTTTTAGCTGTCGAACCCATTTATCCATGGTGGACTTACCCACATTCATGGCTTGAGCAGCTTCAGTAACTGAGTGATTTTGATCGAGGACTAGCTGTGCAGCCTCTAACTTAAATTCAGCGCTAAAAAGTCGTCTTGTTCGTTTCGTCATAGTGTCACCTGTTAACTTATGAGGTGATGATATCACCTCTAACTAGGTGGCCAAATTAACTATGCCACTACAGTCACAATGATATTAAAGTGTGACAGGTTTTCCTAACACTGATAATTATTAAACAATATTGATAAAACCACCACTTTTAAGGCATTGTATAAGTAGGGAAGTCTTGATTTTACCCGGTTTGTGAGAGGGCTACGCATTACACTAAATAAACCGCTCAATACCATTATATGACTTAAAAGGGCCTGTCTTTCGACAGGCCCTTTCATTTTGTACTTCATCTAAGGTGCAAACCTAAGAACAACGATTAATCTAAATGACCAGCGACGACTTCTACTGGCACACCATTTTGCGCTAAAACCGCAGCTCTTGCCTTGCTATCAGGAATATCAAACTCATCTAACCACCAACTTAACTCTTGTGGCAACGTTAAAGATTTTTTACTTCCATCATTTCGAGTTAGTGGCTCATGTGCTTCTAAAAAAACACTTCGGTCGGGCTCAAGTGCGATTTTCACAGGCTCATCAATGATCGCAACTGGAACACCAACACTAACTTGCTCAAATAACCATTTAATGTCTTTTGGGTCCATACGTATACAGCCGGAACTAACACGAAGCCCAATACCAAAGTTCTTATTCGTACCATGGATCAAGTAATCCCCCGCCCCATAAGCAAGACGAAGTGCGTACTCACCTAACGGATTCTCAGGGCCTGCAGGAACAACCGCAGGGAGTTCGATACCTTTTTCTAAGTACTCTTTTCGAATGGAAGCAGGCGGCGTCCAAGTCGGATTTGGCCGCATTTGGCTAATTCTAGTTTCCATTTCTGGAGTATCTCGCCCAATTTTCCCAATACCAACAGGGAATATATGGACTAAATCCGTTTCAGGCTCAAAATAGTAAAGACGCAGCTCCGCTAAGTTGATCACTATGCCTTTGTAATCAACCTGCGGTAAAATTATTTGAGATGGAATCGTTAATACATAGTCAGCTTGAGGCAAAAATGGGTCAACGCCCTTATTTGCAGCCATTAGAGACAAGAAGCCTACATCGTATTTCTTAGCGATACCTGCAAGGCTTTCACCTTCATTAATCGCATGATATTGCGTTCGCCCCACAATACTACTGCCCTCTGAAGGCAAATTATAAGTTGCAGCAAATGTAGACGCACTCATGCAGCAAAGCGCCAGTAACCGATAGAGCATTAACTCATCCTTAAAATCTTAATTAACCCGATGATAACTCATTCAGGTCATCGTTTCTTCCATGCTGTATGAAAGGGTTGCCTAATCCCAATTGCAACGAGCATTTAGTAAAAAGTTTCTGCGTACTTAAAACTCCCCCCTTTGCAGCACCATCGATATTTCTATCATTATAGCTTGTTCCTTTTCTACCAGTACCTTCTCATCAAATCGATTGCCTTACCGCTTTCAACAGATTTTGTTATCAACAAGCACTTTAGAGTTCCGTTCGAACAAATATGTGATGAACTTCTCAAGACACCTTATTATTACTCGCTAATATTGCCTTAACAGAATCAAAGCGATTCAACAAAATTGGTAATTTAGGATTTTCACTCCGTAAATACCGTCGCTAACTTTGGAGAATGACAATGGCTACCCCACATATTAATGCTCAACTAGGTGATTTCGCAGAAACCGTTTTAATGCCTGGTGACCCTCTACGTGCTAAATACATCGCTGATACTTTCTTAGATGATGTAAAACAAGTATGTGACGTGCGCAATATGTTCGGCTACACAGGTACTTACAAAGGTAAAAAAGTCTCTGTAATGGGCCACGGTATGGGCATTCCATCATGCTGTATCTACGTTCACGAGTTGATCGCTGAGTTTGGCGTAAAAAATGTTATCCGTGTTGGTAGCTGTGGCGCTGTACGTGACGACGTTAAATTAATGGACGTTGTTATCGGTATGGGTGCTTCTACAGACTCAAAAGTGAACCGTATCCGCTTTAACAACCATGATTTCGCTGCAATTGCTGATTTCGGTCTTCTTGAAGAGTCAGTAAAGCAAGCTCGAATCCAAGACGTTCCAGTAAAAGTCGGTAATGTCTTCTCTGCAGACCTTTTCTACACACCAGAAGCTGACCTTTTCGGAAAAATGGAAAAACTAGGTATTCTTGGTGTTGATATGGAAGCGGCGGGTATCTATGGCGTAGCGGCTGACCTTGGTGCTAAAGCGCTAACTATCTTAACAGTTTCAGACCATATCATCCGTGGTGAGAAGCTAAGTTCAGAAGATCGTCAAAAATCATTCAACGACATGATGAAAGTCGCGCTAGAAACAGCAATTAACATCTAATTCATCAAATATTCCGCTATGGATTCATCTCTATAGCCGTTCAATACTCGAGGGGGTGATTGTGTCTGACGGCAAGCTACCAAAGGAAGCTGTAGGGTTACAACTCAACTTTTGTAAAACATTGGCGTGTGACAACTTTGGATTGAGCAACGCAGAACGTTATGTACTGCAACATACGAATCCTAAACGACCAGCGATGGTATGCCGTGAATGTGGCGCTTTCCCCCCCTTACTTAATAACCAAGAAGTTATTAACGAACTTCAACGCCTTCAGCATCTTCACAGTGAAGGTTTACCGGCTTGTCGTAATGACGAGTGTCAAAATTTCGATCTCTCCGTTCATACTCATAAACACCTTTACCATGCATTTGGCTACAGCGGTGATCGTCAACGGTATCGTTGTAAATCATGCCAAACAACCTTTGTAGATAAGTGGTCTGGGGCGAACAAAAACCTCGCCTTTCAGGAAAACTTACTCGGTCTGCTATTTATGAGTTATTCGGTACGCGAGATATGCCGAAAGCTAGATATTAATCCTAAAACCTTTTACGATCATGTTGAACACATCGCAAGTCGTTGTCGTCGAAAGCTTGCCATGATTGACGCAAGATGGATGAAGCATGGTGAAAACTATCAACTGGCTTCGGATTACGTAGCACTTCAACCGAACAGCAATAATGGTGTATTTTGGATTGCAACGGGTGAGGCGAACACTGGCTATATTTTATGCCAGCACGTTAATTACTCTTCAACAGAGCAGGCAGAAGGATCAGTGGATCATGACCCCTACTCAATTCCTGCACGTTTTGTTTCTAAACAATACTCATCTGAAGTCAGTGGTGCCGCCACGACCAAAGAGCAATCTCTGCGTGGCCGTATTGACCAACAATATCAGACGATACTAGCTAGGGGTAATGTTGAAGACCCAATGGGTAATTTAACTAATTTCAATTATCCATCGAAAGGCGCACTCATACGCCCACCTTATACTTCTTATGCGCACTACTTGCACATATTAGAGCTGTGTGACGATGACAAACGCCTCAGCTTATTCATGCCACAAGATCCTCTTCTTCGTTCTGCAGCGTTAAGTGTTTGTGTACCTCGCATAGCGAGTCAAAATGTTGACTTGATGTATGTAGAAGAAGATGCATCATGGAAAAATGACGTTCCTTTTCAAAAAGTTGACATCGTACATATGGGATGGTGGCGAGACCGTTGGGCCATCGCTAATCAAGACAGTGTATCAAAAGGCATTTGCTACCTAGCCGGTGAGAAAACCGATCCAACTCATTGGTTACAGTCAGCTTCCATACAGCATACCTCTTTTTATCAGCAACGTTTTCAAATCTTGTTTTCTAGCTTCATCAATGAGCCAAGAAGAAAACTCCGCCCGGGTGGTATTCTCCCAATGTTAGACATCTTC
The DNA here is from genome assembly GCF_050337265.1 of Vibrio lamellibrachiae. Taxonomy (NCBI): domain Bacteria; kingdom Pseudomonadati; phylum Pseudomonadota; class Gammaproteobacteria; order Vibrionales; family Vibrionaceae; genus Vibrio; species Vibrio lamellibrachiae. The sequence goes on from NZ_JAKJSU010000009.1 coordinate 3,922, forward strand.
AGAGCTTGGCACAATTTATGCTATCAAGATAAGCAAGGGAAAACGGCAGCTCAAAACCTTGGTATTGCTGAGCTACCACTAACATTAAGAGACTTGCTCTCTTAAACATTAGCTTTTCCTGAGTGTGTTTTTATAAAGTGACGTGAACTACACCGTAGTTTTCATCTTATAATGGTGAAGTAGTATATACTTGTGTAACTTAGTTAGTGCTAATTTACTAAGAAATATTATAATCTTTATAAAGGAACAGAGCCTCAAACTCATTAGGGATAAGTTAGATTTGGATAAAACTCAGCACCTTCTCGAAGTAGAAATTGAACAGCTGAAAGCTCGAGTCGAATCAGAGCCTGAAAAGGTTATGGTGGCCGCAGAACAGTGCCACATTCGAGCGACGCAAACACAGTTTCAAGAAGGTATCATACAAAGCCTGATCATTATGTCCCGGTGCTCTTGGTGTTTAATGGATTACAAGAAAGGGCTGAAGTTCATTAAAGAAGCCTTTAACTTTCAAAACACACTCGATACCGACGACTACCTTCCCGAAATTCTTCATATTCATGCCCTACAATTCTGGGGACAAGCTAAATACTACTCAGCTCAGCAATATTGGATTAACGCACTAGAACAAGCGACGTTAGTTGACGAAGTAGAAATACAGATCGAATGCCTAATCGGTCTTGGTAATGTTTGGCGTATTACCAATGAATATAAACTCGCTTGTTCGACCCATGAACTCGCAGTAAAAGTTGCAAACAACATGCGAGTTGATTGGTTAGAAGGCAAGGCTCGCATTCTCCTTGCATGGGATCTCTACCTACTCAATAATTTCATCGAAATGCTAACTGTGCTTGACGGGGCTGAAGAAGTCCTCAAGAACCATTTTGATAAAACCTGGAGTGCTGAAGTTTGGGACTTCAGAGGCCTTGCGTTACTTGGACTTGAACGTATTGAAGATGCCGAAATTGCCACAGGCAAAGCGCATGAACTCGCAATAAAGAATGATCTTGTTTGGATGAAAGCACACTCTTATATTAGCCGAGCACGTTTGGAGTTACTAAGAAATCATCCAGATAAAGCAACCCAGTTACTCATTGAAGCTGAAGCATCAGCCGTACAGTTTGACAATGGTGAATTGCTATCACAGATTTGTTTCCAGCAATCTTTAGTTGCCGAACAACAAGATGATTTAAAGAGTGCATTTATTGCATTTAAAAAATACCGAAAGCATTCTCTTGAAATGCTTAGAGAACAAACAGCGCGAGTCGGCCTTGATAAGGCCCGAACATCAAAACGCCAACTTGAACAACGAGCTCGAAAACTCATTAACCGAATCCGTGGTCAGCATGAGTTTGATCCAGAGAAGCACCTAACCAATATGGTTTCTGAAACCTATTGGTGGGAACAGCTAGTTCTATTCAAAACTGAGTTAAAACGCTCTAATCATGCCATCATCATTATTCAGCATAATGAAAACGCCTATTTAGATGTTTGTACTCAAATCGCTCATTCACTGTGTAATCATCAAGATCTTCTTTCACGACTAAGTAGTGACCGAATTGCACTTTTGCTGAGTGACAAAGATGATATAGCCATTGAGGTGTTCCAAATTTTAGCAAAAATGATCGAAATATACCCTTGGAAACGAAAAGGGATGAATAGCTGCCTACCTAAAGTTATCTTGCAAGATATACTCACCTTCCCGTTTACACTGGAGCAATTAGAAGAAAGCTTAGAAACGGAGGCACCGAATGGAGTTATTACTAAATAAAATTTCGGACTCCGGGCTTGATGCCTCCTCTGTCACTGGTGAAGAAGCGATCATTTTTTGGGGCCATGTCAGGCAGCATATCGCAACGACTAATCAAGAACGCGCCCAAACTTACATCATCAGCGCTGAATACCGTTCTGAGTTAAACCAAATTCAAGCGTGCATTGATGAGCTTCGCCTTGCTTTGGAGCAGCTTCAGCTGCCTAACGATTCAGAAACCATTCTATCGGTCAAAAATAGCTTAAGTGAGCACTTGGTTGACATAGGTGATTATTCTGGTGCATTAACAGAGTACACATCCTCATCGGCTATTTCAGTTGAGCACGGTTTTATTGATGAGTATGCATTGTCTATCTTAGGCATGGGGAACTTGTGTGATGCTTATGGCGATCACAGCCGGGCTTTACGTTATTACCAAAAAATTGATGGCATAGACCATGCGATTTCAAGTCGCTCTCTTCGACTTCGGTACAAACTCTACATGTTGTCTTGCTTTATTGAGCTTGGACGAATCGCCGCTGCCAATGATTTGCTTAGAGAGTGTGAAGAACTCAGCATTTTAGTTAGTGACAAGATCCTTGCTGGGCAAATCCACCTTTACCAAGCCAAATTGCATCGTCAACAGGGTAACAGCGACGAGGCTTTATTATCTATAGCTAACGTACAATACAGTGCTGGTAATATAAACTCTTCTTGGCTTTCTAGCATGGTTCGCCTTGAGCTAGCATACTGCTTAGGCGATGTGGGTAGATCTCCACTCGCTAAACTGGTGCTTCATAACGCGAGTAAGCGAATTCAACTAAATTCTAGTCCTATTTTATCGAAGCACTTATTTGATACGTTAAGTGATATTTGTGAAATTCAAGGCGACTTTAAGCAAGCCCTTGCCTACCAGAAGAAAGGCTACCGAATTGAATCGGATTTGATGAAAAACATCCCTATAACTGAGCTAGGGGCAAGCCAACTACGTCGCTTATCTCGCTATGAATTGCAGTTAAAACTGATTCTATCTGAAATTGAAAACAGAGAGCTAAAAGAAACAACAGAAAGTCAGAAAAATACCGTTAAAAAACTTCAGCAAGATGTATTTACCGACCCTCTAACAGCACTTCACAATCGCCGTTGGTTGGATGTAAAGCTCAAAGATTTACTGTTGCACGAAACACCTTTTGCTTTAATGGTGATCGATATCGATCACTTCAAATCCATCAATGATGAACTTAGTCACCTGGTCGGAGACAAAGCAATCGTCAATGTATCTCATGAACTATCCGCCTACTTCCGCTTTAGAGGTGCGTCATGTGTTCGTTTTGGTGGTGAAGAGTTTCTGGTGATTTTGGAAAAGGCAACACTTGAGCAAGCCGAAATGCATGCGGAAAATTACCGAGAGCGAATCTTTCAATTCGGTTGGCAAGATATCCTTGGTGAGCGAGGGCTAACGGTAAGTGTCGGCATTACTCTTCATCGTGAAGGAGAGAATACTCAACGTACCTTTTACCGAGCGGATAAAGCACTCTATCGCGCCAAAGCCAATGGACGAAATCAAGTCTGTACCGAGTAGCGAATCAGACAAGCGATTCCTGGTTAAAGAACCTAATCCGTAACTAAAAATTTAAAGAAAGAACAGTGAGATACCAACAAGCGCAAATAATGTCCCAATAACACTTTGCTTGGTAATGGCTTCACGTCTAATGGCGTAGATAATCAATATGAACAGTGGACTTGTTGCAATGAGTGTTTGTGCAATCGCTGGATTCGCATGTTTTAATGCCACTTGTTGAAGCCATAACGCTAAAAAAGTACCCACAAAAATGGCGCTAAATAGCCATAGAAATGATCTATTACCCATCGAGCATAAATTTTTCATAATCTCCTTAAATGGCTTATCTTCGAACCAAGAAATTATCAAAGCCACAGCAAGGACTCCAACGGCCAACCGGATCAACGCACCCAATAATGGTGGCAGATTTCCTGCGACCAAAGCGTAGTGAGAGATCACCACCCCACTAGCTTGGCACACACTTGCTAGTAATCCATATCCAATACCAGAGCGTGAAACCGAAGCTGAACCTTCGTTAGGCTGAAAGACAACCGACGCAACAGCCACTGTGGTGATTACGACACCTAACCACGCCTGCATTGAAATAACCGTCCCTAAAAACACCAAAGCCAACACACCAGATAGTGGCGGAGCGAGAGATTCAAGCAATAACGTCTTATTCGGTCCAATTCGTTTTAGCGCCGCGAAATAGGCAGAGTCACCAATCGCTATGCCAATCACGCCTGAAACAGCAAGCACAGCGATATAGGTTGGTGTTAAAGAGAAATCTGGTACCGGAATCAACGGCAGAACTAACAACATCATTGCTGATGCGATAGTCCCTTTGACGATGTTGAGCTGCATAGCAGAAAATTGATGGCTAAATTGGCTGTAAATCCATGTCGCGACTGCCCATACCACTGCCGCAGATAACGCTGCTATTTCACCATAAAACATTTTTAACACCACTCCATTGGCTCATGGATTACTTTTCAAATTTCAAATTCAAACTATCATCAACCGAAATAAAAAAGGTGATTACTTCCACCCAAATTACTGATTTATCGCTATACATTTATATCGTTATTACATATCTTTTACATTATGTACTAACTAATTGCATACGTTAGCATTTTAGACACAAGGAAGTACCTATGTTTCTCGATTATTTGGCCCTTGGCATACTTATATTTGTCGCACTCGTTATCTTTTACGGCATCATTGTTATTCACGACATTCCTTACGAAATCGCAAAAGAGCGTGAACACCCTCATCAAGACGCTATCCATTATGCGGGTTGGGTCAGTCTCTTCACCTTACACACTATTTGGCCGTTCTTATGGATTTGGGCGACGTTATGGCGCAAAGAACGCGGTTGGGGATTTCAAAAGCTAGAAGCTGAGCAACACGATATTCATCACCGAGTGGATCAGCTTATCGATCAAGTTGAACAACTGAAAATTGAGGTCGCGAGTATGAAGATACAAAACCTCAATATAGGCGCTGAACTTGCGTCTAATCCTGAGCAAAACAAGGAGGAAAAATAATGGATTTACTATTAATTCTAACGTATACCGCCTTCTGTATTGCGATTTTCAAAATCTTTAAGATTCCACTAAACAAGTGGACAGTACCCACCGCGGTACTCGGAGGTGTAGTTTTAATCGGCACACTGATCTTATTAATGAACTACAACCACCCATTCACACAGCTCGGTAACCAAATATATTCAACCACACCTGTTGTATCCGGTGTACGCGGTCGAGTTGTTGAGGTACCTGTTGTACCAAACAAGCTGTTGAAACAAGGCGACATACTGTTCAAAATTGACCCGATTCCGTTCGAAGCTGAAGTGGCAAAAATTCGCGCTAAGGTAAAAGAAGCGAGCCAAGGTGCTTTAGGGCTAGAATCAGGAGTGAGTGAGGCTCAATCTGCTCGATTCAAAGCAGTGGCCGAACGAGACAAAGCACAACGTGAATACGATAGATATCAGCGAGGTTTCGACAAAGGAGCCTTTACAGAGCAACAACTCGATACAAGACGTCAAGCTTTTAAGGCTAGCCAAGCTGCACTAGATGTTGCGGAGTCTCAAGTAGAGCAAGCCAAAATAGCATTGAACTCGGAAATAGGCGGAGAGAATACAGCCGTTGCAAGTTTATTGGCAGACCTTCGAAAAGCAGAGTTCAACCTAGAACAAACGATCGTCACAGCTCCAACAGATGGTTATGCGACCCAATTGGCACTACGTCCCGGTGTTATGGCCGTACCGTTACCATTAGCACCGGTCATGACATTTGTTCACTCGGAAGAGAAGATCTATACCGCTGCATTTCGTCAAAACTCCCTTCAGCGACTACAACCTGGTCACGAGGCTGAGTTTTTATTTAGAGCACTGCCTGGGCGTGTCTTTAAAGGTGAAGTAATTGAAGTATTGCCAGCGATTGGAGAAGGTCAATTCCAAGCTCGTGGTGCACTTCTAGGAACAGAAGCTCTACGTACCAATGGACGTGTGCTTGTTTCACTTCGCATTACAGATGATCTGTCTGATTATCATTTACCATTAGGTACTGCGGTAGAAGTTGCTGTCTATTCTGATAGTTTCACGCACGTATCCATTATGCGTAAGATATTGATACGCATGAAAAGCTGGCAGAACTATTTATACTTAGATCATTAATTCTATACTTAGTTCACCAACGGTATAATTAGATAAGTAAGCATAACGAATCGCGAGCATCCATTGGGTGCTCGCTCACTTTAATGCTAAACAATGTTTTAAGGTGCCCCATTGAATACAAGTAAACTCTCTACTTCAGCCCTTGCAAAGCTTAAAAACGTCGATTCTAAGCTTCTCTTCTCTGATCTACAAAAAGCTGGGTACATTAATCGCTTTGAAGACAAATGGATTCTCACTCAAATCGGCGTTAAATTCGGTGGAGAGTACTTTGAACATCCTAAATTTGGCGCATACATTGTGTGGCCAACGACTCTGCTTATCGATCTAGGTAGCTTCACAGGTGATTCTCTCTCTTCGACCGATATAGGAGAGAAATTCCACCTTAGTGCGAAAAAGATCAATCAACTGCTCAGTGAATTAGGGTGGATAATTAAGACTGGTCAAGGGTGGAGTATAACGAGTTCGGGAGCCAGTGTGGGAGCCATTCAAAAACAAAATAAAGCGTCCGAACAGAAATTTGTTCTATGGCATGACTCGGTGGGCAAAAATAAGCACTTGAGGCAATCGGTTGTTGAGTTTCTTGGCCAAATTGCCGCAGAGCACTCGACCGACAAATCTATATTCAACTTTCGGCAGAAGTTTGAAGCCAAGCACCGAACTCTAGATGGGCACTATGTCTGTTCTATCGGTGAGCTTAGAATTGATAATTGGCTCTATATGAATGGTATACCCCATGCCTATCAACGTCAGTTACCTATTGAAGAAAACCTACTCAGTGATTTTTATCTACCGACAGGCAATGTCTACTTGCAGTATTGGGGTACAGATTTGGGCCGAACGGATGACAATACGATTAGCCAAACCAAAGCTCACTACGAACAGCACAAGTTTCATTTAATTGAACTCTTTCCAGAAGACAGTGAAAAACTGGATGAAGTACTCCCTAGGAAGCTCAGAGAGTTTGGTATCAAAGGCTATTAGCCTAAGTGACACTTTCTTCGAATCGGTGCTCCTTGCTTTGAACGTCCTAATACGTAATGATTAAAATGCAGAATATCAATAATAGAATTCGGAACAACAGGTACAATTAATGGCTAAAGACATCTTCTCCAACCTCGATCTTAACTTACTGCGTACATTTATCATTCTTCATCAAGAGAAGAACATGCGTAAAGCTTCTGATCGTTTAGCTGTGTCTCAACCAACAATAAGTAAATCACTTCAAAAGCTTCGTGATCACTTCAACGATGAGCTGTTAGTGAGAACACAATATGGCCTTGAATCAACACCCTTTGCAGAGGATCTTGCAGAGTCTCTTTCTCCTCTGTTAGATAGCCTTTCACTCGTTGTTAACCGCTCTCAAGAGTTTAAACCAGAAGAACTCAACGGAACGTTAAAAGTGGCACTCTCTCCGTTTATCTTGAGTTCTATTTCTGCCGAACTGTACCTCGCTATTCAGCAAGAAGCCCCTAATGTCGACATCCACTTACTGAATTGGTCTAAGAGCACGATTGAAGAGCTCAATAATGATGAGTTACACCTAGCGGTAAACTACGATATTCAGCACGCGCCGAAAACATTGGCTCGGAAAAAACTCATCAAAGACAGCCTCAAAGTCTATTTACGAAAAGACCACCCTCACAAGGAAGACACGATAAATATCAAACCTGGATTTGAGTACTCCTTCGCATCCATCATCGTGCCAGATTGGAATTCTCATCAAGCAGTTGCAGAGAAAATAATGAAGGATAGAGGCATAACACCTAGGATTGCTTTTCGCTCAGAATTGCCGTCTGCTATTGTCGATGTGGTTAGCCAATCTGATATGATATTCCCAGCATCGCGCCTATTTAATATTGATAAGTATCCACAACTTAGAAGCGTCGATGTGTTTTTAGATGACTTTTCAATCGAGCCTGATATTTATGCTTATTATCGAAGTAAAAACCGCAATGATGCGACGGTACAGTGGTTAACTCGGCTGATCAAGCAGACAATTGATGGTTGATAATTGCTGATGCTAGAGAGCATCAGCAATTGTTTAACTATGGGGATCGTTAACGGTTGGAAGAGTATTTAGCAGCCGCCGCTTCTTCTTTCGGTACCACAGTCTTCCCAATCGGCGCTAGCGAGATAAGTGCGAGCTTTAAGTGCTGAAGCGCAAAAGGAATACCAATGATGGTAATAAAGCATGCTACGGCTGACAAAATATGACCAATAGCAAGCCAAACGCCAGCTAACAGAAACCAAATAATATTGCCAACGAGCCCAAAAGGGCCAGTACCAATGTCATTTTGGCTGGTAAGCTCGTCTCTAGCTATCGCTTCTTGCCCAAACGGAAAGAACGAGAAATTACCCATAACAAAGCACGCACGTCCCCACGGAATACCGATAATGCTGATGAAAGCTAACAAGCCAAACATCCACCACATCAGGCCCATAAACACACCACCAAACAAAAACCAGATTATATTACCTATCGTACGCATAACTACCTCTATTAAAAAACACGCTCATAATGTTCAACTGTTGGAAAAGGTTCATAAAAATGATGCAACAGTGCTTTCCAATTCTGATACTGTTCAGACTCTCTAAATCCCTTCGTGTGTGCTTCTAATGAAGCCCAGTTCACGATTAAAATATAACGATGTTTATTTTCAATACAACGCTGTAACTGATGATTTATATATCCGTCCATACTTGAAATGATCGTCTGTGCTTTTGAAAAAGCAGGTTCAAACTCATTAACAAGCTCTGGCTTTATATCCAATATAGCGACTTCCGTTATCATAGTTTTCGAAACCTTAACTCAACATGAACCATATAATTAAAATGCTTGCCAAACGGCCGTCGCACCACTGACTGAGCATAGTAACAGTGCTCCAATTCGTATTTTTTCTTTAGGCAAAGTCTGTGTCGTCGCCATCGCAAGTTTATAACCCAACCAAGAAGCAGGAATAAGCGGAATGGTTATCCATAAATGATGCGTATTCAGAAAGCCCGCTGGGATTTGAATGATTAAAGATATCAACGAACTAAATACAAAAAATGCAGATAAATTACCACGTAATTGATTCGCTTCTTGATGCTGTAGTAATAACGCCATCGGAGGACCGCCAATGCCAGAGCTTGTGCCAAAGAAACCAGAAAAGAAGCCAGCGGCACACATACGCGTTGGAGTCGGTTCAATACGATACGGTAGTAAGCTTACCCCTACGGCAAACAGTACTAAGAACCCCAGCCAAAGCGCTAACAATTCAGTCGAAACCATAACAAGTAGAAAACCACCAGCAATCGAACCGGGAACTCGCCCTATCAGCGCCATTTTGAGGCCTCCGATAGATACATTTGCTCTATGTTTCATTGCATTTAAAATCGAGATATACAGCGCCACCAAACAAATAGGGGCAGGAACATAATCTGGGGAAATGAGAAACAGTAGCGGCGCGGCAACAATAGCTAGCCCAAAACCAATAGCGGTTTGAACAAAAGAGCCTAGAAAAATGAGAAACATTGCAATTAGAGCGGGGGGGGTTATCCATTCAGCCACGACACGATTCCTTACATCTTGATGTCAGGCCCCATCATAGTCTATCTATTTGAAAATAGAATGGCTAAATAAAACAAATTCTCAACAAATAAGCCAACATCATGTTGGCTTATTTACATCAGTTCCAAGTGTTGTAACGCTGCTTTATTCAGCTCGACACTTATTCATCCAAATTATCAGCATAGCCTTTCGGAGGTGGCGTCCAACCTCGCTCCGCTCTTGAGTGTTTATCGCTTCTATCTACTTTCATCTCTTCTGCCATAAATTGCTCTAAATGCATAAACAGATCACGGTAGTTATTATCAAAACGTTCACCTTCAGAGTCGTCTTCCCAAGCTGTATACAATAGATCTGATTTTTTCTTTTCAACTCGTTTATACGTTACCTTCTGCTGTTCAATGTAGAAGGGATGTAGCCCCATCACTTTCATCACATGCCCACCGGTTTCTAACGATGAGTGGTAAGTCTCTAATTCGATAAAGTCTGCACCCGCTTGGCGTAATCGGTAACCATGACCACGGTCGAAGGCACGTGCAATAACAGAAACATGCGGATAGCTATGCTTCACGTACTTAACCAACTCCACACTGCTTTCTTGATTATCCAATCCAATAACAATGGCTTTAGCTTCTTCAATACCTGCGGTATGCAACAAATCTGGGCGTGTCGCATCCCCATAATAGGCTTGTGTACCAATTCTTCTTACTACATCAACCTGATTAGCCTGATGATCCAAAACGACGGTCTTAATACCATTTGCCACTAATAGTCGATTTACAATCTGTCCAAATCGGCCAATTCCAACAATAATGACCGAGCCAGAATCGTCGATATGATCCGCTTCCCGATCATTGGATTTCTCTTCAAACCGAGGAAGGATGACTTTATCAAATAGAATGAATAAGCCCGGTGTTAAAAACATCGATATTGCCACAACCAAAGAGAGCGTTTGCGCTATTTCAATCGGCACAACATGGTTTTGTACCGAGAAGCCAAGTAACACAAAACCAAACTCCCCTGCTTGTGCCAAGCTCAACGCAAATAGCCAGCGATCACTGCCTTTTACTTTGAAAATAAGCGCTAAAATAAAGAGCACAGCACCTTTAAGCAGCATAACGCCGATGGTTAACGCCATAATGATGAAGAACTGATCAAACAGTGTTGAAAACTGAATCCCCGCTCCCACGGTAATGAAAAACAAACCTAGCAACAGCCCTTTAAAGGGATCGATGTTCGATTCAAGTTCATGCCTAAACTCACTATTGGCAAGAACTACGCCAGCTAAAAACGTACCTAACGCAGGAGATAATCCAACGAGACTCATTAATGCGGCAATGCCGACCACCAACATCAAAGCTGTTGCGGTAAATATCTCACGCAATCCAGAGCTGGCAACAAAGCGAAACAGAGGTCGGCTTAAAAAATGTCCACCAACCACAACAACAGCAATCGAGGCCATGATAACTAAACCATAAGCCCAGCCGGGAAGGCCGACGACTAGACTCAACTCTTCATGGTGTTGCGATGCATCAACAGCGGCGTTTTGTGCTTTCTCAACGAGATCCGGCAGAGCAAGAAGTGGAATAAATGCGAGCATTGGTATGACGGCGATATCTTGGAATAACAGCACAGAGAAGGCATTTTGGCCCCCTTCTGTTTTATTCAGTCCCTTCTCATTAAAGGTTTGCAACACTATCGCAGTAGAAGATAAAGCAAAGATCAAACCTATGGTTAAAGCTAAGCTCCAGACAAAGCCAAATATTAAAGCGATTCCCATTACAGCCGCAGTAGTGCCCACAACCTGCAAACCACCTAGCCCCATTAATCGGTTTCGCATCGCCCAGAGCATTTTTGGTTCAAGCTCTAAACCCACCAAAAACAACATCATTACCACACCAAACTCAGCAAAGTGCTGAATCGTTGTCGTCTCTTCTCCAACAAGCCCGATAACAGGACCAATAATAACCCCTGCGATGAGGTAGCCTAAAACTGAACCTAAGCCTAGTCGTTTCGCGATAGGAACAGCGATAACTGCCGCAGCTAAGTAGATGAAAGCTTGTAAAAATAGGCCAGTCATTTCACTCCTCCTTCAATCAACTCATCCAAGATATGCGTCAGCTTTTCGGCATTGGCCGCTTTTTCTAAATCCAATGTATTCTCGACTAATGCCGTCAGTAGAGAAGACCAAAAATCCACATGATCATTAATTCGATTCTCTTCTAATGCAGTACGTGAACCGAACAGAGCGAAGGGCGCAATATAATTCATCCCTGTTAATGTGGCCGTTTGTTCTAGTGGTTGAAGTAGCTGGCGAATCGTAAAGTGGTTATAACCCTCACTTTGATACGCGTCTTCTTTTCCGCCCGCAGTGATCGCGCATAAAAAGGTTTTCCCCTCTAATGCGTTACCTTCATGGCCATATGCAAAACCGTACTCCAGCACTAAATCTTGCCACTCTTTTAAAATGGCAGGGGTCGAATACCAATAAAGTGGAAATTGAAAAATCACCACATCATGATCAACCAAGCGTTGCTGTTCGTTGTCGATATTGATGTCAAAAGTTGGGTAAAGGCCGTAGAGATCAACAGCAGTAACATTTGGAATGGAGCATGCTTTTTCAAATAAAAACTGATTCACTTCAGATCTGTGCTGCGACGGGTGCGCATACAGTACCAACACCTTTTTCTTCTCCATACGGCCTCTTTAACCATCAATTAAATGAATAACTTATTGTTAAATTATTACCACGTCTCACGAGATACACAATGTTTTCGTGCTGATAATGTTTTCATTGCTGATATAAAAAAAGCCCATCAGTCAGTATGATGGGCTTTCTAGTTAATAAAAGTTTTTTAAAAGGACTGAGCTAGTATTGAGCGGCTAGTCTAGCCACAGGCTTATCATTGATCGGTAAATGAATCAAAGCAGCAACAAAAGCTAAGACAACCGTCGACCACCAAATCGGGTCATAAGAACCATAATAGTCATAGATGAGACCCCCAACCCAAGCGCCTAAAAAGCTGCCCACCTGGTGAGTAAAGAAGACTAACCCATATAACGTTGAAAGATAACGAGCCCCAAATATCTGTCGAACTAAGCCTGACGTCAGAGGTACTGTACCTAGCCAACAAAAACCGATGGCTGCACCAAATATAGCCGCTGTATGCTCAGTGACAGGAAGCGTCACAAACGCACCAATCACAAGCGTTCTCATAAAATACAGAGCAGACATAACATGACGTTTATTGTACCTGTCGCCCATCACGCCCCAAAAGTAAGAACCAAATATATTAAATATACCGACATACGCCAACGCCATTGCAGCGCTTGATGCAGGTAGGTTTTTATCGGCTAGAAAACTTGGCAAGTGTGTGGCAATAAACATGACGTGAAAACCACACACAAAGAATCCTGCATGAATCAGCCAATATCCTTTATGCGCAAAGGCCTCATTTAACGCTTGTTTTAGCGTTTGAGAGTCTTCTTGATTTTGTTGTGCTAGATCAGAAGGCTTTGCTGTTTTCATAAACATAGCAAAGGCTATCATTGCGGTACAAAGCAACGCGAACGCCTGCATTGCACCTTGCCAATCAAAATGCGTCATCAACGTTTGAGCACCAGGGATCATGGCGAACATACCAAATGATCCTGCCGCCGTTGTTAATCCAAACGCTTTAGCCGCATGTTTAGCAGGAACAACTTTAGCTACCGCCCCTAATACAATCACATAACTCGTTGCGCTTAACCCTAAACCGACAAAAACACCAAGTGATAAATAGAGCATACTCGGTTCTACTGCGATAGAAGTTAAGAACAGGCCTATCGCGTAGGAAATGGCACCTAAAACAATGATGCGTTTTGCGCCCCATTTATCGGCAGCCATACCAACAAAAGGCTGGAACACACCAAACATTAAGTTCTGTAGCGCTATAGCAAAACTAAAAAACTCTCGACCTGTGCCGAAGTAATCTGAAATCGGCATCATAAAAATGCCAAAAGACTGTCTAATTCCAAGACAAATAATTAAAACGCCAATCCCTAGCCAAACTAAAAGTGGAAACCGAAAAATACTCATACAATGTTATTCGCAAATGTGTTGTTAATGGTGGTGAGAATGGTCCATGTCACCCGTTTGTTGGTGACAACCACTGTTTATTGCTTGCTCAGCCAATAAGGTGAGTAACGCTGGTGAGTTATGTACCACCGCTAAAGATAACGCTAATAAAAGAGCCATTCTCGTCAGTTGGGCAACCATTGATTGTGAGACCAATATAGATCTAATACTCATAAATGTTACAACCCTTACTCTCACACAATTCATCTAGTAAAAAGAGCGCGAAGTGTAGTGACAAACCAACAATGACTCAAATGACATTTGGTCACAAACACTATGCATTTTATGCATAGTGTTTACTGATTGAGCTACGCCTCTTTTATGCTCGTCTCCACTGCATAGCAAGTTCTATTGATTCTTGTAACAAAGGCCAATTAAGCAGGCTTTCTTGATATTTTCCCGCATGATCTTCAAACACTATTCCGTAACTTTGTAGGCGAAAGGCAAGAATGGCGTAGAACGCATCAACAGCTCCTGCTTCACGATACATAAATGGGAGTGTCGCTTTAGAGAAAATCATCTCTACGCGTTGGATTTCCAATTGAAGTTCATCACTAATTTCAATTAAAGGCTCTACAGGATCTAACGAGAACGGACATTGCTGTCGAAGTTGGAAAAATCCAGAATGAAGCTCTGAGATTAAACTTCTTGCCTGCGCTCTCTGCACAGAATCGACAGGGTATAGACCCGTCGCACCAATTTCATTAAAATACTCCGCAATCGCTAAAGAGTCATGTATCACGCAATCGTCCAACTTTAGCGCCGGAACTAAGCCTGATGCTGTATGTCGGTATAGCTCATGTTTATAATCAGGCAGAGTTAGGTCAATCACTATGAGAGTTAAATCCACTTTGGCTATTTGCGCACATAACCATGCTCTTAACGACCAGGTTGAATCTCTTCCTACGACTAATTCCATCTTATTCTCCTTAACTTTCCTTCAATTTTATCCATGATTTCCATATTTCAATTTATTGATGCGCAGCGGAGACAAACTAAACCGCTTATAATTTAAGTCGCAACCAACTCAAAGCCTTCATCAATCCACCCCGTAACACCACCAATCATTTTCTTCACTGGGCGGCCTAATTTAGCCAAACGAATAGCAGCCTTCTCCGTACCATTGCAATGAGGGCCAGCGCAATACACCACAAAAAGCGTGTCTTCTGGAAATTCACTCAGTCTCTTTTCGTTCAATCTGGGATGAGGGATACTGATCGCCCCGTCAATATGCCCTCGTTCAAATAACTCATCACCTCTTACATCCACTAATACGAAATCTTGGCGTCCATTAGTAGTAGCGTGGTGAACATCCCAGCAATCTGTCTCAAACTTTAATAATGATTCAAAATGCTTAAGTGCATCCTCACTGTCTGCGGCTGTTACTCTTGAAACTGCACTGCTCATAACCACTCCCTAGTCTGTAACTGTTCATGTTTTAAGTAAATACGCTTACTTAGTAAACACCATTATTAAGCAGTGTATGATTATTAAACATTGGCTAAAAAGACATTATGCGTTAATAATAAGCCAATACTATATACGAACACCGCAAGTAACGACTTTGAAAAAATCGAGGAATGAAAATGACTAAGGTTGCGATATTTACCCACTGTGACGTTTCATTGTTCGAGCTTGCATGCGCCGTCGAACTGTTTGCACTCCCTAGGCCTGAATTTGAAACTTGGTATCACACAGACGTCGTTAATCTTGATGATCAAGCAATCAGAAGTACGGGAAATATAGGTCTCTGCACGAAATTTGTCGCATCACTGGATGACTATGATTTGTTGGTTGTTCCAAACTGGTCTACATCTGGGCAATCAATACCAGAAAAAATCAGTTCGGAAATTCTTAAATTTCACGCCTCTGGGAAGCGGATCATCTCTTTTTGTTCTGGCGCGTTTCTGCTTGCAGAGCTTGGGATACTGAAAGGAAAAAAAGCCACCACCCATTGGAAGTTTGAATCACTCTTTCGCGAGCGCTTCCCAAATATAAATTACGCTTCGAATGTTCTTTATGTCTTAGATGGCAACATAGGCTGTTCAGCAGGTAGTTCTGCCGGGCTCGACCTCGGGTTAGCGGTAATAAGAAGCGATTTTGGCTACCAGATTGCTAATCAAGTCGCTAAAAGGTTGGTCATTTCAGGACATCGAACCGGCGGACAATCTCAATTTGTCGAGTCGCCGATATTAGAAGTTCCCAATCAGTTTTCACATGCTCTAGAGTGGGCAATCAATAACATTGAACAGACAATCAGCATCGACTCTCTAGCTATAAAAGCTAATATGTCTCGTCGAACCTTCGATCGTAAGTTCCGAGCGAGTTTTGATCTTTCACCTAAAGAGTGGCTAATTGCACAGCGTGTTGAGCGAGCAAAAGGTCTATTAGAAAGTAGCCATTTGTCCATAGAACAGCTATCACAAACCGCTGGGTTTGACTCCGCAGTTACAATGCGCCACCATTTTCGTCAGCTCGTTGGCGTCGCTCCTAAAGTCTATAGACAACAATTCTCTCAGCAAGCTACTACTGATTAATCATCCATAGGAATACAGCGTGACTATCTCTTTTCAAAAGCTAAAGATCTGTACGATTAATCTATTTAACTATGTAGAGCCGCCAAATGCCTTCTATGATTTTGCCAATATTTACACGACTGAAGAGTGGCAAATAAAAACTCGTTGGTTAGCGAAAACAGTAGAAAGAATCGATGCGGATATCATCGGTTTTCAAGAAGTGTTTAGTATTGATGCATTAAAAGACACAATGCTTACTCTTGGCTATCAACATTTTGTCACGGTTGATATGCCTGACATAGAGCAAGATTATATCTATTCAAACCCTGTTCTTGCCATAGCATCTCGCTACCCTATTGAGGATGTACAACCGATTACCCTCTCTTCGCCAGTCGCAAACCATAATGCAGGTTTTGAGTTTAGTCGCTCTCCTATCCATGCCGTAATTGATATACCAAAATTAGGCGCTATTGATGTTTATGTTGTTCACTTCAAGTCACAAAGACCCAGCGAGCTTGTGTCTTCACCTGATTCTGCTGACCCATCACTGACCGAACAGTGGCTTGCTGAAAACCAGGGAAAGTGGCTTTCAACAATGCAAAGAGGCATGGAAGTTCATGTACTACATCAGCACCTTGTAGAGACAAAACAGAAACAAAAAAGGCCCTGCGTCCTCATGGGAGACTTCAATCAAAGCCTCTACAGTCCTGAATTCTACTGCCTTGTTTCAAAACACCTATTCCGTAAAAAGGAGTCGGCAGAAACATTAAAACCTTTTCACATGTACAACAGCCGAGATATTACCTTAGATGAGAGTAGCGGCTCTCATTCACCCACCTACTATGTCGGTGCAGAAGGTAAAGAGCTTGATTACATTCTGCTCTCAAGTGAATTTTCGTCCTGCTCAAACGAGTCTCTAGCAGTGGTAAATCATTACCACGTTGAAGATTCACATATTGTTAATCCGCGCTATGGGATCGACCACGTGAGCAGTGACCACGGCATTGTAACTGTCGATATTTCAATTATTTAGTTCATATTACGTTCATTATGTGGTTTAAATAGTGTTCACTTAATTGGACCAAGGAGCCAACATCACTATGAATATTACAATTAGACCGACTCGAATCGAAGATGCTGATGCTCTTTGTGAAATCTATTCTCAACCAAAAGCACAAGCTGAGACATTACAGTTACCTAACCCTTCCCTAAACATGTGGACCGACCGACTCAAGAACATGCCAACGGGAGTCTATTCATACGTTGCCGAGGTTAATGGCAAAGTTGTAGGTAATATAGGGTTTGAACACTCTCAGCGACCTCGAACACTACACTGTGCAAGTTTTGGATTAGGTGTTCATGATGAATATCACGGCAAGGGCATCGGCAGTAAGCTTATTGCAACGGTTCTTGATTTGGCAGACAACTGGTTGCAAGTCAAACGTGTTCAAATTGAAGTTAACAGTGATAATAGTGCGGCTATTGCCTGCTATAAAAAATTCGGATTTGAAGTTGAAGGTACCGCAAGGGCGGGAAGTTTTCGTCACGGCGAATTTATTGACACACTCTATATGGCTAGAGTGAAGATCTAAATTAGATCTCCTCATGAGTATTAATATGAAGAACGGATAGAAAATAGAGGTGGTGTTACTGCCTCTCGTTGCTACTTCTCAGATAATTGCTTAAGTGCCCGATCTTTTAATGACTCAGTATAAGGGTTGATCTTCCAGTGCTCTGGACTCCACCCTTTTACAAATCGCTGAAAATCTGCCCATGCGATAGAAAAAAGTGGACGCCAAGCCTGTTCAACATCCTTATGCGCCAATTCAGGTCGATACTGCTCTATTGCCGATTTCAGATACCCAAAATACTCATCAAGTAATCTATCTTCCGCGTCTGAGCATTCTTTTGGATCAACAGTACTGCTTATGAAGAGTGCGATATCTTTCATCGCACACCCTTTGCCTACATATTGGAAGTCAACTGCTGCTGCTTTTGTTCCACATTCACTAAAACAAAAATTAGCTAGCTTGGCATCACCGTGCACTAAAGTTTGATACGGAGCCTTAGTTAGCACCTGATCAAGTTTAGTCGCCGCATTTTTAAGTGCTACATCAGTCAATTTTTCGAGTTCATCTGGCCTTGTTTGTAAGTGCCAATATGTACCAGAAGGCCAAAGCCCTTCTCCTTTATGACTGATATGCTTTGCGTGAAAGTAGGCAAGCCATTTTAAGCATGCTGATATTTGCTGCTTAGTTGGAGTATTAGTAATATTTGGGAAGCCCACTTGAGCAAGGTCTTCCATTACTAGCAAATGACTTTGAGCTTGACGATCGATATAGATCGGTTTCGGAACGTAACAATGCCTATCACATAACGCGGCATAATCTTGATACCAGCGCATTTCTACAAGGTAGGAGTTCAGTTTACGCTGATGAGACCGCTTAGTATTCCAGCCCTTTGGGTGAGTAATATATTCAGGAATTTCAACACATTTAACGATGGCACTTTCATTCTGAGATCGTAAACGAACTAATTTACCGTACCCTCCCCATAACTCCTGAAGACACTCTTCCGATTCGATTTTACCCCAACCAAGTATCTCTAAGAATTTTAACTCTCTATCTATAATCAATTTTTAGATTTCCAGAACATTTTGACAAACCAGACCCAGTCAATGGGCTTTCCAAAAAGTAGTCTAAGGGCTAAAACCGAGACTTTTCACACACTTCCGTACTACCAACCATCGAAAATGATAGATTACTCTAATAATTCACTGCAATAATATATGCAATTAACAATACTAGCCGCAGAAGTTACCTTGCTGCTTTTAAACAAAAATACGACGTAAGGGATAGCTAGATGAATTCTCCACTGGCAACGGCTAATGATCAAAGAAAAAGAGCCCGTAATTTGGATGCTGTTTCTACTATCAATAGTACAGATGCACTTGAAATGGTAGAGCATGGCAGTGATCTTTCTATAGCTATCAGCACCCCTGTAGGTACGACGTTTCGATGCACGACACCGTTCATCGGTACCCACAATAACAATTTAATCTTAATCGAAATACCTAAAGTATCGAACGAAGACTTGAATTTCTTTTTCCAAGAAGGGTTTTGGGTTTTGGTTAAAGCGATTTCACCGAGAGGCGAAGGCGCTTCGATTAATTTCCGCTGTAAGCTCGTTCACTTTATCCAAGAACCAATTACCATGGTTGCGCTTTCAATACCCAGTACCATGCAAATAAAACAACTTCGTAAGGAATCTCGTTACGATGTGAATATACCGGGGAAAGTGGTTTCAGGTTCTCATAAAGGTGATTGTGAAGTTCGAGATCTGTCTAAAAGTGGATGCCGTTTCATTACTGCCCCATTAAGCAGACCTTTTCAGGTAGGTGACCAGGTCACAATCGGCATTCGAACTAGCGTTAATGCTAAGCAAGAATTTGCACCTCTGATTGGTAAGATATGCAATTTACAGCGGTCACTGCACTACGCACGTTATGGCTTAGAATTTGATGAGCGTGGACAAGAAAATGCAAAAGCGTTATTAGGTCAGCTCAAATACAACGGAACAAAACTGACATTCAAGTAGTTGATTTGAAAACGTTACACATTGACGTTCTACTTGAAATAAAGTGGCCAAATGCAAATTGCAATTGGCCATTATTTTTTAGAAAGGGATTTTGGAATTAGCCAATAAAGCTGATGTAGCTTTGAAGAATGATAAGATTGACGATATCGATAAAGAATGCACCAACAATTGGAACAACCATGAACGCTTGAGGTGATGGGCCATATTTATTCACCAATGACCCCATGTTCATTACCGCCGTTGGCGTCGCACCAAGACCAAAACCACAGTGTCCACCCGAAATTACCGCAGCATCGTAGTTTGAGCCCATCACTTTAAAAGTAATAAAGTAAGCGAATAAACCAAGGATCACAGACTGAACGGCCAATATCGTAAGGAATGGAATCGCCAGATCAAAAATATTCCACAACTTTAAACTCATCAGAGCCATCGCCAAAAAGAGGGATAGTGATACCGTACCGAGAATATCGACGGTTTCAGTATCAACCTTATGAACTTTCGTTACTTCCATAACATTGGTAATAAACACACCAATAAACAACGCATAGACGAAATCTGGGATCATCAACCACTCAATATTTAACGAACTGACCCACTGCTCCAAGTACTTAGCCCCGGTGACACAAATCAATAAGATAAAGAGTACTTCAATCACCTTTTTTGCAGTGACTTTATCTTCTTCATACTCGTTGTAAGTAACAAGTTCAGGAAAACGCTCGTGGGTATGAATTCCACTGCCATATTCTGACTCAAAGCCATGCTTTGCAATCAACTTCTGAGCGACAGGGCTGCCAATGATACCGCCTATGATCAAACCAAATGTCGCTGACGCCATTGCGATTTCAAGTGTATTCGACAGGCCATAAGTATCAGAAAACGTTTGTGACCACGCTGCACCTGTTCCATGCCCGCCAGACAATGTAATTGAACCCGCTATTAACCCCATTAAAGGATCAAGACCAAGCGCTGTAGCCAGTGTTACGCCCACGCCATTTTGAATAATGATATATACCGAAGCGATAGCAAGAAACAAAAAGACCTTTGCCCCACCTTTCATCAATTGAGTGTAGTTTGCAGCAAGCCCAACGGTACTGAAAAACATCAGCATAAAGGTATTTTGCAAAGGCAAAGAAAACGACAGATCGATGCCATTAAAGTGCATCACAGTAATCGCAATGGCAATAATCAAGCCACCAACAATGGGCTCTGGAATGTTGAACCTTTTTAGTACTGGGAGCTTATTGTTAACAAAGTGGCCTAGGAATAATACGCTGATTGCGATTAGGAAAGACTCTAGTGGCCCAACTGAAATTAATTGATTCATATAACCTCTTTCGTTGTTTCACTCATCTTCCATAACGAGTATGTACGTTTCTATAATAAGAACTAGTGCGTGTTGATGTTCTGCATTGGTCGAAAAAACATCAACCACGTCCTTCTCTATTTTAGGTGAATTTTTAGAAATCGATTCTTATCATTGCCTAAAAGAAAAATTGTTGTGTCTCTAAACGATAGTAATGTGGACGGACAGCTAAAAGAAAAGAGCCGCATTATGAAACAATTAGAGCGCCATTGTCTAATTTTGTTAAATAGTACGTCGATATAGTCGTCACTAAGCGGGGATTAGTAGCAAAAAAAATGGCCAACCGCAATGTCGCGATTGGCCGATATATATTGTGAACAAAAAATTCACTAACAACGTCAGTTGGCTAGGTGACCCTCGGCTTAAGAAGGGTCGAACTAAGTAATGCAGTTAGCGTGCCAAGAATATAACCTTAAAAAAGCAGCACTAGATCGCATAAACTTCAATTTTGTGCAGCACTGTTTGCATACTGCATTTGCAAAATGCAACAAGAAGCAAAATGCTATTCCATTAATTGCTTATTAATAGATTACGTATTATCTGGGTATATTGAAATTTAACCTAGGCAACAATTTTCATTTCTAGCTAGTCGCTTATTTTCATACACTTTCGACACAGAATTTGTATACTGCGTAAAATCATTAATTACTCAGTTTCACGATGAACTATTTCACTACATTTCTAAAAGGCATGGCGATGGGGGCTGCAGATGTCGTCCCTGGTGTTTCTGGTGGCACAATCGCATTCATCACCGGAATTTACGATACACTTCTTGAGAGTATTCGTAGGATAAATCCCACAGCAATAGGGATTTGGAAACGAGAAGGATTCACAGCCGCGTTTGCTCATATTAATGGCTTATTTTTAATCGCTCTTTTTGGTGGTGTACTAACAAGTATTGCGACCTTAGCGAAGCTCATTTCATGGCTGCTAGAAACACACCCGATTCCATTATGGTCTTTCTTTTTTGGCTTAATATTGGTGTCGATCTTTCATATTCTTAAACAAATTGAAAAACGTTCACTATCTCGCTTAGTTTTCATGTTGCTTGGGGTAGCGTTCGCCTACAGCATTACGGTTCTACATCCTTTGCAGCTTGAAGTCACAAACTTCAACATCTTATTAGCTGGTGCTATCGCCATTTGTGCAATGATTTTACCGGGAATTTCAGGCAGTTTTATTCTATTACTTATCGGTATGTACACGCCGGTATTAGCAGCAGTAAAGTCATTCCAACTTGATGTTCTTATGTTATTTCTTTCTGGTTGTGTGATTGGCTTACTCAGCTTTTCTCACCTATTGTCGAAGCTGCTCAATTCATTCAGAGACTTAACATTAATCTTCTTAACAGGGTTAATGATGGGGACTTTGCCTAAAATATGGCCTTGGAAGGAAACTCTTTCTTGGCGCACCAACTCGAGTGGTGAACAAGTGCCTTTAATCGAGCAAAACTTATCACCATTGAACTACGAATCCAATACATCAGAGCCTGCTCAGTTGATTATCTCTGTTGTGATGATGCTTTGTGCGATAGCTCTCGTGCTTGGGCTTGAAAAATTTGGCGAGAAAAACGACATTTAGCCATCTAATTGCGGAGTATTTTATACTCCGCATGATTGTTAGCACATTTTTATAATAGTCTTAAAATTCATATTTATAAGCATGCTAATATCCACCTCTCATAGAGTAATGATATGGATATTCTTATGCATCCCGCGTTAAAAGTTACTGCTGTCGTGGCCGCGCTTGTCATTGGTTTTTTTGCTAATGACCTTCGTCAACTCGTCTCTTCGCCTGCTACGGCATCAACCGCCCCTGCACAATCTCCACCGCCATCAGTCGATGACTATTGCTTTGTCTCAACCCAATCTTGTGAGCAAAACAAAATAGTCATGACACTCGATAAAGATACTGCTCAACCATTAGTCCCCACCACGTTCACTGTTCATTGGGAAGACGCTCAAGCAGAGAGTTTAATACTCGATATGAAGGGGTTAGAGATGGACATGGGTTCTGTAAAGTATCTACTTAAACCAACTCAAGAAAACATCTATCAAGCTGAAATCATGCTACCCATTTGTACCACTCAAAAGATGACCTGGGTAGGCACATTAACTGATGGTTCACAAACTGTATTTCCAGCAATAAGGATTGAACGATGAACAAAAACTGGTCGCTATTACTTGTCGTTGCATTCGTCTTAGGCATCGCAATCAACAGTTACATTACGCAACAGGCAGAAGTCGAGGATAACAAGACTGAAAGCGTGAATAACGGAACTACAGAGCCTACGATCTTTTTTGGCGAAGGTGGTAAAGCTGTCGATATTTTTGACACACAAGATAACCGGATAAGAGTCATTTACTTCGGTTTTACTCGCTGTCCTGATGTATGCCCTACCTCTTTAGCTATGTTAGCAGGTGCGCTCAATGAATTAGATGAGCCATCAAAAGAGCAACTTAGACCACTGTTTATTTCACTTGATCCAGAAAGAGATCAAGCAGAAACGGCGTATAAATATGCTCAATATTTTAACCCAATGATCGAAGGGTTATCTGCTCCAGTCTCAGTAACTACCGATCTAGCTCATAACTATGGTGTTATTTTTCGAAAAACAGAGTTAGAGAACTCAGAACTCGGCTATACCATAGACCATAGTTCCTATTTCTATTTCACAAAGCCCGATGGGACATTATTAACCAAAGTTCCACATACCCTATCGCCAGCCCCCCTAGTTGAGGCGATAAAACAATTACAGACCAAATAACAAAAGAAAAACAACCCTATAGGATATTAGTCACATGAAATTGAAAACTGCGATTCTTTGTAGCCTTATTGCTTGCCCATTTAGCTATGCAACTGCAGATACAACCGCTACTGACTCAGCACCTCATGACATGGGCGCTAAGGAAATGGCGACGATGGACATGAATGTTATGGCTCACCACCCCTATGCTCGAGCTACGGCTCCAGGAGCTGTTAATAGTGCCATATTTGCCCACTTAATGAACCACGGTAAAACAGATCAAGTTCTTGTGAGTGCAACAACTGAAGCTGCAGGCAAAGTGGAATTACATGATGTGATTAAAGACGGCGATATGATGAAAATGCGCCAGATCGATCAACTAACCATCCCTGCAGACGGTATGGTTGAACTTAAACCGGGTAGCTTACATATTATGTTGTTCGATCTTAAACAGCCATTGGTTGAAGGCGAAACGATTGACGTTGAACTAAACTTTAAGAACGGTGAGAAGTACACTTTTACTGCACCAATCAAAAAAGTGATGTCGGGTATGAAACATCACTAAGCTAAGTATTCACACTGATTACAGCTAGACAATAGTAAGAGGGGGCAGAAATGTCTCCTCTTATTTTTTGTTCGTCATATTTTCACTTTTATACGCATTTAAACAGTCACGCCTAAAGAACGAACAAAGCAGAAGACTAAACAACCAAAAAGCAACACCCATTTAGCGTTAAAATTCACAACAAACACAAAACCACAACATTTATCACCATTCTGAAATTATTCCTAGACATAAAATATTGCGTATATATTATTGACCCGCCCAATAAAGCAATCCATATAATCACAATAAAACATACTTATTAGTCACAGGAATGATTATGCAAAGCAACAACATTTTTGCCCGTTTCGCCAGAGGTAATCTGGTTTTACAAATTCTTGCCGGAATCGTACTCGGTGTACTTCTAGCCACAATCTCTCCAGATGCAGCCAAAAGTGCTGGTCTACTGGGAAGCTTGTTTGTTGGTGCATTGAAAGCTGTCGCCCCAATTTTGGTATTCATTTTAGTTGCAGCTTCTATTGCCAATCAGAAAAAAAATCAGCACACGCACATGCGCCCAATCATCGTTCTTTATTTGATTGGTACGTTAACAGCCGCATTAACTGCTGTGGTTCTTAGCTTCATGTTCCCGACGACATTAACATTAGTCGCAGGCCCAGTTGGAGCAACACCACCTCAAGGTATTGCAGAAGTCCTCAATACTCTACTGTTCAAAGTTGTCGATAACCCTGTTAGTGCATTGATGAATGCTAACTACATCGGCATTTTGGCATGGGCTATTGCTCTAGGTTTAGCTCTTCATCATGCATCAGCAACAACTAAAGCTGTTTTTGAAGATCTTAGCCACGGCGTGTCGCAAATCGTGCGCTTTATCATTCGCCTCGCACCGTTCGGCATTTTTGGTTTAGTGTCTGTGACTTTTGCGACCACTGGCTTTGCAGCTTTAGCAAGCTACGGTCAACTGGTTCTTGTGCTATTAAGTGCAATGGCATTTATCGCGTTGGTTGTTAACCCAATCATTGTCTACGTGAAAACCAAAGAGAACCCGTACCCACTTGTATTACAGTGTCTAAGAGAGAGCGGAGTTACAGCATTTTTCACTCGCTCGAGTGCTGCAAACATTCCAGTAAACATGGCTCTCTGTGAAAAGCTAAAGCTTGATGAAGATACATATTCAGTATCTATTCCACTGGGTGCAACAATCAACATGGCTGGCGCAGCAATTACAATTACAGTACTTACACTTGCTGCTGTTCATACTGTCGGCATCGAAATTGATATCATGACGGCATTATTGCTAAGTGTTGTAGCTGCCGTATCTGCTTGTGGTGCTTCTGGTGTTGCAGGTGGTTCGCTGCTGCTAATTCCTCTTGCATGTGGTCTTTTTGGTATTCCGAATGAAGTCGCGATGCAAGTTGTTGCTGTTGGCTTTATCATAGGCGTTATCCAAGATTCAGCTGAAACAGCACTTAATAGCTCAACAGATGTTGTCTTCACAGCGGCTGTTTGTAAAGCCGAACAAAAGCGAGCGTAACTTAGTTTGTTTAGGGACGTTTGTTTAGGACCGTTTGTTCAAGAGCGATGGTTTAAGAGCACTTAAACAGTTCTACAGTTAGCCAAAAATCCCTATCAACGTTGTTGATGGGGATTTTTTATTGAAGTAATGATACACATTTCCTTCGTCTAAAATCGGCATCAATTTATGGTGACTCCCGATCCGCTACACCAAGTTATAATCGGATAAACAGTATTTACTTCATCACCATTATCTCCATCCTATTTGTTATCGTCGGCGTTTCATTTAGAACCGCTTGGTTTTATTGAGCATTTTAGGAGGACATTGGCTACAAACTGTAAACAAAATCATCATCAATACATTTACAATTCAAATGAATGCATCAACACTAAGAGTTATGATTTATTAAAGTGCTTAATGACTTCGCTCTTGGGAGATGAGATGCGCCTAAAAGTATTCAAACGAAAAGTAAAAGACAAACTGTTTGGTAAAACAACCAATACTGCATTGGATGTACAATTGCTTGAGATGGCAGATGCTCGCATGGGGGCTATGTACATGCTTGCCAACACAGATGTTAATAAGGTCTCTTCTTTTTCTAATGGGCATCTCTTTGACAACTTTGTTATTGGTGCGGAGCCACTTAGTGACCTCAAATCTGTTTCAATGGGATTACTGAACAAAACCGATGCCGTAGCGAAACTACAACAATCCAAAGTGGGGAAATCGGTTACTAAAGCCGTCACCGTTGTGGGAGAAGCAACATCAGTGGTTATTGCTAAGGTCAAACAGATCATCTCTGAATTCTTTCGCATGTTAGTCAGCAAAGTTAAAATGGTTTATGGCGATGCGCTTTACGGGGCAGAGTGGTTTGCTGAATTTGGCGCTTGGTTAACCGCTGAGTTCGCAGGAAACTTTTCTAGTTTCATACCCGGTTGGGGCTATGTTCAAAGCGCATCTGACATCTACTCTGGCGTAAAACAAGCGGCGTTCAAGTCACGCGATTTGGTGTCGCAATATTACGCAGGTCGAGGCGTTGAACTACTTGGCGGGCACCCAAGTATTATCGCCAATGCACTTGCTCGCCACTCAGCTTCCGGCCTTATGGGTGGCTTGAAAAACGCTGCTGTTGGGGTAACCAAAATTGGTTTGGAAGCTGCGGGAGACGCTTTCGCTGGAGCCGGTATGCTCGTCAGCGTAATTACTGGGCTGTTTGAGCGAATTGTAAAACTGGTTGATTACATGGTCCAGCGTTCGTTAGTTGGTAAGGTTTTAAAACGAGCCAAAACTGAATGGGTAAACCGTGACTCAATGTCGAGCTTAGTTAAAGATCACAAACGCTTTTCGGAGTGGTTCCAAAATGCAGTAATTACAACCCCTATTATCGCCGCTCTGGTGATGGGTAGCGGCTTTGTCGCGCACCCCTATAAGTTCATCCAACTACTCACCCCTAATTTGGCCGTAGTCTCTCAAGGAGAGTTCAATAAAGGTGTCGTCTATATCGAAAAGCTCAAATCACTCTCTACCGGATATGTTCAGGAATATATTGAAGGATATTCGGTTGCTTTCACAAGCACAGACGGTGTTATCAATGCACGGCTTAAAGAGCTATCGGAAGGCAAAGGGATATTAGATGGGCATGAAATCGCCGTGTCTGGCTCTACGCCTTAACTAATTGCTTCTTGCTGCTATCGCGATTAGCAGAAACTGATTTGCTTATAGTCAGCTAATTAATTAACCTGTATTTTCAAAGCTTAATTGATAAGGACATCAAATGAAAAGAATCGCGCTGTTACTTTTTCTCGCTACACAACTTATGGCTTGTACTGAAGTCGGCAGTGAAGCATGGTGTGAAAATATGGAAGAGACACCTAAAGGCGATTGGACAGCAAATGAAGCTGGCGATTATGCCAAGCACTGTGTATTTTAATGCTCCAAGCAAAGATTCCTAAATTAAAAATGGACCCTAATGGGTCCATTTTTCTAACATATTTTGTATATTTAGACCTTAAACTGATAAACAAGCGCTTTGAGTTCTTCTGATTTCTGTTCTAACTCACGCGCAGACATCGCAGCGACACTGGCTTGCTCATTGGCACTACGTGAGACGCTTGAAACAGATTCAACATTTTTACTGACCTCACTGCTTGCTTGAGATTGTTCCTCAGCGGCCGCAGCAATACTATCGATCATAGTCGCCACCTCTTGAGCTCCACTTACAATTTCACCCAAACTCACCCCGGCTTTCTGGGCCATTTCTAGCCCTTCTTTTACATGGGCAGTCCCTGACTCCATTCCCTTAACCGCCGTTTGTGTTTCACTTTGAATTGCTTCAATGGACTGGGCAATTTCCTTAGTCGCTGATGTAGTTCGATCCGCTAAAGTCCGCACTTCATCGGCCACGACAGCAAACCCTCGTCCAGCCTCTCCCGCCCTTGCAGCTTCAATAGCGGCATTTAAAGCCAAAAGGTTAGTCTGCTCCGCAATATCATTAATGACCCCAATAATTTCACCAATTTTCGATCCACGTTTTCCTAGTTCAAGAACGCTGTTGGAAGACGCTGAGACCGCATCATCAATTGAGTTCATTCCATCTATGGTGTTTTTAACTATTTCTCCTCCGGAATTGGCTGTCACACCTGCATTTTGTGCACTGGTTGTAGCCTCTGCTGATTTAAGAGCAACTTCTTGAATACTCAGTGACATTTGATCAATCGACGAAGATATTTGAGTCACCTGATCTGCTTGATCCGTCAGCTCATTGACCATGCTGTCATTAGCTTGGGTAATTGATTTTGCTCCTTCAGCGACATCTTCTGTGGTACTCAATACCTCTTTCATCGCCCGGTTTGTTCGATGCACCGCTTGGTTATAACTTTCAGCCATTTGGCCTAGTTCATCTTGAGAATCAACAATGATCGTTGTGGTGAGATCACCTTTTGCGAGAGCTGACAGCCCTTTGGCCACTTCACTGACGGGTCCTGTAATTGATTTTAGAATCACCCATGAAACAGATACGCCCAACACGATTGCCATCAACATACCCACTAAAATTGTTCGATTGGTATTACTTGAAGCCCCTTCAGCCGCAGCTTGTCGCTCGATCATTAAGGTATTTTCAATGCTAATAAATTCAGCAATTTGGCCACGGAATTTATCGAAATACACTTTACCTCTCGCTTCTCCAACTAAAGCTGCCATGTCGTTCATTGATTTGGCGTCGCCTATTTCGGTTCGAAGCGCAATATTGTGATCGACAACATTCGTTTGCCAATCTGTAATATTTTTTAGCATCTCATTGAGTAGTTTCACTTGTTCAGCGTTGTCTGATACTGTTTCCTTTTGGCTAGTAATCAAAGATTCAAATTTTTGTTTACCTTGTTTATATGGGTCTAAAAACTCAGGTTTCCCTGCAAGCAAATATCCCCGCATTCCTGTTTCCATATCCACGGCTGAGGCCAAAATATCTTGAGCCGTATTGATCACTTTATAGGTATGGTTCACCCAATTGCTGGCTTCTTCAATCGAATCCAAATACTGTCCAATTTGCTGAAATTGCTGTGGGTTAAAACCACTTTCTTGATTCACTTTGCCTAGTAATTTGAACGTTAACGAGAAGTTCTTTTGATTATTTATCGAACGCTCTTCTAACAGCCTTTGTTCTCTATCTATAAATAAACTTATTTGGTCTCGGAATTTATCAAAATATACTTTACCCCGAGCTTCTGCTACTAGGTCTGCGATGTCGTCCATGGTTTTCGCATCACCAATATCACGACGCAACTGAATAGCTGGCTCAGTCACGTTGTTTATCCAATCATTAATATTACTCTCAATATCGGAAAGCCGGTTTACCTGAGCTGGGTTATCACTCACCGTTTGCTTTAATTGACTCACTCGCTCAGTAAACGCGGCTCTTCCCCCTACATAGGGGGCAAGGAAATCTTCTTTACCAGCTAACAGAAACCCTCTCATTCCCGTCTCCATATCAACCGCAGCCGCCTCTATTTTCATCGCATGCTGAATCACCTTATGAGTATGATCAACCATGCCACTTGATTCGACTTGAGAGTTAGAGCTAGAAATAGCAAGAAAAGAGAGAAGGACTAGCAAAACCAGAGGTATACCGGTTCCGAAGGCTATTTTGTAACGTAATGCGAGGTTTTTAAAAAACATACTAAATGTCCCTATTGTATCTATTACCTTTCCGATCAGCAGGGACGGACACTTAACTCATTTAAAAGCCTCAGATAGGTAGATAAACCCAAAATAAGTACATAAGCCCTTTCCAACTGAATTACTATGTTTGTAATCTTTATACTTAGTTATAGGTCGCTAATCTCAATAAATCGAGCTACGTTACAAACAAAGGAGTACTTTGACAGTGGCCATATTCACACTCAGGACTGTTGCCTCTTTTCCATATTACGTATACTTGCCACACTAAAAATTGTTGAGCCTTGCACTATGATTACCCTCCACACCAATTTTGGTGATGTTTGTATTGAATTAAACACAGCCACAGCACCTGTCAGCGCCAAAAACTTTCTTAGATACTGCCAAGAGGGCTTTTATGAAGGGACCATTTTTCACCGAGTTATCTCGGGCTTTATGATTCAAGGAGGTGGTTTTACTGAAGAGCTTTCAGAAAAACCAACGCGAATCGCCATAGTGAATGAAGCGAATCGAGGTTTAAAAAATCTAACGGGTACCATTGCGATGGCGCGTACCGAGTCACCCCACTCCGCCACGTCAGAGTTTTTTATCAACTTGGCTGATAATGATTTTCTAGATCATACCGCCACGACTAATAAAGGCTGGGGATACGCTGTTTTTGGAAAGGTATCAGTAGGAATGGAGGTTGTACATAGTATTGCTTCAGTCCCAACCACATCAATTAAGGGTCACGACGATGTTCCGACTGAAGCGGTAATCATTGAACGAGTAACGATGACTTAAACGTAATAAATACCCGTAGAGTTAACGAGTTACGACAAAATCTTCACACTCTTTCTAACAGCAAGCGTTGGTTCAAGTTGGACAACGATCGCTTCACTTGACTCTTTCTCTAGTTTCTTCAATAACGTCTCTATTGCCGCTTTACCTAACCGATATTTAGGTTGATGAATAGTGGTAAGCGAAGGGGTCATATATTTTGCAATATGGATATCATCGTACCCTATGATGGAGACATCTTGAGGAATCTTGATACCATTCTCATTTGCCGCATTAATAACGCCCATCGCCATCATATCGTTACTCACAAAAATAGCGCTCGGTAGAGCTCCTTTTGCTTTCATAGTATTGAAAGCCGCATAGCCACCATCACATTCAAAATCGGCTTCCACTATCCAGTTGGGGTTAATTTCAATCCCAGCTTCGTTTAAGGCACGCTTATAACCTTCATAACGCATCTGTGCCTGATGCCTAATTAGTGGTCCAGTAATACAGCCAATCTCTTTATGGCCAGACTCAATAAGGTACTTAGCCGCCATGTATCCGCCACGCAAGGAGTTGTCTTGTATTTTGTCACTGGTAAATAGCATTGGCCCCCAATCCATCACAACAACAGGAATATCAGGGTAACGTTCAAAAACGTCTATTCGTTCACCTTCAAGGGTCGAACACATAAGAATAACGCCATCAACACGCTTTTGTAGCAACGTATTGATCGACGCTTTCATGCGTTCGCTATCACCTTCGGTATTGCACAGGATAAGGTTGTAGCCTTCTTGGTAGCAACTACGCTCAACCCCTTTTACCACTTCACCAAAGAAAGGGTTTGTTGAGGTGGTAACAAGCATTCCAATGGTTTTAGTCCGGTTCATTTTAAGGCTGCGAGCTAAGGCTGATGGCGCATAATTTAGCTCGTTGGCAGCCTTATTCACTCGTTCTGAAATTTCTTCACTCACATAGCGAGACTTATTGATCACATGGCTTACAGTTGAAGTGGATACGCTAGCTAATCTTGCAATGTCTTTCATTGTCGCCATGGAACATTCCTTGTGAGTAATAAAATGTGACTAACACTCTATTCTTTGAGTCTAGGGTTGAGTTTAAGGTTAACTCTCTCGCTACGCTCTTTCACGGAGAAAGGCATCAACCTCTTCTCTGCTCGGGATAGACGTTTGCGCGCCAAAACGCGTAACAGAAATCGCAGCTGCAGCGTGTGCAAACTTAATCGCTGATTCTAAAGGCATATCTTCCAATAAACCAGTGACTAGTGCCCCATTAAACGTATCTCCCGCTGCCGTCGTGTCTGTTACATCAACTTTAAAGCCCGGAATCAATTCACCACGACCACTTCCTTTCGAACAAGAGCGGCTCACCCAAACGCCCTTAGCACCCAAGGTAATCATCACTATTTCAATGCCTTTACCATGCAATACGTTAGCGGCTTCCTGCGCTGAATCATTGTCTGTTACCGTTATTCCGGTGAGTACTTCGGCTTCGGTTTCATTAGGGGTTATAACATCAACACACGCTAATAGACTCTCTGGAAGCTCACGTGCTGGTGCAGGGTTTAGAATAACTTGAGTACAAGCCTCTTTAGCAAACTGCGCTGCTTTTTCAATACCGTCTAGGGGCGTTTCGAGCTGCGTAAGTAGATACTTTGCATGTCGAATATTGTTTAGATCAGGTTCAATTGCTTCAGCGCTTAACTTGGCGTTAGCTTCTGCAGAGATACAAATGCTATTTTCACCACTATCCGAAACCTGAATCATCGCAATGCCTGTTGGGCAGTTCGGCTGCATTTTTACACCCGAGATATTGATTCCATCTAACTTGAAGCTCTCACGAATGTTGATACCAAACGCATCATCACCAACACACGCGATGAAACCAATATCGGCGTTCAATCTAGCTGCGGCAACCGCTTGGTTTGCCCCTTTTCCACCTGGGATAACTTGATAACGACGACCATGAAGCGTCTCGCCTGGGCGAGGAAATGAAGGCACTTGAAGAACATGGTCAGCGTTTACACTACCTAATACCACTAACTTATTCATACGGTTATCCTCGGTTCTCTAAGAACCTAATTTGAGTAAGAAAAATACAGAGTGAGAATTCACTCGAAAACTGATGTTTGTATGCTCTCTAGAACTAGATATGTCGCTGTTTAAAAACACCTAAACATCAATTTTGCTCTCCCCTAACATCGACTAAAGGGGGAAGAGGAGAGCAATAATTAATATTGGCGAGCGCCTATGTTGAGACGCTCTGTAAATAAGAAATTTATTTAGTCACAACTTTAAGCGGTACTGGAATGTACTCTTCAACAGCATCGCCCTTAAGGACTTTTACCGCCGTTTCAATACCAAGTGCGCCAATTAGGTCTGGTTGCTGTGCTACTGTTGCAGCCAACATTCCGCGGTTAACCGCTGCAATGCCGTCATCTGTACCATCAAAACCAACAATCATGATGTCTTTTCCAGATGCTTGAACTGCGCGTAACGCACCTAATGCCATTTCATCATTTTGAGCAAATACGGCTTGAACATCAGGGTTCGCTGCAAGTAGGTTTTCCATTACATTCAGACCTTTAGTACGGTCAAAATCAGCAGGTTGGCTAGCCATAAGTTCCATATCGCTACCTTTAACCGCATTCATGAAGCCTTCACCACGTTCGCGAGCTGCTGATGTACCTGCAATACCTTCAAGTTGGATTACTTTTGCTTTTTCACCGACTTTTTCCATGATGAAGTGGCCTGCCATTTCGCCACCAACCACGTTGTCTGACGCAATGTGACTTGCAACATCGCCACGGCTTGCACCACGGTCAAGCGTCAGTACTGGGATGTTTGAGCGGTTCGCGATACGAATGGCATTCGATACTGCATCAGAATCTGTTGGGTTAATAAGAATCGCTTTCACACCGCGAACCGTTAAGTCTTCTACATTTGATAGCTCTTTACTTGGATCATTTTGAGAGTCCAAAACAATCAAGTTATAACCAAGCTCTTCAGCTTTCGCTTCCGCACCATCTTTCATGGTAACGAAGAACGGGTTATTTAGAGTCGATAGTACAATCGCCATCGTATCCTGCGCCTGAGCAGACACTGAAACGGTTGAAGAAAGTAATGCAGCAGAAATAAAAGTAGCTAGTTTTTTCATCGTTATAGTCCTTTGTGTAGGGTGAGCCAAATTCACTGGTTTCCAAATGAACGGGGTGTCCCAATGTATTTGGCTCGTTCTTCGTATTTTTGACTAAAACCATTTAGCCGAATACGTATTTAGTAAATGTTGTGTAATGCTTATTGTTTGTTGCGTATTGCTTAGAAGTAACGTCGTTACTTGTTTTTGTTGTCCACCAGTACGGCCAGCAAAATCACCACTGCTTTTGCAATCATCTGGTAGTAAGAAGAAACATCTAGTAAGTTCAGTGCATTGTTTAGGAAGCCAATGATCAAAGCACCGATCAATGTCCCCATAATGCGACCTTTGCCGCCCATCAGGCTCGTGCCACCAAGCACGACGGCCGCAATGGCATCTAGCTCGTAACCCATACCTGCAGTAGGCTGCGCAGATGAAAGACGGGACGTAATAATGATTCCCGCAACGGCTGCTAGCATGCCGCAAATGGCGTAAACACCGATTTTAACTCTGTCGACATTGATACCAGAAAGACGCGCTGCTGATTCATTGCCGCCAACTGCGTAGATATAGCGGCCAAAACGGGTGTGGTTGAGTAGGTACCAAACCGCTGCAAAGACAAAAACCATCAACCATACTGGGACTGGAATTCCCAACGCGTAGCCTGTACCAAACCAAGCGAATACATCGGCTGTATCAGTAAAGCCTGTAGAGATCGGACGTCCATCGGTATAAACCATGGTCACGCCGCGCAGTAACGTCATGGTGACAAGCGTTGCGATAAAGGCCTGAACCTTTCCTTTAGCGATAATAATTCCGCTAATCGCACCTAAAGCCGCACCGGCTAAAAGTGAAGTAGGTACAGCGATCATGACGGGAATTTCCATTCCAATCATTGTTGCTGCAAACGCACCACATAAAGCTAAAACTGAACCAACACTTAAGTCGATACCAGCAGTTAGGATGACCAGCGTCATACCCACCGCGATGATGGCATTAACAGATGTTTGGCGCAGAATGTTAAGAACGTTATCTACGGTAAAGAAGTTCGGATTTAAGAAAGAGACAACAACGATTAGAAACAGTAATGCGATCAATGATTTTTGTTCAATCAACCACTCTTTGGTAAATAGTTTCTTGCCATTGTCTTGCGCTGTTTTAGTCATAGCGTTTGCTGCCTTGTTGGTTGCATTAGCACTCATGCTGCTTCCTCATTCATCTTTTTACCTACCGCACAGGCGAGTAGTTTTTCCTGATCTGCATCTTTGACATCAAACTCGCCACTGATACGTCCTTCGTGCATCACCATGATGCGGTCACTCATTCCCAAGACTTCCGGCATTTCTGATGAGACTAAAATGATGCTCATGCCTTCAGATTTAAACTTGTTAATCAGCTGGTAAATTTCTTTTTTAGCACCGACATCAACACCGCGAGTTGGCTCATCAAGAATGAGAACTTTTGGCCTTGTCATCAGCCCTTTAGCAATCGCAACCTTCTGTTGATTACCACCGGAAAGGTTGCCAATAATTTGATCATAAGTCGGGGTTTTGATGTTGAATAATCGAATAAAATCTTCGACTGCAATCACTTCGTCTTTATGTTGAATTCGACCGCTTTTAGTTAGCTTATCGAGGGCGCAAAGAGACATGTTTTCTTTCACCGACAATCCGAGCACTAAGCCATCCCCTTTGCGGTCTTCAGAGATGTAAGCAATACCATTGGCTAGTGCATCTTGCGGGCTAACTGGATTAATCGTTTTGTTATCGAGATTAATGACGCCACGCTCACTCGGTAGTGCACCAAAAATGACTTTCATTAACTCGGTACGCCCTGCGCCCATAAGCCCAGAAACACCCAGAATTTCGCCACGCTGAAGTGTAAAACTCACATCATGAACACCGGATCCAGTAAGACCGGATACCTCAAGACAAACATCACCATGTTGAACATCAACACGCGGATATTGGTCTTCAAGCTTGCGTCCTACCATCATCTCGATAAGACCATCTTCATTGGTTTCAGCAACCGTACATTCGCCAATGAATTTACCGTCACGCAACACGGTAATGTCATCACAAATTTCAAAGATCTCTTTCAGTCGGTGAGAGATATAAACAACACCACAACCTTGATCGCGAAGCTCATTAATCACCTTAAATAGCGATTCCGTTTCGGTATCAGTTAGAGCATCAGTCGGCTCATCCATGATGATGACTTTAGATTCAAATGAGAGCGCTTTGGCAATTTCAACCATCTGCTGTTCACCAAGACTCAAATCGCCAAGGAGTTTGCTAGAGCTGTGTTTAACATTGAGTCTTGCAAGAAGCTTGTCTGCCTCTTGATACATCTTCTGCCACTGAATACGCCCTAATGGACTTGTGAACTCACGACCAAGGAATATATTTTCAGCAATCGTCAGCTCTGGAATGAGATTTAGCTCTTGGTGAATAATGCTAATACCCGCTTGCTGTGAATCTCTCGGGCCTTTAAATGCTGTGGCTTTTCCTTGGTAGTAAATATCACCCGCATCTAATGAGTAGATACCGGTCAACACTTTCATCAAGGTTGATTTGCCTGCACCGTTTTCTCCCATTAGCGCCATAACACGGCCGGGATAAACATTGAGGCTAGCTTTATCCAGTGCTTTCACACCCGGAAACGCTTTTTCCATCGCATTCAATTGTAAAATTGCTTGAGTCATATCATGTCCTCAATTAAAAATCGGAAATGCTAAAATTCGTATACCCAACAACATAGGTATTAAAAAGTAACGCCAGCTTGAAAGATCACGTTTGCATAGGGCGTGCATTCGCCTGTACGTACAACCGCTCGGCTATCATGGGTGCGCACTTTAAATTCTTCGTGAGACACGTAATCAATGTTAATCGACTTACCTGTACGCTCTTCGTCTGCTTTTAATTCTTGTAGTAATTTACTGTGAAGCTCAGGGCTCACAGTCACAAACTCTTCAGCAATAACAACGCCCTCAATTTGAGATTCAGATAAAAGCACGCTGACCGTTTCTAGAAAGCTTGGTACGCCATGAGTCAAAGCCAAATCAATTCGCGTTACTTCATCGGGAATAGGTAAACCTGCATCGCATATCGTAATTTCATCCGTATGACCTAGTGTCGCGACTAGGTAAGAAAGATCGGCGTTTATGAGCGTACTTTTTTTCATTATTGGACCTTAACAGTCGGTAACATCAAAATTAAAATGAGTGATAACTTGAATCAATTTTTCTTGTTCAAGCCTCTCATCGAAACGTATCGATATCGAAACAAAAATTACCATCGATACGTTTCGATGAATAATAGTTAACTGATTTAAATTTGCATAGGCAAGAAAATCAATGTGTGATTTTGATCTTTGAATCTGGCGGAATGAAATGAAAAATAGTGACAACTGTCACTGATGAATCTATCAGTATTGATGCAATTAGAGTATGTCAGCCGAAAATCTTGCTCGTCTTGCTTGTGATATGGAGCAATTGGTTTGTTGCATTAACTCAGACAAAGTGACGTTCGGACTTTCCGTAATTAACCTGAGTAATTTCGCCTCTAATGTTTCTTCTACCACGATTAAATTCGGCAATGTCTCTTCCACCTTCTTAGTTAGGTATAGAAAAGACTCACTATCATTGTTCTTTAGCATCTGACAAAACCGTTCCAGCGAAGACGGTAGACCAGTCACACTCCAATTTCGGGATCGACGAACCCGCTTTAATTCACATTCGAATTTTAAGGCGATGCTTTTTGCGTATTTAACGTTCTCTCCTCCTATTCGATGAATTAGAGAAGGTAATGGTATACGAACTGTTTTTTCGGTCATTGAGGTATTAATAAATACTGGGATTGTCTGACTATCACAGTATCAGCTCTGACTAATTCAAACACCTTTTTGTTTTTTTACTCCATCGGCACACATCTAAAACATAAGCAGTGCTTATAAAAGATGAAAGCTCCACCCTGTTTATTAAGCATACAAAGATACGAATAATGACCTCATCGCGTTAATGGAATTAGCGCATATAAATAGTTTGAAGGATTTAGCTCTTATCTACATTATTACTGACTGAGGTCATTATGAAAGTATCACTTATTAGTACGGTCATTGCTTCTACACTACTGGCTCCTATTGCTTTTGCATCAACGTCTACATCTGCACTTGATAACAGCCAAGTCGATCGTTTCGCTAACGCTGAAATTACCATCCCTCATCTTTCTCACTCTTACTATCTAGGTGAAGACAGTAAAGCAGACCACTTTTGGCACGGTGAAAACGATGGTCGTATCTCTTTCAAAGCGACGGGCGGTAACGATGCAGTAGTCGCACTAGGCTCGAACTTTATTCACCCAGATCTTAATGCTCACTCAGAGAAATTTGAAAAAGGTATCTACACCATTGGTGACAACATGTACCAACTGTGGGGCTACGGTCTAACGACACCAGTTATTGTCGAAGGTGACGACGGCATTATCGTTCTTGATCCAATGGAGTCAGCCGACAAAATGCGTGATGCTATCGCAGTCTTCCGCGCAGAGACTGGTATTGATAAGCCAGTAACGGGCATTGTTTACTCACACTGGCATATGGATCACTTCGGTGGTGTACGCGGTTTAGATAACATCTCAGATGATGTGAAGATCATCGTTCATGATACTTTCATGAAGAACGTCATCAACAACACCATGGGCGGCCTTGGTCCAGCCATCGGTTTCCGTGTTGACTACTCTCTTGGTACTCTTATTCAAGCAGAAGAGACAGGTCGTATTAATGGTGGTTTAGGGCCTGACTTCTTGGTTAAAGAGCTTACTCTTATCCGCCCAAACACAGAAGTGGAAGGTCACTGGGGTACACTCGATATTGAAATCTCTGGTGTGAAAATGCACGTCGCTCACATCCCTTCAGAATCAGCGGATGAGATTGTTGCTTATTTCCCAGAAGAGAACATTTTATGGGGTGCTGAAGTGGTGCAAGGTGAGTCTTTCCCTAACCTGCACACCATCCGTGGTACTCGCTACCGTGACCCACAAAACTGGTACCCTGGTATCGACGTTCTACGCGGCTTTGACGCTGATATCTACCTAGGTGCTCACAACCGCCCGATTAACGGTGCTGCACACGTAGAAGATACCCTAACGGCTTACCGTGATGCGATTCAATTCACCTACGACCAATCTATCAAGGCAATCAACAACG
Source organism: Vibrio lamellibrachiae (assembly GCF_050337265.1). NCBI lineage: Bacteria > Pseudomonadati > Pseudomonadota > Gammaproteobacteria > Vibrionales > Vibrionaceae > Vibrio > Vibrio lamellibrachiae. The sequence goes on from NZ_JAKJSU010000009.1 coordinate 43,173, forward strand.
GCTCTACCGGTGAAGATCTCATTCGCGATATCACGCTACCTGCTCACTTAGAAGGACACCCGTTCCTTGGTGACTTCTATGGCTCAATCCGACACGCTGCTAAACAAGTATTTACAGGTGAGCTTGGTTGGTTTGATGGTGACCCAACAACGCTTAACCCTATCCACTCTTCAGAAGCGTCTATACGTTATGTAGAGATGGTCGGCGGCGTTGATAATATGATGGAATTCGCAATGGATGCAGCGAAGTCTGGTGATTACCAGTGGGCAGCTGAACTAGCGACTCATGCTATCCGCGTAGACACAGAAGATATGGGCCCTCGAGACTTCAAAGCAGAAATGATGCGTGAGCTTGCTTATGCTGAAACAAATAATAACTGGCGTAACTGGTACCTGACTGCAGCTGTTGAGCTTGATGGCACCATTGATCGCTCATTGAAGTTCCCAATGTCTGCTCCTGACCTATTCGAAACCTACAGTGAAGGCCAGCTTGTTGGTGCGATGCGCTTCAACCTGAGTGCTGAACGTACGGCAAGCGATCACTACACGATTGCGTTCAACTTTGGTGAGACACAGCATGCTCTAGAAGTGCGTCGCGGTGTTGCTCAGTTCCATGAAGACTTCTCTGGTGATGCTAAAGCAACGGTGAATATCTCTCGTGAACTGTTCATTGGAGTTCTTCTTGGTCAAGTTGATTTCGTAGAATCTGCTCAAGCAGGTTTGATTACGGTTGATGGTGATGCAGCGACGGTACCAACGTTCTTCGGCTCTCTCGACAAGCCAACTAACGAGCCTATTCTAGTCACTCGCTAACTTATTCAAGGTCTCACCCTAGGAGGAGAGTATGAAACGTTTTCTTATGGTTTTATTAGTAAGTATGTCAATGACGGCTCTAGCTTGTGATGCTGACGGTATCATTCATATCCCAGAAGTTAACGCGGATGCTTTCCTTCTAGCTTTGAACTCAGCGCCAGAGATGAATGTGTACAATTACTCATTTGATGATTTGAAGCTAGCTTCAATAACCGATTACAGCGCTTCCTGGATTAATGAATCAGGTGAGTTCTGTCATTACCACGGAACACTTGAAACCTGTCATCCAATGCCTAAGCGTTTAAAGTAGTGTATCGAGCTTCAGTACATTAACGCCTTATGAATAAAGCCAGTAACACAGTTACTGGCTTTGTCTTCAGCGTGGCTAGCAAACCGTTTATCATCCAATTGAGTAATTGAATCAATTACGTGTAGTATCTAATTACGGTCTCTATTTATTGGGCAACAATGGATTACAACTTAATCAAACCTTTCTTAGTCGTGTTCCGAACCTGTAGCTACACCAAAGCGGCGGCTGAGCTTGATGTATCACAACCGGCTATTTCACAGTCTATTAAGCGCTTAGAGCAGCAGTTAGATAAGGCGCTCTTTGTCCGCCAAGGTAGAGGCGTTCAGCCAACCAGTTACGCAACACAATTAGCTCATCGCTTAAGCGAGCCTTTTGATTCTATAGACGATGCATTTTATCAGCCCGAAACATTCACTATCTATTCTCAAGAACACTACGTGTACACGCTACTTGATATCCCTGATATACAGTTAATCGAGTGCCCGGTATCTCAAACTCAAATTTTTGATGATCTCAGAAGTCAAAAAGCAGAGTTAGCCATTGATCTCTGCCCTATCAACGATCCCGCGTTTATTTCTGAACCCATTGATGATCGAGTAGTGATCGTTGCTGCAAGCGATCATCCTAGAATTCAGGGAAGTATTACTGAACAGCAGTACTACCAAGAAAAGCACGTAACGGTCATCGCAAAAAGACTGGGCGTCGATATCTTCACTTTATTGGCAGACAACCCTCAGCCGAGACAAGTTTTATACTCTGCTAGTTCACCAATGAGCCAACTGATTATGGCCTCTAACTCTGACGGGCTGGCGATCACCACGGAACGAGCATCGAGTATCCTCGCTAAAAAGCTGGGCTTACAGCTGCTGACTCCGCCAATGGCATTAAACATGACGCCTTTTAGTATGATCTATCACAAACGAAACCTTCATGATAATCAGCATACAATGATGCGTGAAAAAATCATGGCACAGTTAAAAAAGCCTATTTAGATCCGCTTCACCTCTCATTACCCATCTTTCACTCGCAAAGTTTGCCAGTTTTATTATCAAAATGATTAATCTGGCGCTACGCTTTCACTACTAAATAATCAGTAAGTAATCGATAACACTCGTATAAACAATGATTAAGGATGAACATTGACTCTACGACTTTATATAAACGGCCATGGCGCTTGGCAGCCCAACGATGGCTACGTAAAAGTACCTAAAAACTGTACTTTTGTTAGGCCTATCGGTTTTGGTAAGACATTACTCTCGTGTGATGCAAGGTATATTTTGGCTGGAGATTGGAAAAAACCACCTGAGGTTATTCGCCCTGAATACGCCTTGGTACCTAACTATACGTGGTCACCAATAACGCCAGCTGAAAGAAAAGCAGATTTAAATGCGTTCGAGTGGTATCGAAAAAAGAAAAACTCTGCGAGTGCGGCAGAGCCTACACCACTTTATTATAAATCGATTCGCCCAAAGAATGAGCCTGCAGAATTTGCCAATGTAACAACAAGAAAAGCGCCTGATTCTCAAGATTTAGTTGCGGAAGAGTACAAGCCAGGGCACATCAATAAAGGCGACACCATTATTCTCTATCGAGATAAGAACAATGATAGAGATGCCTCCGCACTGATTAGTTGCCCTACAGGTCACAGCCATAGAACACTGAGTGATATTTTTAGCGAATTAGATGATGTTTTCCGTACATTTATTAAGAATTTCGACCACATAGAAATCCACTGGGTGTGTTGCCAAGCACTCTCACTTAATCGAGTTCATAAAGTCGAACCAATCTTAAACTTTGCAGAAAGTGATGGCGGCTTTATGACGACAGCAGACGTGATAAGGTTAAAAAAGAAGCAGCTAGACACTAACTTCGAGGTCAATTTTACTAAGAAAAAATCCAAGCCTAACGCCTTGCCCAAACCGAAACCCAAAGCGCAATTAAACAATGCATGTATTGATAAGCCAATGAATATCAAAGCAATCAAGAATATGCTGCTTAAAAGTGGTCTTGCGATTTAATCATCACTTCGAACTAGCATGGTTAGTAATGCTCTCTAGCCATGCTACATCAAACATATTCAGCTCACGCTTTCTTGTCGCGACTTTATCACCCTATAAATGATCCCAACGACCGCAATGATCATCAGTATCAAACTCATGGCTAACGTACTCTTGGTAAGCAACGCCTGATACTCACTCATCAATGGGTTGACCATCACCATTTTGCCTATCACTAATAACACCAAACACCAGATCATTGAGCTGGATATACTGATCACTAATGTACGCCACGCACTCAGCTTAGACACGCCCATCAACATAGGAGTCAATACGCGTACAAAGGGAATGAATCGAGAAATAAACAGCGATAAAAAGCCATAATCGTCAAGCAATGACTTCGCTTTGGGTAATGAATCTTCGGGTAATATACGCTCTAGAAACCCAACAAACTTGGTCTTGTGCAAAAATCGGCCTTGAAGGTAAGCACACATACTTCCAAGCGACGCTGCTAGGCATAATAGAGCTAATGCAGGGTAAAAACCAAACACACTTAAACCAATCATCCCACCAACAAACAGCACTAAGCTATCACCGGGAAATGGCAAAAATACAAAACCCGACTCAATAAATAGAATCAAAGCCAATACGAGTAAAAACCATTTCAACGTACTGATTTGTTGAAGCGTATCAAAATCTTGATGCCAAATGGCGACTAACATTTCTTGCATTGTAAATGGATCCTTATTAGAAAAATGGTCTGCACAGAGGATTTCTCCTCCGTACATGGATCAGGTAATCAAATTAATCAAACATCAAGATGACGTAGGCAATGAATAGAATGAGATGTGTCGCACCATTTAATGAATTCGTGCTACCTCGATTAAAGCTAACGCCCGCCATTAACAGTGTCATACCCAGCAATATCATCTCTGGTGGCTCTAGCCCTAGATGAACAGGTTCATTGATCATATGAGAGATCATCAGAACCGCAGGAACCGTCAGTGCGATGGTCGCTAAAACAGAACCAAAAAAGAGGTTCATCGCTCGCTGTAACTGATTGTTTAACGCGGCTTTTGCTGCACCTACTGCTTCTGGTGCAAGAATTAAACAAGCAACAATTAAGCCTCCTAACGCTGGCGGTGCGCCCCACATAGAGATAGTACTGTTGATAGGAATTGCGAGGCTTTTCGCTAGCAATATGACCACGAGTAAATAGCCGATCAACATTAATGAGTGATACAGGTTACTGCCTAACGGACCATGAAATTCATGTTCATCGTGGTGATCTTCATCCATGAAAAAGTGAGTATGACTTTTGGTTTGAATAAACAAAAAGACTGAATACAGACCAATCGATGCCAACACTAGCGTCCAAGTTAATGAAGCTGACATCGCCCCCACATCATTTGAACTAGTGAAACTCGGTAACACCAAACACAACAATGACAGCGGAATGATCGCTACCAAATAGGACTGCAGGCCATCAACATTGTATTTTTGCGTGTGGTACTTCATACCGCCAATGAGTAACGTTATACCAACCAAGCCGTTAAACACCGTCATCACGACTGCAAACATCGTATCTCTGGCCAGTACTGGATTGGACTCCCCTGTGATCATGACAGAGGAGATCATTACGACTTCTAACGAGATCACCGCTAAAGTAAGAATCAACGTGCCATAAGGATCACCAAGCTTTATAGCCAACGCATCTGAATGCCTAACCACCGAGAATATAGCGCTCATCACTACAATAAAAATCGCAATGGTTGCTAGAATCCCAAGCGGTGAGCCGATATCCGACGCCAATATGTCATTTCCACCGAGCTTAAAAACAACGACGGTGATTAAACCTAAAAACAACACAAATTCATTTTTAAAAAATGTACTCATGGACGCTCATCCTCTTCAGTTGGTACTTTGGGCTGATAATGTGACGGACTAAGCTTTAAGAGTTGAGGTAAGGTCACGCCAATTGAAATGGACGACCAAGTACCACTTACAATGCCGATACAAAGCGCTATTGCAAATCCTTCTAATGAAGCTCCGCCCAATAACCACAAGCAAGAGACCGTGACAAAAGTAGTGCCAGACGTGACTAAAGTACGTGATAGGGTTGCTTTCACCGCATCATTTATAAGATGGCTTGTCTGCCCGTTTGGATTACCTCTCAGTAACTCTCTTGCTCTATCCGCAATAATAATAGAGTCATTTAATGAGTAACCTAAAACCGCTAGTACGGCTGCTAGAACAGTTAAATTGAACTCTAACTGAAGCATAGCAAATAAGCCCAATACGATAATAACGTCATAGATCAGGGCCGCCAGAGCACCAAGCGCTAAGCGCCATTCAAATCGATAACTTAAATACAGCATGGTCAGAACGAAACAAGCAATGATGGCCAGCCCACCCTGCTCAACCATATCTTGTCCTACTTGAGGGCCAACAACACTGCTATTTAGTACTTGAACGCTATCACTAATAGAACCAAAAACGGTTTGAATTGGCGCTGTGTTCTCTTCAATCTGAGTGTAACGAACACTCCATCGACCCTCTTCACCTGCGCTCACTAACTGAACATCTTGATCTAGCGCTTCATTTAAATGCTCATTGATCGTTGATGCTGATAGTTCTTTATCTACAACAACCTCGGCAACAACTCCGCCGGTAAAATCTAATCCCCAGTTAAAACCTTTAAACCCAATAAATAGAACAGAAATACTGAACAACAATATTGAAATTGCTGACATGTAAACTCGAATACGCGTAAGTAATGTATGAGAATGGTTCATGGCTATACCCTTACATTGCGACGCTTATCGCGTCCCCAAATTAAATTAATCAACGCTCTAGAAGCGAAAATTCCGGTGAACATACTGGTCAGTAGTCCTAAGCCTAATGTGAGAGCAAAACCTTGAATCGGTCCATTACCTATCGAATAAAGAGCAAGGGCAACAATCATTGTGGTTAAGTTCGCATCTAGAATAGAGGCAAACGCAGAATCAAATCCTCGATCAATGGATTGAGCAAAATTGCGTCCCTCTCTCATTTTGTCTTTAATTCGTTCGAAAATAAGAACATTGGTATCAACCGCCATACCGACCGTTAATACAAGCCCCGCAATACCGGGGAGAGTCAACACTGCCCCAGGAAGTAGCGCAATGAGCCCCACTAGAATAACTAGGTTTGTGACTAGAGCAGTATTCGCCACCCAACCTAATTTACGATACCAAAGCGCAATAAACGTCAGTGTTAAACCTAGTCCCAAAGCAAGCGCTGAAAACCCATTTTTTACGTTTTCCGCCCCTAATGTCGGACCAATAGTACGTTCTTCAATGATAGTGACAGGTGCAGTCAACGAGCCAGCTCGAAGCAACAAAGCAAGCTCTTGTGCATCTTGCATGTTCCCTGCGCCTGTAATCCTAAATCGATTTCCAAGCTGAGATTGAATGGTCGCTACGCTTATAACATTGCTAACTTGCTGGCTTTGTCCGCTCGCGTTTCGGCTGTATTCGCTGTACACCGTCGCCATTGGGTTGCCTATATTGGCACGTGAGAATTGAGACATTTTCCTACCGCCAGCGGAATCCAGTGAGATATTAACTTCAGCGGCTCCCATCTCGCCAACGCCTGCACGAGCGTCAATAATATGTTCACCACCTAAGATGGCACGGCGGCCAACTAACACCTGATTGCCATCATTATCTAACAGTCGTAAAACGTTTGAAGTTGGGGTATTGGGTACAGAGTGGAAGGCTAATGAGGCTGTTGCTCCAATAACATCCTTCGCTGCTGCGGGGTCTTGCACGCCGGGAAGCTCAATACGAATTCGGTTTTCACCTTGCCGCTGGACTAATGCTTCGGTAATACCAAGTTGTTCAATTCGGCTACGCATGATTTGTAAGTTTTGCTGCACCGTTAAATTGCGAAGCGTCGCCCTTTCATCGTTGGATTGAGTTACCGTTATTGTTCTTTCTGAGCGGTTAATACTCCAACTAGGGTAGCTACTATTAATGAGCTGTCGCACCGTTTGTACATCTTGGTCACTGCGTAATGTTAAGACAACTTGGTCATTGTGCTGGCGACCGCGACTAGAACGAACTTCAGCTCGAACATCATCGATTAAGGTTTGTCGATGAGCTTGATAGACGGGCTCCATATCAACTTCAAGAAGAAACTGAACACCACCACGAAGATCTAACCCTAATTGAATAGGTTCAAATCCTAGCTCTGTCATCCAAGATGGTGCTGCTGGCTCCATAGCTAGCGCAACGGTAGCATCCTCTCCTACAAGGTTGTTGACCTGATCTCTAGCTCGACTCTGCTGCTCTTTATTTTTTAGAACAACGATCATGCGATCGCCCTGTTGATCGATATTTAGAATGTCGATATCAGCATTATTCAGCTTGTTGGCAATTACGGTGGCATCAAAATCTTGCAGGTTTCTGCTGCTTACATGAAGCGCTGCGTTTTCGCCATACCATGACGGTAGAGCACTGAGGGTCATCACGATTATGCTGACGGCTAAAACGACATATTTCCAACCAGAATAGCGATTAATAATTTGGGGATTACTTGTTTTTTTCATATACAACTCTATCTCTCAATAGATTTATTGATAGAGTTTTAGCAATGTATAAGGCCATTAAAAGCTAAATGAGCAAACTAAAGCATGGGATATACAGAGATAAAACAATAACGAAATAGGCGAAAGCACATCGAATAATATGTACTCGTTACCTAAAAATTTAGAGAAAAAGAGTTATGAGAGTCGGGAATGTTGCTGAGAGTAAATAAGATTACTCTCTTTCCAACCAGATAAGCGTGAACTCGAAGTTACACGACTGGTCCAGTGAAAAGATGGTTTAGGAATGACGGTGCTTGCCTTAGCGATATCTAAAAGAGCCGGAGGCAAAAAAGCAACTAAAAGGAAGTATTCTGGCTTTATATCATGCCCTACACAATTGTCGTCACTGACAATACGACGTGTCGCAGATAAAAAATGCGGGATGTCGGTATCAAAAAGCGTAAAACCGTCATCTTGGGAATCTTCAACCTCAATCGTTAAAGGCTCAGAAGTAAGGCGCTCGGAGAAGAAGTCTCGACTTTGAGCATTATGCAGCTCATTAGCCGTCACTTGGCTATCGTTAAAATTCAGATTAACGTTTTTATCTTCAGTGTACACTCCCGCAGTCACTAGCTGTGCGCATAGTGATAGATAGAACATAATGAATAGTTGATAACTACGTTTGAGCAAAAATTAATAACCTGTATGAATCTAATACATGGTTATCATATCAAGACAGAGAAAAATGAACACAACAAGATTGAATGGAAATGTAAACAAACCTTAATGGTTATGATTAGCCACGGTAAATCAGCGGGAATATAAATAATAAAACGAACAAATTGGTAACCAAAAAGAACGAGAAGCATTGTGACACCAGCCTCTACGTGCATGTGACACATCAAAATACCTCAGTAACTCATCTTAAGACTCGAATGAGCTAGAGGTTCTAACTCTAGCTCTAGTGATTTAATGAAATCGCAATACTCCTGATTATCGTGTGTGAAGTCCTCCATTCACATCAATAGACTCACCGTTTACAAACGTGTTCTCTATACAAAACTTGATTGCAGAAGCAACATCGTAAGCAGTCCCGTTTCGTTTTAATGGGTTATTCTCACGCCACTCTAAAACCTGCTGTTTGGTGCTCATCTTTTCATGGAACGGAGTCTCAATGATTCCAGGTGAGACAGAATTAACCCTGACCTCTGGTGCAAGCTCTTTAGCTGCGCCTCTTGTAAAGGTATCTACCGCTCCTTTAGCCGCTGCGTATAACGTTGTACTAGGGCCACCGAGTCTTGATGCTATCGAGGTTAAATTGACGATACTAGGGGCATCCGATCTCTTTAATAACGGAAGAGCCAGAGAGGTCACTTTAAATAGGCTAAACGTGTTCAAGTTAAAAATTGACTCCATCGTTTGCCAACTAAAGTTATCAATACTTTCTCTAGTGACCATGCCACCTGCATTATTGATCAAGGCATCAAGTTTATCCGTCATGCCTGTCACTTGTTCAAAGAGTTCAATACACCCCTCTTCCGTGCTTAAATTCGCCTTGATAAAGTGAACACTGTTAGCTTGATACTCTTGCAATAAAACCGATTGTAAAGTGAAAGCCTCATCAGAAGAGTGGCAATAAGTAAGAATTAAATCATTGTTTTCAGCAAGTAGCTTCGCTGTTTCTGCACCAATTCCTGTGCTTGCACCCGTGATTAAATAAGTAGCCATAATTACCCTTCTTTTGAGTTTGCTTCGTTATAAGATTTGATAAACATCTGAGCGTTTTGTCTGATTTCGTCATCTGAAAGGTCTGGCGAATACAGGGAAGCTCCTAGTCCAAAGCCATCAACGCCAATATCTAGGTATGGTTTCATGCTATTAACCTCAGGGTTAATACCACCAACAGCAAAACAGAGTGTCTCTTTGGGTAAAACAGACTTTAACGCTTTGACCCCACTGGTACCAAGCACTGTGACGGGGAATAGCTTAATGCCACTCGCTCCGGCCTCTAACGCATTAAATGCCTCCGTTGGAGTAACCACACCAGGATAGACCTGACAATCCGCTTCGATACCCAATTTAATAACTTCTTCGTTGTAGTTTGGTGTAACAATAAGCTTGGCTCCCGTCGCGATGACTTGCATGGCAAGTTCAGGCGTCGTTACTGTCCCTGCTCCAATCAAATACTGGTTGCCAAACTCTTTCACCATTAGCTCAATGCTTTTTAACGCATCAGGTGAATTTAATGGCACTTCAATGGCTTTAAAGCCGCTATCAATCAGGATGTGACCGACACGAAGCGCGTCTTTAGGTTCTATACCTCGTAAAATAGCAATAAGAGGAACATCTGTTTTTGGATTAAATCGCTGTGTCATTTCCAATTTCCTGTTTTATTAGTAGCATGCCATCAATAAAGCACTCATCGCCGTTAAAGAACTCACTCACTTTATGTGTGGTTTCACACGCTATTTGATAGCGGTTACATAGTTTTCCATTCCCTACCAAGTAGGTTGATTCACTGGCAAGCTCTTTCAATTCGCTTCCAATGAGTATTCCCGACAGAAAATCATCCACTTCTGTTTCTTCTATTTGAGTGAATATTTTTCCAGTTCTTGCTTTAAAAATTTGACTCGTCGCGCCGCCATTTTGTCCAGACAACACGCCTTTAACGAATGCAGTATGCGATTGTTTTTGTTCTGGAAGATCTCGACCAATGATGGTGTGCTCTCTGATCACCGAGAACAGTTCCCCCGTCATAAAGGAATCAAACAGCACAAGTTCATCATTTTGAACGATAACGTGTTTGCTATGAGTACCGGGCAAAACCGCGGTAAAGGAGCCACTGTTTAGCTTGTTAATAAGGCCGAAGACTTGAACTTCCTCCCCTCGCATAACGTCAAATTCACCATGGCCGGTCTGATGGCTAATGCCGGGAACAATATAGGCCATTGCGCCCCAAGGCAGGGTAAACCGGTACGTTTTATCCGCCAGTTTGCTTACACTCGTAGGGGTGCTGACATAGGGCACATTTACCCATCCGTTAGCGCTGCCCACCATCCCCGCCATATAAATGGGCAGTTCTTGATAATCTGAAATCCAAGCTTTCAGCTCTTGCTCTAGAGCACTTGCAAATTCATTGTCGGTGACTTGTTTCAAGCCCATTGGTAATTCGATATGCGCATGAACTTTATTTTCATGATTAATTGCAAACGCTCGAAAGTTAGTCGTGCCCCAATCTACAATAAGAAACTCAATATCATTTTTAGATAACATATTGTTAGAACTCACTAATCAATTAATTTTGTATTGCTTGATGATGTCTATATCGACATCCACACCAATACCTGGTTTCGTTGGGATTGTTACCTTTCCATCTGCGTAATGAATACCATCGCAAATGAGATCCTTTCTAAACGGGTGAGACGACTGATCAAACTCAAGCATGGGCTCAGTCGGATTCAGAGATAATGGGTTACACGGAATGGACGCGATAAATTGTAGTGACGCAGCAATACCGATACCTGAGCCCCACACATGAGGGATCAGTGTTGTGTGGCTCGCTTGTGCCATCGCCGCGATTTTTTTACATTCGGTAAAACCACCGCTTGAACATAAATCAGGCTGGATGATGTCTAGCGAACGCTTTTCAAACCAAGGGCGATAGCCCATCTTGCCAAACACTTGTTCGCCTGCCGCAATAGCCGTTGGTGAGTTTGATTTTATTTCGCTGTAACCGTCGATATCTTCAGGAGCCAACAACTCTTCAAGGAAGTGTAAATTGTACTTTTCAGTTTCATTAATAAGCTTACGCGCCTGAGCTACGTTATAAGCACCATTGGCGTCAGCCATGATTTTTATGTCGTCACCTGCTGTTTCACGTACGGCTTTAATCAGCTCGATATCTTCTTCGATTCCAAAGCCAATTTTTAATTTAAATGCTTTAAAGCCATTCTTAATATGCTGCTTTGCTTCTTCTTGTGAATCTTGTGGGTAATTACCATCTGCAACACGATAGAATCCCGTTGCGTAAGGCGTCACTTCGCTTCTAAATGCGCCGCCTAGTAGCTTATGAATCGGTTTATTAAGGGACTTACCGATAATATCCCAAAGTGCAATATCGACACCGCTCACGGCATTGACCGTTGCACCACTTTGTCCAAATGGTCGACAAAGGTTATACATTTCTTCCCACAAGCATTCGACATCAAAAGGGTCGCGCCCAATCAACAAAGGCTTATAGCTATGTTCAATGATTGAAGCGGCGATCATTGGGCTTTGAAGCCCATGACAAAGTGATTCACCGAAGCCAACCACACCTTCGTCTGTGATAATTTCAACAATAACCGCACTTCGATTTTTAGCCCATCCTTGAGAAAAATAAAATGGATCGTCTAATGGAACTGAAATTGCGTGTGGAATTACGTCTATAATTTTCATTAATTTCTCTCAAAGCCATGTGTATTTACGTTGTTATTCTGCTTCTTCAACATTCTGTTTTTGATTATTGGGAATAGCAGTGAAATGATAATAAGAGTAAAGAAAGCCCAACAGATTCCGGTAGATAAGAATGTTGAGTAGTCGCCTCGAGACATCAGCAGAGCTCGTCTGAAGTTACTTTCGGCCATTGGGCCTAAGATCAAACCTAAAATGAGAGGAGAAGCGGATATATCGAGTTTTTGGAAAAAGTACCCCACTACACCGAAAAACAGCATCACAGCAACATCAAACATATTGTTGTTTAAGGCGTAACTACCCACAAAACACAGTAGCATTATGGTGGGTACTAACACCGGTTTAGGGACAGACAGAACCTTTGTGAAAATTCGAACTGAGCTCAAACCTAGAATTAGCATGAACACGTTAGCGATCAATAAACCAATAAAGATGGCGTAGACCGTTGATGCATCGTTTTGGAATAGTAACGGGCCAGGCTGAATACCTTGAACCGTTAAAGAACCAATCATAATTGCCGCAACTGCATCACCAGGTACCCCTAGACATAGCATCGGGATTAACGCTCCCCCTGTTACGCCATTGTTTGCCGCTTCCGGAGCTGAAACACCTTCTGGTGATCCTTTTCCAAATTCTTCAGGTTTTTTAGAAATACTCTTTGCTTGTCCATAGGCAATGAATGAAGCAATGTCAGCACCAACACCAGGAATGGTTCCGATAAACGCACCCAAGCTACCAAACGGAACACCATTTTTAAAAATGACCTTCCAATCTGATCCTTTTGGAATCACACGTTTAATTTTTCCTGTCGCTTTACTTTTAACACTAATTTGTTCGACGCCAATAAACGCCTGAGACATTGCAAACAGCCCAATCATTACGGGTATGAAATTGATGCCTGAATACAAGTTAATATTGTCAAACGTAAAACGCATATTTCCCGTAATATCATCAAGACCGATCGTGGCGATGAACATACCGATGAAACCACTGATCAATCCCAAGAATATGGACTTACCCGATATTGATGAAATAATGCACAGGCCAAATACAGCCAGCATAAAAAACTCTGGCGCGCTGAACTTAAGAGCAAAGTCAGCTAATACTGGTGCGATCAAAATTAGGAAAATACAGCTAATTAACCCACCAATGAACGAACTGATCGTGGAAATCCCAAGCGCTCGTCCAGCTTCGCCCCGTGATGCCATTTTATAGCCATCAAGAGCGGTCGCCGCTGACGCTGGTGTTCCTGGGGTATTCAGCAGTATTGCCGATAATGAACCACCATAAACCGCACCAACGTACACACCAATCAGCAAAAGAATACTTGGAACAGCGTCCATTCCAAACGTTAACGGCAGTACTAGTGCGACACCCATCGTGGTTGTTAATCCCGGTAAGCAACCAATACACATGCCACCTGCTACACCCACTAGAAGATATAAAATGACATTTGGCTGTAACACCAAGTCTAATGCTTCAATTAACACGTTATATATTCCTTAAAACAAGATTCCAAACCGGAATGGGACATTAAGTGCGTAATTAAATACGCCATACACCATGCCAACAATGGCGATTGAAAATAACATTCGTTTCATTACTGGAATATCACTAAACCAAGTAAATAGTCCAAACATTAACACTAATGATGTCACTACAAAGCCAATCACATTCATAAGAATCAAATAACCAACGAGAACACCCATTGTTATATACACTCTTATATTATCGCTATTAATAAGTTCTAATGCTTCGCTATCTGTTTTTCTAAACGTTTTAATAAAGAAAATACAACCTGATATTAATACGGCACAAGAAATAATCATGGGCCATACTGCTGGGCCAGGAACACCTCTACGAGAATCTGGCAATTCGTTCGATAGATATAAAGCCACAAGAGAGAAAAAAATAAAAATTACAGCTGAAATTAAATGAGCTTTACGCATAATTATCGCCCCTACATTTGTGAAGCTTATTCGTTAAAGAATAAGCTTCACAGGTATTGCTTAGTTAAGCTCTAGTTTAGTAATAAGCTCTTTGAAGAAAATATCTTCACGCTCTAATTTTTTCGCAAATTCGTCAGATTTAATGATTTCGATATCATTGTTTGTGTTTGCCATAAATGTTTTGAACGTGTCTGTTTCAACAGCTTCTAAAATTGCATCCGTTAGGAAATCAACCGTTGATTGTGGTGTACCTTTAGGAACCATGAAACCACGCCACGTGCCGATCTCTACGTCGTAACCCAGTTCTTGTGCAGTAGGAACATTAGGTGCGTCTTTTAAACGATTAGGTGCCAGAACAGCGAGTGTACGTAATGCGCCTGCTTCTACTTGCGATGCAACTTCAGCGTAAGATACTGAAACCGCGTCTAAGTGCTTACCTAATAAAGCTGTGATTGCTGCAGAAGAGCCTTGATAAGGGATATGTGTAAACTGTGTCTCAGCTTTTACTTCTAAGCCTGCACCAGCAAGGTGCCAAATACTACCTGCACCAGAATTCCCAAACAGTAGATTGTTATCCTTCGAGTCTTTGATAAGGTCTTCTAGCGTTTCATACGGCGAATCAGCAGGTACCGTGATTGCTGCGTAGCCAGAGTTTACAATTGCAAGAGGAGTTAACTTCGCATAGTCAAGGTTAGACCCATAACCTTGGTGCGGAAGCATCACAAGTTCAGGCGCAACCATACCGATCGTACGGCCATCAGGTTTACTATTTTGAGCATAAGACATACCAATAGCGCCAGCGCCACCTGTGCGGTTTTCCGCAGCGATACCTTCTGGAAACTTATCTTTAAGCGCTTCTACAAGAGCACGGCTTACACTATCTGAACCTCCACCAGCAGAATATGGAACGATTACTTTTACCGGTGAATCAGGATACGTTGAAGTAGCGCCTACAGTAGTAGCAATTGATGCGCTCGCGATAACAGC
The DNA here is from genome assembly GCF_050337265.1 of Vibrio lamellibrachiae. NCBI lineage: Bacteria > Pseudomonadati > Pseudomonadota > Gammaproteobacteria > Vibrionales > Vibrionaceae > Vibrio > Vibrio lamellibrachiae. The sequence goes on from NZ_JAKJSU010000009.1 coordinate 58,250, forward strand.
AGACATCAATACATTTTTAAAGAGTTTATTCATTATCATAACCTTATTATGGTAGGGAGAAGCTTCTTTGGCTTCATGAGATATTTATATTGAGGTGCTTAATTAGTTTATGATATCAAATATCATTGAAACTAATTAAACGGCCCATTATGTAATTAACACGAATAGTATTAATTAATTATTAATTTATTTGTTCTGAAATTCGGTCACTGTAGCTTTGAATAATAGGGATAAGTTCATTCATTCTCTTGTCATCCATATAATCTTTAATGCTCGTCACTGAGATAGCCGCAATAATATTTCCGGTCTTATTTCTAATAGGTACTGCAACACAGCGAACGAAATCTTCGTTGTCTTCTAAATCGAAGCTATAACCGCCACGAGAATAAGAATCCATTCGACTTATCATCTCTTCCATTTTATTTGGTACCTGTTCTTTAATTAATCGATGGCATTCCGTTTTAGGCATATCTATCATTAATGATTTACCAATTCCCGTTACTGCGATTGGAAGTCGATCGCCTACTTTAGAGCGTAACTGAATGGTTCTATTTCCAGGAATTTTGTCTAGATAAAATATCTGGTCTTCATCTTTAATACCTAAATGAACCGTATCATTCGTTAGGTTTTTCAATTCTTCTAGAAACGGTCTTGCTATATGCTTCAACGGCATTGACTGTGTTGCTATGTTGCCCAAAGTGATGAGCTTCGTACCTAACGTAAAACCAATACCTTTTACATCACGAATGAGATGCTGAGAGATCAGTGTTTGTAGCATTCTATGAACGGTAGTCGTCGGTATATCCACTCTTTCAGAAATTGCTTTTAGATTTCGATCTCCCATTGCAACCGCATCAATAATACTAATCGCTTTGACGACAGACTGGTTCTGGCTCATCACTATTCTTCTAATCAAATTGTCAGTAAAGCTAATATAGTGTTTTACAGATGTTGTAATTGTGATCACCACCTCGATTCCACTTTGTGAGATTAGATTTCCACATAGTGGAAATCAATGAGTTACATTCAACATTGTCAATAAGAAGGCACATGCAATTGAGCTGTATTGTAGGATCATTTGAGCATGACAAAGGCTAAAAGCAGCGTTGCTAATGGGTCAAGCTGAATAGCTTGTATCTAACGTTAAAGTGATAGGGATTTATTAGTGCTCGAGTTCGATAGTAACCTACTCTTTAGCATGTTTTTTTTTGGGGGGGGGCTCTTGTTTACGACGTCCAGTGAAAATACGTTATGAACATAGAAGGCAGTGAGATAATACTTCTATTCTAGTCCTAGCACTGCTACGAGGGATTACATCCGCTTGAGCGGTTTCACAACGCTGTCCAATCCTTCAATTTTTAGTGCTAAACAAAGCTTCAATAGATCACCTAACTCACCAGAGGGGAAACCCTTTTTATCAAACCACAGCAAATACTCTTCTGGGAGATCGATCAGCGCTCGGCCAGCATATTTACCAAACGGCATTGGCATTCTTGCTAATTTTACTAGGTTCTCTTTTTCAAGCATAGATCTGCTCTGGTCTCTATTTCTCAGGGTAGTCAGGGCCTTGAAGAGTAACACCTAAGCGTTCAACCCAAAAGTTAATTGCGTCTTTGGCATCATCAAGAGCGTCAATCATAGTAGAGAAGTCTTTGTTGCCAGCCTCTCGGTCTATAGCTGCGAAAAGAGGCTTCCCTGTCTGTGCATCACTGACCAATAACTCAATCGTCGCACTGCCTACATTAGTGTGCTCACCCGTAGTAATTTTTGAAATTGTTGAAATAGCTAGCCCATATGGGAGGATACTGCTTGTTACTGCCAAGATAGGATTTGGAGTTTCAACATTACTAAGTGCAACACTCAATCTCAACGTGTTACCCGTCGGCTCTTCTACGATAGTTTTATACGGTTCTATCTTCTGCTTTAAGCGTTCAATGACATAACTTGAAAGCTCTTCGATTTGTTCCTCATCAATACTCCCCTCTTCAGCAACCACAAATACTTGGTCTATAACAACAGAATCGTACTCATCGAGTTTTGCTGTCAGCCTTTCCTGATTACGCAGGCCAATTCGTGCCCACACAAGGTCGACACCACCTTCAGGCCCTGCTGAGAAATCTTCATAAGAGGTAAATTTGGTAGCGTGAACACGTGGTATGGTACTACAGCCAATTAACAATAAGCCTGTAACAGTTATGATGAGAAGTTTTGTAAAAGTATTGTTCATAATGGATACCACACCTGAGAATGTGACGGTATGGTATACCATATAAAAACTAGATAAAAGAATAATTATTGAACAGTTGTATGGATAAGTTCGAACAGTATAACTAAAACCAATTGGTACTAGACAACAGTGTGGACATACTCAACAACAACTTGATTTCCTTGAGCGTAAACTCGCTGGATTTCACCATCAAAGGATATGGTACTTTTCAACGTAACTAACTGTTGTGCTGATTTATTGGTGAGTTTTAACGATGGCACGATGTGGTACGCATCAACATGGAGGTTGCTGCAAAATTGATGTACAAATTCCATAGAAAGCTCTGTATTGCCCCGAAGGAGTTCTGAAAACTCAGTTTGCGTCATCCCCATCTTTTTGGCCATTTCCATCTGGGTCAGTCTCATCTTGGCTTTTTGTGACATCCAAGTGGTGTATAGGGCATCTCTATCTTGTTGAGTAAACTGCACGGTAACGTTCTCTAGCATTCCAAATATGGATGAATTTTGCGTTAATCCATTGATAACATGTCAGCCAATCGTCAGGTTTTGACCAATGTTTTGCAGTGCACTTACAATCACCAATTTACCTATATTTAGTTTCACTGTTTTTGTTCCACGCACAAAAAAGGTCACAATCAACGTGACCTTTTGGCTCTAAATTACTAAGGATTTAGAGATGTAACTTAGCTAGTACCTAGAGGTTTGGTTAGAAAAAGCTCGCGATTAGACGCTTAAACCAATCCATTGCTTTCTTGAAAAAGCTACCTTCCTCTACATCATCAAGAGCGACTAATGATGATTGTGCAACTTGCTCGCCTTCCACAAGGTAAGAAACACTGCCTAAAATATCATTCTTGCGAATCGGTGCCGTCAACTCTTGGTTTATCTCGATGCTCGCAGTCAACTTACTGATATCACTTTTAGTCAGAGTTAAGAAAATATCTTCAGCAACACCGACTGCTACGTTATCTTTTTCGCCCATCCACACTCTTGGCATCGCTATCTCATCGCCCGCTGAGTTAGGAGAAACGGTATCAAAGAAACGGAAGCCATAGCTCAATAACTGTTTACTTTCTGCTTCACGGCTTTTGGCACTATTTGACCCCATAACAACTGAGATTAATCGCATGTTACCGCTCGTTGCTGAACTCGCTAAGCTATAGCCTGCTCCACGTGTATAGCCCGTTTTCATACCATCAACATTCATGCTTCTATCACGAAGCAGGCCGTTACGGTTATATTGAGTAATGCCGTTATATTTAAATGAACGCTCACTATATAGTGGGTAGATCTCTGGAAGGTCACGAATGATCGCACGACCTAAAGTCGCAATGTCATAAGGGGTGGAGTAAAGTCCATCGCTATCTAAGCCATGGGGATTGGTGAACCCGGTATTGTTTAGTTCTAATCGCTGAGCCCATGAGTTCATCAAAGCAACAAAAGAGTCTTGTGAACCCGCAACGTGCTCCGCAATGGCAACACTCGCATCATTACCAGATTGAACAATCAAACCACGGTAAAGATCCATCATATCAACGGTTTTACCCACTTCAATGAACATCTTTGATGAGTCTGGGAATTTTTTGGCCCAAGCATTCTTACTAATAACCACTTTATCGTGCTTACCAATATTACCTGATTGTATCTCTTGCCCAGCTACGTAAGCTGTCATCAATTTGGTCAGGCTAGCTGGGTTTAGTTTAGTGTGCGCATCTTTTTCGACCAATACTCGGCCTGTATGGTAATCCATAAGAACGTAGCCATTAGCACCTAAAACTGGCGCATCAGGCACTATGGTTGGTGCGGCGACTGCAAGAGGTGAGATAAGAGCAGTAGAGAGTAAAGCACCCGAGAAACGAAAATCCATATTAATCATAACTTAGCCAAATGAGATAGATATTGCTTGAGTATATATAAAAGTAGGAAAGATAAATTAGGGCTTTACCAATCCTTACGATAATTTGATTTTAGTTACATTGTGACGGTTTAATCGACGAAGTTAGGCCAATTAACACTCCAAAAATCAAATATTTCCACCATTAAAGCAAAATGACCGATAGCAAGCTACCGGTCATTCAAGAAATTTGTTCATTTAATGATTCTAATTGTTACATTTTAATTCGCAAAACGTGTGTTTAATGTTGTCCAATGAGGTGTTCTTTTTTGACGATAACTAAACCAGAAGTACGTCGCTACCATAGAGAAGAACAAATAAGACATCGCAAATATAAATGGTGAGGTAATCAATTCAGCAGAGACGCTTAGTGCAATCCCCACAACCGTAATCATCAGTTTTGCAAACATACCTAGGAAAAGTAGCAATAAAACAAGCTCTGGAAAGCGAGTGGTACGGAATGCTAACCAATAGCAGCTACCAACCGCTAAGGTTGAAATACCTAAACCTAAAATGAAAGAGTGAAAGTGTTCAGCTGATGCAACACCAGCAAGTATAGATACCAATGCAATAACAAATATTTTCATAATTAACGCCTCGTTTAACAACCTACGAATTGCATCCTTTCATTTTTGCAAACTCATTTTGCGCTCATTGTCTCTTTTTCAAATGCAATTGCAAGGCTATAAAACCAACAAATTTCGTTCACATTCGCAGCGCCAATGCGAGTTAACAGTTTGCTAACATAATGCAATCGAATACACCTCCAGATTACAGGCAGCCAAAGCATCAGCAGAAAAAACACACAAAAAAGTAACAAATAAAATTAAACCGTAAGAGTTTGTAACAGAGTGTTACATGTGACATAGATCGACATCGTGTGAAACTATTAATGTAATGGAATGGGTTCGAATAATCGAAATGATGAATGGCAATAAGCATAAAATAGAGTTCAGAAATTAATACCCATTTAGTGAACAAAGTATGATTATATTTCTCGTCAAAAATAAGGCGCTTTGATACCTTATGCACATCTTAAGCTTGTTGATCCTAGCGCTATGCCTTCCGAATACCGAATTAAAAAAATTGTAGAAATTGGCGACACATTGCACCGAAGTGGTTGTGCTCCTTATAAAGTTGAAAAATACACTCAGCATTACGCTAGAAAGCATAATGTCGACGTAATGATCCAAGCTTTACCAACAACCATCAATTATCAATTTCCTGATGACAATAACGCGGTCGTTATGAAGCGCCTTAAACCGGCATCAATCAACCTGAGCTTGTTGGCCAATACCATTATTCGGATCAACCAGCCGAGTAGCGAGCCTGTACCCGAACCAACAGGCTACCCTAAATGGGTGGTTGCGCTTGCTAATATGGGTATTCCGCCTGCCTACTTGATGCTTGTTGGCAGCACTATGGAAGCTATTGCATTTTCTGTTTTTCTTGGCTTTATGGTCTGGGTTTGTCAGTTGGTTTGTAAAGGGCGTCGCAGCATTGCTGTGGAGTTTATATCCGCGCTTATCACTGGAGTTTTGGTTGCCTTTATTGCAAGTACCGGATTACCTATCCCCGTTTGGGCACTATGCATTGCCGCCATCATATTATTTGTTCCCGGGTTATCCATTGCCAACGCTTTGGAGTGTTTAGCCTTCAATGATCTTGTTTCAGGAACGAGTCTTCTTGGGCAGAGTGCGCTCACGTTAATAAAACTATTTGTTGGCATCGTGATGGGACTCAATATTGGCGAAGCCATATGGGGGACAAGTGAAACCTTGAACTATCTAAATGATGTCCCGACTTGGATGCACATCATGGGCGTCTTTCTTCTATCAGGTTCAATTGGCATTATATTCAACGCTAGAGCGAGAGATATTTTACTTGGGCTTCCTGTCGCCGTACTCGGTATGTGGGGTCCATTCTATTTAGGTTTTGATAGTGGCTGGATCGTTGGAACGTGGGTCACAACGATGTTAATCACCCTTTATGGGACATGGGTTGCTAAAAAGATGGAACTCACTGGTGCGATATACATTCTGCAAGGGATTATCATTTTAGTTCCAGGGAGCCGAGTATTAATCAGTGCCAGCCAATCAGTATTTGAACAGTCCATTTTACCTATTCCAAGCATTGGCCTTTCTGCACTATTTATGTTTTCAGCCATTGTCGCCGGACAAATCACCGCATACTCAATTTACTCACCCAAGATTGAACACTAGATAAAGAAAGTGAAAATCACAGGTTATTAATCTATGAAAAAGCCCTATTCAAATTCTACGTTCTACGCTGCTTTTGAATAGGGCTCTTTGCCCTTATGCTTGTTATTTCGCCTAAAACTCCCTTTACCTTTTTTGGCTTGCTCAACTCTTAATTTAAAAATCTTACTCGTGACTACTGCTTTTAATGCGTTGTCTTTAATATTACCTCGCCCCGCATCCAAATCGCTTTTGGGAGACTCTAAGCAGTCAAACTGCTTATTACTTTTTTTCTGGCCCACAGGTCCATCCTCTTTTGTTAAAACACAGCGATTATCGTACAAAGTTTAATCAAACTCAATGATTATCAAATGGAAAGAACAGAACACAATTACATTAATCTCAATAACGTATATGCAAAAATGACACGACGCGCATAAAACTGCAGAAAACTTTAAAAAGATGTGTGGATTAACTCGAGTAAACGTTGACTTAGCTCTAGATTGGGCTAAAATCACCAACAGCTAGAAAGCAGTTCTTTGTCTAAATATGCGTCTCGTTGGATTACTTGTAACTTCCGTGTGGTACGCAATAGCAGTCTACTTTTCCACGCTATCCGCGCCAATTTCGGCACAATATTTTTAATTAGGATATTTATCATGTCTAACACAGTTACTGGTACAGTAAAATGGTTCAACGAAACTAAAGGCTTCGGCTTCATTCAACAAGAAAACGGTCCAGACGTATTCGCACACTTCTCTGCGATCACTGGCGACGGTTTCAAAACTCTTGTTGAAGGTCAAAAAGTTGAGTTTGTAGTTACTACAGGTCAAAAAGGCCCACAAGCTGAAAACATCAAAGTACTTTAATTTAGTACCTTTTTTCTAAAAATAGCCAGCCTCGTGCTGGCTATTTTTTTGCCTGAGATCTTGTATTACCCATGGCTCTAAAACCGACTATTTTTAAATTCCGTATCTCTTTAACGGATATGAATCGTGATTACTACGATTCGCTAAACCTTACTGTTGCTCAGCACCCTTCTGAAAATGATCAACGAATGATGGCTCGCATTTTGGCTTATTGTCTCAACGCTCATGAGTCACTGCAGTTAACAAAAGGTCTATCAACCATCGAAGAGCCTGATATCTGGTTAAAAACACTCGATGGTCAAGTTGAACTATGGATTGATATGGGTGAACCCGATCCTGAACGTATTAAAAAATCGACCCGTTTATCTAAGAAAGTCAAAGTCTACAGTTTCAACACTAAATCTAATGTTTGGTGGAACCAGAACCAAGACAAAATTGGCATGCTAGACGCTGATATCACTCGTTTTGATGCTGAAGGTGTCGAAGGGTTAACAAAGCTAATCGAGCGTGGCATGGAGCTATCTGTCATGATCACGGGCAACTCTATCTTTGTTGATAGCCAAAAAGGTTCTCAAGAAGTTGAGTTTTTTGAGCTACAAACTAAATGAAAACACTAGAGCAAGCTTGTCATCACTGTGGTCTGTCTGAGCTCGTAACTATTTCGGAACACAAGGACTTATGGAGTAAATGGCAATCTTCCCAGCAGCCACTTTTTTCAAAGGTTCTTGAGAGCAAACCGCAGACTTCAGCAACGTTACACTTGCTTGGAATGTTGACCAAAAGCCACATTGAAATTGCATCTGGTCTTACTCAATATCTTGAATCGATCAACGACATGCAAACAGCGATAGCCAAGACGGTCGGTCAAGAACATGTAAATAAATTTAAAACGAGTGATACTGACGAGCTAACCGTTATTACTCATGCTTGGCTTTATATCCAAGGTTTTCTAGGGATGGATTTCAGCTTAGCGAACGACCATGCTCACGAAACATCCAAGTTAATTAGCTCAGTGACATCTCAAGACGTACAACAGCTTCGCACTCAATACCTAGAAAGCTTCTACCTCGGCAATCAAAACCGTGCTCCCACAAGCAAAGGAAGCCTCAGCCAATGGATAAAGCGTTTATTTAGCAAGTCTCGCGACTAAATCTTGGGTTAAAAATAAGCAATCATCATCACACAAGTACCACTTTTCAATAGTCCCTTGAAAGCATAATTGACTCTAAGCAGAGCTTCTAACTTAGAAGAAGCAGTATGGATCATCTAACACTGGAATAGTGGGTGCTTTTGATGTGTGAAAGTAGGAAAGAAAGTTTCAAAATAAAGGCTCGTAACTAGTGCTCGAGCCTTTATTGGATATTGATTATCGGTTATTGGTTATTGGTTATTGGCAACTAAGCAATATGCTCATTCTATGACCGACCAAATTGAAACAACTAAGGGCGTAAATTAGTACCCAAATTGTTTTCGCTGTACTTCATTGTGACGATAGTCACGCTCCATCACATTTTCGAATTCACCACACTGAGACCAAACAACAAGTTCGTCATAGTTAGGTGCATAGTATCGGTTCATTATGTAGTAGTGTTCATTCTCATTTACCGGCATCCAATAAGTTCCATCTTCTGGATCATTCGCTGAAAACGTTATCGTGACATTCCCACTTGCATCTGGTTTGGTATTGAACGAATTAAATATGTCGTTTTGATTAGGGTACAAATTGCGAGTCATAGAGCTATATCGAGTGACAGACCAAAACTCGTCAGTTCCTGGTTCATAAGGAAGTGTCACAGTTTCAACGTTAGAGCCATTCAGTGGCACTCCGTCGCAGTTAAATGCAATGGCATCATAATAGGCGTGATGCTCAGGAAGGCCGAGATGACCAATAATCGCCATCGCTCGTGCCATTGGGTCATCCATGCCCTGACCTATATCATTGAAAATACCTACATTAGAAGCTTGGTACCCTGCTAGGAACTTTGCGGAAGTTAGCATAAACATACGTTGATGTGATTCAGCATCGAACTTACCCACCTGGCTCTTTAGCAACTCAGCATTTTCCTTATGTGGGGAATGAGTCTCAACAGTAAACTTAATAAGATCATCCGCAGCAATTAAGCTTGAGGTTGTCGATTCTAATGAAATACCATCTTGGATTGCATGTGTAATCGCATACTCAGTGATAGATGTATCCTTCACCTGAGTTCTAATGAACAAGAATGGGTAGTCACCACGCTGAGTAAGAACTTTGCCTTCTGGAAGTTCACCTTCATAACCTTGACGTACGAATACATAAGAGCCTACTGGGCGAATTTCATCATAAGTTGTGTAGTGCTCTTGGTCGACGATCTGAATCGAGTAATAATGATCAGTCTCAACGTCGCTAAAATTAACCACCACAGGGCCGTTGGTTAGATCTAATACAGAGCGTGAATAAATTTGGTCAAGCGCAGGTGTTACGACATCAGCGCCATCAACAGGTAGCTCACGCGTATGTGCCAGTACATTTGTTCCACCCGAAGCTTGGGCAAGAGAGATCAAATATTCTAAGTGATGGTACGCTTTGTAAGCATGAAGTTCAGCTTCAGTTGCAGAGACTTCGGTGCCATTTGGCAACGTTCCACTATAAACCTTCTCATCAGCGATCGCATTGAAAGACAATAATAAAGCGGCGGCGACCATTGTTTTTTTAATCATTTATTTCACCTATCAAGGTATGGTTTAAATTCTATGACTGATAAGGCGGGGCAATGGATCTTCAAAAAAGACATGCAACCCTCAGTCACTGTGTTCCAGTGCGCTCTTATGTTATTTGCAACCCTTGCCCTACTGACGCTCAACCGGCCAGTGCTTCCTTAGCTCATTGAACGGGTTAAACTTTACTCAATAATTATTTGAAGAAAAATGGCTTAATGCTAAAGTTAGCTATAAGCACAGCTAATAGATAAGGCGTCATAGTGGATCTAAATTTATTGGATACGTTCATGAAAGTGTATCTAAATGAAAGCTACTCAAAGGCGAGTGAAGAGATAGGTATTAGCCAGTCAGCAGTGAGTCAACGAATAAAAAAACTCGAAGGTGAACTAGGAAAAGGGCTGTTTGTTAAAAAGGGCAGAACCATTGAGGCGACGAGTTATGCACACCATATGGCACAGAAACTCGGTTCGTTGCGTGATTTAGTAAGAGAAGCAATCCATGATGTCCGCTACAAAGTATACATTCAAGAAGCGCTTGTTTACGGCCTCAAAAATGTAAACGCAATACTTATAGATGCCCCTAAGAGCGAAGATACCTTAATTAATGATTTACGAAGCCGTAAAGTAGACTTAGTGGTTGATTCTGTGGGTATTGTAGATGCCTGTATTATTCGAGAAGAAGTCGCGACGGAAAGAATGGTAATGATCGCATCTGGAAGCCATCCCAGAATTCAAGGGGAGATTACTCCTGCTGAATTCTATAGTGAACAGCATATTGCATTAGCGACTAGACGAAGTAATAGTGACTTATTCAACCTTATTACTGTCGATCCTCAACCAAGAGATATCGTTTACCGTACTAACAGCGTTGCTAGCTTGATGTTATATGTATCCAGTAGTGATTACTTGGGGTTTGTCCCTCAAAGTATGTCTGATTATGCCAAGTCACTTCAACTTCAAATAATAAAGCCCCCTTTTGAACTACAGCCAATTACCTTCAATTTGCTCTATCACCGCTCTTTTGAAAAGGATATCCAGCATAGGGTGTTACGAAAGCAAATAATGAAACAGTTACAAGCCAGTTTCACTTAATGTCCAAGCTCAACCTTAATCGGGCTAATGCTTATATAGTAAGCCTCACGGTTAAAGCAGACTTTATAAAAACAAAAAAGAGAAGCTCTCGCTCCTCTTTCTATCTCTTATTTATCTACAAATTTGCATGAGGACCAAACACCTCATAATGAATTCTGTCTCGCGACACATTAAGCAATTCTAACTGCTTAACGATGCTATCCATAAAACCTATTGGCCCACAAAGATAAAAATCGCCATCTGCTAACGGTAACGTAGATTCAACTGAAGACAAACTCATTGGACCATGAAAATCTGAATCCCCCTCCATGTACCAAATACTTTGCTGCCAGCCATTTACTGCGATTAATGTACTCGTTTCGTCAATAAATGAATGCTGATCTCTACTGTTGCAGGCATGTAGATAATTTACGTTATCTTTTCCTGAACCATTTAAACTTTGAAGCATGGCTTGAACAGGAGTCGCTCCTACCCCTGCAGAAATGAGCACAACAGGGCTTTGCTTTTCAACATAGAAAAAGTCACCCGCCGGCGCATATAAATTTATACTGTCACCAACCTCAACATCATCATGTAAGTGGTTAGAGACTAATCCTTTTTGATCGGTTCCCGCTCCCTCTCGCTTCACAGAGATCCGGTAGCTCACGCCATTGGATTGTTCAGAAAGTGAATACTGGCGAATTTCATTGTATTGACTAGATTCAGGCTTAACCTCAATCCCAATATATTGACCCGGTTGGTAGCTAAGCACCGCAGCTTTATCTACTGGTGTGAATACAAAACTGGTTACTAACGATGACTCTTGTTTTTTATCCGTTACAATAAACTCACGAGCAGCCTCCCAACCACCGATTGCCTGTTTTCTTTGTAAGTAAAGTTCACCTTCTCGATCGATAAATACTTGAGCCAAAAACAGATATGCAGCCGTCCATGCCTCTTCTACTTCAGTACTAAACGCATCTCCTGTTAACTCTCTTAATGTCTCAATTAAGTGATGACCTACAATTTGATAATGTTCTGCTCGAATATTGAAGCTCGTATGCTTATGAGCAATACGCTCAACGGCCGAAGTTAATGCGCCCAAATTTTCAATATTTTTTGCGTAAGCAGCAATCGCCTCGAACAGTGCAACACTTTGGCGACCCGTTTTCTGATTGGCCATATTGAAGATATCTTGAAGCTCAGGATTGATACGAAACATACGTTCATAAAAGTGTTTCGTTAGCGCTGTTCCTGCTTGTTCTAATAAAGGAATCGTACTTTTTACTGTTTTAATATGTTGTTCATTGAGCATTAAATAATCTCCCATTGGGGTTATGATTGTTGGCTTTACTTAGTAATTGGCAAGTTTCTACTCGCTCTAATTAATTCAAGTAATAGCACTATCTATGCCAACAACAATAACATAGAAATATCAGTAACTTGGCGTAATCCTCAACATTTCAACATGTCTTAATGACCTCTTTACTATGCGTCATTTAGACTTCATAATATTGGTAACACCTAATTGGGATTCATTACATGCAAGATATTTCTGTTTCAACACTCGTCGAAATGACCATTGGACTTGCAAGCGGTTTAAACGATGAAGACCGCTTTAATAAATTACTGGATGCAATTCGAAAGACTATTCAGTGTGACAGCGTCGTGCTTCTTTCCATTCAAGGGGAAACACTCACGCCTTTAGCTATGCAAGGATTAACGCGAGATACATTAGGTCGTCGCTTTATTGCGTCTGAGCATCCGAGATTTGATGAGATATGTCGAGCTAAGACGCCTGTTCGATTTGATGCGGATAGTCCTTTACCAGACCCTTTTGATGGCCTTCTACTTGATCATGATGGCGACCTGCCTATGCACTCTTGCATGGGACTTCCGCTTCTTTTTGGTGACAAGCTACTGGGTGTGCTTACTTTGGATAGTTTAAGGCCTGGTTTATTCAATGAGATCCCCGACCGAAGTTTGGAAGTGCTTTCAGCTATCGCCGCGTCCACACTAAAAATGGCAATGACGTTTTCACAACTCGAACAGCAAGCTAAACAGAGCCAGCAGCGTGTAGAAGAGTTGAATGAAGAGGCGTGGGAGCGTGATGGCGGAGAGATCATCGGCTCGAGTAAAGCCATGGTTGGCCTAAAAACTGACATCGACGTTGTTGCTCCTTCCGATTTCAACATTCTTATTCATGGTGAAACCGGAGTAGGTAAAGAGCTTGTTGCTCGGACACTGCATCACCAATCCTCTCGGAAAAAGCAACCTCTGATTTACGTTAACTGCGCGGCTATTCCTGAAAATCTAGTCGAGAGCGAACTCTTTGGTCATGTTAAAGGGGCATTCACTGGCGCGGATAAAAATCGTTTGGGTAAATTTGCACTCGCAAATGGTGGCACACTGTTTCTCGATGAAATAGGAGAGCTTCCTTTAGCGGCTCAAAGCAAGATATTGCGTGCTCTACAAAATAACGAAATACAGCCTGTCGGCCAAGATAGAGTCGAAAGCATTGATGTAAGAGTACTTGCCGCGACTAACCGTGACTTAAAAGAAGAAGTGAGCCAAGGTCGTTTTCGAGCGGATTTATATCATCGATTAACCGTTTATCCTATTTTGGTCCCACCACTGCGTGAACGAGAAGGTGATATTGCTCTTTTGGCCGGGTTCTTTCTAGAGCAAGCACGTCGTAAACTCGGTATTGTTCAGCTAAAAATGGGGCAAGAAGCACTCAGGTATATCATGCTTTATAGCTGGCCGGGGAATGTACGTGAGCTTGAACATGTCATCAACCGAGCAGCGCTAAAATCAAGAGCGAGAAACCAACACCGTTCAACGATTACTGTTACCAACGAAGATATTGGATCACTCGATAACACTCCAATTCTTGATGCTGCTCCAATGGATATTCAGTCGCAGCCCAATCAGACTGATGCAACCCTAAACCTTCGACTAGCAACTGAAACGTATCAACGCCAACTGATTACCTCTGCATTAGAGGGCGCCGAATTTAACTGGGCAAAAGCAAGTCGATACTTACAAACTGATCGTGCAAATTTAACTCGATTAGCAAAACGTCTTGGAATCACAGTGACAAAAGAGCATAAGATACATCAATAGAGTCAGCTAAATTTCAATTTCACTGCTGATCTAGCTAGTAATTTGATATATCTTCCTATTAAATTACTAGCTAGTAATTGTTAAAGTTAGCAATAGCAACCTAGATCAATGTAGAATGTTACGTTCTAATGAACAATTGCTGTTCACTATTAAATATCTCTACATATTTCAAAACTTCTATACTCGAACGGTGACTTGTATACCATGTACTCGTAGCCCATTTGCTAAAAGCTACTGATTTTCTCGAAACTATTGAGTTGCTCAAAACTACTAAAGCGCGTGTGTAATAATCCAATGACTGAAGACAAATTTACGAATATCTATCGTCTACCCCACTCGCTCCAAATTCGAATTGGGAAATGGCAACAGACCTTCAGAGGAACTTCTGATATTGTTCTTCACCAAGCATTGCAAGTTCGTAATGCTCAGTTTCGAAATCACAAGCTTTCACCAACAGGTTGGAATATTAAGCTTGTAAAAGCCGATGATATCTCTGTTACCCATCATGGTAAATATATTCAAACCGTCATGCGCTCAATGATTGATCGTAAGGTGGCATACCAACGCATCTACCTATCAACAATTCCCCTAGAGCAAGCAGAGCCTGCCTTGATTCAGTTTAAAAGGGAGTGGATACAAAAGCACAATCGAGTAGCTAAGAAGTACAATCAGATAAAATTAAAGCAGTTTATGTCATTTGCATTTGAAGAGGTAGATACGCTATACCCTTCATTGCCTAAGGGTGAATTTGATAAGCAGTTGTGGAATAGGTTAGTCACTTCCGAACTTGGCAATGCGAAGAAATTCAACAACCCATTTTTTGTTAAAAAAGCTGCTATTAAATAAACCCGGTTCTGTACTCAGATGACTAGGCGATAAACTTGACCTTTATCGGTATTTATCTAATATTGCTTGATACTGGCTAATACCATCTTCGTTGACACTCTCCTTAACATTATCAATACCTTGCTGTAGTTTTTTCACTAGAGCAGGGTCACTGTCTGTATTGAATGCATAATAGGTATACCCCTCTTTCAAGGTGTACACTGGTACAAAGATGTCACTATCAATTCCAGCTTGCGAGGCATACCAATAGGCTGTCCGCTCTGAGTAAGCGATTAAGTCGATTCTATTTTTAGTTAATAGCTCGGCCAATACGACCACATCTGAAGCCTCTAACATTGCCGCTCTCGGAACACCTAGATCGAGCAATAGCTGCTCCCCAATATCATCTTCTACTACACCTATTTTATATCTCGCCATTTCAATAGGTGACGTGATTTTGATACCGCTGCCTTTCTTCGCCATCACAACCACTTTTACCTCGGCAATGGGGCCTACCCATTGAAATAATTCTTCTCGGTGCTCAGTGCGTGTGGTCGAAAATACAACGGTATTAGGTTTTGTTAAAGCTGAACGATACGCATCAGACCACACCTGCAGCACTACATGTGCATCATCAAGGCTATCTTCGACAGACACAGAAGCGGCATATAACAGATCAACCGAATACCCCGTTAACTGTCCATTTTTCATGAAATTGGCTGGTGGGTATTCCTCCGTCAAAAATACCAAACGTCCAAGGTCATCTCCTTCCCCATGAGCTAGAGCAGCAGGTATGGAAAAAGAAAGCAACGTCACTGCCATCAGTAGAAATTTAAAGCTATACATCGTCATCTTCTATTTAAAGTTATTTACCTTTAAACGTTAGTTGACAAACAAAATGGCGTCTAGCCACAAAACTATATGCTCAACAATTTTTAAACGAGAAATGAACCTCCAATTTTAAACCAATACAATAATGTCATATTTAACATTGAGATAGCCTGAATACAAAAGTATTAAGTACTAATAATATAAGATCACATTTTCGAATAGCATTGTTTAAGAGCATTATTAAAGTTATCTATCAGCATTGGATGAGTAGAAAGTGATTTTCGAGTTAAGTAAAGATATAACGGCTTATCTTTAACTAATCGTGATTCTAACTGATCAACCATTCCTGAATTTTTTACAAGTTTATCCGTTACTAAATTATTGGCAATGAACAGGTCAATTCTACCGTTTTTCAACTGCAATAATAATTGCTCCGTGGTTTCAGGCTGGCTGTGTATTGGGTAACTGTTCTTTGCAAGCCATTTGGACATATTCGAGCCAAGAAACGCACCTATTCGTGGCATAGGTTCTAAGCTATCAATATTTTGAGGATTAGATTTTAGCCAATACCAATTCCATTTCTGCTCGGCAATAATGTCTGTTTTAACGGCATAGCCGTCTCGAAATTCGTTTTGTGAACCCGCAAAAAAACCGTCTACTTCACCACTTTGAGCTAAAAGTTGGGCTCTAGCCCAAGGCACAACTAGTATCGTTAACTCTATTTCCATGCTTTTAAATGCACAACGAATTCGATCTACGGCAATACCAGTAAAATCACTATTCGCTACTTTTTTTATATCAGCCCCAGCTGCGTAGCTACCATAGGGAGAGAGGTTATGGGTGGATAGCACAATACTTTTTGCCGAAACACTTAATGAACATGCTAACAGCAGTAAACTAAACCCTATATTCTTCATACAAAACCTCATCAAAGGTCAATGGTTATACAAAAACTATAGAGTAGAAACGAGTCACTGCTTAACGTAATTTATGTAGAAGGTAATCTTACGAATAGAGACTCTACTCGATAAAACATAAGAACTAACTAACAGAATCATCAACATTTGTTCTTAAAAATAATAACTTAGACAAATATATACAAAAATAAGCCTAATATGTATTCAGTTTTAATTCGATAGGCATATAGTTAAAACATAATAAAAAGAAATGGCTAGTACATACTATGAAATACCATCAAATGAGCGAGGAAGCTCGTTCACCACTGCTACAGCAAATAAGAAAAAATGGACAATCTATCATTCCCATAGGAATAATTTTCGTCAGTGTCTTTATCGTAGCTGCGATATTTAATTTCTACGCCACCAATAATCACGCAGTAGAACAAGGCAAAGAATCCATTGAAAAACTCGAACAATATATAGCGGTCACTGCATTAGATCTGTTACAGCTCAAGAAACAAGTTTCAACCTCTTGTGAACGACAAGATGTTCTTAAACTACGTGAACATGCTTTCTATTCAAGCATGCTAAAAGAGATTGGCCTTTATAACGACGGGATTGTTGTGTGTACCAGTAACGAAGGAAAAAACCATATCCCTCTCTCGTCTTCAACTATTAATCGGCTCAATAATTCAGCAAATAACATTACTATTTCACTTACAAAATCCAAGAGTAAACTGCAGACTTTCTTTATTTACGCCTATGATGAAAACAATAGTGGTATTAACGCATTATTATCCCCAGCCCAGTTTCTTGATCTGGTTTCTCCTACTTTAGCTGGACAAAAACTAGGTTATCAAATAACTGTGCTAAGCCAGACAATTCAAAGTACTCATGGTTCTATCGATTCTGCCCTAAATTTGTTTAGTTTTTCTTCTCACTTGTACCCACTTGCTATCACTCTGCACCTCAATCACAGTGCATATTTGTACTATTTCGTTCAACACCTATGGCAAACGCTACTTATTGCGGCTCTGCTTTCATTAATTTACTTGGCTATAAACAACTATCGCCTCACCAAAGAGTCACTTGAATACTCACTGTTGCAAGCTGTACAAGATGATGAACTTGAACTGCACCTACAACCTATTGTTGATATTGTGGAGAAGCGTATCGCAGGCAGTGAGGCTCTAATTCGTTGGCGCCACCCTATTCAGGGTATTATTCCTCCAGATATGTTTATACCCTTGGCAGAACGTATGGGTATAATCGATCAAATCACTAAGGTAATGATCAAGTCGGTGACCACATTTATTTATTCCCACCCTAGTCACCTCAATGGTCAGTACATCAGCTTAAATATCAGCCGGCAACTTGTGATTGACCCCAATTTTATTGATTATTTAATCGAGTTTTCAAAGCGCCATACTAATATCGTTCCAACACTATTGCTTGAAATCACCGAAAATAATGATTACACCAATCAGGAGCTTGAACATGCTACTGCGTCTCTAAGAGTGTTAAGTGATCTTGGTTTTAAAATTGCTGTTGACGATTTTGGCACTGGTTATTCAGGCTTGAATTTCCTTCGTCAGCACCCTTTTAATGCACTCAAAATTGATAAAGTATTTGTTAATGGTCTTCGCTCTGAAGCAACCATTACTCCCGTACTTGAATCAATGATCCACCTTGGAGAAGAACTAAATATGAAAGTGATAGCGGAGGGAGTAGAAACCCAAGCTCAAATCGAAAAGCTAAGGCAATTGGGGGTTAGGTATATTCAAGGTTATTACTTTTCTCCTCCAATGAAACCTAACGATTTTATTAAGTTCGGTTTGGCGTAATAATGTGATGACCTAATGCAAATATTCGTTTAAGTCTCTGTGCAAGCCCTGTTTACCATTGGTTGGTAAACTGAGCTTGCATCGCTCGGCTGACGGGGAGCTTTACACCACCAACATATACCATCATCTTACCGGTAAAATCTTTTTTAACTTTTTTAATAGCAGATACATTCACCACACTCGAACGATGGATCTGCCAAAACATGTTGGGATCTAGTTGACTCAATAGCTCTTTTAATGATGTACGCAGCAGGTATTCGACACTTTCCGTTGCTTCTTGCTTGTATAAAGAGACATATTTATCTTCAGCCTTAAAGTACAGCACTTCAGACAACGAAATCAGATGAATATCATCTCCTTTAGCAGCTTTAATCCACGTTAAGTAATTCGGTTTTGTTTGGTTGGTCAATTGCTGTATTTGATCGATCAATGAAGAAACATCAGGGACTGCGGTAGGTGTTTGTTCTAAAAACTGAGCCTGAATCTTATCGACGCACTGAGCTAATCTTTTCTCTGAAACTGGTTTGAGTAGGTAATCAACAGCGTTGGTTTCAAACGCTTGCACCGCATATTCATCATACGCAGTAATAAACACCACTTTTGTTTGGCTCTGACTTTTAGCCAATACTTTAGCCACGCTCATGCCATCTCGCTGAGGCATCTTAATATCCAAAAATATAATATCAGGCTGATGTTGATCAATAAGCTGTAAGGCTTGCTCACCATTCTCAGCCAGGGCAATAATCTCTAACGTCGGCCAAACTTCCGCTAAGATTTTGTTTAAATGATGCCTCAATAAGGGCTCATCATCTGCAATAATAGCCGTGATAGCAGCGCTATTTATCATTCATATTTCCCTATAAAGATTTTAAGTCCATTAACTCTATATTAAGCTTGGCAGTGACTCCACCTTCTGCATTTTCGATAATCACAAAACTGGCTCTATCTACAAACAGCGCTTGTAATCGTTGTCTAATATTCTCAAGCCCAATACCATGCCCTACATTGGCTGATTCAATCATCAAACCAATACCGCTATCTCTAACGGATATCACGACAGTACCTTGAACCTCTTCTATCTCAATAGATACGCTGCCGCCTTCGGCTTTTGGTTCAATACCATGCTGTATCGCATTCTCTACCAGTGGTTGTAACAACAAAGGTGGAAAGCCCACATCTTGGTCGAGTCGATTCTCTATCTTGTAACTCAGTCTCTCACCCAATCGAATCTGCTGAATACGTAAGTAAGCATCGATGAGGTCTAATTCACCAGAAATAGATGTATTTTCTTGGCGATTGACCTTAAGGGTTCCGCGTAGCAGATCCGTTAGCTTTTCTAGCATTAATTGGGCATCTTTTGGTTTCTGCTCAATAAGCGCGTTGATATTCGCTAACGTGTTGAATAAGAAGTGGGGTTCAATTTGACTTTGTAGCTGCTTTAACTGGCTAATTACCAGTGCTTTTTCTTGCTCTGCCTGTTTCCGTTTTGCTTTCTCTAACTCTTTTTGGGCAAGTAACTTCTGTTCATAAATATAGAAATACAGAAAGCATATCGCGGTAAATACAAACCCAAGAAAAATCACCGGCTTTAGCTTATAGAAGTTATTAAAGTTGCTGTCTTGCTCTAACCAGAAGGCAGCGTTACTTGTGCCAAGAATCATCGATGTCGACAACGAAAATACATTAACCCACCGCAAGCCTAGGTCAGGAAAGAGTCGACCTACAATAAGGGCGCTAAACACGGCGCTATAACCATAGCCAAAACTGATCAAACAGTGCTTTGTGAAGGGACCAGGCCAAATCAACGTCGTCGCAATTGCAATCACTAAGCAAAATAGGCTCGTAAAAATGATGCTTTTTATCGCACTACTCTCAGGAGCATTATTTACATGATCATTACATACAGTGACCTTCCGTATAAAATCACGTAACTTCATAATCAGAACTTCCCTTTAAGGTTTAACAGAATCATATGCTTATCAGGTAGATTTGCATACACCGAATCACTGCTACCACCCAAAAATCGAGCGGCAAGTTCAACATTGAATGATGTAGCACCTGTATCGAGCACTTGATAGTTAAACCATTGAGTCGCAATAAAACCACTGTCTTCAGGGGACAACATCACATCAAATGTTGGTTCAAAATTGTTCAGCCACAACCAATCTTTGCTCCACTCCCAATGACTCCAACTACTGGAGTTTAGAGACCAATGGAGCATGATATTGTGCTGTACAAGGTTGGCGTGGTTAAAACCCTGAGCGTAAGAGTATGCTAGTGACTCTGTTTGAACCGCTGAAGATAAATAAAGTCCTCGATCGAAAGCTTGCTGCCAATCACTGTGACTCCAGCTTCGACTGTCGTACCAATACTCCATGATCACATTGTGCCCGCTACTGTTGGCCCAGTTAACACCAACCAAAGATTGATATCCATGCCGCTGAGTATCTAAGTTGACCGCTGTTAATGCACTCCCTTGCTCATA
Organism: Vibrio lamellibrachiae; assembly: GCF_050337265.1. Taxonomy (NCBI): domain Bacteria; kingdom Pseudomonadati; phylum Pseudomonadota; class Gammaproteobacteria; order Vibrionales; family Vibrionaceae; genus Vibrio; species Vibrio lamellibrachiae. The sequence goes on from NZ_JAKJSU010000009.1 coordinate 79,217, forward strand.
AGCCAAATATTTACGCTGATAGAGCGCTGAAGCATGAAACTCCCATGAGTGACTGACAACGGTCACAAACGAGCCACCAATTAAACCTTGTCGAACATCATCATAATAACCAATCCCCTGCCACTCACTATCACCAAACAGTGCGTATCGACGCATACCAAAACCTTGTTGTTCCGATTGCTCCTCAAGTTCAGAGCCTTCTTGTTGAGTCCAAGATGAGTCGGAGTAAACCAAGCTCCACTCACCATCTATATCAAAGTATGAGGCCATAGCAGTGCCCGCTCCCTCCTCTACTTGGATACCAATGGGATTACGGCGATACGGTTTAAATACATCCAGAGGTCGATAACCATAACCAACTCCCCAATCTAATCGAACCTTACCGAACGTAAGATCAATAGGTAACGCTCCTACATCGATACTCGTTTGCCAGAATAGTTCTTGAACAATGCCATCAGCATCAAACGTCTGTTGATCGTCACTGTTCCAAATTGAGGTGCCTTTTAGAGCAAAAAGACCCGTCAGCTCTTTCCAGCTTGCTTGCACATCCAATAACGCATCTAGCGATTCTGTTTTTGTCGGCATCGCTTTTCCGGTTAAAGTCGTATCTCGGTGAGCGGTACTGCTAGTACTTAGCTCCCAATCCCAGTCGAGATTAAGTTCCGAGCCAACAGCACTAAAAGCGAGTACCAACCCAACAACACTGACAAACCCTTTTAGGTATTGACTAGTCCTGCCACATGATACGACTTTTCCATTCGCGTTCATTGTGTTCACCGTTATAGATCCGCTGACTTATTACGAGTTAGGTAAGCAGGGTTGTAATACTTCTCTTCTAACTCAATAGCTTCAATAGTTTTGTATTCAATGACGGTCTTTTTCGCCGGCTGAATTTGATCAAGTAAAGTCATTGCGACGACACGAAGTTGTCCGTCTCGAGTTCCTTCTTCAAACCACGCCTGTTTTGCTAGCTTGCCTGAACGTAAATAAAGATCCGCTTTGATCGGGAAGTTATTGCTTTCATCAAGCCACAAGTCGATCTTTTGATAACTCGCCCCCGATGTCACAGCTGTAAGCTTCAATCGATTAGTTTGAACCGTCTCGCCAGACTCAATCGGAACAGGCTCTTTATCTATCAACTCGCCCTGATAATCTTCACTCCAGGTAAGCGTTGAGATATCCCCAACAGAAGCTTCTCCAAGCAGTTTCTGCATTGGGGTAATTCGAATTGGGCGACGACTTTTTGGCATGAGTAACCAGTAGTTATCACCAAGCATCAGCATCTTTTGCCCAGCTTCAACCTGAGATTTAAATACCACCAAAGACTCACGATTTGGCCGAGTATAGACATGGTACTCACGAGTTTTATCAAGCTCGTGATGTTCGAACAATGATACCAGCGAAACAATTTTGGCCGAATCTTCTTCCATTCGGTATAAGTCGGCTTGTTTGATCATGTCATCAACATTATCTTGAGCCAGAGCTTGAAAGCTCGTTATTGCAAGGATTAAAGCCAAAGGAAATGAAGCGATAATCGCTTTAATTGATGCTGGTAAAGTACGATTAATATTAAACATAAACCAGTGCCTCCGTAATAGGTTTGTTGACCCCTTTTCGCGCAGAAATCCATGCAGCTACAATGCAAATAGCCATCACACCAACAGCGCAATACGCAAGAAGCTCAGCCGAGAAATAGATATTAAGTGGATAACCATCAGTTCGACCCGGAGGAGGCGGCATCTGCACATCTGCTACCATCAAAATCAAACTGGTTAATAAAGTAATAATACCCCCAATCAAAGAGCCTATCAGCGCAAGCAAGCCAGCTTCACGAATAAAGCCAGAAACGATCTCATTTGGGTAGGTTCCAAGAGCCGACAATGTGCCAATTTCCCGTGTTCTTTCAGTTACAGACATGGTCATGGTGTTAAATAAAGCAACGAACACCACCAACGCCATCACTGCGCCCATGATGCCAAAGATTCGATCATAGAGATCTTTTACACGCGTATAAAAGAATGCTCTATCTTGCCACGGAGTAACTTCTATCTCTTGTGCTAGAGCAATGCTTGCGAGCTTATCCTCCACCCATAATTGAGTTTCAGCTGTTTGTTCTGTACCGTATAAAAATACTGATAACGTACTGACTTTGTCACTCGCTAACAGATCTTGAACTGAGTTGATGTGAAGATAGAGCTGACGCTTATCAAGTTCAGGAACACCCGTTGAGTATATACCTCGTACTTTAAAGTCATACGCGTTCAAAGCACCATCGCTAGTCGTCGCAAGCAGTGTGACCCAGTCACCAATGCTGACACTAAGGTTTCGCGCCAAATCAACGGCTAGCATCACTTCAGGCTCTGTTTCGTCATAACGTGGCGATTGAATATTAGATAACGTTTTACCTTCTCGTATATCTAGAAATGGCCCTTTCATATCAAATTCACGCTCGTTCACGCCAGACCCAACAAATATAGTCGACTTAGTGCCATTAGAAACAAGTCCTGTAAACTCTATTCGAGGCTGAACGCCCCGAACACTTTGATTGGTCAATAACTGTTTTACGATGGTATCGGTGTTTGAAAGCCCATTGGCCAGTGGTGTCTCTTCGTCTTTCTCAAAAAAACCAGGCTGGCTCAACGTTAAGTGACCAGTATCTCGTGCAGTGGACTCTTTCAGTGAGTCGTAGGTATACAAACCAAAGCCGCCAGCACTAGTTAAAGCAAAAACAGCGATCGCTACAATCAATACAGACAGTAAGCTTCTTCGCCCATTACGCTTAAGGTTTAGATATGCGATACGAAATGAATGTGGTATTAGCTTGCCCATTTGATCACCTCCTGATTAATAGAGCCATCTAATAACTCGATGCTTCTGTCACAATGTGAGGCCATTCTTGGATCGTGAGTGGCGACGATAAACGTCGTACCCATCTCTTTACCCAATAGCTTCATAATATCGATAACAATACTGGCGGTATGGCTGTCTAAACTTGCCGTTGGCTCATCAGCAATCACAATTCCAGGCTTATGGACTAACGCTCGCGCTATGGCTACTCTTTGCTGCTGCCCCCCAGACAGGTTATCTGGCCGATGATTCACGAAATCAGCTAGTCCGACTCTGTCTAACATCGCGGTTGCGAGTTTTTTTTGTTCAGCAGAAGAGTGTCCATTTAGCATCAATGGATACGCCACGTTTTCCCACGCGCTCATCACAGGCACGAGATTGAATTTTTGGAAAACGAATCCTAGTTGGCTGCGACGAATTTTTGCAGCGGCCATGCGATCTTTTGGATACGCAACACCTGCAAGTGAGATATCACCAAGGTAATCCATATCTAGCATTCCCAATATATTGAGTAAGGTGCTTTTTCCTGAGCCTGATGGACCACATAAAGCAACCATCTCACCTTTCGCAATTGAACCGCTCGCATCAGTTAGCGCTTGAACACTCTGTTGCCCTAGCAGGTAACGTTTACTGATTTGATTAAATGTCAACATAGTCGCCCCCTAAGCTGCTTGATTGATCAGTGCTTCGGCTTGAAGTGTCATAGGATGTTGAGAGTTTTTAGTTTGCATCTCAGATAGCCATTGATGAGCTTGATTTACATCACCCGCTCGTAATGACGCTTTAATTGCATAGATATAAATCCAAGATGTTGCGTCATAATGTTGCTCAGAGAATGATTCGTCTGCAAGTAACTCTAAATAGATGTCATAGCCACGCTCAAAGTGATTGAACATGTCAGGCAGTGACGTAAAGGTAGAAGCGGCAATGGCTTGAGCTAAAATAGATTCTGGTAAACCTTGGCGATACTCTTGCTGATCCATCGGGTGTGCATCTAAAAGCGTCAAACCTTTTGATATTGTTGCCAAGCCTTGCTCTGTATACTTCATTTTATTCCAAGGCATAAAGGCATCACGGCCCATCAAGGTCTGTGTACTGCCTAAATAAACCATGCTCAGTGCGTCAGCACCTTCAGATTCCACTTGCTGACTCAGCTCTTCATATACAACTTCAACTTTGTCTTCATCGCCCGCTGCTGCAAGGTTGTATTGAGAGATCACAGCTTCACTTGGTGCTGCCATTACATTTGGTGCAATCATTGCTTGGCTGCTGACTAATAGTGTAATTGCAGCATACTTAGATATTGTTTTCATGGTCATGTTGGTCGTCCCTTTCACTGGTTGATGGTGAAAGATTAAAATGAACTTGAACAGTGTGCAGGCGTTTGCGACGAATGGGGAATTACGGGAGTGAATGGTAGAAAACGGGGATGAATGGTTTTGATCTTGTAAGTAATAAAAAGCCAGCACTACACTGGCTCTTTATATTATTTTGATTGGTAAACTGCTGCCTATGGCACACCGTGCCCTTTCGATGCAACCCACACGCGATACCACTGCTCACGAGTCAGTTCCATATCGAGCGCAGCCACGGCTGACTTCACTCGCTCAATTTTACCTGAACCAATGATAGCTAACGGGTTTGAAGGTAAGCGACGTACCCAAGCGTAAATCACTTGATCGATACTCTCAGCGCCAATCTCAACACGTAGTGCTTCTAGTTCTTTAATCACACGCTTTTCTTGTTCTGATTTGCCATTAAACAGCGCGCCACCAGCCAAACAAGACCACGCCATAGGACGAATACGGTTCATTTGTAGTTGATCCAGTGTACCGTCATGTGCAACTTCAAAATTAAGTGGGTTGATTTCGACTTGATTCGTCACTAGCGATTTACCCAACCTTGATTGCAGTAAATCAAACTGACGAGGAGAGAAGTTCGACACTCCAAAGTGCTTCACTTTTCCCACTTTATGCAGCTCATTAAAGACTTCAGCGACTTCATCTGCATCCATCAGTAAGTCTGGGCGATGAATCAACAGCACATCTACATGCTCTACGCCTAAGCGAGTAAGCGAGTTATTCACAGACTGGTGAATATGCGCCGCACTGGTATCGTAGTGATTAATTTTGCGTTGTGGGTCTTTCGGTGTACATAAATTAATGTCGCACTTGGTGACGATTTGAATATCGTCTCTTACTGATTTATCCAGCGCTAAACCTTCACCAAACAGTTGCTCACACGCATACCCACCGTAAATGTCGGCATGATCGACTGTCGTGATTCCTAGCTCTATATGTTGCTTTAGAAATGTCAGTCTCTGCTGAGGTGTCATGCCCCATTCGCCAAGACGCCAATAGCCTTGAACTAGCTCTGAAAACTCAGGGCCTTGCGGTGCCATTGTCACTTTGGCTGGTTTGCTTAGCTTAGCTACCATGTGCGGTTCTCCTATAATTAACTGCGCTCAGAGTATGTGTGAATGTGCTTTAGCTCAATCTCTGATAAATCATTCGCATAAAAAGGTGTTTATTTTGTGCAATAAGACACGTTTATCGAATTTAATTCGATAAAACTTAGCCACTATTGCTATCAATCAAAACAGTTTCAATGAATATCAATATTAGCTAGTTCAAAGCTAGAGCCGGTTGAGTATAGAAAGTGATTTCAATCCTTTTTTTTTGACTGCTCAAAACTGCCCAAACTTCTGGCTCTTCCACAACAGCCGCATTCACGAATTGCCAGCGCATTTCGATAGGATCAAAAATAGATCCAAGGTTTATAAACTGTACGAGGTGTTTATTTACCGTTCGAGAATCAAATTGCTGTAACTGTTCAGCGACCGAAAAATGTCGGCCACTTTTCGAGACTTTCATTAATTGAAAACCATCTTTACGCAAACTTAATTGTAGGTCGGTATAAGCACTCTGATTAAACTCTGTAATGAATTGAACTTGAGTCGCTAAGTTGTGTTGGTCTAAAAAAAATCGAACCTCAACGGGGGTTTTGTAGTACCAAACTTGCTCACTACAAAACACTTTATCATCCATTTTAATGCCACAATCATACAAATCAGCTTGATGCTTGAGCTTGTTAAGATCCCAAATGGGCTCTTGCGTCCTGAAAGGCTCTAAAAAACGCGATGCATTAGTTATTGAAGAGAGATTGTTTAAAGGGGCCGCATTGGCAACCGTATAGATTAAAGACGCTAAAACCATAACAAGAACGACTAGCGTTGAGTACAAACCTCTAATGTAAATCGCTTTACTCACTACGCTCGCTCCTACTACTTCCCACAAGATAATTGACCACTATCTTATCAAACATGCCTTTTGTGAATATCCCCCTTCATTGCATACGGTCTGCGCCCCCTAAATCCACTTTTGTGAAATGGAGCAAATATTAGGGCGTAGATGGTGAGAATGATGTGACGAATACACTTGGCATTTATGATTGATTTTTCATCACTTTTCTAAGGATTGAACGTGAAAAGAATCAAATCCGGCATGCTTCTGTCTGCGCTTTCTTCGGCACTAATGACTTCAGCACTAATGTCTTCAGAAGCAATGGCAAGCCCAAACATAACGGTATCCACCACGACAACAAGCCGAGACTTTCCATTAAGTGATGAAGCACCTTTAGTCATCTCACTATCAAAAGAGAGCTACACCCTGACTGTGTCTGGTATCGATGGTGATTGTCAGTCGGTAGATGGCCAAAAGATTAAATTCAGTAAACCGATCGCTTTATCTTGCTCTGGTCCGTTAGCTTTGCCTCTAAAAATCCGCTTTAGCGGAGACTACGCTTTTCATTACGATTCAAAAAAACAGACTCTTTCATTTAATCGACAAGCGAAGGCTGGCAACAAACAAGCATTCAAGCGCCCTATTCCTAAACTACAGTGCGAAACAAACACGCTCACACACCACACAATAAAGCTCGAAGATAGTTTTGCTGACGGCACTCAGTTGCGTGAAGTCTTCACTCAACAAGTTGTTACGGTTCAGGATCAACAGGTCACGTTAAAAGCTTCAACTGAAAGTGGTGGGCTTATTTTACTTGAGCCCCTCTTATCTGAAACAAAGTCTCTTCCTTTCACTTATAAAAACGCCAATATCTATTTCGTTATGGTCGATCGCTTCAACAATGGCGAAACCGCCAATGACAACAGCTATGGCCGAAAGCATGACAACAAAGACGAAGTGGGTACTTTTCATGGTGGCGATCTAAAAGGCGTCATCGAAAAGCTTGATTACATCCAAAGCTTAGGAACAGACGCGATTTGGTTATCACCTATTGTTGAACAAATACATGGCTTTGTTGGCGGAGGAGATAGTGGCAGCTTTCCCTTTTACGCCTATCACGGATATTGGACACGCGACTTCACTAAAATTGACCAGAACTTCGGCCAAGAAGAGGATTTAAAAGCCTTAGTCGATGAAGCGCACAAGCGTGGGATGAAGGTCTTACTTGATGCTGTGATTAACCACTCAGGCTATGCCGCATTGGCCGATTTACAGTTTGATGGTATTGATGTTGTTAGCACCTCAAATATGCCGGATAGTTGGGCAGACTGGACACCAGAATCAGGCCAAAACTGGCACAGCTTTCATCAGCAGATCGACTACGATAGTCAAAACTGGGGCGAATGGTGGGGCAAAGATTGGGTGAGAGCAGGCTTACCGGGTTACACAAAACCCGGATCAAGTGATATCTCCATGACGCTTGCAGGCTTACCCGATTTTAGAACTGAGTCAAAAGAGTTTGTTACCCCACCTAAGTGGCTACTTGATAACCCCGGAACTCTCGTTGAACATCGAAACGACTACACCGTTAGTGACTACTTACTAGAATGGCAAACAAGTTGGGTCAAGCGATTTGGTGTTGATGGCTTCCGCGTTGATACCGTTAAGCATGTAGAAAGCGAGGTATGGAAAAGACTAAAACATAAAGCAACTCAAAGCCTAGAAGAGTGGCGAAAAGAGAACAATCGTACAGGTGAACCGTTTTGGATGATGGGTGAAGTTTGGGGACACTCCGCTTTTCGTACCCCCTACTTTGACGACGGCTTTGATGCATTGATCAACTTTGATATGCAGAAGAAATTGGATAAAGGCGCTGTCTGTTTTAGTCAGATGGCATCGACCTATCACGACTACTCTGAAAAGATGCAGCAAGCAGATGACTTTATTCCTGTCAGTTACATGTCATCACACGACACCGAACTATTTTTCAGCCGCTTCAAATCATTCGATATACAGCGAAATGCTGCAAACGCACTACTTCTCTCACCCGGTGCAGTACAAATTTACTACGGCGACGAAGTTGCACGAAAAATTGGCCCATACGCGGACGATTTTCACCAGGGCACCCGTTCCGATATGATTTGGCAGCTTGACTCTGATAGAGAGACGCTACTTGCCCACTGGCAAACGCTGGGACAGTTTCGTCAAAAACACCCCGCGATTGGCGCGGGAGTGCATAAAGAGATCGTTCAAGACAATGCCTATGTTTTCTCTCGCGAGCTAAATGGTGACAAAGTCGTGGTCGCATTTGTTGGTAACTCTGAATAAAAAGTTGCGATCCAACGCTCTTGGGAACAATCTTAAAACGAATTGGGTTGTTCCTATTTCACTCTTGTATTAGAAGTAAAACAAAAGAGCCCTAAAAATATGGAATTATTCCCCCCGCTTTGCTTGCACTATTCATATCTAGTCTATAGTTAATCATTATAAGTTAATGAATATTGACGATAACTATGGCTAGTAAACCTGTATTTGTAATTGCAGCGGAAGTTGCTGCAGAGCTTAATCGCGGCATGCTCATTGCTAAACGCCTATTGCTTGTTGCAAGTAATGCACGAGCGTTAGCATTGAGAGCTGGTGAAAGTGCTGCCGGATTTCGCCCTATCACTGACTCTATTGATGATCTCGTTCGAGTCACGCTAGATACCTCGCAAACTATCAATGTGAAAGCACAAAACCTGAGTAAAATAGCAACCGCAGGTACTCGAGCCTCTTCAGCTGTTGACCGTTTTGACTTAGCGTATTCTAAAAATCCTGACGCTAAATACCTTAGTACACTCGACCTAGCCAGAGAGAGTAATCAGTCTGAATATTCCGAAATCAGCCATCGCTTTTGCTCTGAAGCAAAAAGCCTGCATGACATGCTTCAAACCCTTTATGACGAACTAAGAATTGCTCAAATCATTTCTACTATGCTGAGTGTTGAAGCCTCTCAAGCTGATGAAAAATATCAAGCTCAACTCAATACCATTGCCGATAGTGTTACCGAACTTGCTGAGGCGATTCAAAAACACGTTCTGCAATCTCTTAAACTCTTTTCTCTTTTTGCTAGGGTGAACTATGCAATCAAAAGTACTATATGAAAATGGACAACACCGCTGGATAGTATTTGCGCGAGATCCAGAGAAACCAGAAAAAATTGTCGATACCAACCAATATATGATCGTTAATCGGGATCAAGCTATTCTTCTTGATCCCGGCGGTATTGAACTGTTCTCCGCGATGCTTGGTTGTGTTGTTAAAGAGGTACCAATAGAGCATATTGTTCACCTATTTGCCTCGCACCAAGATCCAGACATCATTTCGTCTCTTGGCTTGTGGGACAAGGCACTACCCTCGGCAACACTGCATACTCCTTGGTTGTGGGAATCGTTTATACGTCACTTTGGTATGGAATCCATCACATTTTCTGGTATTGCTGATAATGGTGGGAAGGTGCTTCTTTCAGGGCAAGAAATTCAATTTATACCAGCTCACTACATGCACTCTTCGGGTAACTTTTCTGTTTATGATCCTGAAGCAAAAATCCTGATGTCTGGGGATGTGGGCGCAGCCCTCGACAAACCCGATGCACCATTCTTTGTTGAAAACTTTAACGAGCACATTCCTAAGATGGAGTACTTTCACAAGCGCTGGATGCCTTCAAATCGTGCAAAACGTGATTGGATAGAGAGAGTCAGCAGATTAGATATCGATATGATGTGTCCACAGCATGGCGGTATATTCCGTGGAGACGATGTTAAGCGGTTTCTTGACTGGTTAGACGCGTTAGATGTGGGCATCGCCATCAATTCTAACTAGACAAATCGAGAATGAATAAACATAAAAAATGGCTTCCATCAGGAAGCCATTTCTATTTTATAACCGTTAAAAGCGAATGCTTAAACCGTTTTATGCATCGCGTCGAGCCTGTACTGCATCAGCCAGTTGGCGAAGTACTTTTTCCGTATCAGCCCAGCTAATACATGCATCGGTTAAAGACTGGCCGTAAGTCAGTTCTTTACCTTCAACGAGGTCTTGACGACCTTCAACTAGATGCGACTCAATCATCACACCAAAAATAGCATCCTCACCACCAGAAATCTGATTTGCGACATCTTCGGCAACAACCATTTGACGTTGGTACTGCTTAGAGCTATTTGCGTGGCTGAAATCAATCATCACTTTTTTTGGAAGGCCTGAAGCTTCAAGCTCGTTCTTAATCGTTCCAACATGATCCGCACTGAAGTTTGGCTCTTTACCACCACGAAGGATGATATGGCAGTCAGGGTTACCTGTGGTTTCGATGATTGCTGAATGACCAAACTTAGTCACTGATAAGAAGTGGTGTGAAGCACTTGCAGAGCGAATCGCATCGGTTGCGATCTTGATGTTGCCATCAGTACCGTTTTTGAAACCAACTGGGCAAGAAAGGCCTGAAGATAGCTCACGGTGAACTTGAGATTCAGTCGTACGTGCACCAATTGCACCCCAACTGATAAGATCGGCCACATATTGTGGAGAGATCATATCTAGGAATTCACTTGCTGTTGGCATACCCATATCCGTAAGGTCCAATAGCAACTTACGAGCGGTACGCAAACCATCGTTAATTTTGAATGTGTCGTTTAGGTACGGGTCGTTAATAAGACCTTTCCAGCCAACCGTTGTACGCGGCTTCTCAAAGTAAACACGCATAACAACTTCTAAACGGTCACCCAGTTCGTCGCGCAGCACTTTCAAGCGCTGACCATACTCAATTGCCGCTTTAGGGTCATGAATAGAACAAGGGCCAACGATGACCAATAGGCGATCATCTTTATCTTGCAATATATTTGAAATCGCTTCACGCGATTGGAACGTAGTTGAAGAGGCTGTTTCAGTTGCTGGAAATTTTTCTAACACTGCTACGGGTGGTAATAGTTCTTTTACTTTATTAATTCTTACATCATCAGTCTGAAACATTGCTTACTACTTCCTATATTATCTATCTCACGAGTACTTCTGTATTAAATCCGAAGCGTTTACTCGGTGAATCATTTCCTGTTCCCTGTAACTTATCGACTATGCACGACAACTGCAATCATTAATTTACCAAAAAGGCAATATTTGTAATATTTTTACATGAAGCGTAAAGTGTAAAATATTACTTACGCCTGTCAGTGCCTATTTAATAGGCACTCACTCAAGGAAGGAATCGAAATAAAAGGTATATAACGAGGATTACTATCTGTTTTGATCAGAACTGTCAGTTTCTTACAGAAAAACCAACATAACATGATGATTATCGTAGCGTAAACCATTAAAACCAATAGTGATCACACAATAAAGCCGCGAACAAAATCATCAGATGATAGATTGAGAATTTGAATGTTTGCATCGCTTGGGCACTATCATCAGTAAACTTCAACTGCCAAGCTGAATGTATAAAACCTGCACTCAATACTAACGAGACCATCAGGTAAATCATGCCGCTCATTCCGACTAAAACCGGTAACAGGCAAACAATAGCCAACAGAACCGTATAAAGTAATATCGATGTTTTGGTATATTCAACCCCATGTGTTACTGGCAACATGGGTATATCTGCACGTGCGTAATCATCTTTGCGATGGATTGCTAACGCCCAAAAGTGGGGAGGAGTCCAGATAAAGATGATCATCACAAGTAGCCAAGCATTGGCATGTAACTCACCAGTTATCGCCGTCCAACCTAGTAGTGGTGGCATGGCACCCGCAATACCAGCAATGACAATATTCTGCGGTGTTGCTCGTTTTAAATACAAGGTATAAACGACCGCATAGCCAATTAAGCTAGCAAATGTTAACCATGCAGTTAACTCATTGACCATTGCGTACAGTAGGGTAAATCCACTAACGCCTAAGGCAAGAGCAAACAGAAATACTCGCGAAGCATTAATCTCCCCAGATGGCAAGGGACGCTTATAAGTCCGTGCCATTATGGCATCAATACGTCGATCTATGAGGTGGTTAAACGCCGCAGCAGAACTTGCCATCAAACCGATACCAATCAGCCCAAACAACGTCGGTTGCCAAGGCAGTACACCATTTGTGGACAAGCACATGCCGACAACCGCCGTCAAAAGCATGAGCGCAATCACTTTAGGCTTAGTCAGTGCAAGGTATACCTTCCATTGAGAGCGATATGTCATGTCGTTTGGTATCGCTGACGACATCTCTAATTGTGATTTGATCATTGCGTGCTCTCCTTGCTTAAAGCAATTTCCTTATTGGGCTGCCAAAGTAAAAAATTGGCATGTAGTACAGTGATCAGCAATAGGGCTGCACCGAGGTTGTGGGCAACCGCTATACCAAGCGGTAAGTAAAATAAAACATTGCTGATACCTAGTGCTATCTGTAGCAACAAAGCAAAAATCAAACGCCAGCCAACTCCATTTAACTGGGATTCAAGACTCGAAATACATTGAAAAGCTAACACCGCTACCACAAATGTTGTAACAATCGCGCCTATGCGATGGGATATGTGTATCGTCATTCGCGCATCGTAATCGAGCACACCAAATTCATAATTGCTGTAACCTGCCTGAAGGAAATCAAACGCGACAGGAAAATTTAGTTGAGACATCCAGTCGCCTTCACAAATAGGTAAACTGCTACACATCAGTGCGGCGTAATTAGAGGATGTCCAACCTCCGAGCACAACTTGAAGTACAACAATAATGAAGGTCATTACCGCTAGGGTTCGTATTGATGAAGGTATAGAAAGGTGATCAATAGGTTCACGTTGATGGCTAAGTCGCCACGACATAATCGAAAGCCCCGCAAGGATAGTAAAACCCCCTAACAAATGCCCCATTACCACTATAGGGAGAAGTTTAAGAGTCACTGTCCACATACCAAGAAGCGCTTGAAAAACAGTCACTAAAGACAGTAAAACGGGCAGAGTCGGTTTCATCTTCTTTTGCTTAATGCACAAGGCGCTAACCGCAAAAATAAGCAGGCCGAGAGTTCCTGCCAAGTATCGATGAATCATTTCAAGCCAAGCTTTTTCCGGTTCCACAGCTCTTTCAGGAAATGCTGAGTTTGCATTAGGAATATCATCACCGCTAGGGACGATCAATTGCCCATAACAGCCCGGCCAATCTGGGCAGCCTAGGCCAGCATCCGATAGACGGGTATACACCCCCATCAAAATAACAAAGACGGATAATATTAGCGTTAACCTAACCAAACCAACTAGCTTCATATGCTCTCCCTGCCATACATTCTTGCTTAAGTTCTTATTCCTATTACCCTACTCGAGATAATTTCAGTAATTTCCTGAAGTCTGCAAGTAGCCCCTTGCTCTGGCTTACTAAATCATTTTCTTGTGCCGCTTTAGGGTATCGCATTACAAGCTGGCCTAAGGGATCAACAATGACGTATTCAAATCCTTGAATACGGTCTGTAAAAGCACTCGTTACTTCGATCATTTGATAATCAATATCTGAAACCACTTGAGGATCACTTCTTTCGGTAACTAAAACGACTGGCTCAACACGTGACTTATCTTTACCTAGAGCGGCATAACTTTGGCCCAGTAAATGGAGCTGAGTTTGACAAAAAGAGTCACACACTTCTGGGATCATATACGCCAATTGCCAGCTATGTTTTTCTAGTGGGTTATCTACCCCGAGTAGCGTGTAAGTGGTCGATGGTTCAACCAACAAGCCACGGTTAGTCACACCTGGCTCGTACCAATTATTCGCCAAAATCAGCTTGGCACTGATCACCGGCATCGAAAATACGAAAATCAATGACAGCAATAAGATCCGACCTCGCCAAACTGGGTTTTTCATATCATATCCTTATGATTTAACTCTTTAATTTTTAGCTTAGTCGGTTCTGGGGTATTTGCATTGTCTCTAGCTGCTTTCATTGCTCGAACTAAGACATAGATACATAAAATGGCAAATACCACAGCCATAGAAAACCACTGAATGGCATAGCCAAAGTGTTTTGCAGAATACATAGGAACGGGTTGCCAGGGCTGAGGGTAAGACCAATTGGCTTGCTGAGGTTGAAATACGAATGGAGCCAACTCAATACCAAGTTCTTGTGAGAGAGCAGGTAAGTTTAGATTTTGAATCCGTACCGGACTCGTTTCTTCAAGGCTAAGCTCAGTACTTAATCGGTTGGTCGACTTTTGATATAAGCGTCCTGATAAGGTTTGAGGAGTATTTAGCCATTGAACAATAGGAAGTTGAGAACGCTGTTTTGAGCCAGTAACAAAGCCTCTTTCCAGTAAAAAAAACATCCCCTCTCCGTCAGACACCACTTGATAAGCAAGATAGCCAACCGTTCCTTGGTAGATCTGGTTATCTAATATGAAGGTAATTTTATTTTTTGAAGGTGAAGTCGGTATCTTAGTCGTTGTTACATCGCTTTCGAAAGGTAGTGGTTTGATATCCACCGTAACCTTCACACCGGTTAACGGCTGGTTCTGATAACGTTGTATAGCCAACGCCAAAGGGATAGGCTCTTGGTCTGCACGTTGGGATAAAGCTAGTTCTGTTTGTTGCTTTGCTTCCCCACGAGACAATTGCCAGAAACCCAATTTGACCAATAGAGAAAAAACAACCACAGTTAACAATAAGCCAAACCAAAAACGTATTGATTTCAACAATATGCATATAGGAGACAAAATGGCGTTGTTATTTAAAATCATGTTGATCCTGCTGTTGCTTTTTATCATTTTCAATCTAGCCAGCGCGCTGGTAAAAATGGTCAAAGAGCCTTCCGAAGATCAAGAGAACAAGCGCTCAATGAGCTACTATCTTGGTCGTCGGGTGATGTTCTCCGCGCTGATTGTTATCCTTCTTCTGATTGCTCTTCTAAGTGGCTTTATCGAACCAAACATTCGCCCTTATTAACTCCTATCAGCCTTAATTAGCTATTCCGTCTCTTCCGAACTCTATGTCTATAAAACATACACAAATATAAACAGACTCAACCAAACCACATCGACAAAGTGCCAATACCAACTTCCCGCTTGAAAGGCAAAATGATCTTTCGGAGTAAAGTGATCTTTAGCTATTCGCGCTAGAAGCACAATTAAGAACATCGTACCGAGGAAAACATGTAGACCATGGAACCCCGTTAATAAAAAGAAAGTATTACCATAGATCCCAGAAGAGAGCGTTAATCCCATTTCATGATACGCGTGGCTGTATTCCACCATCTGGTAATACAAGAAGAAGCCAGCGAGCACTATCGTTAACTCCAACCAAACGATGAGAGCCATACGCTTATTTGTTTCTAAGCTAATGTGCGCCATATGGAGCGTAATGGAAGAGAGCAGCAATAAAATAGTATTAATCAGGGGGATGCCTTGCCAAGGCATCGCTTCCGTTTCAGTGCCACCCGGTGTCAGTTCTAAAGGCCAAAGCGCCTCAAATGCAGGCCATAGAACTTCGTGGGTCATCACATTATTTCCGGCGCCCCCAAGCCAAGGCACTGACAACATTCGAGCGTAAAAAAGAGCACCAAAGAATGCGCCAAAAAACATCACTTCGGAAAAGATAAACCAACTCATGCCTTGACGAAATGAACGAGCGATTTGATCCGAATATAGACCTGACATCGATTCGGTCACCACGTTAGTAAACCATCCTGCCAATATCGTCAGGAGCACTAAAAAACCAATGACTAATATGACGTTACCGAACACTCCGCCGGCACCTTCTGATTGCAAATTCTGGACAGTCAGGCCAGCGCCAACCGCCACCAGAAACAGTGCTAATGCAGCAAGAATAGGCCAACTACTGTGTGAAGGGACATAGTAATGTTGATGTTTAGAACTCATGGTTTGCTCCTTGCAATACTTGACGCACTATCCTGCATGGCCAAGGTTTCGCTGTCTGATTCAGTAGCGGTTTTGTCAGCTTCGGTAATGTTATATAAAGAGTAGGATAACGTTAGCGTATGAATTGAATCTGGGATCTCTGGTTCGATGTAGAAAATCAACGGCATCTCAGCCTCTGCATTGCCCGCTAAAGGTTGTTGATTGAAACAGAAACACTCAATCTTATTAAAGTATGTTGCCCCTTGCCCCGGAGAAACTGAGGGAACCGCCTGCCCAACTAATGAAAAATCAGACTTATTATGAGCAAAATAGGCCGTTTGGATAACTTGTCCTGGGTGAACATCCATCACCCTTTTTTCCGGTGTAAACGTCCAAGGCATGCCCTTATTGATATGCGCCATAAACTCAACTCGAACCGTTCTCGAGGTATCTGGCATCATCCCTTTAGGCTGTACTGCCGAAACTGTGTTCGTCTTGCCGTTAATACCTAAGGCATCACACATAATGTCGTATATAGGCACTAACGCAAACCCAAAGCCGAACATCGCAACGGTAGCCGCCAACAGTTTCAACGTCAGTTTCTTGTGTGGCCGTTTCTTACTCAGACCCGGCTCATTAGGCTGATTTGGCTGGTTCTCAGAGGCCATATCGATATGCTCCGTTAATCAACTTTCGGGGGCGTTGAAAAGGTATGATGAGGAGCAGGACTTGGCACTGTCCACTCAAGACCATCAGCGCGCTCCCAAGGTTTATCCGGTGCAGCTTCCCCGCCTCGGATACATTTCACCACTACCCATACGAATATCAGCTGAGACAGCCCGAATATAAAGCCACCAATTGACACAATTTGGTTTACATCAGCAAACTGAATGGCGTAGTCAGGGATACGTCTTGGCATACCTGCTAACCCTAAAAAGTGCATCGGGAAGAATAGGATATTGACCGATATAACCGAACACCAGAAATGGAGTTGCCCAAGCTTTTCGTCGTACATATGCCCCGTCCATTTAGGAAGCCAATAATAGGCGGCAGCCATAATGGAGAAGATCGCACCAGACACCAGTACATAATGGAAATGGGCTACAACAAAATAGGTATCGTGATATTGGAAATCCGCAGGGGCAATCGCGAGCATCAGCCCCGAGAAACCGCCAATGGTAAACAACACAATAAAGGCGATAGAGAACAGCATCGGCGTTTCAAACGTCAGTGCCCCCTGCCACATCGTCGCGACCCAGTTAAAGACTTTGACCCCCGTGGGGACAGCTATCAACATGGTGCAGTACATAAAGAAGAGTTCGGCGAAGACGGGCATTCCAGTGGTGAACATATGGTGTGCCCATACAAGGAATGATAACAACGCGATACTACAAGTGGCGTACACCATTGAATGGTAACCGAACAGTTTCTTGCCACTGAAAGCGGGCAAAATAGCCGAAACCACACCAAAGGATGGCAAAATCATAATGTACACTTCGGGGTGTCCAAAGAACCAGAATATGTGTTGGAACATCACTGGGTCTCCCCCACCTGCCGCATCAAAGAAGCTGGTTCCAAAATACTTATCGGTCAAAATCATCGTGACTGCGCCCGCGAGTACGGGCATCACCGCTATTAATAGGAAAGCTGTAATTAACCACGTCCAAACAAACAATGGCATTTTAAACCAAGTCATTCCTGGCGCTCGCATGTTCACTATGGTTACGATCACGTTGATCGCTCCCATGATCGAGCTAATACCCATAATGTGTACCGAGAAGACAAACAGAGCTGTACTGTCTGGACCGTAAGTAGTCGAAAGAGGCGCGTAGAAAGTCCAGCCAAAGTTCGGCCCACCACCTTCAGTGAACAGTGAAGCAATCAATATCAAGAATGCAAAAGGTAGAATCCAAAAGCTGAGGTTGTTCATTCTAGGCAAGGCCATATCTGGCGCGCCTATCATTAGAGGAATCATCCAGTTTGCCAACCCGGTAAAGGCTGGCATGACCGCACCAAACACCATGATCAAGCCATGAACGGTTGTCATCTGATTAAAGAAGTCAGGTTCTACGAGTTGCAGGCCCGGTTGAAATAGCTCAGCACGAATGACCATCGCCATTGCACCGCCAGTAAAAAACATAATCAAGCTAAACCACAGGTAAAGTGTCCCTATGTCTTTATGATTGGTTGAGTAAAGCCAACGTCCAATTCCGGTGGGTGCGTGATGGTCATCATGATCCGAGTCATGAGCGCTGCCATGACCGCTGCCTAGGTCAGCTTCTGACGCCTGAGCTGATTTTACTTCACTCTCTATAGACTTTTTCATTGCGCTGCTTCCTTAGACTCATTCGACTGAGATGCCTTTTCCTTAAATGCATTAATATCTGAAGCTTGAACCGTGTCACCCGTATCGTTGCCCCATGCATTCCGTTGATAAGTCACGACCGCAGCAATCTCTTGCTCCGTTAACTGATTTGCAAAGGCCTGCATCGCGGTTCCGCTCCGGCCATTGATGATAATATCCAAATGATTGTCGAGTTCACCGAGCGCGACCTTACTGCCTTTGATCGCAGGGAATGCGCCAGTAACGCCCAACCCACTAGCTTGGTGACAAACAGCGCATCGTTCGCCATACACTTTTTCACCTTGCTGCATTAAATCGTCCATCGAAAGGTTCGCTGTGAGTGCTGCTTCAGCCTCTTTTTTCGCTTCCGCTAATTCCGCTTTTTTACCTGCTAACCATGCTTCATATTTATCTTCTTCCATGGCATGAACCACGATTGGCATAAAGCCATGAGCACGACCACAAAGTTCTGCACACTGACCTCTGTAAACACCGGGTTTATCAATTTTGGTCCACGCCTCATTAATAAAGCCCGGAACAGTGTCTTTCTTCACCGCAAAATCAGGCACCCACCATGAGTGGATGACATCATCTGAGGTTAATAAGAAACGAATCTTCCGATTGATAGGAACAACAAGAGGGTTATCAACTTCTAGTAGGTAGTGCGCACCTTTCTCTTCGATGCCTTCAATTTCTTTTGAAGAGGTAGCAAGAAGGCTGAAGAATTCAACATCTTCACCGAAATAGCTGTAATGCCATTTCCACTGTGAACCTGTGACTTTTACCGTGAGATCTGACTGAGAGGTATCTTCCATAGCAATCAATGTTTTGGTTGCAGGTATCGCCATAGCAACCAAAATGATGATAGGTATCACCGTCCAAATAATTTCGACTTTTGTGCTTTCATGAAAATGGGCAGCAACAGCTCCCTTAGATTTACGGTGGTTGATGATGGAATAGAACATCACACCAAAGACAACGACCGCAATAGCGCAACAAATGTAAAAAATCAGCATGTGTAAGTCATAGACTTTCTGACTGATTTCAGTAACCCCTTGGGTCATATTCATTGATGATTTAGCTAGAACATTCGATGTCATGGTAGAAAGCAGTATCACACCACTCAATTGCCAACTCGTGGCCGATAGTCTTCTCAAAAGATCTCTCCTGTACCCAAACACCGTAACCTTGTTGGCTGCAACCTTGGTGCTCAATCTAAATTAGCCTTCACTAATTCACCTATTGATCTGGGAAAAATTCCCTATAAACAGCAATTTCGACACAATTTGTTATATTTATGTTAATGATGCTAGTAAGTGATTTTGAAATGCGCAAGAAAGTGACAACAAGAAAGTGCTATAAATCACTGATTGCCTATATTAGGAATACAGGTAACAAAAACGATGAAATCACCTAGGCCGATATCAATAAGGAAATGAACATGTTGGAGCAAGTTACACGGTGGCTAGAACGTGACCCAGACCCTAGAACGCGAGAAGAACTTCAATATCTCATCGACGAAAAAATGGTTGAAGAGTTAGATGACCGTTTTAAAGCGAGGCTAAAGTTTGGCACTGCGGGATTGCGTGGCGTTGTAGGCTGCGGGCCAAACCGAATGAATCGCTTAGTTGTGCAACAAACAGCAACCGGGCTTGGGCATTACTTAGTCGCTAAGGTAAAAAATGCCAATAAACGCGGTGTGATCATCGGCTACGACGGGCGAACAGATTCCAAGCAGTTCGCTCATGATTGCGCTTCAGTGTTGACCGCTTTAGGTATTAAAGTCTACTTAACCTCAAAAGAGACACCTACACCAGTTGTCGCTTATGGCATTCTCCATTTAAATGCGGCTGCTGCAATCGTCATCACCGCAAGTCACAATCCTCGCGAATACAATGGATTTAAAGTTTTTTGGGAGAATGGTGCTCAAATCATTCCCCCGCATGATATCGGTATTGCCCATGAAATAGATATAGCCGCTCCAAAACCTATCCCGCAGATGTCACTGAATGACGCTGAAAAACACCAGTTATTTGAATGGCTCAGTGAGAGCTATGAAGAGTCATACCAAACCTCTGTTCTCAGCCAAGCACTATTTACGCCCGATAGCGAGGGGATCAACGTCACCATTGCCTATACCGCACTTCATGGTGTAGGCGGACCGCTGGCGATCTCTATGCTTAAACGATCAGGATTTAAAAGCGTAATGAGCGTATCTGAACAGCATGAACCGAACGGTGACTTCCCTGATATTGACTTTCCAAACCCTGAAGAAAAAGGATCAATGGATAGAGTTATCGAGCTTGCTGATTCAATCAACGCCGAAATCGCTTGTGCCAATGACCCCGATGCGGATCGATTCTCAGTCGCAGTCCGAAAAAACGAAGGGGAGTACAAGCAGTTAACGGGTGATCAAATTGGTGTGCTATTTGCTGATTACTTAATTAAAAAGTTTTATGCGATTAACGAGGAGCGATTACTTAACCACCCTGCTACGCCCATAGTTGGCAACACTATTGTCTCATCGCGCCTGTTAAAGCAAATGGCACTCACGCGAAATGCCGAGTATTATCAGACCTTAACTGGCTTCAAATGGCTAGCGAATATCGCCATGCACAACCAACACTTTCAATCTGACTTTTTGTTTTCCTATGAAGAGTCGATTGGCTACTGTATTGGCCCAGTCGTTCGAGACAAGGATGGCTTGTCAGCTTTAATCCTATTTGCGCAGTTAACTGCTGAACTAACTCAAGAACAACAAACCATTTGGCAGAAACTTGAATCGATCTATCGCCAGTACGGCTATTACCTAACAGCGCAGCAAAGTGTACAAGTAACATCAGCACAAACCTCTATATGCAGCAAGCTTCGGTCTAATCCACCAGAACGGATAGCTGGGCTACAAGTTTTGGCTTATGAAGATCTAAAACAGTCGTTACGTTTTATTGTAGGTGGTGCGACAGAGGTGCTTAATCTTCCGTGTACTGATGCCTTAGTGTATTACTTAGAGGAAAATATCCGTGTCATTGTTCGCCCGTCTGGCACAGAGCCAAAATTAAAATGCTACTACGAAGTGATCGAGCCATTACACGATGAAGATAGTTTTGAAGTGATAGAGCGCCAAACTCAACAAACGATGGATAAGCTCATTGATGCTCACCAACTCAGTTTGTTAGCACTAGAAGATTAAATGATTGGTTCTTCAGTAAATCAGCTGATTATAGGTCGTTTTATAAACATTTACTCAGCGGCCCATTCAATCTCAATAAGGGTTGTTTCATCACACTTGAGTCTTGCTAGGAAGATATCACCCTGATGGACTTCACCAACACCTTTTGGTGTACCCGTCATAATGATGTCGCCATCGGCCAAGCTTGTGTAAGTTTTGATTTCGGCAAGAATAGTGGAAGGGGAATAGATCATCTCACTCACGCTACCGCACTGCACACGCATTGAGTTGATGAAAAGTTCGACCTGAAGCTGATGAACATTAATATCACGTATAGACACAAAACGGCTAAATACAGCGGAATTGTCAAAGCTTTTGGCGCGCTCCCACGGTAACCCTTTCCCTTTCAGTTCTGACTGCAACGCACGCTTGGTTAAATCAAGGCCAATCCCGACCGCATCTATTTGCCCTTTTTTAATCGCAAAACAGATTTCAGTTTCATAATGTATGGTCTCAGCGTCTGAAAGCAGTAACCCACCACAGCGGGCTGCACTTGAAAGAAGCTTGCTCGTTACTGCACTGTTAGGTTTATTAAACACCACCATCTCATCGGGAACGGCATTATTTAGTTCATGGATATGCTCAAGATAATTGCGACCAATACAGATGATTTTACTGGGAGTAATTGAGGTGTCATCTATACGTACGCTATTCATTATCTATCCTTATCAAAACATGCTTGCATCGTGAATAATTAAACTGAAAGGGAGTGGTGAGAAAGTCAGAGCGCTGATGATAACGGATTTATTGATTATAAAAATGACAATAAAGCCAATTTTAGTGACTTAAATGTAAAACTAAGATCATTCCCTCAAAGTTATGAAATCATCTATTAGCCATCAATCAATCCTAACTTGATAATGAGCTAGTTTCTTCCACGTAATAAAAAACGCCCTCTATAAATAGAGGGCGTTTTGACTATCAGCGTAACATCAAAGTGTTACTGCGTTTTTCCTTTAAGCGAGAAGCTTATAGGTAAACACGTGCGCCAATAGTCCACATGTCGTCAGACTTGTAACCATCTTCGCTCTTAAGATCGAACTGGTAACCAGCGTAGCCTACAACATTAGAAGCAAAGTTGTATTCAGCTTGTAGAGCCATCTCTTCACGAGCAGTAGCTTTGTCGCCTGTAACGCCGTCTTTACCTTCAACCATTTCGTAGTTGATGCTTAGGTTAAGGCTGTTTGATAGGCCGTATGCAGCAAGTGCTTCGTAAGCGTCAACTTTGTCGTCAAATTGCTTATCTTTAGTATTTTGGTAAACACCAGCAAGGTATAGACCATTACCGTAAGAACCGTAAGAAGCACTTACTGTGTTGTAATCTAAAGAGTAACCTTCAACTGTACCAGTGTTGTGAGCGTAACCTAGAGTAGCACCCATTAGAGAGTAAGAAACTGTAGCTTGAACACGGTTACCGTAGTTAACATCGAACTGAGAGATTTCAATGATATCTGTAACTTCGTTACGCTCTTCTTCAGTATAAGTTACTGATTGTTGACCCTGCCATGCTAGACCAAAGTTAACTGCGCCAGCTTCAGCGAAGTCAAAACCGTTACGGTAAGAAACCATGTTCTCACCACGACCAGTACCCATTTCGCCATGCAGCGTGTATAGGAAGTCGTTTGCGAATGCGATTGGCATATCAGCAACACCAGCTACGTCGTAGTAAGGTGCCCACTGTGTACCAGCTACAGCGCGACCGAAGTCTTCGTGAGTTACGCCAACGTAACCTAGACGAGTAGTGAATGATTCTTCGCCACCGTCAAGGAAGTTAAGAGCCCATTCGCCACGAGTATCAACTGTGAAACCGTTGCCTACATCTTGAGTGGCTGTCATGTTAATACGTGAAGAGTTAGTACCAACTTCAGTAGCACCGTCGTCAGAACCGTTAAGGTTAACAGAAACGTGGCCACCTACTGCGAAAGTAGTACCGTCGTTGTTGTAAAGTTCAACAGCAACTGCTTGAGTGCCGAATGCAGAAGCAGCGATTGCTACAGCTAATAGTTTTTTGTTCATTTTAAAGTCCATATATACGTTTGGTTTGTCCACTGACAACCCGATGATTCACCGGAAGTGGTGTTACACCTTGGTTAACAAGTGCATCGACTGTACCTAGCGAACTCTGAAAAGTTGCATAAAATGATATAAAACAACAAAAACCACTTCTAAATTAATGTAATCATCGAAAAATCATAAACTTACGACTCGTGTCGCAATGTGATTAAAAAATGTGAACTGTGTAACAAGTTGATACAACGTTTAATCCACCGATCCAAATCACACTTTTAGATCGTATATATATGAATTTTAATACAAACTCTCGCAACTCATTCATGCGAGTCATAGTGTCAAACCTATCAAATAGGCAAATTCTGCATACTGTTTTATTGTCGTAACTCATTGATAGCTCTAAAGTGTGATCTTGCTTCCTACAGAATCTTGCTCAAGCCACCCTAATCATCCTTCTTTAATTATTAATCCAACCTATGAAACAACTGCCATCAACATTGATCGCATTTTGAACAATAAAATCAATGACATGGAAACGTCATAAATCAGAAATCAAAGCGTCATTTTTCTCTACTAACTTACTCATCATTCAAACGCTTCCTTGCACTTTCGCAAGATAGATTATTAAGACGAGCAATATAGCTCTCATATTTATAAAGGTAATTAAGATGAAAAAAGCAGTAATCGCATCAGCAGTTCTTTCTGCACTAGTTTCTGGTTCAGCTCTAGCAGCAAACGTTTACAGCGCAGATGGCACAGACCTTTCTATCGGCGGCCGTGCTGAGTTCCGTGGTGATTTCGGTGCAGACTCAAAAGGGAAAGAAATCGACGGCACTATGAAGAATGGTAGCCGTGTGCGTCTAAACGTTGTGGGTAATACAGAAATTAACGACTCTTTAGCTGGCTTTGGTAAATGGGAAGCTCAGCAGAGTGTAAATTCTAGTTCAGATAACGACGAAACAGAGAACCTACAACAGCGCTACATGTTTGTCGGTCTAAAAGGTGACTTTGGTGCATTCTCTGTAGGTCGCCAAGATACGGCAGGTGTACAGATTTCTGGTATGTCTGATATCTCCACTTACACTGGTGCACAAAAAGAATTCATCAACGCTGGTAACGAACAAATCAATAACACGTTCCTATATGGGTACAACACGGATTCTCTAAATCTTCAAGCTAGCTTCATCGCAGGCAACGCTAAAGATACTGACGGATTCGGCATCTCTGGTATTTACTCTCTACCAATGGGTCTAGATCTAGGCCTTGGTTATGCTGCTGGTGATAACGGTGAAGGTAATGGTAGTTCGGACCAGATCATTGGTGGTATTAGCTATAAAATGGACGCTCTATACCTTGGTGCAACTTACACTATGGGCGACATTGAGTACTCTGACACAAGCTCAGATAAAGAGGAGTTTACAGGTATTGAATTCTCAGCTCAGTACAAATTGACTAGCCAATTTCGTATGATCGCGGCTTACCAGAAGACTGAGTTAAAAGACAAAGCAGACAACTCTAAAGAGATTGGATCAGACTTCTTCGAGCTGACTGGTCGCTACGACTTCAATAAATCAATTCGTGCATACGCATCTTACATGCTAAACAACCTAGACAACAAAGACACTAGTTACGATGCAGACGCTAAAGACTCTATTCGTCTAGGCCTACGCTACGACTTCTAATCGCTAGCCCGATTATCGAAACCTATTTTAAAGTCCACGCCTAATTAATTGGCCGAGCGTTCACTCGGCCTTTTTTCAGTTCAATAAAGTTAAACCTCTAGTTAAAATGCCAATTACACCTGTATAACTGCGCTAATAGCCCTACAATTCACCATGTGTTTATATTTATTTTGATGAAATTTATGTTTCTTTAGCCCGTTCTATTAGATTACACAGGCCAATTGGATGAGAAAATGACCACACCTATAAAAATTACACTGTATCGCTGGGGCGGAAGCTGGGGACCGTTCAAGGTCAACATCCCATGTGGGGAGTGCACCTTAACCAAAGATATCTTACACGATACTTTCGACAATGAACTGAATGGTATTCCTATTGAACTTGAAGTTAAAGATTGGCTGTCCCATTGGTGGGAACCGTTAAAACTCGGGTCATGGCATGCCCCTATTCTTGTCGTCGAAGGAAAAGTTATCAGCCAAGGCGAAGCGCTTAATCGTGGTGTACTGGTTCAATCGGTGATTAAAGAGTGGGTGAAACATGACACTTTGAAAGGAAACATTGTTTATGGAAAAGCGACCTGCCCGTTCTGTGTAAAAGCCAAACAGCTCCTAAATGATGCAGGGGTTACATATCAATATCACGATGTCGTGAAAGAGAGTGCAGCGCTCTATCGCATGATTCCCGAAGTCAAAGCCATCATTGGCGAGAAAACGCCTGTTACCGTTCCCCAGATATGGCTTGATGGTCAATACATCGGTGGGGCTGATAATCTTGAAGCATGGCTAAAACAAAATAACCGAAACAGTATTCCTGACAATGTTGTACCCATGGGTACGAATACCTCTTCTGTAGGCTAACGATTGATTAGGTATGTCTATACCGTGACTTCTCTAAGTAAGACAAAACAAGATTTGAATCATCCATTCAAAGCTGCAATGTGTGGTAACCAATAGGCCATAACTAAAAGCCCCTTTACGATAGCAAGATCATAAAGGGGCTTAAATTTTTAGTCGTTACCTAAGACTGCAGCTAATCGCTGTCTATTGTTTAGCTGCGCTTTGGTTGGCGGTAGGTTTTTCCTGCGATTTGGTAGGTCTCTTTCTGCTTCATACCAAATTGAGCATCAAAGAACCAAGCAACAAACTTAATAAGATCATCACCTTCATTCATTACATGCTCTACAAACTCTTGCTCTTCACCCTGTTCGTTGTCTTCAACTGTTACATGGTAAACACGAGACTCACCATCAACATCAGCTAGAGCAAATTGGCCAGATAGAGAAGCTGCAACTTCCGCTATATCTTTATCTTCGTAAGCTTTCAGTGCTTCCAAAGCTTGAGGTAAGCTTTCCAATTGGCATAGGCTTTTTACTAGCGCTTCAAATTCGTTATGTTGCATCGTTTCACTCACAAAAGGTGGTCTTACCAAAATATGGTCTGCATTGTATAACGTTCAGCACATCAGCTCAATTAAGACCTTGCCAAGGTTCGGTTAGGTGCTAGCAGCACTGGCTTTAAGAGGTTCACCATTCCATGAGTTCTTACAGCTAAAAAACAGTACCGTTACCAATATGGTTGCAATCATTAAGTAAAAATATCCCAGTTCACTGTGGACGGTGACCCAAGACTGAACGAGGTAACCTCCCACCATGCCTGCCAATGCCATTTGAATCGAGCCAGAGAGAGCAGATACTGCACCCGCTTGATGTTTATGCGGAGAAATAAGCAAACGTATTGATAACGGAAACGAGAGACCTTGAGCAACGGTTAACCAAGTAAAGGCCCAAACCACATGGAAAAGAGTAAATGGCATTACGATTAACCATAAACCTGAACATGCGATAATGATAAACGAACACATCAATAAACGGCTTATCGAGTAGTATCGGGTCAATATATTAAGTGCTACAGAACCAACAAGTAGACCTGCGGATGGAATAATCATGATCATGCCATATTCAGCAATCGATAAACCGAGTTGGTTTTGGAGAATAAAAGGCAAAATTGATAGCGAGACAACGGCAGCCAAATAGGTGAACCAGTTATAACTCGCACTACTAATAACTTGTGGGTTTATTATCAACTGACCATAGTTTTTTATGATCGTGCGACCATCAAAGCGCTTTTTCTTATAGGGTAGCGTTTCAGGCAGCACCTTCCAGCCAATCACAAAAATACTCACTAGATAGATCAATACAAAACTAAATACCGATTGCCAGCCAAAGTGAAACGCGATTGCTCCACCGATCACCGGAGAAACGATAGGTAAGATTGATGCAGTGATGGAAAGATAAGAGAGTGCTTTCGTAAAATGTGCGCCTTCATAACTATCTCGTAATACACTACGACCTAGAACTGATGCACTGCCTGCACCTAGCCCTTGCAATAAACGACCAAACTCTAACCATTCAAATTGATCGGAAAAAAGAAAACAAACGAGTGTACCTAGTAGATAAATACCTTGGCCGAATAAGAACACAGGTCGACGCCCAATGGCATCAGACATTGGGCCATAAAATAGTTGTGAAACACCAAAGCCGACTAAAAAAAGAGTCACTAGCATCTGCACTTGCGCCTGACTGACCGATAACGATTCACTGATCGCAGGTAACGCTGGCAAATAAATACTCACCCCTACCTGCCCTGTCGCAATGATCATAATGGCAAGTAGCATCGGGACCTTGTTGAATGAAGGCATTTGATTCAATGGTTGTGTTTTATTCAATTTACTAGGGTCTATTTTATTCATTCAACAATCTTACATTAACAACCATAACTTGATAATTCCTCCATTTGGAAATAGATTACATCCATATTGGAAATTAAAAGGCAGAGTATTATGGATTGGATTGAAGGCATAAAAAGTTACATTCAAGTCGTCGAACAAGGCAGTTTTAAAGGCGCAGCAATGAAGCTCAACACCACAAGTTCAGCCATCAGCAAGCGTGTTCACTCAATCGAACAGCGTCTTGGCGTTCAGCTATTACTTCGAACCACCCGTTCAGTGACTCAAACTGAAGCAGGGGCACTTTTCTATCAACGCTCCAAAACTCAATTAGATACCTGGCAATCTATTGTTGATGAAACCCGTAGCATTAATAAAACGCCAGCGGGTCTATTAAAGATAGGCGCAACATTGGCGGTAGGGTCTAAGTTTCTTGTTCAACACTTTGATGAGTTTTTGCAGAAATACCCAGATATTCGAATTCAACTAATAACAACAACACCCGGTCAACTGCCCGAGCTAAGCCTTGATCTATTTATCAGCCGTGAGTTTGAACAGTTGAACTCTCTTAGTTTTATTGCCAAACCACTCTTTACACATCAGGCAGGGTTTTATGCCTCACCAAATTACATTGAAAAGTTTGGTACGCCTAAAAATGTAGATGAGCTCACTCGCCACAATGTGCTCACTTGGGGAGAGCAACCTCACAGGGAGATCACAGTTGCGAGAAACAAACGAATTCACGTATGCGGCAACTTTTCTACGACCAACCCTGAAGCTCTGTTCTACGCGGGAAAAAGTGGCATGGGCATTTTGTTAACCAATAACTTTATGATTAAAGAAGAAATAAGTTCAGGCGCTTTAGTTCGTATTCTTCCTGACATCACTGTAGATGAAGGAACTCTTTTTGCCTACTACCCAAAATTGGATTATCAGCATACTCGTACGGGATTGTTCCTTGACTACCTTAAAGAGAAATTAGAGCTTATTAATAAGCCTTGAGTTTTCGTTAATAGCCTTGGCTTTCAATGCCTAGACCTTTAAACACCTAACATTCAAAGCAAAAAAACACGAAATATTTGCAAGAAAAACGCCAACATTTTAGTTCACATTTTTTTTGCTATTTAACATTATGATTCGTCAAAACTTAATAAAAAGTTCACCTTGAATGGCATGGATCTGGTTTGCAAAAAACCGTGATCTCTACCATAGTGTCTAAGTGCATATACTTATTATAAAAAAAGTTAAAAATCACCAAAACGTGAGATCTCAATATGGCTATGAGGCTAGAAAACACGGGTGTTATAGGCTTAGACGAAGTTAATGACACCTTACTTATGGAAGGCTCCACCCTACTCGATCATGTCACTCTAAAGTTGCATCAGCAATTTCAGAGCTTCTCAACTTGCATCATCGAATTCGATAAACTGCGCTATCACGCTCAAACTATCTCTTATGCGTGCAATAAAAGCCTGCAACCAAGCTTTCACTACGCGCTCAAAAATACCCCCTGCGAGTTTGTTGGTAAAACACAAGCCAATTATTGTCTATTCATCGAAGATCTAGCTGAGCAGTTTCCCTTAGACAGCTACATCCAAGAAAATCACTTATGTGGTTATATTGGCATCCCATTAAAAAGTCAGACAGGCGAGATCATGGGGATTCTCCTTTCTACTTATGACAAGCCGATCGACGATCCCGGAGAGCTTCTTTTCTATCACAGTTTACTCGCCAATATTATCGTTCATAGCTTACGAGCAAAATGGTTAGCTCAACGCTCAGACAGTTTGGTCAATCAACTTAGCTACGAGGTTTCGCACGACAATTTAACAGGTCTGAGAAACCGTAGTTGCTTAGCTGATAGACTAGAAATCCTGACTCAGTCTTCAACAAATCCATTTACTTTGGCCTACGTCGATATTGATAATTTCAAATCGATTAATGACCTCTACGGTAATTACATTGGTGACCAAGTTTTACGCTTTGTAGCCAAAGTCATCACCGAGGCTATTTCAGAAAATAACCTCGCATTCAGAATTGCAGGTGATGAATTTGCCTTTATCACGTACGCTTGTGACCCAATCCGTATCTGCCACGAGATTATTCATTCACTCAAACAGGGATATAAAGACCCTTCTCACGATATCAGTGTGTCAGTAGGCATTGGGATGACAAGAACACAAGAGCAGATACTGACCGCGGAGCAGATGATCCTTAACGCCAGCCTTGCTTTAAAAGATTGTAAGAAGGCGACTGGAACAAAAATCCGATGCTATGACACTCAACTAAGTGCGGTTTACCATCGTAAAACTCAAGTTATCAATGCCCTAAGAAGTGAGTTGGCTAAACCCAAAGACAAGCCAAGTGAAATCTTCGTTGCTGCGCAACCTATCGTCCATAAACACAATGAGCAATGGCGCTATTTCGAGATCTTAGCTCGTTGGAACAGTGAACACCTAGGAACTATTTCCCCGCTGGAATTTATTGAAGCGGCTGAACAGTCAGGGCTGATTATTGAGCTGGGTGAACGTATTGTACAACTTGCCTGTGAGGCTAAGTTAGAATTAGAAAAAGGCTTTGGTCATAAAGTTAAACTCGGAATAAATTGTTCTGCACATGAACTTAGTGGTTCAGAGCGTTACATACAACACCTTACCAGCACCATCGACAGTTATGGATTTGATCCCCATGATTTTGTCATTGAGCTGACGGAAACAGTACTGATTACGAGGGGGGATGAGGTAAAACAAATATTGGATCGGCTACGAGCATTCGGTTTTACCATTGCACTAGATGATTTTGGAACAGGCTATTCAAGCTTGAACTATCTACACAGCTACCCAATCGATTGTATTAAGATCGACGCTACTTTCATTCGGAATATGCTCAATAATCAAAAGTCAGAACGAGTGGTGAAGCTTATTATTCAACTGGCCGAACAACTTAATGTCGCACTTGTCGCAGAGGGCGTGGAAACAATTGAAGCATTAGAGAAGCTTTATTCGATGGGGTGTCTTCAAATTCAAGGCTACTACTTCTCTCGGCCAGAAACACCACGCTCAATAGTGAATAACTACTACGATTCACTTAATAACAAAACTGGAGTAAGAAGCGCATAATATTCAGAGGTTAACATCCGACGAATAGATAGCAATGATTAGGTCGTTAGCTACAGTAAAGAAGAAAAAACGACATTGAGATAGTTACTCAATGTCGTTTTTATTGCATGTTTAAATAATAAGTTGGTGCTTAAATGAAAACTCTACGCTACAGCGCGTTTAAAGCCAACTCTGTTACTTGTTCTTTTAATAACGAATCAAGCTCATTACGTCTTGCTACAAAACCAGCCATCTCTTTCTTCGGTACTGAGTTTGCCATTGGTATATTGGCCGTCATCGCATTCACAGCGCGACCACGAATCATTAGTTCATAGTGAATATGAGGCCCTGTTACTCGCCCGGTACTGCCTGATAACCCGATACGTTGACCACGGCTAACAGTCTGCCCTTTGCGCACCAAAATTTTGCTTAGATGCAAGTAGCGCGTTTTATAGGTACTGCCATGCTGAATAACCACGTATTTACCCGCATATGGGTGGTTACGTGTCATAACAACAACCCCATCACCTGTCGAAACAATAGAGGTGCCTGTTGGGGTCGCCCAGTCCGTTCCATTGTGCGGAGAGACTCTTCCCGTTACTGGATGTAAACGCTTAGGGTTAAAGCTAGAACTTAGACGATAAGAACCATTCACAGGCTTACGCTGAAAGGCTCGTTGTAAACTGTTTCCTTCGTTATCGTAATACTGCCCGTCTTTGTGCAAATAAGCAGAGACTTCACGACCACGGTTATAGATCTTCACGGCTTGAATTTCACGATTTCCAGTAAGTGCATCGTTAACATATTGTCTGGATTGAACAAGCTCAAAACGATCACCTGCTCTTAAGTCACGAGAGAAATTAATCTTGTCTTTTAGCAGCGAAACGACTTGCTCTATTTCAGCACTGTTTAGACCAGCTCGATTAACTGACTGGGAAAAGCTTCCGTTAATCTCACCAACTAACGGGTGCTCGACCCAAACACCAGGAACTAGAATCTCTTCAAATGTATAGTCACCATCCTCAAGCCGTGTATAAACCACCTGATTCACAACACTGAATTGTAGCTCCATTTTTGCAAGGTCAGAGGGCTCTTCCCCTTGCCAAAAGCGCAGGGTATTACCCGGCTTCAATGTATCAAGTGCAAGATAGTTTAAATCCGTCTCCATAATGCGCATCATGTCTTGATATCGAAATCCAAGCTGAGTAAAGATCGAGCTTAAGTTATCACCAGACTGAATGACGTATTCAAAATCAGGCATATCAATACGGGTTGCACTACTGTCAGTAGAGCCATCAAAAAAGTCACTGACCGCTTGAGAGCTAGACAAAGAGAGTTCAACCGATCTTTGTAGAGAACGTGGACTCATAGAAGATAAGAGAATAATAGCGACGACAGGTAAGCTGATAGCAAACATTTTTTTGCGCTTAGAGAGCGCAGAGTATCGGCTTACAATAGAATTTGAACTCACGAGGTATTCCACTTTGAATGATGAATCTGGCGAATAGATTAAGGGTTTCTCAGCAAAATGTCATCTGAGGAAAGCAAATGCCCTGCAAAACTGTGTCATTCACGGGTTAGTGTAATTACTTAGCCATGAGAGTAAGCACTTACATAACAATTATACAAAGCTCAGGTCACATTTATGTAAAATTGCCCTAGAATGTAAAGCTGTCCCATTTTGTAAATGACACACAAAAAGGCTTAACCTAATTCGTTGATAACCCTGTTAGGAAGCATCAGAGCCTTGAGGTAACACTTGCTCTATAATAAATTTCTCACTAACTCTAAATAGCTGTGTCTGCTCAACCGTAGCTGGTTTCGCCATAGCTTCACCTACGTTACGAGTACGAAAAGTGATGGAAATCTGCTTTTCAGCGCTACTCATATCATCAGAAATGTCACCATCAGTGTTCGACTTATCTTCACGAGATGCACTGTCTTCATTAACGGCAGGCTCTTCACTAATCGGGCTTTCAACGGTTTGCTCGTTTATAGCAAGAATATCAATTCGAATGCGATCGCCTAAGAACTCATAATCGGCCAGAATCATACGATCTCTCATTGCGTCATATCGATACAATGCCAAATAATAAAACACGCCAGTCCCTTGATTTGATACAGCAAGTGATGAGACGAATACGGTTTCGTTATCGATTTCCATTGGGGTAATCAAGTTTGTATCAATGGAAACCCCTCCTCGCTCCGAACCTGAGTCATATTGGCCAACAGCCAGTGCACGCTTCTCATCAACAAAGCTAATAAAGGCAAACGCATCATTCTCTGGAACATCAATCGTTAACGGGTTACTGGAGTCAATATTAAATAACTGCCCAACAATAGGATTGAGGGGAGCATGCTGAGGAAATTTATTTAAAATATCCTCATCATTTAAGCTAAATCGATAGATTCCTGCAATCACTACAGCGACTAGCAGTACGATTGGAATCAATAAAATAAGTGGTATTGGTAAAATGCGCTTTTTCATAACCCGTGAACTCTAAATACTAAACTCGATAAACCTATTTCTAGACAGATCTCTCTATATAAACATAGGGGAGAGGAGCAGAACTTTGTCGTATTCTATACTCAAGGAGAAGCTATCACAATTTCTGTGATCTAGAAGTAGATTAAGGTAATAGCATGGTAAGTAAATCGTCAATTCATATGGCGGATTGCAGCTGCGGTCTCGTTAACTTGGTATGTCGTGGAGAACCCGTCCGCTCTGCCATATGTCACTGCTTTGAATGTCAAAAGCGAACCGGTAGTGTATTTGGTGTTCAGGTTCGGTTCTTGACCGATCAAGTCTCCTACAATGGAGAATTAACTCAATATTCGCGCATTGCAGACTCTGGCAATCAAGTCACCTACCATTTTTGTCCTCGTTGTAGCACAACTATGCTCATCAAACTCAGTGCCTCACCTGATTCGGTTGTGGTTCCTATCGGTATATTTTCCGATCATGAGTTTCCTCCCCCAAGCTTTTCT
This sequence comes from Vibrio lamellibrachiae, assembly GCF_050337265.1. Taxonomy (NCBI): domain Bacteria; kingdom Pseudomonadati; phylum Pseudomonadota; class Gammaproteobacteria; order Vibrionales; family Vibrionaceae; genus Vibrio; species Vibrio lamellibrachiae. The sequence continues at coordinate 113,224 of NZ_JAKJSU010000009.1, forward strand.
ATTTATGAACAGAGAAAACATGGTTGGGTAAAATTTGACAGCCAAATAGAGCCCCTTGATTAGCCCCAAACTGTAGAGGTTAAACAGATACGGAACTCTATGCATTGCAATAAGAACACCTAACAATCGAGAATTACAAGCATCACAAAACACTAACATGATTCACACCAGCGACACATTATTCGCGTATTATTTGCACGCACAGACTTTGATGTTGAATATTTAGCGACATTTAATGAATAATCTTGCAATGAGTGTTCATTGTGGATATTCTTATCACCAATAGATAAACATGGATGTTTAGACATTTTTCGCCACGGATATGGGCAAAATTTGACTAGTAGTAGCACGAGTAAAAAAATGCAGAATCAATCTCAATCAATCGAAACGCCGAAGAACAAAGGCAACTTCTGGATGTTTTTCATCCCATCCCTGATCGGTCTATTCCTATTCATGGCTCCGATTAGCTATGACGGCGGCCTAACTATTCCTGTTGCTGTCTTAGCCAAATCTATTCAAGCAATCTTTGGAGAGTCACTGGTCTCAATTATAGTTGCGATCATTGCATTTATGTCCATCGCTTCGGTTATCTATAAGGTTTACCAACCTGCCGTTATTAAAAATAACGCTTTCCTGCATGGCTTGTTTAGCCCATCACCACTTTGGCTCGCAGTAAGAGTTATCGGCGGTATCGCAGTAACGCTAACTTTCTTCCAAATTGGTCCAATGGCTATCTGGGAAGAGAATACAGGTGGATTAGTTCTAGAAGGGCTACTGCCTTCCCTATTTTCTGTCTTTATTTTTGCAGGCCTACTATTACCTTTACTGCTAAATTTCGGTTTGCTAGAACTATTTGGCACACTGCTTAGTAAAGTAATGCGCCCTGTATTCAACCTTCCTGGCCGTAGCGCGATTGATTGTATGACATCGTGGCTTGGTGATGGCAGCGTTGGTATTTTGCTGACAAGTAAGCAGTACGAAAACAAATTTTATACGCAACGTGAAGCGGCTGTTGTGGGAACAACGTTCTCAGCGGTATCAATCACGTTCAGCCTTGTTATCATCGCTCAAGTAGAACTAGAACACCTATTCTTACCATTTTATGGCGCTGTCTGTTTAGCAGGCCTAGTTGCGGCGATTATTATTCCAAGACTGCCACCTCTTAGCCGTAAAAAAGATACTTTTATTGACGGCACAACACGTGATGAAGATGCAGATGCAATTCCTGCAGGTCATTCGACTCTGTCTTGGGGTCTTGAGCAAGCACGTAACAAAGCGGGTCAAGTAACGTCTTTGAAATCGGTATTTGGTGACGGTGTTAAAAACGCAATTGATATGGTGTTTGGTGTGCTTCCGGTTGTTATGGGCTTAGGTACAATCGCACTAGTTATTGCTGAATATACGTCAGTATTTACAATTTTAGGTATGCCGTTCATCCCATTCCTTGAACTGCTGGGCATTCCTGAAGCAGTACAAGCTTCGGAAACGATTGTAGTTGGCTTCGCTGATATGTTTATCCCTGCCATTTTAGCGGCTTCTATCGATAACGAGATGACACGCTTTGTAATAGCAGCAATGTCAGTTACACAGCTTATCTACATGTCAGAAGTTGGTGCATTACTTCTAGGTAGCCGTATTCCAGTGAACATCTTAGAGCTGTTTGTAATCTTTATCTTACGTACGCTCATCACGCTACCTGTCATTGCCGGTGTTGCTCACCTGATTTTCTAAGGTGTACCCGCAAGAAAGTTCCGCTTTTACAAACAGATACTGACTCTAAAGCCTCGCATTGCGGGGCTTTTTTATTACGCTCACACTCAGCATATACTGGTTTCAATGCATAATAATAGTAATCACTATTGAGCAATTGATTACTATTTGATGTAAAGCCTCAAAGCTTCCCTTATACTTATATTCAGCCCCCTACTTAATTCTGTCCTACTACAAGACTCGAATTAATATAACCCTGTTTTGAGGTTTGTCGAATGAAATGGATATTCGCGATATTGCTTTTTTTAAGCTTTTCTTCTCAAGCGACCCCTCTTGTGGTCCGTTTAGCCGATGATACGACTGTCACTTTGTCGTTTGAACAAATTAGCCAAGAGATTCCCGCCAGCTCTTTTACTACAAAGCTTCCTTGGTACAAAGAAGCAAAGTCGTATACAGGTGTCCGTATCACCGACTTAGCAAACTACATCGACAAACAAACGGATTCGATTGAGTCAGTCTCATTTATCGCATTAAACGACTACGCGGCAAATACTAATATTAAAGATATTTTGGAATACGACCCTATCATTGCCTACATGATGGATGAAAAAAAAATGAAGATACGAAATAAAGGACCGTATTGGCTGGTCTTTAATGTCGATAAGTACCCTGAAATCGATAACGATGTCTTTTACACTCAGATGGTTTGGCAAATTGACGAAGTTATCATTCACTCGAAACCGCAGTGAATTCGCACTTAAAGAATGAAAAACTGATAACGTATGAAGACTTTTTTATCTAAATCCAAAACGCTATTGATCGTTCTCTCGGTCATCTTGATCGTGGCCAATTTTTATTTTCTGGCCTCAACTCGCGATTTAACCAAGTCTTATACTAACCAACAGAATCAAGCAACGTGGTTCTTGTTTCAGCTAACAAAAGAATTTTCCGAACTCAAAGCAATAACGCCTTATATGCTTGATGGGGATAAGGAATATAAACAGACATGGCTTAAGTATGAACTGGCTTGGAGTCGATTTGATATTCTGTTATACAATCAAGAATCTCATGGATTTATGTCTTTAGCTGGCGCTCAAGAGTTTTTTGAAGAGCTATTCATTCGATTCCAATCTCTTGAAAAAAAATACAATCAAGTCAACAACCCTAATCGCTTAGAAGCACTCAGCGGAGAACTCGACGTTCTTTATGCAGAAATGATCGCCTTCATTAACGAGAACTATCGACTAAAAAACCCTGTCCACAAAAAGCGCATCGAGCAAGCCCAGCAGCTTACTTACATTCAGTACTTATTGTTTTTATTACTCTTTAGCTGCATCGCTTTAGTAAGCTACATTTTCTATCAAGAATCCAAACATCATAAACAGCTGGCGTTTACAGATACTCTCACAGGCATTGCAAATCGGTTTTCACTGTTTGAAGCGTTGGATAACTATAAAAAGGACTCGCCATTCACCCTATTTTTACTCGATCTCAATGGCTTTAAATCTGTTAATGACAATTTTGGACACCAAGCTGGTGACGAAGCCCTTTCTCAAATAGCATGGCGTCTCAATACAATGATTCCGATTGAGAACTACAATATCTATCGAATGGGAGGTGATGAGTTCGCACTAATATTGAATTCCAATGATGAACAAGAAATCCTTAACATGACAGGCCATATAGATGCGTGTTTTGAAGAGGCTATCCACCTTGATGGTGGCTACAACATTCGTCTTGGTAGCAGTATTGGTATGAGCCGTTACCCCAACGATTCCATCGAGATTAATCAACTCATCTCAATTGCTGATCATAATATGTATCGAATGAAGTTCGCGGATAAAAAGCCCTCCCCCTAGATGATTAGCTCGAGAGCAGGCTATACAAATAAACCCAAGCTTTTAAGGCTTGGGTTTATTTTCATAAAAGTTAAGTCTAGTTCGTGAAGTTAACAACTCCCACGCCCTGATCAAATACAACATCGGCATATTTGGGATCTGGAAAAGCGACCGTTGGATCCATTGGGATTATGATCGTTGGGTCGTACTCTATGGAGTCATCGCTTTCACCATCACAAGCAAACGCAACCATATAATCACCCTCGACCAAGAAACCAAACTGGTAGCTACCGTCTTCCTCTACTTGAACAGAAGCAACTGGCGCTATACTGCCATCAGGAATCGCAGGGTCTCCTGTAAACTCTTCATCATCAGGATCAATGAGGTCAATTAACTGCGTAGAATCTAAACCATTCCCTTCATAAAGATAAACCATTGAAGCATCATCACCATCGCAAGTCCCTTCGTCGAAGAGGTTAGTATCAACCGTTCCACTTATTGTCACTGAGTTCGCATTTGAGACAATACTCACTCCATGCGGCTTCAATATATAGCCGTTGTTATTACCTTGATTACCTCTCATCACAAGCGACATGCGCAAATCAAACTCTATGGTAAAGCTCTGAACGCTTTCACTGCTGACTTCAAACGATCCTAATTTCAGCTTATTACTTGGCTGTTTTAGCGATTTTGGATCGCCATTGGAAATTTCAAGTACATAATTAACGTTATCTTCATCGCTAACATGTAAGATTAAGTTTTCATACACACCCACAGCTATAGGTTCATCAGAGACAATCAAGAGAGCATCTGTTCCTTGATAATCAAGCAAGTTCACTTGAACATAATCGTTTTGCCCATCACTAACATCGATGAATATCGACGTTTCATCGTCGACGACTAATTCAACCTGATCAAAGGAAATCATTACTTCTTGAGCTGTATCTACCGGGGCGTCAGAAACTGAAAACGAAACACGAGATGAATTGGCCGATGTCGATGATCCGCCACTACCGCCACCGCATGACACTAAAAATAGAGACATAATGAAGTAAACAACAAGACGATAATTACACATACCACACACCGTTTATAGGCAAAATCAAATGTAAGTATGGCTAAGATTCAGTCTCGACGTATCGAAATCACAAGTTAGTGCTATCGAATCACAAAAACATGCTAATGATTTAACTATCAATATAAGCCATTAAAAGCTAATAGCTTGTTTTAATTAGGAACGAGTTTCCCACGACTAACACAATACCCATCAGCATCAAATCGACTCAAATACTGGCCATCTTGTACCAATGTGAGCGATCTAATATCTGCAAATTGCCAAGTCTTCCATTGGTAACATAAGCGGTCATCCTCCACCCACCAATAACCCTCATCAATATCATTAGGCCTATCGGATAACCCATGCATACGCCCGTCTATTTGGAAGGTAATTCGATAAGGAATATTGAAACAATCACTGGTTAGCAATAAATTCTCAGTTAAGACTGATCGGATGCCTTTTCCCGTTAATCGCAGGCCTTTACTATTTTCTAACCGCTCTAATGGCAATATCTGTTTTGCAAGTAGCGATAGCTGACGAACGCCTTCACGAATATTCACTTCATCAATCGAGTTAAAACTAAGTCGAAAACCATTGTTGCAGCGATTGGTAAAGAAATACTGTTCACCAGAATTAATTAATATGCCCTTCTCTTCCGCTAATCGGGCAAGTTTGATCGCATCAAATCCTTCAGTGTAATTGATCCAAAATGCGGTACCGGCCAATGATGGGATAACACCAGACTGAGGAAAGTAATAGTTCAGCGCCTTCTCCATGGTCAACCATTTACTGCGTAGGCTTTTTAGTAGCTTTTGAATCAGCCCATCGTAATAGCCAAGGCTGATAAACAACGCCAAGGTTTGGCAGTTATTTTTCGGTGGATAGGTGTGACTCTTTCTTTGCAGCAGTTTCGCACGTTCGATTAAAGGCGCAGCAGCGACAATAAATCCGATTCGAAGTCCCGGAGCAATCGTTGATGAGAAACTCGATAGATAAATAACGCGTTCGGTGGAGTATTCTCCTTTCAGCGCCAAAATATCCTGTTCCATAAAGTTAACTTCATGCTCAAAATCATCTTCTACAATCAGGAAGTCATGCTCTTTGGCGCTCTCGATCAGCTGTTTTCTTCGCTCCGTTGGCATACGAACGGTGGTCGGAAACTGATTACTGGGAGTGGTATATACAATGTCACATTGAGCAACGTTATCATCCACCACCAAGCCTTGCTCATCGATATTAAGCGGCAAGATCATCGGCTGCTTAGCACTGAACTGAGCGTACGCTTCTGGGTAGCCCGGGTTCTCGATACCGACGATAGATGTTCCACTGGTCAATAATCGACTAATTAAGTGTAAGCTCTGTTGGCTACCCATGGTCACCATAATCTCTTGTGACTTGGCAAAGATACCTCGCCTAGGTAGCACACGTGTTCTTATCTGCTCAGTTAACTCTTCATAATCATCGTGGGTTGACGTCCACTGCCGACTGTTGGCTTTATTGAGGGATTGAATCGCGCATTTTCGCCACTCAGCCACAGGGAAAATAGACTCATCAACCATGCCATGAATAAATCGATATGGATAATTGCCACCTTGCTGTGCTGCTCGTTCATAATTGGAATCATCGGCTTTTAGATAATTATCCCAGTTAAATTCCGATGTGGAACTCAGTGTAACCTTAGGAGTGCTGAGGATAAATTCTGGATTAATGAAGTAGCCTTTTCTCTCTTTTGAAATGAAAAAGCCTTCTTCACTGAGTTGGTCATAAACACGCAAAACGGTATTACGCGATACTTTCAAGCTCATCGCCAGCTTTCGAGAAGATGTGACTGGTAAACTTCTATCGAGGAAACCACTCACAATCGCTTGGGTAATACCGGTTTTGATTTGGTCTTGAAGTGACAACGTATGATTGGGATCGATGTGAATATACTTCTCTAACATACTTCCTCGAAACTGAATGAACTGTCACTAGTATTGGTTATGAAAATGTTAATATCCGAGATTAAAGTCTCACAAATAAGAAACACTTAGTGCCAATTCCACAAGAGTGAAGAGCACTAAGTGTTTTTATACGTAGAGTGGCCTATTTAAGGATTATAACTAACAAGCAATCTATTGAGTTCATGATTAACAATATCTAAGCCCTTATTAATAGCGTCTTGATCAATTGTTAATGGCGGAAGAAAGCGAATCACGTTGGCCTTAACGCCACAAGAGAGCAAGATCAAACCTTCTTTCGCAGCTGCTTGTACTAACCCTTTAGTTATATCGACTAATGGAGCGCCTGTATCGGGATCATTTAGCTCTATCGCTATCATCGCCCCGATTTGACGAACATCACCAATTTCCGGGATCTCTGTTTGCATTCGGTCTAAGCGACGTTTGAACTCCCCCCCCACTTCATTGGCACGTTCACATAAACATTCATGTCTAATAACTTCAAGAACAGCAAGCCCAGCAACACAAGCCAATGGAGAACCTGCGTAAGTGCCACCCAAACCGCCTGGGTTAGCGGAGTCCATAATGTCAGAGTTACCCACAACAGCAGAGATTGGGAAGCCACCCGCGATGCCTTTTGCCATGGTGGTTAAGTCTGGCGTTATCTCAAGGTGTTCAGAAGCAAACATCGCCCCTGTTCTCGCAAAACCTGTTTGAATTTCATCACAAATTAATACGATTCCATGTTTGTCACATAACGCTCGAACTTGCTGTGCCCACGCTTTAGGCGCTTGATAAAAGCCCCCTTCACCTTGAACAGGTTCAAAAATGATCGCTGCAACACGGCTAGGTTCAATAGCGCAAGCAAACAAATCATCTAACGCCGCTAGGCTTTGTTCGTTGCTTATGCCGTGGTATTGATTAGGGAAAGGCGCGTGATATATCTCATTTGGAAATGGACCAAAATCCGCTTTATAGGGTGCAACCTTTCCAGTCAGCCCCATACACATATTGGTGCGACCATGAAAGCCACCTTTAAAAGCAATGACACCGCTTCGCTTGGTGTGCGCTCGCGCTACTTTGATTGCGTTTTCAACCGCTTCTGCTCCTGTGGTCAAAAAAATCGCTTTTTTCTCACCATCACCGGGAGCGAGGTCCACCAGCTTTTCAGCTAGCTCAACAAAGCTCGGATAAGGTGTGACCATCGCACACGTATGGCTAAAGTTATCCAGTTGAGCTTTTACCGCTTCTATAATTTTGGGGTGCGAATGGCCTGTGTTGGTAACAGCAATACCCGCAGCGAAATCAATATACTCATTTCCTTCAACATCAATGATTGTTGCATTTGATGCAGATTGAGCGTAAATAGGAGCAAGGTTGCCCATTCCTCTAGCAATCACCTGCTCTTTTCTTTGTTGCCACTGCATATTGCTCATAATACGCTTTCCTTCTCTTCCATTTATCCGTATTCAAAAATCCGCTGTGCGAATTCGATGGTTCGCCTACATACCACCTAGGCAGATGTACTTGGTGCTCAAATACTCTTCAATTCCTTGTCTTGCCCCTTCGCGGCCAAATCCAGACTGTTTGACTCCGCCAAATGGCGCAACTTCTGTAGAGATGATCCCTTCATTGATTCCAACCATGCCATATTCAAGCGCCTCTGCAACCTTGAAAGCTCGGTTAAGATCCTTGGTATAGAAATAGCTGGCTAGTCCATAAATGGTATCGTTCGCTTTTTCAATAAGATCGTCCGTATCAGTAAAACGTACCACTGGCGCGATCGGCCCAAATATCTCCTGACTAATAATGCTCATCTCTTGAGTCACTTCCGTCAATATCGCTGGTTGAATGAAGTTGCCTTCTAGGCTTTCACCACCAAAACGCAGCTCAGCACCTTGCGCCTGCGCTTGATCCAAAAGACGCAAAATATTAGTTTTGGCTTTTTTATCGATTAATGGACCAATCGAGACGCCCTCATCTAAGCCATTACCAATTTTTAAATGACTCACTGCGGTAATAAACTTATCGACAAACTGATCATAAACCGAGTCATGAACATAAAAGCGATTGGCGCAAACACATGTTTGACCCGCATTTCGAAACTTAGAAGCAACCGCTCCCGTAACAGCAGCATCAAGATCAGCATCATCAAATACAATGAATGGGGCATTACCACCTAGCTCCATTGATGTGCGTTTAACGGTATCGGCTGTTAACTTGATGAGCGTTCGACCCACTTCTGTTGAACCAGTAAAAGAGAGCTTTTTAATATCTTCATGATTACTAAAAATATCCCCTACCACGACTGATGAGTGATTATTCACGACCACCAGTAAGTCTTCTGGCAAACCCGCTTGATAAGCAAGTTCAGCAATTGCATAAGCAGATAGAGGCGTTTGATTCGCCGGTTTCACAAGGCAACTACAACCTGCCGCCAATGCTGGCGCGGCTTTACGTGTAATCATCGCGATAGGAAAGTTCCAAGGCGTGATAGAGGCTGTGACACCAACCGGTTGTTTAATCGTCATCACACGTTTGTTGGCCGCTGGCGTTGGGATAGTTTCGCCATACGTTCGTTTTCCCTCTTCAGCAAACCACTGAATAAATGAAGCGCCATACATCACCTCACCTTTCGCTTCAGCCAATGGTTTTCCCTGCTCTAGAGTCATGATACGTGCCAGATCATCTGCATTGTCATGCACTAACTGGTACCAACGCTGTAGAACGGCACAACGCTCTGATGCGGTTTTCTTCTGCCACTGCTGCTGAGCTACTTTAGATTGTTCAACTTTTTGATAGATCTCTGAACTCGTTAATGAAGGTATATAACCTACAACGCTGTCATCTGCGGGATTATATACAGCAATAGAGTTATCACCTTCCGCACATAATTTTGATAGTAACAACTTATTTACAATTAATTCCATTTCACAAAGCTCCATTGATACCGGATGTTATAAAAATCATAAGCTAGGTTGATAGAAACACTAAGAACCAGTTGAGGTTTAACGATGGTACCAAGGTTTTTTTGACTGGTACCACATGAAGTTCTCATCTGGTTCTAACACCATGAATCAACTCTCTCTATATTGATAAATGAAACATTTGCGTAACATATCTCGATTATGCGAAATCAAAAAACAAAAGGATGAGGGCAAATAAATGTCTAATATGAAAGGAAATAAACTATTAAGTGGGTTACTAGCTGCAGCTATCGGTGTCACATCAGTAGTCGCTTCAACCCTCTCTTACGCTGCTGAATACAACTGGCGCTTTGCTAACCTTTATGGCCGTGGAACGGCTTATGGCGAAGTTTACGAAAACCTAGCTAAAAACATTGAAGTCATGTCAGACGGACGCATTAAGGTACAGGTTCTGTATTCAGGTGAAGGCGTTGGTACCAGCGGTATCCTTTCTTCTGTTAAATCTGGCCTTGTTACCATGGGCGCACCGTTCCAATCAATGCATGCGGGTGAGCTTCCTGCTGGTGTGGTTGAGATTGGCCTTCCGGGTGGTACCGCCGATGTGGGGAAACTGTCTACTCTGTTCCACGAGCAAGGCTGGGCAGACACATTAAAAGATGCGTACGGTTCACAGGGTATGACATGGCTTGCACCTTATATCCAGCCACCTGTTTACATCATTACTAAAACAGAAATTAAGTCTATTGAAGACTTTAAAGGCCTAAAAATCCGTGCTCCTGGCGCTTACGGTAAGTTCCTACGTAATCTAGGTGCTGCTCCAGTATCACTATCTTGGAGTGAAATCTACACATCGCTAGCAACTGGCGTTATCGACGGTTCAATCGGTTCTAACATGATTGATCACCGCGATGGTAACCACGTAGAAGTCGCTAAATACATGTACAAACTGCCTCTAGCGGGTGCTCAAGTATTGCCTATCGTTGTCAACACGAAAGAATACAACAAGCTACCAAAAGATCTTCAAGCAATCGTAAGTGCTGCAACAACCGTTCACGCTCAACAGCAGATGACAAAATCTATTCTTTGGGAATCACAAGCCGTGGCTCAAATGGAAGAGAAAGGTCTGAAATGGAGTCCTGAACCAACAGCCGCTGACATCCAAGCGTGGAGTGATGCAGGTAAAACATTGGCGAAAGAGTACTCAGACCAAGACAAATATTCGAAGAAGCTAATCGACCAACTACAACAGCTTTAATAAGAAGTAAAGATAAGGTGAGCGTAATGCTCACCTCTTTTTTGGAGGCAGGATGCTAGACTCTTCAAGGGTTAACCTAAAATCGGAACGAAACAAATTTGAGACCATATTGCTCAATTATTGCCGAGCTGTGCGATACATTGTATGGGCAATCGGTCGAAGTGTTTCATTTCTTATTCCATTACTGGCTGGCATCGTCGCCTATGAAGTTTTGGCTCGTTATTTTCTAGACTCACCGACTATCTGGGCCTATGACACATCTCTGTTTCTATTTGGCTACATCTCAGCATTAGGCGGGGCTTACGCACAACAGAAAAAATCGCACATTAATGTCGATGTTCTCTACCTCCATGTGCCTATGACCGTTAAGCGCCTATTCAGTTTAATAACCATCATACTCGCCGTTGGCTTTTTAGTCGTGATGGCTAATATTTGCTTTGAAAAATTTCTCGAAACACTCGAATACGGTTTTAAACGCCAATCAGAATGGGCACCTAGTGTTCACCATTTCTGGTTAATGATCACAGTAGCAAGTGTCATATTCATCGCCGAATATTCCGTGCAATTTATCAATCACTGTTTTGCTCTTATCACAGGTCGTGAGTTACTTCCGGGTTTATACCAAGAAGAACACGCAGCGCAAAACCAACCGGATAATGCCGATACGAAGTCAATAAACCAAGGGAAGTTAGCGAATAAAGAAAAACCAGATAACGAAAAATCGGCCAACCACGCTGAATCTGTCAATGTTTCTGTAGGAGGCGAACATGGGAATTGAAACGCTAACGCTAGTTCTATTAGCGTGTATATTAGTCGCCTTCGCATTAGGTGCTCAAGTTGGACTTGCGCTAGCCGGTATCGCAATGGGGATTGGTTACCTCACTTGGGGTGACACTCTGTTTAACATCATTCCCACCACCGTTGAATCAACATTCTTTAGTTTCATTCTTCTCGCTATCCCCCTTTATATCTACATGGGTCAACTGTTAACCCGTTCAGGCATTGGTGATGCGATGTTCAACGCAAGCCAATTGATGATTGGCCGAGTTCGAGGCTCACTTGCCATCAGTGTTATTGGCGTTTGTTCTATGATTGGTGCAATGGTCGGTATTATCGGCGCAGGTATCATGACCTCAAGCAGCATTGCATTAAAACCAATGCTCGATCGTGGCTACGATAAAAAACTCGCACTTGGCGTCATTATGGCGGGCGGTTCGTTGGGCATTTTGATTCCACCGAGCATCCCAATGATAATGTTTGCTTCTGCTACGCAAAACTCTGTAGGTCGAATGTTCTTAGGGGCGCTTGGTCCGGCAATAATCACCATTACACTATTGATCACTTATGTCGTTATCTCTTGCAAATTGAACCCTAGCAGAGCACCTCGTGATGAAGAAAATGAAATAGAAGTTCCAACCGGATTAGAGAAGTTCAATACCATACGCGATGGCGCTTCATCACTGCTTTTAATCGTTGCAGTACTCGGAAGCATCATCATGGGGATAGCAACGCCTACGGAATCAGGTGCTATCGGTGTGGTCGGCGCGATTATATTGGCGATTTTGTTTAAACGTTTTAAACCTCAAATGATGCACAAAGCAGGCATCCAAACGGCTCTGCTTGTTAGCGTAGCAATGTGGATAATATTAGGCGCATCCATATTCAGTAACTTCCACCTATTAATGGGTGTGCAAAATATGGTGGCTCAGTTTGCCACCGGGCTAGACCTTCCGCCTATTATGATCATCATCATGTTCCAAGTCGTTATGTTGTTGCTTGGTTTCATCATAGATGAGTTCATCATCGTACTGATGTGCGCGCCCATCTTTACCCCTGTTGCAGTCATGTTGGGCTATGACCCAATTTGGTTTGGCGTATTGATGATTTTGAATATCGTCATTGCTGTACAAACACCCCCGTACGGTTTCGCGCTGTTTTACTTAAAAGGCATTGCTCCAAAAGGTGTCACTATGATGGACATCTATCGTTCAGTGACTCCATTTATCTTGGTTCAATTCCTTGTTCTCATAATTTGCATGGCCTTTCCACAAACCATCTTGTGGCTGCCGAATCAAATGATGAACTGACAAATCTAAAACCGACACCCAACTAGACAACAAACTTGCTCTCCTTCTCTAATAACGTCACTAACGTGAAGGGGAGCTTTACACCTGTGCATTACAAAAACTGAAGGTTATGAAAACCCAGCAAAATCCGGGCTTGAATAGCAGTAGTCTCAGCTCACTAAAATGGAGAAATAAAGATGAACATCTCAACTTATATTCCATTACTAATCAGTGGAATGATGGTCACTCATGCCCATGCGGATACCCTCTTTGAGGATAACTTCAATGCGGGGCTATCAAACTGGCAAGCCAGCGGTAACGCATCAACCAACAGCAATGTTGTGATTGATGGATTATCGGCGTACTTAAAGCAAACGGGGCAGATTAACAGGCAAATTGATGTCTCCAATCACTCCAATGTGTCGGTAAGCTATTACATGGCAGCTAGGTTACTTGAGAGTGCTGACTACTGTTATGCCGAGTACGCACTTGATGGCAGTTCTAACTACACTCAACTTTCTTCGTTAGGCAACGGGCAAGACAATGGCAACTTTGTCTTTAACTCGGCCAATATTGCCAATGCCAACACACTCGATTTACGTTTTCGAGCGGCCACTGGTACGGCCGACCACTGTTATGTTGAAGACGTACTAGTTAGCGGTGATGGTCAAACAAGCTCACCACAACCAAGCATCGACGTAACAAGCACCATCAGTTTTGGTTCAATCCAAGTCGATAGCAATGTCAGCCAAAACCTTGATATCACGAACAGTGGAACCGAAGATCTTTCCATCACAAGTCTTTCACCACCAAACGGGGATTTTGCAATAACGCAAGATAACTGCTCAAGCTCAACATTAAGCCAGAACCAATCATGTGCGCTCACCCTCTCTTTTACTCCCTCTTTTTCAGGCACACATAATAGTAATTTGACGATATCAAGCAACGATCCGAATACACCCAATGCGCAAGTCTCGTTAACGGGCAGTGGAACTGCGGATCAAGGTGAAGGATACGTTGAAAATTATGATCCACTTTATGGCAGTGGAAATGTCTCTCGGACAGAGCTAACGCACCAAGAGCTGAACAGTAATAATCCAATCACATACCTAACCCAAACCTCTACTGTTGCTGTACCCAGTGAAGCGGCGCAGCCAGATCATCAGCTCGAAGGGCGTATTCAATTAAGTTCGCCAGAAACATCCGGTATCGGTCAGTTTACTGAGCACAAGGATACTTTCCGCTACACGTCTAACGCTGACGATCCACGTAAGCATATCCCAGATTTTGACTTTGAGTTTGTGCAAAGTGGAACACACTTAATCCCTGTACAGCGAGGAATCCAATTAAGCTCTCACGAATATTGGGAGTACATTTTAGAGCCAGGACGCGTTTGGAAAGAGAACTCTGACAACGGTGATTCACGTGCCGCCTTGCCTTTTTCTCTGATGCAAAAGAATTCCAACTGTGTTCACAATGGTGTCATGAGTTTTACGTTTAATGATCTATCTATTAGTCAGGTTTCATACCAAATCGCGTCTGAAACTTGTCTTTACTACCAATTTGATATGTGGGGAAGTGTCGATGCGCAATACACACAGCAAACCGTTACCAATAGCTTACAGATTAAACAGGCCCACCAGACGTACGAATCCAGCAAAATCGAAATGCGTCCAATCAGCGAGCTCGCCACAGACTACCCAAGCTCAGGAGTAGACGCTGCTAACTTTGGTCACTCAAGTGAAGTGTCACCGGATCACATGTCAGTCTATGGGGTTTACTACAACGGTATTCACTACTCTGGCGGTTGTGAAACACGGCAAGGCACGCACCCATACTGCGACCGATTGAGAGTCCCTTCCTACTCAACGGCGAAAACAGCGTTAGCAGGTACAGCGTCAATGCGCCTAGAAACACTGTATCCGGGTTACATGGACAGCCAATTGACCGATCATATTCCACAAGCTGCGAATGATCCTGATGGTGATTGGAACGACGTTACACCAAACAATGCAATTGATATGGCAACGGGTAACTACCGCTTATCGTCAGGCTATTTGAGTGATGAATATTCAACGGCCAACGATACAGGGTTCTTCTTAGTACTTGATCATGCTGGAAAGCTCGATTATTCACTGAGCCGTTACCCGCGTAAGGCAACACCGGGCACCTTCTTTAACTACCACACTACTGATACCTATATCGCGACGGTGGCTGCGCAAAACTTCATAAAAGGAGAGAGAGGAAATCAAGCCGATATCTTTGATGACATCATAGTGAAGGACATCTGGACACCACTTAACGTTGATGAAGGGACAAAAGACACACGTCGAACTTACGATTCAGAAGCGATGCCATTTGGAGGATATGGCTTAACCTATCTGCGCGATGATATTGTAAAAATTGTGAAGTTTACCTCGATAGACCGAGGAGTCATCAATGGTCAGCAGATGCTTGATCCAAGTGAGTTAGAGATAGCCCTGTTTAACGATTCGACCTCACCACCACTTGATGTTCGTAGCGACAGTAAATACTACAGCAACAGCGTATGGGCGAAATTGAAAACCGTCTCACAAGGGTGTGAAACCTACGTACCTTACATGTCAGGTTACGGTGGTATTCAGTTTGTGATGCTCCCTAATGATGTTATCTACTACTACGTGAGTGACAACAATGAGTTTGCATGGGATTTAGCGATTACCGAGGCAGGAAAACTGAACGCTTACTGCCAATAAACCCATTGTTTTCAATTTGGCTATCTAACTAAGCTAACTCAGCTGAAACAGTCAAATCAAAGCCATTAAAAAAGCCAAGCAAAGTCATTGAGACGCTGCTTGGCTTTCATTTTTGTCAGTTCATTCACCATCGACTATTTAAGTAAAGCCCCCGCAATACTCAAGTCATCAACGGTAAACATAACCTTATCGATAAATCGACTTAGTTGATTGACGAACGATCAAATCAATCGGTGGTAAACGCGCGTCGTGCCTTTCGCCAGAAAGTAGATTTAAAATTGATTCGGCACAAACAGCACCAATTTCTTCAATTGGCTGACGCAGCGTAGTGAGCGCAGGAGTGAAATACTTAGATTCCGGAAGATCATCAAATCCAACGATTGAAACATCTTCAGGCACTTTATAACCACGGTCTGTTAAGGCTTTCATCGCGCCATAAGCGGTTTGATCATTTGCGGCAAAAATGGCCGAGAAGTGAACTTTAGAATCCAGTAATTCAATGGTTTTCTCATAACCCATCTCACTACTAAAGTTACCCTGCTTTACCAGTTTCGGATTAACTTTGATTTCCGATTCCGCCAAGGCCTTTTTGTAACCTTCATAACGAGCACTCGAATCTGGTTGACTGGATAACCCTTTAATATGAGCAATATTCACGTGACCTTGTTGAAGCAAGTGCAAGGTAGCAATATATCCGCCTAAGTTGTTGTTCAAGTTCAAACTACGAATGTTTTTACCTTCCACATCATAGCCAACGGTGACAACAGGAATTGATTCCGCTGTTTTTAAAATGGCCTCTTGTTTTAAATGGCCGGTAACAATGATGATTCCATCGACATTATTCTTGGTCAAATACTCAAGTGCATGCGCTTCAAGTTTACTCTGCCAGTGCCCTGTCGCGATCACTAAAGAATAACCCTGAGCGATCAGTGTCTTCTCCATATCATTTAATATACGACTGGTATAAGGGCTATCTGGATGCTGAACTAAAACACCAATAGTCATTGAACGACGATTGGTCTTTTGCTGCACTGGATAGCTCGGCTTGTACCCTATTGTCTTAATCGCCTGTTCAATATTCTGGCTCTTATCGTCTGACACGTAAGTCGTACGATTTAAAAAGCGAGATACTGTGCTCGGCGAAACCCCTGCAAGTTTAGCAACATCGTAAACAGTCGGTGTTTTGGTCTTTTTTGTCATAATATATACACCTCATTTAGCAAGCAAGAAACGCAGATTACTCATGAAATTTACGAATTCAATCAGCGTAACCACAAAACGGGATCTTTATGGAAAACCGTTCGGTTAACTGCTTTCCATTTAACCATATCGTAAGTCTTCCACCTCCTTCCCTTACCAATGTTTACCCGCACTATTAATAAAATCCTTAGTAAGCATACTTAATAAACATAGCGCAAGTAAACGTTTGGCTCGTGAACTTAACGTCTTTATTTATAAAGATACGCGAAGATCATTCCAGGTCTAAAGTAACGACCAGCCGTATATTTTAATCCCGTACTTAACAGATATTTATGTAGGCACTCTTGCATTCCATGCTCAACAGATGGTGTCATCAAGGTACTAAACGCGTAAGTATCGGTTGTAAGCTCCGGGTTCACTCGACCATCAGCCAATAAGCAATGTGTCTGCTTTAAGCCACTTAACCAAGCAGCTGCGGTCTCTGGCTCAATGGTAAACTCATCAACCAACATGGTTTCATCCACCGCAACAGAGCAGTTGAAGCCTTCTGGTGCTGCGAAAGGGATCTTCGCGTACTGGTATAAAGCGGTATATACAGTGTCCATTAATGTTTGTGCTTTGTCGTATTTACCGGCTAGGTTAAGCGCTGTTGCGACGCTAAACTGCACACCAATCCAAACGTCTTGCGCTTGAAACGCTTCATGTGGAGCGCCATCCGACAACGTCATGTTTGCCACACCCAGTTGAGGGCTGTTATTAACAAAATTCTGCTCGTATACAAAATCCAACGCGCGATCAATACGTTCTTGTGGGAATAGTCCGTCTAAACCAATAAGTTTAAGGTAACTGTCCGCAAGCAACGCATCACCGAAACTGTTATCTGAATCAAGCAACAACGACTGGTAAGACTCCGTAAATGCGTTCGGTGCGATTTCAGATAGCTGCTGCTTTTTAAACAGACGTTGCTCTACTTTGCTTAAAGGGCTGCTTGTATCGGTTTGATTCAAATAATCATTGAGTAGATTTTTATCATCAATCGCATTGCCTGATAACGATAGACCAATCGTTTCAAGTTGCTCATAACCTTTACCCGTTAGGTGCTTAGCTTGAATCGGCGTTACGTAGAAATGATAATAACCGGCTTGTTCGTCCCACAAGCTTTGCTCTACCGTTTCTAGCGCTTGCTCTGAACGAGTCAAATAGTCTTGTGCTAACTCTTCCTCACCCATAAGAAGTGCAAGTTCGTTCCCCGCTTTAAGACCTGCAGCCCACAAACTTGCACAGTAAATGGAGATACCGTGTGAAGAGAGGTTATCAAATGTGTCATCGGTACCACGAGTTAGCGGCAACGTGTCACCTTCTTCGATCAGCCCAGATAGGAAATCGATACTCTCTTTCACCGCTTGCCAGCAAGACTGAACAACTGACAGATCGTTGCTGTGTTTGTAGTGACGAAGAACCATAAGAATGTACTTCGGCGCTAAGTCTTTCCACTCTTTCACATTGTGCCAGCTGTACGCATCTGGCTGGATGTCGTAAGGGCTACCTAAGTCATGAATAACCGCACCGCGAATCGCTCGTGTTCCTTGGAATTTATCATCGCACAGCTCAGCGTTAGGCTGATCTTCGTACTCCCAATAACGACGAACGGTATCGTCTTGCGCTAGGATGGCATTGGCGAACTCTTTCATCACACAACCATCTAACTCAGGTAGCAAGTAGAGTAGAGAGAAAGAGCCGTAGAAATACACATCAAGTGAGTTAAAGAATGGATAGTCCACGCACTCTTTAACTAGGAATTTATCTTGGCAATCCCACACCGTCGATTCTGACAAAAACGACAAGGTATTCATCGCCATTGTCGAGAAACGAAGTGTCGTATCTGCGTCGGTAATCTTTTTACGTGCATCAGCAATTAAATCTTGCTGCTGAGCGATGATACGCTGCTCAATAGATGCTAACTGAGGCAAGCACTCGTCTAAAATTGCTTTGGCTTTACTCTCTTGAGGGAAGAATTGAGTGTACGCTTTACTTGATTCCCAACCATTTAGCGAGATCTTGCTGTGGTCCATTACTTGTGCAAAGCGTAGTTCAACCGATTCACCCGGCTCAAGTTCAACTTGCACAGAAACTACGGCGCTTAATGGTTCACGACCGCTGTAGATTCCTTTAGCAAACTCACTGTTTACTCGGCCACTATATAGCGCTCTCGTTACCTGATCTTGCACCTTCGTTGTATAAATTGACGGCTTAACAGACACAGACACTTTACCGGATTTAACTTGTGCTTTATCAGCTTGCACGCCGTAAATAACCTGACCTTCAACATCACTTTGATAAGGTGAATCGCTCTCTAAACAGACACCCGAGAAAAGTGTTCCTTCATGTTCAAAACCGATGGTTTCGTGGCGTTGAGCTATGGCGTTTTGCGTCAATGTACACGCCGAGTCTTGAATACCATCTCGGCCTTTTTTGTACGTTGATCCAATCAGGTTGGCGAGTGGCTGAACCAAGGTAACAATCCGAGTTTTATCGGAACGGTTTTTTAGTTCGAAATGGTTCCAGTGCAGAGGTAATGAACACAGCTTTTTGTCGTCTTTAACCAGCGGAGACAACACTTTACGAGTGATTTTTACCTCATCAAAGCTGTCATACTTGTATTGAGCCATTGGATACAGTGCTTGATAGTGAATCTTCTCACCATCAATAGAGGCAACGTCTGACTGCCCATTCGCGGTCAGCGACAACGCTTTCGTTGTATTATTGATTAACAATCCGTTGAAAAAGTCCAATGCAACATGAATTTGAGTGCTAAATGAACTTGGATCTTCATCAATAAACAATTGTGTTTTACTTGAAAACTCTATATTCCAACGTAAGAAACACTCTTTATTCTCTAGGTAAAATCGTCGATTAATCAACGCAGATTTAATAATACCAACAACATCAATACCTTGAGAAAAATCAATTTCCACACCATCAAATAAGGCAGGATAATAGTTTACAAACGTTTTAACCTTGTCTAGATCGCTAATTTCCAGACAATCAAGGGAAGCCGGACTCATTACCGATGCGTAGAAGTCATTAAAGTGGATTCCTTCCTCAGTACAGTCAATGAAAATACCGGGAATAAAGCTAAAATTAGGTGTATCACCATTAGGCGTCAGTGTGAACGTATTACCGATACCACCCACCGCCATCCCCGTATTTTCTGGGGTTGTAGAAATAGGCGTGTACCATGGTTGGATAAATTCAACCGCATCGCCTTTCTGGCATAATGTCTTTGCACTACCTTGGTAGCTTGTATATGGAATTTTATTCATCATTTTTAAAATCCAACATTGTATATTTTATTTTGATTGTTACTATCTCTATAAAATGGAGATAGTAACCATGTTAACTACAAATAAACCGTTTAAAATAGAAAAAGAAACATTTGGTAATTACGACTCAGTCACAATATTAAATGTCGAACACGGTATAGAACTGCAAGTAATTAATGGATTTGGCGCGATTATTAATAAATACATCGTAAACCATAGCCCATTTTCATTTATTCAAGGCTATTCAAACCCTCAAGAACTGACCGACCAGAACCCCTACTTTTCTCGTAGTGCGAAGCTCTTCCCATTTCCAAACCGCCTTGCTAATGGTGAATATCAATTTGATGATCAACATTATCAGCTACCGGCCAACTTCCCTTGGTCTGAGCACGCGGTTCATGGACTGCTTTATAACCAACCCTTTGACGTAATTAACTCATCGGCTGATAACAACCAAGCCTCAGTCACGTTGCGTTATAAAACGGATGCATTACATCCTCAATTTCCTCACGCGTTTGTTCTTGATATTACTTATCAGATTGACCTTTCGGGTCAACTTCGCTGTTCTACTTCCATAGAGAACCTAGGCTCTCAATCTTTTCCTTATGGAGATGCTTGGCACCCTTACTTTACGTTGAACGTTCCTCGCGAGCAGTGCTTACTGACAATGCCAAACTGCGTTGAACTCGAACACATTAACGACCTTCCAAGTGGTAATAAGTACCCGTTCAACCGTTTTAGTACCCCGTCTTCTCTTGCTAATGTGTCGCTAAATCATTGCTTTGAATTTGATCTTCAAAGCCCAATTGAGCTGTCGCTTCAAAGTAAAGATGGAAATACAGCTCTTCACTACCAACAAGATACGAGTTATCCATTTATTCAGCTTTATACGCCGGATAACGAATCAAGCCTTGCTATCGAACCGATGACTTGTCCTGCTAATGCATTCAATAATCGAATCGGTCTACTGACACTTCACCCTCATCAGCGAAGCCAGTTTCAATGGCAATGTCAGGCTCTTTATAAAGCCTAGCCACGCGGTGTTCATGTTCGTTTAAATGGAACAGTAAAGTAATAAAGGGCACTCAATGAGTGCCCTACGTTTTTAGCTTCTACTTTTTGCCAAGGGTAACTTCAATCTGATGTTCACCAGAGGTAAAGACTGGCGCTTTATTACCATCAATCAAATCACCGTTAACACGCATCTCAACAACGCCTTTACATACGTTATTTGGGTTGGTTACATGTATGTTGTACACCGCACCACGGAACTGTCTACGCACCTTGAATTCAGGCCATTCACTTGGGATACAAGGGTCAACAAGTAAGCCATCAACCTCTGGACGTACACCAAGAATCCACTGAGTACCAGCAACATAAGTCCAAGAAGACGTGCCTGATAACCAAGCATTACGGCCTAAACCAAACTGTTCATGCTCATCACCCAAGATGTTTTGTGGGTAACAGTACGGCTCTGACTCAAAGGTGTCGATATCATCATTTTTAGACGCAGGGTTAATCTGACGGTAGTACTCGTAAGCACGCTCGCCGTTACCCATCTTCGCTTCTGCAATCATTACCCAAGGGTTAGAGTGAAGGAAGATACCGCCATTCTCTTTCGCCCCTGGTGGGTAAGTGGAAACACCGCCCAGTTTTGGATCAAAACCGTTATAACCTGGCGTTGAAAGCTTAATACCATTTGCCGTGTTCAGCTTGTTGTAGACAGAGTCTAGAGCTTGAGTTGCACGCTCTTGTGGAGCAAAGCCAGAAATAACAGGCCAGCTTTGACCATTGGTGTAGATTTGACCTTGATCGTTGGTGTGTGAGCCGATTGGAGCCCCGGCTTCATCAAAGTAACGAATAAACCATTCACCATCCCAACCACACTCATTAACAGTTGACTGCATTTGCTCGTATTGACCTTGGAACTGCTTCGCCAAGTCTGTTTCTTCACGGAGTTCACATAAGTCCAGCATATCAAGCAGAGCTTTACCGTACATGTTCGCAACCATAATAGATTCAGCACCTGTTGGCAGGTTCACTGTATCGTTCCAGTCGGCAAAACCTAATAGTGGTAAGCCATGAGCGCCGGTATTGCTGTAGGTAAAGTTAATTGAACGACATAAGTGTTCCCACACGCTTGCCGACTCAACAACATTGCCTTCTTTATCTTTCTGGTAGAACGGAATCTCTTTATCTAAGAACGCCGCATTCCCCGTCTCTTTCACATATTGCGTAACGGCATAGATGATCCATAGATGGTCATCACCGTAGTAATCAGGGCGATCTTCCTCTTCACGAGAGTCACCTGCGTTCGCTTCCATCGTTGATGGGAAGAACTGGTGCATCGCTGAACCGTCGGTGTTTTGAACCGACAATAGACGCTCAATAAACTCGCGAGCCTCTTCTGGCATGTGAGTAATAACACCCAGCGTATCTTGAGACGAGTCACGGAAACCGATACCGCGCGCGCCATAACCAAGTTGGTATAGTGATAGGTAACGAGACCAGTTTTTAGTTGTATGACACTGACGAGGGTTATGAACATTGAGCATTGAGTTCATTGCCGGATCAGGCGTTTCAACCTGTACTGTTGCTAAGTAGTTATCCCACTGTGTCGCAAGTGCAGCAAAGGCTTCATCCACAACGGCATGATCGCGATACTTCGCTAGCATTGGTTCCGCTTGTTCGAAGCTTTCCATTTGCGTTAGCTGAACAATAGTACGTTCTGTTTGCTCTGGCGCTAACCAACCTAATCGTAGGTTTAAAGCACCAATATTGTCACCACGTAAACATTCGTTGTTACCCAGCTCTTCTTCATTAAGCGCAGTCGGTGCAGCCCAACTACCGTAGCCAGAGTTACCAATGAATTTTTGACGATCACCATCAAACGATGTTGCTACGCGATCCGCCGTCATCAAGTTCACTGCGTAATCGCGCTTCATGAAGGCAAACTGCTCTAGTACCGTATGACCTGATTCTTGCTTATGCGCATTCAACGTCATTGTTTGCGGAACCCAGTCGGCGTTAAGCAACTGTTTTAGCGCATCAAAGTGAGTGAATTCATATACGGGAACAACATCTACATGCAGCTCTTGATCACTGATGTTAGTGACTTTGATATCTTGCAATAGTACTGGTGCATCGTTAGGAACGAAGAACGTTGCTTCACAACGAACACCAAACGCTTCAGCAATGATGGTGGTGTAAGAAAGACCGGTGTGGTTTTCAAATTTGTCTAACGGTTTTAGCGTTGGTGTGTAGAACGGTGAAAAGACTTCTACGTTACCTTTTGAATCACGAACCTTAAGGTAAAGTGTTGAACCTTTAAAATCTGAATTTGGCAGTTGAGCAATATATTTAGTGATGCGGTTAAGAGCAGGATCGCCCTTACACAGCAGCACGCCACCGTTACTATCGACAATGCCACCAAAATCTAGCGTACCTACGTAGTTACACCATTTGATTGGTGTACATGGCGTTGTTGCGACATATTCTTTGTTATTGTCGTCAAAATATCCGAATTTCATCGTCACTATCCCTAGCCCTGCCTCAATTGAGAGAGCTGAAGTTAAAATTAAATCTGATTCAACACACGGGAGGGAGTGCTACCCCCGCGCATTTTATTTATCTAAATCACTTATTCGATAAATTAAAGCTCAGAGCTTGCTAGCGAGTTTTCGCTTAGTGCATCAAATAGGTGGAAAGCATCAAGATCCAGATACATTGTTAATGAATCCACATCCACTTCCGCCGCTTGGGTTTCAACCATCAATGGCTGATCACCAATTTCTGTTTTCAGTAGAATGCTTGCGCCAAGTAGCTCTTTATCTTTAATTTTTACAGGGAATGGCAACACACGATCATGGTCCACTTGCTCTTTACGTAAGTGAATGTCCGTTGGACGAACACCAAAGTGAAGCGCTAAGTTCTTGGATGCATGGGCTTTGAAACGCTCTGGCAATGGGATTTGAACGTCGCCTAGCTCGACAAAGAATTCACCCTCTTTTTCAATAAGCTGTGCTTCAAGCATATTCATTGAAGGGTTACCGATGAACTGTGCAACGAATTTATTAGCAGGGCGTTGGAATACTTCAGTTGGTGTACCCACTTGAGCAACGTAACCGTCTTTTAAGATCACAATACGGTCAGCAAGCGTCATCGCTTCAATCTGATCGTGTGTTACGTAAATGGTGGTTGTCTTTAACTCACGGTGAAGGTGTTTGATCTCTTCACGCATCACGCCACGAAGTTTCGCATCTAGGTTAGATAGCGGCTCATCGAATAGGAAAACCTTCGGAGTACGAACCATCGCACGACCCATCGCTACACGTTGACGTTGACCACCAGATAGCTCTTTTGGTTTACGCTCAAGCAGTGGATCAAGCTCAAGCATTTTCGTCGCCTTACGTACTTCAACATCGATTTCAGCTTTAGGCATGCCTTTCAGCTTCAATGCGAATGCTATGTTTTCATACACGGTCATGTGCGGATAAAGCGCGTAGCTTTGGAATACCATTGCAAGATCACGATCTTTCGCATCAATCTTATTCATCAGCTTATCGCCAACGTAGATATCACCAGACGAGATATCTTCAAGACCTGCAAGCATACGCAGCGTTGTTGATTTACCACAGCCTGACGGGCCAAGGAAAACCACAAATTCGCCATCGTTTACCGTGAAATCAAAGTGCTTTACTACTTCTACATCACCAAATGATTTTTTGATGTTCTTAAATTCTACTTTAGCCATTATTTGTTCTCCTCAGCGCGCGCTAGCAGCGTATTTCGATACGCAATTGCGCTCTGTTTCAGTGTTCTTTGTTGAGTTTGGTAATCGACGTGGACCATGCCAAAACGTTGGCAGTAGCCAAAGGACCATTCAAAATTGTCCATCAAACTCCATGCAAAATATCCATCGACCTTAACGCCAGCTCTAATAGCTTGGTCGACTGCGTTTAGGTGAGCCTGGAAGTAACGAACGCGTTGATCATCGTTGACCTCGCCATTAATCACTTCTTTGTCATCACCCGCAGCACCGTTTTCAGTGATGTATAGTGGTGGAATGTTTTCATAACGTTCGTTGATACGAATGAGTAAGTCAGTCAGACCTTGAGGATAAACTTCCCACCCAATGTAGGTATGCTCAGCGTCTTCTTGCGTTACTTTTTCAATGTCGCCGTTTTCGTTGTAGCGCATCACGTCACGTGAGTAATAGTTGATGCCAACGTAATCCACAGGTGCACTGATGATGTCTAAGTCACCTTCTAGGATCATCGGCATATTTTCTGCTTGGCGATCAACAACCAACAGTGGGTACTCGCCCTTTAATACAGGGTCCATAAACCAGTGGTAATTCTCCGCTTCACTGTAATCAGCTGCGCCTTGATCTTTAAGCGTTTCTGGGTAAGCCGGTGTAGCGTTAAACACGATGCCATGCTTAGCATCTGGTGCATTCTTACGCAGGATTGGCATTGCTAATCCATGTGCAAGCATTAAGTGATGTGAAGCTAAGAAACCTTCTCTTTCACCCTTGATGCCCGGCGCATGAATGCCCCAGCGATAGCCTAAGAAAGCAGAGACAAACGGTTCATTTAATGTTGTGTAGACATCGATTTTATTGCCGAAATGCGCACTGACTGCTTGTGCGTATTCAGCAAACTTGTACGACGTTTCACGATTTAGCCAGCCGCCTTTATCTTCAAGATATTGAGGCAGATCCCAGTGATACAGTGTCACGTACACTTGCATACCACGAGCATGACACTCATCGATAATCTGTTCGTAAAATGCTAGCCCTTCAGCGTTCACCACACCGTCTTTCGGCATAATACGAGGCCAAGCGATTGACAATCGGTAAGCATCAACGCCTAAACCTTGAATCATTTCAATATCGTTTTTCCACAAGTGGTAATGGTCACAAGCGATATCACCATTGTCTCCGTTATCAACCTTGTTCGGTGTATTACAGAACGTGTCCCAGATTGATGGGGTACGGCCTCCTTCGGCTGCACCACCTTCAATTTGGTAAGACGACGTCGCAACACCAAAGACAAAGTCAGATTGAAGCAGCTTTGAATCATTTGGAAGTTGGTATTTATTCATTGTCGTCACCGTCTCTAACCTTTAACCGCGCCAGAGGTAAGTCCTGAAATCATCTGTTTAGAAGCGAACAGATACGTAATAACCAGCGGCATAATTGAGATCGTCGTGCCTAGCATTACCGCGCCCCAAGGGGTATTTGGAATGCCTTGTACACTTCGTAGCGCCTGCGTAATTACGTAGTTATCTGGTGAGTTCAATACAACGAGTGGCTGCATGAACATGTTCCAGAAGAAAACGAATTGGACGATTGCTAGTGTCGCCAATGCCGGTTTCATCAGTGGCAGTACCACGCTCCAGTAAGTTCTAAACTCACCAGCACCATCTAGTTTTGCAGCTTCCAATAACTCTTTGGGAATCGATGCAATCACGTGCTGACGCATCAAGAAGATACCAAATGGTGTTGTCGTAAACGGTAGCCAAACCGCGATATGGTTATCAAGTAGCCCAAGGAACTTCACAATCATAAAGTAAGGGATAAGACTCAGTACTGGCGGAATCGCCATAGAACCAACCAGCATACCGAATAGAACGTTTTTGCCTTTGAACTTAAATACAGCAAATGCGTAACCACCCATACTACAAAACAGTAGCGAGATGGTTGTCCCTAAGAAAGCCACATAAATTGAGTTAAACATTGCTTTCCAAAACGGCATGATCTCTAGCAGTTTTGCATAGTTGATCATCAAGCTGTCACCGATAGCAAAGCTGATGCCTGTACCGAAAATTTCACTACGGTCACGTGTTGATAACAGTGCAGACCATACAAAAGGGAATACAGTAATAATCGCAGAAACAATTAACAATATGCCTAACATCACCATCGCGATTTTAGTCATGATGTGAATCGTGCGATCGCTTGGAGTTAGCCCGGCTAGAGGCGATGATTTTGCTTGTGTTGTAGTCGTCATCTTATTGTTCCCCTAGACCTTTCTTACCAAAGAATAAGAATTGAACAGCTGTACATGTCGCGATTAATGCAAATAGTAACCATGAGATTGCAGATGCAGTACCCATCTCTAACCATTCCCAACCCACTTTGTAGAGGTACATAGAAATTGTTAGACCAGATTGACCAACACCACCGCTACCACGTGTTAATACAAACGGTTCTTCAAACATTTGTAAGTTACCAATGATTGTCATAGTGATTGCAAAGAAAATGAATGGACGAATCATCGGTAGTGATATGTTCCAAAAGCGACGGAAAGCGTTCGCGCCGTCCATACGTGCCGCCTCTAAAATTTCTTTTGGAATCGTCATTAAGCCAGTGGTGTAAAGCACGATGTTGAAACCGGTGTACTTCCAGAAGATAACAATAGCGATAGAAGGTTTGATCATCGTTGCATCGTCTAGCCAACGAATTGGCATGGCTGTATCAACCCAAGCAAATGCCCAACCAAATAGTGTGCTATCAGCTAGCGCCATCAACGTTTGGTTGATGATGCCTGAGTTCGGTGAATACATGTTGAAGAAAATAAGTGACGCCGCAACCGTTGAAGTAATAAACGGTAGGAAATACGCCGACGTTAGCCAGTGACGCATACGGTCACTCATTGACACTAAAATGTAGGCAACAGGAATCGCCACCAAGTGCTGCGCGACACCAGATGTAACCGCTAACCAAAGTGTGTTCTTTAGTGAGCGCCACAACCACGGGTCGGTTAATGCAATAGAGTAGTTTTCAAAACCTACAAATCGCATTGCGTCCATACCCTCTACAGGGTTCCACACTTGAAACGAAAGAAAGACGGAAAACAGTAACGGGAAAATCCCAAAAACAGAAAAAATGATCAGGAACGGCAGTAGGAACCCATACGGTGTAAGCGCTTTCAAATTTAGACGAGAAAAAAAGCTTTTACTTTCTGATGTATCCATGACGTTGCTCGCTGCTTGATTCATAGTAACGACCTCTTATCAGGGAAACGTTTTTCAACGTCTCCCTGATTACTTACTTAAAATTATAAATTAAAGATTGCGTGTACGACGTTTAATTAGACGCTCAGCTTCACTTAGAGCTACTTTGATATCTTTGCCTTCATCAAGCACTTCCATCAGAGCATTTTCTAGGATGATTGAACGAGCAACGTGATCGCCTTTCGCAGGTTGTACTGGCTTGATGTTCTTCGCTACGTCAGCAAATACTTGACGCGCTTTTTGGCCACCAAGGAAATCTACACCTTCGTTAAACATTTCATCATCGTAAGTAGTTACGTTTGCTGGGAATGCAGCAATTGTTTCAAAGCTCTTAAGTTGAACATCACGATCTGTTGTCATGTACTCAATCAGCTTCCAAGCGTCATCTTGGTTAGCAGCTTGCGTTGGGATTGAAAGGAATGAACCACCCCAGCTACCGTAGATGCCATCTGGAAGGTGCTCAACACCCCAGCTGCCCGCTGTATCTGGAGCAATCCAGTTATTTAGGTGACCAAGCAACCATGCGCCAGATAGTTGAGTTGCGAACGTACCGTTACGGAAACCTTCGTACCATTCGTTAGACCAAGCTAGGATGCGACCATCAAGCTCTTTCTCACGGATTTTCTTAGCAACTTCAAATGCGTGAACAAAACGCTCAGACGTTACAACTGGGTTACCATCTTTATCGAAGTAAAGACCTTCACCTTCAGGAACCGTGGTGTAGATAATCGCTTGTGCTACGTCAGCTGCTGATGCGATTAACTGAACGTTTTTCTCTTTTAGAGTCACACCCGCTGCAATGTAAGAATCCCAATCCTTGATTGCTTCGTTTACATCAATACCCGCTTTTTCAAACACATCTGTACGGTAATACATAACACCAGGACCTAAATCAACTGGGATACCATACATGCCACCATCAGCGCCTTTACCTTGAGCCCATGCATACGGTGCAAAGCTTTTCTCAAACTTGTCTGCGCCATATTGCTCAGAAAGGTTTACAAGACCGCCAGATGCTACGAATGGACCAATTTTTTCAACGTCAACAACGATAACGTCACCCGCACCAGAACCTGTTGCTAAGTTCGTAGTAAGCTTAGTGTGGTGGTCACCGTGGTTGTTCATTAGGTAATCTACTTTTACACCCGTTTTCTTTTCAAAATCAGGCAGTAGTACTTTTAAGCTACTATCAAAATCTGGAAAGCCATCGAAACGGATTTGATTGTCAGCAGCATTAGCTGTAGCAGCAAGTCCAAGAGCAACCGCGCTAGCTAGCGCTAAGGTCTTAAATTTCATGTGTTATCCTTAATATTTTTATAGGGTATTGAGTAAGTCCTTGACCGAATTCCTGACCACCAATGATGGTGATAATTTGAAATTCACATCTCTTTTGTTTTTATTTAGCTTTTGAATAGCGAGCTGTACTGCTTCAACGCTCATCTGTTCAATAGGGAAGTTAATTGTGGTAAGCCCAGGAGTGAGATAACGAGCAAAAAGAATATTGTCAAAGCCAACAAGTGACACTTGCTCTGGCACTAACCTTCCTGCCTCTTTTAACACTTCGTACGCTCCAAATGCCATGTGGTCATTAGAAGAGAAAACCGCAGTGAATTCACACTCACGCTTTAACAACTTCTTCATCGCACTGACACCTGTTTCCTCAGTAAAGCCCGCCTCAGAAACCAACGCTTCGTTATATTGCAAACCCGCTTCTTCCAGTGCTATTCGATATCCTTGCAGACGCCCCCGTGCGTCTGACTTATCGAGCGGCCCTGTAATACAAGCGATTTGGCGGTGCCCCATTTTTAATAGATGTTGAGTAGCAAGTTTGCCCCCAAGCTCGTTATCAACATCTATACAGCTAGTTGAGATTTCTGGAATAAACCGGTTTATCAATACAATTGGCACACCTTGTTCTTCCAGAGTAATTATATAGTCATCAGTAAGTTGCTGAGCGTGTAACACAATGGCATCCACACGACGACCTAATAAAAATTCAACTGACTCCTGCTGTCCTTCTTCTGTGTTTGACCCTGCGGTTACCACGACGTGATACCCAAGGCGTCGAAAATTGTCTTCTAAGTTATGTAAGATTTCCGAGAAAAATGGTCCACCTAACTCAGGAACGATAATGCCAATACTTCCTGTTCGGCTTGATGCTAATGCTTGAGCAATTGAATTTGGGCGATACCCTAAATGCTTAATTGCTTTCTCCACTTTTAGCTTCTTGTCATGACTGACTCTGCTAGTGCCATTAATGACTCTAGATACTGTGGCTTGTGATACGCCTGCGTATTCAGATACATGCTTGATAGTTGCCAAAGGAACCTCGAAATTTCTATTCACAAATGCGGCACTTGAAACCGCTTACAGGTTGAGTATTGAGGATCTTGGGGGGTATTTGCGTGATTCTGGTCACACAAGACTTGGCGCTAAAATGTCAATTTGGTAAATATTGAGAGTTATTGCAGTTTCATTTCACGCCATGAAACAGTTTCATGGAAGCGAGATTCCATCCATCGAACGTATATGGCTCGAATCCTAAAGTATAACCCTAGCAAATGAATGACTTAGCAAAAATTAACACAGAATTATGGGTAAATCGGTGTATTACTTTCCATTATCCCTTACATTCGGTTTCACCTAAATGACAGCAAGCGCACGAAAATGCGCTCAAGCTATCACGCTTAACGGTAAGTACTAGAAATGGCTTTGACAAATACGTTGAAAAATTGAAATTTGCACTACAATTAATAATCAAATACAACCAGTTGAGTATTAATTGATGGGAAACTCTGTTCTATTAGTTGACGATGAAATCAACATCTTGAATTCATTTCGTAGGACCTTACGTAACCAAGTTGATATTGACCTTGCAAATTCCGGAAAGGATGCGCTTGAGCTTATCGAAAATAAACAATACGCCGTAATTATCTCTGATATGCAGATGCCTGAAATGAATGGGTTAGAGCTTTTAGAAATCGTTAAAGATATTTCGCCAGATACAGTAAGAATGATGTTTACTGGTAATGCCGATCAAAAAACTGCGGTTGATGCTGTGAACGTTGGCGATGTCTTTCGTTTTATTAATAAACCTTGCTCCCCCCCTGAATTGCTGGTTTTTATTCAAGCGGCACTTCGTCAACACGACCTTATCGTCGCAGAGAAGGTCCTTCTCAACCAAACACTCAGCGGGACGATCAGTGTATTAAATGAAGTTCTCTCTTTAGTTAGCCCGGAAATAAACGAGCATAACAATCGTGTTCAGTTCCATATGAATCAGCTTGGGAAAGCGCTTAAATTACGCAAACACTGGAGCTTTCAACCCATGGTTCATCTTTCCCAACTGGGTTATATCGCCTTTCCACCCTCAACACTTAAAAACATGAGTCGTGGACAAGTGATAACGGAAGAAGATCGGCAACTTTTCGCTCAACATCCTTGCCTTGCTTACGATTTACTCAGAAAAATCCCTCGTATGGAATCCATTGCAAAAACAATCCTGTATCAAGAAAAGAGCTTTAATGGCGATGGCGCACCCTATGATGACTTAAAAGGGAAATCATTACCCTTGGGCTCTCGCATGCTCAAAATTGTTTGTGACTATGTCAGGTTAGAAAAAGAAGGATTTAACCCGGATCGGGCAGCAGAAGCACTAGAACAGCAAGCTGAGCGCTACGACCCCGACGTATTCAATGCATTCAAAACAACGTTGACGCTGACGCCACCAAAAACTTTCGTCGATATCGCTATGCTCACCATCGAAATGATTCTAAAACAAGAAATTTGGACTAACCGGGATCAATTGGTCGCTGGAAAAGATCAACAGGTGACCGAAGCCTTACTTAAGATCATTCATCACTGCCTTCAAAATAAAGCCATATCCGGTCAAGTTGAAGTTGTGATGGTTGAGCAAGAACAACCTGAAGATAATCAGCCAGAAAGTAACGCACAAAAAACAGCAGTGTAATTAAACAAGCATCCACTTTCGAGATGCAATCGCTATTCATTAGATAGCACTACAACGTAATAAGGCATAACAATCATGATGGACTTTTGGCGCTTTCAACCAATCGATGAACAAAAATATACCCTACTTCAAGGCGACTACAATCTGTATCTCGTGGCCTTGTCGGTTATCATTTCAAGCATGGCTGCTTATTCTTGCTTGATTGTGGTTGACCGTATTTGGCACTCAAATGTCCCACAAACTATAAAACTCTGGAAATTATTTGGCAGTGTTGTTTTCGGGCTAGGGTGCTGGGCAATGCACTTCACAGGTATGCTCGCCTTTGATATTCACCATCAAATGACCTATGACTTCGGTATTACTTTATTCTCTTTAGTTCCGCCGATGATAGGCGCATTCTTCGCATTCCAAGTACTCTATAAGCAGAATTTCACTGCCGTAGATATTCTAGTTGGTGGGCTCTATCTAGCCTTAGGCATAGGCAGCATGCATTATCTCGGCATGGAAGCGATGAAAATGGATGTCATACTCACCTATAACCCCATGTGGTTCTTAGCCTCAATTGTTATTGCCCACCTATTCGCCTGTATCGCTATTTACATGATTAAGCTTCAACGACGCTTTTCCAACATTAGTGTTAACAAACGGGTAATCATTGCCAGTGTCATGGGGCTTTCTGTTGCTGGAATGCACTACACAGCAATGCAAGCTGCAAGTTTTTATACCAATAAAGGCGTTATGAGTGATCATCTACATGCCACCAACGCGCATATCGTTGCGTTGGTTGTCGCCGCATTCGTACTGTTAATCGTAGCGGCTACGATATTATGTTCCATCGTTGATGCACGCTTACAATCTGCCGAATCGTCGATACAGGCCAGCATAACTCGAGAACAAGACATCGTGAATAACCTAGCTGACGGTCTTATCATTTTTGATGAGCAAGGCACCATAGAAAGCTTAAACTACAAGGGGTGGGAAATGTTTGAGTCTCAGCAATCTGATACTGAGCCTCTTAATATCAATAAGCTAATGCCGAGCTTTGATTTAACTGCAGTCACAAATAACATGTTCAGCTTCGCCGCCCAACGGAACATCATGACCTTAGAGGGAATCAAAGAGAATGGGCAATCTTTCCCAGTAGAATTAAGCGTCTCTACCATGTCAACGCTGAGTAATGATAAACACCTCTACAATTGCGTAGTACGTGATATTTCACGCCGGATTGAATTAGAGAATCAACTTCGCCAAGCGCAAAAACTCGAATCGATGGGACAGCTCGCTGCGGGAATTGCTCACGAGATTAATACCCCAACTCAGTACGTATCTGATAATACCACTTTTCTTAAAGATGCATTTCAAGGCTGTTTAGCGACTCTTACAGAGATTCAAGCCCTTACCAAGCTGCACTTGGCTGAATCTAAAGAAAGCGGCGATGAGTTTTCTAAGGTCTTAACATCGATAGATGCGTCGATAGAAAAAAATGATATTCCATTCATCGCAGAAGAGATCCCACTCGCGCTAGATCAATCTTTAGAAGGGTTAACTCGAATAAGCAAAATCGTAAGCGCAATGAAATCCTTCTCTCACTCTAATAACAACGAGATGCAGCAAGTCGATATCGCAGAGGCGATCGAATCAACCGTCACGATTGCCCGCGGAGAGTGGCGTTATGTCGCCAATGTTACTACCGATTTCACTCCAGAGCTCACAACTATCCCCTGCTATAGAGATCAGTTTAATCAAGTAATTTTGAACTTCATCATAAATGCAGCACACGCTATCGAGGAAAAATATAAAGCGAACGAAAATACACTAGGGTTAATTAATATCTCGACCTTTTTAGAGCAAGATTGGGCGGTTATAAAAATTTCAGACGATGGTACAGGTATACCCGAAGAAATCATTGAGCGTGTGTTTGACCCATTCTTTACGACTAAGCAAGTGGGTAAAGGGACTGGGCAAGGTTTATCCATCGCCTACTCCGTCATTGTAGAGCTCCACAAAGGGAAAATTTCAGTCGATAGTGCGCTTGGAGCAGGCACGGAATTTACCATCAAACTTCCTGTTAGCCTTGCTTCGACGGATACATTAAACGCAACAGAAAAATCAGGGACAAAAAATGAAAATACTGTTGGTTGATGACGAACCGCTCATTCTAAATGGCCTAAAACGCGCGCTGTATGGGACCGGTTGGACAATTTTTACCGAAGAGAGTGGTCAATCAGCACTAAAAAGACTTGAAACAGATCATGTTGACCTCATTATCTCCGACATGTTGATGCCAGGGATGAATGGCGCTGAACTACTCGAAATCGTCAGCAAAACCTACCCATCTATTATTAGAGCATCACTCTCTGGTTATTCTGATCCAGATATTACTGTCAAAGGTGGATTTTTTGCCCATCAGGCATTTATGAAACCATGCGATCCCACTATCATCAAGCAAGAAGTGAATCGTATCTCAGCCATCTTAGGCTTGTTTCCTGACCGAGTAATTCAAAGTGCAATAGGCAGCATTACCTCTCTCCCCATTGCGCCAAAATTGTTCTTCCAAGTGAAACAAAAATTAATGGATGACAACTCTTCTATGCACGACATTGCGAAGCTCATCAGTCAAGACCCTGCAATGTGCGCCAAAATTATTCATACGTCGAACAACACTATATTTCGTGGGAACAAGGAGATCAGCAGCATCAATGAGGCTATTACTCGCCTTGGTGGTCAGGTTGTCAGTAGTATTATTGGTATGCTTGAGGTTTATTCAGTCTCAATGAATAGACCCAGTCAACCACTCGAAGAGCTACAATCACAAAGCCTAAGAGTGGCCGTACTCGCTTCTTCTTTCGTCAGTCGAGCTCAAAAAGACCACACCTTCCTGATTGGCATCCTGCACCGTATTGGGGAGTATGTGCGAATGATGATAGTCAGCGATTTAATGAATGCCTACGTCGATGTCAATAATAAGGGGCAAGAACTATCCCATTTAGAACAGTACCTGTTCAATACAAAATCGGAACAGCTTGGCGGTTACCTGCTGCACTTTTGGGGATTTCCGCTTTACATTATTGAGAGTATTTTGACTTACAATGACCCTGAAAAACTTAGAGAGAAACCTTTTGGTCCTTCTTGTGCCGTTTATGTGGCCAGCAACTTAATCAAAAATAAACCCATTGATGATGCATTTATTCAACACTTTGGGCTTGAAGATAGGCTCGAAGAGTGGAAAGAGCCATTTGCTCAGCCCGAATAAAAAAGGGAAGCACCTGCTTCCCTTTTGATTTTCTTTCTATAATTGCAGCAAACTACCCAATACTTATCTGTTCATCTTCAAGCTCAGTCTCTTCTTCATGAAGTTTAAAACGTGCTGTCAATTCTGACTGCGTCTCGGCCATTTTTTCTAACTGCTCACCATGCATTGCAAGCTGTTTTGAACGCTCGGTATTTTGCTCAGCCAAACTATGAATCTGGCTCACGTTCTGCGTTACTTCTTGCGCGACCGATTGGTGCTCGGTTGTCGCAGACGCTATCTGATGACTGCGGTCTTCCACTTTATTTAGCAGTTCATGAACATTGTGCAACGATTCATTTACGCCATCAGCCTGAGAAATACAGTTTGCCATATAGTCAACGCACTCATTGATCTGAGATACCGCAAGATTAGAGCTCTCTTGTAGCTGATCGATTTTCTTCTTAATTTCCTGCGTCGATTGACTGGTTTTTCCGGCCAAATTTCGTACTTCGTCAGCAACAACTGAGAAACCACGTCCTTGTTCTCCAGCCCTTGCTGCTTCGATGGCAGCGTTTAATGCCAGTAAATTGGTTTGATCTGAGATCCCAGTAATCACATCAAGAATGGTTTCAATACTGCCACTCTCTTGCTCTACTTGATGAATAGTTTGCGTTGATGCCGTAAGCTTTTCAGATAACTGATTGATGATAGCAACATTGTCGCCCATGAGTGCTTGGCCAGAAGTTGAACTTGTAACCGCATCAGTCACCAGTGTTAACGTTGCATTAGCCGATTGAGCGATCTCAGCGACCGAAGATTCAATCTGTTCTA
The DNA here is from genome assembly GCF_050337265.1 of Vibrio lamellibrachiae. NCBI lineage: Bacteria > Pseudomonadati > Pseudomonadota > Gammaproteobacteria > Vibrionales > Vibrionaceae > Vibrio > Vibrio lamellibrachiae. The sequence continues at coordinate 149,327 of NZ_JAKJSU010000009.1, forward strand.
GAGCTGTGGCCACTTGGATAGTCTGCGCAGTTTGTTCATCAATGGCGACATTCAATGCCCCACTGGTACTTTGATTTTCTAGCGACGCGTGATTAAGTTGCGAGGAAGAGCTTTTTATCTGCTCAATCATCTCAGATAGATGATCGATCACCAAGTTGACCTTGGTAGCGAGTAGCCCAAACTCATTGTTTCCCTTGTATTCAACACGCGCAGACAGATCTTTTTCAGCCACACGATCTAACGCTAAATTCACCAGCTTCGCCGGTTTTCTGATCATATTAGCAATGTTAATCCCGATGAAGGTAGCTAGCACAACGGAGATGGCTGAAATTGTAAATAGGGTAATCAGTGTTTGGCGCGATTGATGTGTTGATTCAACATACATTTCATGACCAACATTCGCAGCGTAGTTTGAAAGCACATCAATCTGCTCAAGCTCAACATCAATCAGTGCTTCTAACGCAACACGTTGTTCAGTTAGCTCTTCATTTATTCGTACCGACTCTACATGTAGGCTTACTGCACCTTTGTTAGTAAAGACTTGTTGTTCAAACAGTTTTAGCGACTGGTTGAGGCGCGAATAAATCGGGCTAGAAACCGCTTTCAGATCGATTACTGCTTCGTCAAAGCGCTCTTTTCTTCCACTGAAGGCTCTTTCTACCGAACGAAGCTCATACATATCTTGCAGTGAAAAAACCTCATAAACGTCACCCACTAATAAACTCACTTGAGAAAGCACGGCTTCAATCGCAACTTGCTCATTTGGCTTAGCACCAGCTAACGCTTTCACTAAGCTGCTACTTAGTTGCCCTGAAAGCTGTTGAAAGCGGGTTTGACTGTATAAGTCTTGGTCTTTGGTGTCTAAGTAGTTAACGTTGGTTTCAAGTAACAGTGTTAATGCACTCAGCACTTGGCTACTGGTTACCTTAATTTCATCAACCGCTACTGCTACATCACTATTGTTTTTAGCCAGCTCATCAAACCAAGCAAGTCTTTGTTTATATTCATCTATATTGGTTTCAATATCGGCTCTTAACGGATCCAGCTCATCGATATACATTGCTGAAAGATAAGGGGATAGGCTTCGGTTTATGTTTAAAAACGCTATAGTCAGCTCTGCTGAGCGAACCATCATTGGTGTGGATTGCTGGGTAATCGATTCAATTCTTGAAGTAACCTGCTGATTTCCTTGGATTGAAAACCAAGCGGAACCTAGCATTATCGAGATTAAGATAAAGAAACCCAAGTAAACCCGAGACACAAGTGATGTTAACTGCATAGGAACACCTGTCATTTTAAATTTAGGAAAAAAAACGGACACTTTCGTGCCCGGGGGAATGGAGTTAATCAATGATTAATAGTGGCCCCAATGTCTGCCTTCAGGGCCTAATATTATGGACAGTAAAATTAATTACTAAAACTTTCAGCAAACTAGGTTCCGTTAAGAACCTAGCTAACTAGCAGTGGTTTACCACCATGCTTCGAACATTGCGCCGAAGCTTACTGTGTCAACATTTGTGTTCTTTGTTGTGTCTGTTTTGCCTGATGTTTCAACATCACCTACAGTCGTGTAGAAACGAAGCATTGGACGACTCCAAGGTAGGCCACCTAGCGAGATGTTTTGAGAAAGTGTTACTTTCCATGCTTGCTGCTCTGAATTATCCTCGTAATCAACCATCGCAAGACCTGCCTCTAGCCATGTAGAGTGCGTGTTATCCCAGTTGTACATTGGACGTACAATTGCAGAGTACTCTTTAGACTCGTTATCTACGTCGTCACCAGAGATGTCTTTGTATGATGCTAGGTAATCAATGTACAAGTTGTCTGATGGGTTTACGCCACCTTCAATACTGGTGTAAAGAACTTGTTTTTTGCCTGCTAAATCAAATGCTGAGTTATCCGCACCATCACCGTATTTCACAACAAGCTTGTTAGACGAACCTAGACCAAGTGTTGCACCAACAAGAACTGAAGTTTCATTGTTTGCATCATCAGAAGAGAAACCGTAGTTAGCGTAGATATCTAGATTACCGATACCTGCGTCAATGCTGTGGAGTTTAGAGGTAATTGCGTATGTTCCGTTATCATTGCCCTGCGCACCACCGATTTGACATTTGATTGCGTTACCATCGTCATCAAGACTATTTCCATCTTCATCATTACAGTAAAAATCTTCACCACCCGCAACCGCACCAACAAATGCTAAATCAAATTTCGCTCCGCCTAAGTTAAGGTTTTGGAAACCACCACCTTGACCATCGTGAGACATCCAGAAGTAATCGTTCAAACCTTGTTGTGGACGCTGATGGAAGTCACGACCAGCCCACATGTAAAGGTCTGGTTGGCTTTCAAAGATATTGCTTGCGCCAGCGTAGAATTTTTTAAGGTTAACATCACCAGAAGAACCCCAATCAGTGTGGTTCCAGTGATCAAGCATTACTGCTAGGTTCCACTTAACGCCACTTTCAGATTCAAAGATTTTACCCAGTTGGAACTCACCACCGTTTGCCTCGTTACCTAAACGACCAACAGCAGCACCCGTACTGCCAATGCCCACAGTTGCGGCATCACCAGACTGGTAAAGTGCTCCGTAACGAGCATAACCAGAGAAAATAACACCTTGTGGAACTACTACATCTGCAGGTAAAGCAGTCTGCTGCTGGTCATCAACGTAGTCTAGTTGGACAACCTTAGCTTCTAGTTCTTGGATACGTTGCTCTAGTGCAGAGACATCATCTGCTGCAAAAGAAGAGGCGGAAGCAAGTGTGGCTGCCACTGCGATACTGATTGGCAAAAGCTTGAAGTTTTTCATTTTATTTCCCTATTATTCTTTAGATTTGTTTTGGTACGGGAAAATAATAAGCAATGAAACAACTGAAAATAGCGTTATGCTTCACATCAGCAATAGCGTGAATAAGTCATGAAACAACAAATACAACGTATGAATTAATACAAGCCAATAACTTCAATAGATTAGAGCCATTTATTGTTAATGATAATTACTTGAAATCGGTTTCATTTCATGAGATTTGACGGGATCTATCACGAAAAGTGCATAGAAAAACCGGATATTTTGACAGGCTAAAATGAAAGGTTTCATAACTATGAAAGTTTTCATGAATTATGTTTGAAATTGACAGTTTAATGACAAAATAATGGAAGGAAAAATGTCTCTGCTGTTAACTATGACTACTAGGCTGCGCAATAGTTCAGGGCTTTTAATAAATTTATTAATATTTAACACACATTTACACCAACTATACCATCAACAAAAGCATCTATCGATTATATGAATATCCACGTAAGCGCATACATATTCTCTGATGAATTTTGTAAGGAGCCTTTCATCGCTCTTTTACTAAATTAGCCTCTTCTCTGCTTTTATATTGATGCGAGTTTCCAACTCCATTAATATATCTAAATGCAGACATTACTGACTTTTAATCTCTATCTTGTTTACGGGTTGGCGTTCTTTGCCATCTTCTTTTCTATTCTTTTTCAAGATTTGAGTAAAAGTCGCATCGGTATTGCTCATACCCTTCCTATTTTAGCCACATTCGGTGTACTGCACGGTCTCCACGAGTGGTCTGAACTTTACCTCATCATTTATCATCAAGAGTTCACAGACCTCACTCAGCTTCATACCTTTAAGACGGTTAAACTTTGGGTTTCCTACATTGCGTTAGGTGCGTTTGCTTGGAAAATGCTGTCACTCACTACTTGGCCACAGCAACGAGTCATCAAGATTGTGATAAGCGGTGTGCTTATCCTTTTTATCAGTAGTCTCGTTGTTCGTTTCGGTAACAAAGATTACGCTCTTTACCTGAGCAATACCGCCAATCATATCCGGTTGATTTTCGGTTTAGGAGCAGGATCACTGGCCGGTCTTGCCATTTATAGTTATGCCAATGTCTTGGAACGCGAAGGGCATGATGCATCGCTACCGTTTAAGCTGTGTGGTATCGCGTTTGTTTGCTATGGGTTTAGTACCGGTGTATTGCAATCAAGCATGGGGTTGTGGGTGATATTAGTCCGTACATTGTGTGCCTTCGCGATTTGGATAACCCTGTTAAACGCGTTAAAAGTATTTGGAAAAGAGCGCGATAAACGAATTGAACAGACATTAAGTCAATCGCTTCACGATGCGAAACTCATTGAACTCGGAGAACTCACCTCAGCAGTGGCTCATGAAGTCAAAACGCCATTAAGCAGTGCAATGATGAGTTGCGATATCTTAGAAAGGTATTTAACTGAAGATGAAGTACAGCAAAGACAGCTACGCCGAATACGCCACGGGCTGACAAGAGCCGCGGATATTAGCCAAGAGATACTCAATTACTCTCATCAGCGCCCAACTAAGCGAGATGCCATTCAAATAGACACTCTCATTGGCTCTACCCTTTCTCTAAATCAGTTTCGCTTAGAGCCGTATCAGCTCAACATAGACACAGACTCTGATCTCACGATTATCGGGGATGCAGGCTTACTAGAAGAAGTTCTAACCAATCTCATCTCAAATGCAATTGATGTTAGTGACATCGGTAATACCATCTATATTCGAGCTTACCAAGACAAGCTAAACGCGGTAATTTCAGTATCAGACAGCGGTGGTGGTATGAGTGATTCTACATTAGATAAAGCCACACAACCCTTTTTCACCACTAAAGCCAAAGGTGAAGGTACAGGAATGGGGCTCGCTATTGTTAAACAGATTATTCTACAACATAACGGGGCACTCACTTTGCACAATCATAGCCTTGGTTTAACCGCTGAAATCAAACTCCCAAGGAGCATGTAATGACATTGCGACTATTACTCGCTGAAGATGACCAAGAGCTTCAAGAAACACTAATAGAAGCGTTATCGTTAGAGTCATTTGATGTAACGGCTTTTAGTTGCGCAGAAGACGCACTGGATGCAGCAGCAGAGCAACCTTTTGACCTGGCTTTATTTGATGTGGTGATGGGCGGGATGAGCGGGATTGAAGCACTGTCTTCACTCCGACGTTCTCAACCAAACATTGGCATCATTATTACCACGGCTTTTGCAACGGTTGATGTCGCGGTTGATGCGATGAAGAAAGGTGCCGATGAATTTCTAACAAAACCCTTTAATTTGTCCGCTCTGTCAGTAACGTTAAAGCGAGTGCATGCAGAACGCTCTCCAAAAGCATCTATTGATGAACGCGATAGCGATTTAATCTTCAGTGCACTTTCCAACCCAATCCGTCGCTCTGTCGTAAAGCAGCTTAAAATTCATCGCAAGATGAAATTTATGGATTTATGCCGAGTCGTTGGAGTTGAAGATCACACTAAATTTAACTTTCATCTTCGACAGCTGGTAAATAGTGGACTGGTTGCGAAAGGTGATGGGCGCATTTACTCATTAACCAATACCGGATTACAGGTTCACTCTGGGATGCTTCAATAATACCGTGATGACGCTCAACTAATGACAACTAACCTAACAATTGGAAGGTTAGTAGATAATATTGAATCATGTTATATAATAGTAGCGTTTTATATTAACATTAATGCAACCAGTATAGAGTTTAAATTAACTAATAATGATAAATAGAGGTCCAAGTGACTCGTCACTTCCAAAAATATCATACAGTTAAAAATCTACGTCACACTTTTATTACAACTCATAATATCCCACATAAAATCTGATAAGTTTTATTATCAGATTTTGTTCTTAACTGATAATAAAACTTATGTGGAATTTTTATTATCTATTTTTCACTGCCTAAATATATATAAATACCTCTAAGTAAGACATATTATTTAATATTAAACTCTATCTGGTGGGCTAATTGATATTAATCAATCCCACCTATTCATCAAAAAAATTAAAATACCCCCTAAGAGGTAGTGTTGCTACTCGATAATAATTAATAACAAACTTAGGAATTTTAATATGAAGATAACTGGCCCTGTCGAACACTTCAGCACAGCGAGTAAGGTGATGCATCATGTATCCGCTTTTGCTTTCATTGCTGCGCTACTTATTATGCTCTGGTCACCTGATGCAACATCATTAGGTTTCGAGCTTCATCAATCGTTTGGCATGATTGTACTTGCTTTATACGTTGTGCGTATCGCATGGTTGAACTGGACAGGACATCCACCAGCACTTGGCAATCAAATGGACAAGTTTGTTGCTCGCATGGCTCACTTCACCATGTATTTCATCATTGTCGCTATGCCACTTTCTGGTCTATTCATCACCATGGCGAAAGCCAAATCCACCTCTATATTTGGTCTTTTCACTATTCCTGGTTTTGCTGAACGTAACTCTGGCCTCATTGAAATATCTTACCAAGTTCACTCTCTACTTGAGATTGCTTGCTACGTATTAATCGCAGCCCATATCTTAGGCACTCTGTCACACCACGTTGTTAAGAAAGACGGCACATTCATTCGCATGATGGGAGCAAACAAAGATGCTAAATAAACTCTTTAATAAAAAAGGCATGCTGTTGGCACTAATAGCAGGCGCATCAATGAGTGCTCACGCATACAATATGAGTGCAGAAAACATTGAACCAAACATCGAATGGAATAATGTTCCCGTTATCGAAAAAACGCTATTTTTCCCAGGACTGATTACTTACGACTGGATCAATTCCCCTGCGCACGAAGGCAGTCAGCGTGATGGTTTCGAAACCAAGAGCTGCTCTAGCTGTCACCAAGGTGAAGAGAAAGGGCTAGGCGAACAGCTTGTTAAAAATGACCGATTAGACAAAATGATTGATAAAGCAGGTTTTGTTGACGCTGAGTTCCAATTTGCTAACGACGTAGAACACATTTACGTGAAAGCAACTTGGGAGACACAATCGCCAGCGCCCGCGCGTATGCATGATACCTTCCTTTACGATGGTAAGAAGTGGACCAAAATTGGTGGTGACCGTGGTAAGAATCCATATTCACCAATCTATGAAGATCGTTTCTCTATCATGATTGATGATGGAAAAGTAGACCAGTTCACCCAACAAGGTTGCTGGATGTCATGTCACCAAGGGATGCGCGATCTCGGTCAAGCAACCGCCCGTGATGTACAAGCACTGGATGTAATTGGTGCAGGCGATCTCAACAAGAAAGACATTCGTAAGTATCTACCAGACACTCGCATTGAACGTTACGGTCTAAACTGGGATAAAGTTAAGACGCGTGAAGAAATCGACCAACTAAAAGCTGACGGTAAATTTGTTGACCTTATGCAGTGGCGTTCAACTCGTTCTGCGCCGAACAATAACGCAGATGATGGATACGTACTGGAATATCGCCTGTTTGATGAAGGTACAAACATCTTCGCATGGAACTTCGACAGCAAAACAAACTTACCTAAGTACATGTTCGATAAGTCGGTTACGGGCTTCTACGCACTTAACGAAGAAGATTTCGACGACCTAACGAAACGCATTGCTCTCATTGAAGGCGTGAACACCATGCCATACGATGCAAGCAAGATCGAAGAAGGTCAGTACCTGCAAGGGCGTATAAACCGCCTAGGTAAAGGCTCTGCGGGCGATAACAACGAGATCTTCTCTGAATGGAAAGATGGTCAATACACAGTGATATTCAAACGTAAGCTTGATACTGGTCATCCACAAGATGACAAAATCATGGAAATAGGCGGAACGTATGACTTCAACATCGCAATCCACGATGGTCAAACAACCACACGTTTTCACTATGTGACCTTCCCATTTACTGTTGGTATAGGTGAAACAGCTCAAGGTGATGTCGTAACGACAACCGTTAAATAATCATAACTGTCATTCACTAATATTAAGCCAGCCTATTTGCTCAATAGCGCTGGTTTTTTATTCCCAACTTCTTCAATACGTTGACCATGCAAGAACCAAGCAAATAACGCGTTTCAACTCACAATATTTGTATATTTGTTGCACTGAGCACAGTTTCATTACGTGACATGCATCCCTATTTGACGAAGCCTAACTCCTAGCCTTTTCTTTATGAGTCGTAAATCGACAACACCTATAAAACATACAAAACTAACAACGAGAAATGGCTATGAATAATAAATTATTGCTTGCAACAGCAACATTGGTCTTCCTGAGTGGGTGCCAATCAACCTCGTCTTCTCCAGAAGAAGAGGCCATGACATCAAACCTTTGTATAACGGGAGATGGCTCTGGAACACAATACACAATGGATGCGTTTAAAGCAGCCATAATGGAGTGCGGTGGGTATGAGATATTCACCGAAGATATGCTGATTGATAAAACGTTAAGCTTCTCATTTAATAAAGGGAAAAAGAAACGGATGATGACGCTAAATGAGGACGGTACAGCAGTCTATACGAAAGTTGATAAAGACTTCTCAGAGACCATTAACTGGTCACTCACTGATAAAGGAAACCTGCATTTGGCTTTTGACGATGGCTATCAATGGGACTGGGCATTAATGAAAGAGTCTAACAACTATCTTGCTATCAAATCTTACGGCTGGGGAGAAAAAGACACTGACCGCGACGTATTATCTATGGTAGTGACAGCATCATCCCCTTCTGAATAACTCATTTTCTACTACTTTTTAAGAAAGTCACCAGATAGTGTTCCGACACATTATCTGGTGTTTTGTTAAGCTCAAATATCACAATCAATATCTATTGATCGTCATTGATAGCACGGATCACACGACATGGGTTCCCAGCGGCAACAACATTGGCAGGAATATCCCTTGTCACTACGCTACCAGCGCCAATCACACTGTTTTCCCCAATATTGATACCTGGGCAAACAATCACGCCACCACCAAGCCACGCATTATCACCAATGGTGATCGGTACGCCAAACTCTACGCCATCGACGACTCTCTCTTTGGCATTTAAGGGATGACTTGCGGTATATAGCTGTACATTTGGCGCTAGCATGACATTGTCACCAATCGTAATCTCGGCAACATCGAGCATCACGCAATTAAAGTTGGCGTAAAAATTCTTACCTAATTTAATGTTCGAACCGTAATCACAACGAAAAGGTGGCTCTAGATACGCATCAGGCGCATTTGGGATCAGCTCATCTGAAGCTGCTCGCCACTCGCTGGTATTAGGAATACTGTTGTTCAATTCTCGAAGAATTTTTCGACACTCTATTCGTGATTGGAATAGCTCTTCATCCCATGCTTGGTAAGGCTCACCAGCGAGCATTTTTTGCTTCTCAGACATACTTTTCCGTTCTTCAGACATAATAGTAAATTCCATCAAACTTCAATTATTCACCCTGTTATAAAGGGTATCCTCCCTTGGAGAAAGTAGAATAATCCTTAAAGAAAAAACCTGTCTAATCGCTCACATCTAAACAGGCTTGATGAAACCTTGTGAAACAACTTATTCACGAAATAAACATGCTAACGACAAAAGCGTATATAAACTAAAAAGCCACGACTTCGCATCCTTTGAAGCGTCATCGTGGCTCTATTCGTACGGCTAAGTTTAGATGAGTTCGTTACCGCTCTTTTTATTGCTAAAGAAAGCATCGACACTGGTGAGCGTGGTATGTGCGATGTTGTACAGAGCATCTTTGGTTAAGAACGCTTGGTGTCCTGTAAACAATACGTTGTGACACGCAGACAAGCGGCGGAACACATCATCCACGATTACATCGTTTGATTTGTCTTGAAAGAACAGCTCTTTTTCGTTGTCGTAAACATCTAATCCAAGCGCGCCAATTTTACTTTGTTTTAAGGCTTCGATGGCCGCAGTTGAATCAAGCAACTCGCCACGACTGGTGTTAACGATCATTACGCCATCTTTCATTTTATTGAACGCTTTCTCATCCAATAAATGGTAGTTCTCTTCACTCATCGGGCAATGCAAAGAGATCACATCTGACTCTTGATAAAGCTCATCAAGCTCAACATATCGAGCACCCAGCTCTTCAGCCAATGGGTTAGGGTATAGGTCATAACAGAGTATGTTCATACCTAGCCCTTTCAAGATACGCATTGTCGCTAACCCGATTTTTCCTGAACCAATAACCCCTACCGTTTTTCCGTGGAAGTTAAAACCGACCAAGCCCTCAAGAGAAAAGTTAGCATCACGAGTTCGTTGATACGCTTTGTGAAGTTTACGGTTTAAACACATCATCATACCCACGGTATGCTCAGCTACCGACTCTGGCGAATAAGCCGGAACTCGCACCACTTGCAAGCCAAATTCATTGGCAGCTTCAAGGTCCACTTTATCAAACCCAGCGCAGCGCATAGCAATCAGCTTAGTGCTACCTTGTGCCAAAATTTTAAGGACATCTCGTGACAAATCATCATTGACAAAAGCACACACAACTTCACAGTCGTGTGCCATTTTTGCGGTGGTGGTTGTAAGTCTGAAATCATGGAAATGAAACTCTGCCTTGAGCTCACCTTTCGCAAGATGGAATGATTTCTCGTCGTATGATTTTGAGCTAAAAAAAGCAATGTTGATCATGGCTTCCTCTCTTACCTAAAATATGAACATCAAGTGTTCAAACGAACAATGCCTTCAGTATGTCGCGTTTTATTGTTTTGTCTATCATCATTAGTCATTGTATTTATTATGGTTATTTATCATCTACTGTTTTAGTTAGGTCACCCAACAAGACTTTTTATCTGTCCTTGCGTGTGTTAAACGTTTTCTTCGTCTCTTTTTCTGACCAAAAGTTAATGTTGAATTGTGCGTCGTCACTTAACTCGACGCGATGCCAATATTGAGGTGGACTTGTAGCGAACTGCCCCGCTGTTATTTCGATAACACTTTCAGGCTGAGTGGCGTCGGCATCTGCAAAGCCATAGAAGGTTACCGTGCCTTCCATGACGCATATTTGGCCAAACACACCCTCTGCGGTGTTGTGATGATTAAGCAACGCAGTTGGTATGTTCTCTTTGGTGAAAAACGGCGTTGAACGTTGAATTTTCCAGTGTGACGGAATTCTTAAATGACTCATAGATAACCTCTCTAGCTTGTTCTGTATGATCGGTAAAAAACGCATTGAATTACCAGTAGTTCTCACTGCTGTAATGGCCGGGCTTTCTGCGTAAATGCTTCTCTAGCCCCAGTGTGTTTAATGCTTCGCTTGTATCACGAACCATCTGCGGATTACCGCAAAGGTAGATGAAACTATCGGTTTTATTGATAGTGCTAGACGCGGCTCGCTCAAGGCCGCCTCCAAGTAGCAAGCTTGGGATTCGTCCGCGCAAAGCTCCGGTGACTGATTCTCTAGAAATAATTGGCACATAAATGAGTTTCCCTTGGTAATGTTGAACAAGTTGAGCAATACGGTCTTGATAGGTGAGATCTTGCTTGGTTCTTACCGCATGTACCAAAACCAAACGGTTGAATGTTCGATAGGCGGTTGAGTTTTCACTCTTTTCTTGCTGTATCTGCAAACTTTCAAGAATAGAGATAAACGGCCCGACAGCTGTCCCAGTAGAGAGCATCCATAGATCTTTCACGGTAGAGGGAATCTCTTCTAGCGTCATGAATCCGCTTGGATCTTTCCCGACAAATATTTCATCCCCTTCATTGAGTTGATGTAACTTCGGGGAGAGTTGTCCGTTTTGATCCTTAATAATCAAGAACTCAAGGTGATGCAGCCCGAGGCTGTGCTCTGGCGCATTCACCATCGAATAGGCGCGCCTAACAAATTCACCGTCACTGTTTAGTAAACCCAATTTGGTAAACTGACCCGCTGTATAAGGTGACACAGGCGCGCTTACTTGGAGTGAAAACAGTTGATCGGTCCATTGCGTCTTGTGCACGACTTTACCTGTGACTAAACCATGGGGAATATCTGTCATATCATCACCTTTGCTTACTTACGTTGCTTAGGAAAGTTATCTAATTAAGCATACTCAACTATCTGCTTTTTGGAGCTGCATTTACCATGCCATTAATGAGAATGCTTATCAATACTACCGCTCATACAAATAAGTATTTATTTCGTGTCAAAATGACCAAGCCAAATAAAGTCCATATGACAATAAAGAATCCAAATAACACAAACAATTAGGAAGATGGAGCGTGTTGAAACCAAGATTCCTGATTATTTGCATGGGAAGCGCACAGATCACCACAAACAACCAACAAGACTTGAAGTTTCGTAACATATGCCTCATATCTGAGTTGATGAATCTCTCAATTAGAGAGAAGAGCGAAAAGGAAAACTAATGTCAGAAATGATGGATCAAGCTCAGGTAAGTATCTGGAAGCAAATGTGGCGCGGCACACTCGCTATGATGCCGTTAAGTATTGCCGTTATTCCATGGGGATTACTGGCAGGTTCTTACGCGGTCGAGTCGGGTCTATTGGTTCTTGAAGCTCAAGCCCTCTCTGCTATTTTGTTTGCAGGTGCAGCGCAGCTCGTTGCTATCGGCATGTTTAAATCAGGGGCTAGCTTAGTCACTATGCTCGTCACTACCTTTTTCATCACCTCTCGTCACTTGTTATATAGCGTTGCAATGCGAGACACCATTAGTCCACTGCCACTACGCTGGCGATTAGGTCTTGGGTTCTTACTCACTGATGAGCTTTTTGCCCTTATTGGACACAAACCAAAAGAGTTTAACCGTTTCTATGCGCTTGGGGCAGGCTTAAGCTTTTACCTTATATGGAACATTGCTTCGTTCGTTGGCATTATCGGTGGTAGCTACATACCCAACCTTGATTCACTCGGATTAGATTTTGCGATAGTCGCCACCTTCATTGCTCTTGTGGTCCCTAATATAAAATCTAAGCCTATTTTTCTTTCCGTCATCGTAGCTTTGATTAGCTCAATCCTGCTGCATAAGTGGCAAGTCAACGGCGCACTGGTCATCGCTAGTTTGATGGCAATGTCAGTGGGTTACTTGGCCGAACGATTCTCCCCCCCACCTAAGGAAGTAAATAAAGTATCTGACGAGAAACAAGGAGAGCAACTATGATCTTACTGTCAATTTTGGCTATGACTGTGGTTGTATTTCTAAGCCGCTACCTCTTTTTAGAACCCACCCTTCCACTTAAATTAAGCTATGAGGTGAAGCGCTTTCTCAAGTTCTCCAGCCCTGCGATTCTAACTGCCATTCTTGCGCCTATTATGGCTTTGGATGCAGAAACACACGAGTTGCTGCCTTTGGTAAACCCTTATTTAATCAGTGCCATTCTAGCGGTCATCTTGGCATGGAAAACAGGCAATGTATTACTCACAACAGTCATTAGCATGATGCTGTTTTTCACGTTACATAATTGGCTGTTGTAGCTGTATTGATAGCAGTATCTTCCTAGAACGATCTCAATAGCCTACGCACCAAGAGACTATTGAGATTGAGTTGATTCCAACCTAAGCAATTGTCACTAATTCCAATCATATCTTTTCTAATTTCCAGACAAATGATAGTGTCGGATACAAACATCTACTGAACAAATTGCATAGCGATTTTAGTACAGAACAGGAAATATAGAGTGAAGATTGACGACTTGAAACTGTTTATCAAAGTGATTGAACTAGGCAGTTTTACCGCAGCAGCCAATGCGCTCGATATCCCGAGAGCAAACGTAAGCCGACGCATTGGCGACCTTGAAAAGCAGCTAGGCACCACTCTATTTCATCGAACCACACGCAGCCTGTCATTGACCAACCAAGGCAAAGCTTACAAGGATGAACTGGTTAAAGCGCTTGATATGCTTGACGCGGCTCATCATAACGTCGCGACACAGTCGGATGTTGTTCGAGGCGTAATAAAAATTGGAGTATTACCTGAAACTTACGATCTACTACAGCCGCTGCTTTTTACCTTTTTAGATAAATACCCTGAAGTCGAGTTGGATATTCGTAATATCAGTAACGCCTTTGATGATATGTTTCCTCAAGGGCTAGATATTGCCTTTCATGGCGGGCCACTGAAAGACTCTGATATTGTCGCCAGGAAATTAATCAAGCTTGACCGTATATTAGTCGCTTCTCCTACCTACTTAGATAGAGCCGGTGAAATAAACGAACTAAGCACACTTCACCAACGAAGCTGCATCTGTTTCCGCTGGCCAAATGGGGATGTCGACAATATTTGGCACTTTAACGGCGACAACATCACCGTATCACCTAAGATCATTAGCGACAGCGTTGGATTTATTAAAAGCGCTGTTCTGCGTCATCGTGGTATTGGTTTCTTACCCAAAATTTTCATAGAGCAAGATATAGAAAGTGGACAGCTCGTTGCGTTGCTACCCAACCTTACCCCTATCGAAGAGCATGGTTGGCTACTTCATACGCAAGCAAAAACACTCACTCAAACTTGTCGATTAATGATTAACCACCTTGTGACAGAGATTCCAAAGGTCTTTTAATTGTCTCATTTATTGAGACAGTCATTCTATCAAACGCTCGATTATCTTCTTGGGCATCAACGATAAAATAGCGCCAACATTAGGAGCTTTTTATCATGAATTATTCAAAAAACATTCTATGTGGGGCCATACTACTTAGTCTCACCGCCTGTAATCAAACAGGCCCTACTTCGGTACAAGTTATCGAGCCTCAAGCCCGCCCGCTGCAAGTGGTGAAACTGACCGACTCGGCCTCTCTTTCAGCCAAACGCTTTAATGGTGTTGTCCATTCACAAGAGCAAGCTAATTTATCATTTCGTGTCCCCGGAACCGTTGAAAATGTTTTAGTCAATCGAGGTGACCGCGTTAAGAAAGGTCAAGTCATCGCAAAACTTGATCCGCACGATTATCAATTGGTTGTCGCAGAGCTTGAATCCAAAATGCTTGAAGCTCAATCTGCGCACAAGCTAGCCATAGCGGAAAAAACACGCATAGAACAAGCCATTGCCGATGATGCTATCGCAAGCGTCACTCTTGACCGAGCAATAAGTGGATACGAGCGCAGCTTATCAGCAGTAAAGGTCGTGAATAAGAACATTAGACGAGCAAAAGATGCCCTTGGATACACGATTCTTACTGCCCCTTTCGATGGCGTCATTGGTGATATTTCTGTGGAACAGTTTGAACAAGTACTGCCCGGCATCGCCTCATTCACTCTGCATCAAACGGACCACGTTGAGGTTAATATTGACGTACCCGAAAATCTAATTCAACACTTCGCCATTGGCCAAGATGCTCAAGTTTCGTGGTATCAATCTGATCAAAAGATTAATGCCACCGTATCTGAACTCACGACCCTACCTGACCGTATTAAGCAGACCTATACGGTGACTTTCGCCATTGATGCTGCTGCCAATAATTCAAGTGATGCTCAGTTATTTCCCGGAAAGTCAGTTACCGTTACCACTCATTTAGATGATAGCAAGGGCTCTTTTTGCTTGCCTTACTCTGCGTTAGTCGGTCAAAAACAAGCACTGCATGTCAATGTCGTTCGCGAAAATGAAATTGAATCCGTTCCTGTCAATGTTGAGACTATTGATGCCCACCATACCTGTGTTTCGGGCAAACTCTATAACGGTGAACTTGCTGTGATCAGCGGCTCAGCTTACTTGCAAGATGGTGAAGCGGTTTTTCACGTCATTGAGCGAACGTTATAAGGAATGAGCATGATGAACCTAGCTGAATTCGCGATCCGCCAACGTACTTTTGTACTGTTTTTCTCTGTACTGTGTGTGATCGCCGGTCTCTACTCCTATTTTGATCTTGGAAAGCTTGAAGACCCAAGTTTCACAGTCAAAACGGCCGTCGTGGTCACCCTATACCCCGGAGCGTCTGCTGAAGAAGTCGAACATCAAGTTACAGATACCATTGAAACGAAGCTGCAAGAGATGGGTGAGCTTAATCGCCTGCGGTCCCTCTCTCGCCCTGGTGTTTCAATGGTTTTTGTTGATCTCAAAGAGAGCTTGAGTTCCAAAGAGCTACCTCAACAGTGGGATTTACTGCGCCGTAAAGTCAACGATGTGAAACTCACTCTACCTTCAACCGCGCAGATTAGTATTGTTCAAGATGAGTTTTCAGAAGTCTATGGCATGCTGTTCTCTATCCATAGTCAAGATGCAACTCCTGAAGAGCTTCGACGCTACTCCGAAGAGCTGCAACGCCGCATCAAAGCCGTCGATGGAATTAAAAAGATTGAGCTTCATGGTGTTCAACCAAGAGCCGTTTATATTGATATGGCCGACGAACGTCTTGCGCAGTATGGTCTCTCCGTTGCTCAAGTTTGGAATCAACTGAATACCCAAAACTTGACCTTTGAAACCGGCAGTTTCAATGCAGGTCAAGAACGCATTCGAATTCACAATAGCAGTGCGCTGCAATCGCTCGAAGACATCCAGAACCTAATCCTAAAAGGGGGAGTGAGTGAACTGGGTTCAGGGCTGATCCGCTTGGGTGACGTTGCTGATGTGACGATGGGATACCAAACCCCTGCGCTTACTGAGAATCGCTTTAACGGTGAGCCTGCGGTGACACTTGCTGTCAGCCCGGTCAACGGCATCAATGTTGTATCACTTGGTGACACTATTCGCAGTGTAATAGACGACTATCAGGCACAACTGCCACTCGGTGTGGATATTTCAACGGTAGCTTACCAACCCGAAGAAGTACAAAAAGCGATTGATGATTTTGTCATGAACCTGCTTGAAAGTGTCTCGATTGTCTTTATTGTTTTGCTGATCTTTATGGGGCTCAAAAGCGCATCCATTGTTGGGGGTAGCTTACTACTCACCATTTTGATCACACTGATCTACATGAACATCAACCAAATTGACCTTCACCGAGTATCGCTTGGCACGTTTATTCTCGCACTGGGTATGTTGGTTGATAACGCGATTGTCATCACCGATATGATGCAAGCTAAGCTCAATCGTGGCATGGAACGAACACAGGCTGCCATCGAGTCGGTAAAAGAGACCGTAGTGCCGCTACTTGGCGCAACAGTCATTGCTATTATGGGTGCAAGCCCGGTACTATTTTCTCAAACTGATGCGGCAGAATTTGCTCAATCCGTCTTTTATATCATCGCTGCATCCCTACTGCTGTCTTGGTTTGTTGCCATGACCTTCACAGCATTGCTATGTTGGCTATTTCTAAAGCCCATCAAACAAAAAGAGCAGAGCAAACCAAGTGTTTATCGCCGCTTTATTAACTGGAGTGTCGATAACCCAATTAAATCTCTATCTGCGTTAACGCCATTGGTATTAGCAACGTTTCTAGCTATCCCTCATGTTGCAGTAAACTTTATTCCACAGTCAGACCGCCCAATTATCTTCTTAGATTACTGGCTACCAACCGGAGCGAGCATTGAACAAACTTCTGAAGATATGGCTAAAATCGAAACATGGCTACTAGAGCAGCCAGAAGTAGACAGCCTTTCAACAGCGGTTGGTGCCAGCGTACCTCGCTTCTCAGTTACGGTTGAACCAGAGCCGATTGATGCTTCATATGGTCAGATCTTAGTCAACGCTAAGAACTTTGAGTCAATTGAAGGGTTGGTTAAACGCGGGGATATCTGGATCGCAGAGAGCTTTCCTAATGCTGAGCCTCGCTTCCGCAGTTTGAAGCTAGCCACATCTGACAAATACTCAGTTGAAACCCGTTTTTCAGGGCCAGATGAAGATGTTCTGTATACACTAGCTAACCAAGCGAAAGCTATTTTCTCTCAAAACCCTGATACAAAATATGTTCGAGACGATTGGCGTCAAGAAAGCAAAGTGCTCGTACCCATCATCAATCAAGAGAAGGCTCGAAAAGCGGGCATTAATCGTGCTGATATCTCATTTGCGATGAAGCGTGCGTCCGACGGAATGCCACTGGGTTTAATGAACCTCAATGATGAGTTGATCCCAATTCAATTGCGCGGGTCAAACCAAGACATGGCGTCGTTAGAAACATTACCGGTCAAATCTTTAGTTGGTCTACATACTGTGCCTTTAGGTCAGGTCATTGATGGCTTTGAACTTAAAACTGAGCAAGGGATGATCTGGCGTCGCGACCGGGTTAAAACCATTACTGCTCAAGCAGGGATTGCTAGCCATACTACCCCTGCAATTGTTCGTAACTCGGTGATCGCTGAGATAGAAGCTATTAAACTACCACCCGGATACAGCATGGAGTGGGGAGGCGAATATTACGACGAGCATAAAGCCGTCACCGATATTTTGTTGCAACTACCAAAAGCCATTTTGATCATGGTGATCATTCTAGTCGCGATGTTTAACGGCTTTGTCCAACCTGCCATTATCTTGTTTACCGTACCACTTGCAGCAACAGGAGCCACATTTGCACTGATTGGCTTTGATAAACCATTTGGCTTTATGGCGCTGATTGGCGCGGTCACCCTAACCGGGATGATCATAAAAAATGGCATCGTCTTGATGGACCAAATTGAGCTTGAGCGAAAAAATGGCCGAGCACTAGCAGATGCGGTCAAAGAAGCCACCGTTAACCGAACCATGGCTATTTCAATGGGTGCTCTCACCACAGCTCTAGGCATGATTCCCCTGATTAGCGACCGATTGTTTGACCAAATGGCCGCAACGATTATCGGTGGATTGGCAGCGGCAACAGTACTTTCTTTGGTCGTGATGCCGGCGCTATATCGCCTCTGTCATAAAGATGTGCCCGTCACTTCTGAGCCTGATAATGACAATACGCAAAGCTCAGTAATGGCCAACCCTGAACTTAACGTTAATAACGCATAGGAGAAGACTAATATGACTTCACTTACTCATAAATTAACCCCTATCGTTATTGCGATGTTGATGACAGGCTGCGCCGTTGGTCCTGACTATCAACCACCAGAGGTCGATTTAGCAACCACCTACATTCATGCCGATAATCAGCAGTATTCCAGTGGCGAGCAGCATGCCGATAGCGATTACTGGTGGCATCAATTTAACGATGAAACCCTCAACAAAATGATTGGAGATGTTCAGCAGCAAAACATCCCACTAACAGTGGCGGCTGAGCGAATTTCAATGGCGAACTCTTATCAATCTATTGTTGAATCTTTTAAGGTTCCTACGGTTAATATTGGCGCGGGCTACTTTAATTATCAGCTCTCTAAGAACGATTCGATGCTTGGCCCTGCGCTAAATCCAATTGGTGATAGCGTTGGCGGTTTGCCACCACAGCTTGGGGCAATGACACTAAGCGACAATCAGCACGATGGCGGATTTATTGGGGCAAGCATTGCATGGGAGGCCGACATTTTCGGCCGCTTAGATAGACAAGCGAATGCAGCGAAAATACGAGTAGAACAAGCTGAGATTTTCCAAAGTGGACTCACAACGCTCATCACTTCGGATTTAATCCATAACTACCTACAATACAGAGGTGCCCAAGAACGTACAGAGTTAGCTCAGGCTAATATTGAAGATCAACGAAAGACACTTGATTTAGTGCAAAAGGTGGTCAATAGCGGATATGGTTCTGAGCTAGATTTGGCCCAAGCTCAAGCTTTATTGGCTGCGACTGAATCGATGATCCCTCAGCTTGAAAGCGCGCAACAGGTTCACAAACATCGTTTGGCAATTCTTTTAAGCGAGCCGCTTTCTCAGGTCGACGTTCGCTTAGCTACACATCAATCACTTCCACAAATGAATGATGTGATCCCAACTGGATTGCCGTCTGATCTGCTCACTCGTCGCCCTGATATTCGTGTCGCAGAGAGAGAGATGGCTGCGATTAATGAGGAAGTTGGCGCTGCTATTGCCAATCGCTATCCGAAGTTTTTCTTAACAGGAGCACCCGGTGTAACAGCAAGCAGCTTTGATGACCTATTTAGTAGCGACTCAATTGGTTGGGCTGGCGCAGCTGGAGTGAGTTGGAATATCTTTGATGGGGGGCGTGGTGAAGCGATGGTAGAGCTCAATGAGTCTCGCTTTAAGATTGCCGCCATGAGATATCAACATGCGGTTGATTCGGCGTTTGCAGAGGTAGATTCTGCCTTATTTAATTATGGCCGAGCTCAAGAGAATCACGACCGTATTGCTCGTGCAAATAACGCTTCTGACGTTGCGGTCAGCAAAGCCAAATCACTCTATCGAGCAGGTCTCGTCGATCACCTGTCTGTGCTTGATGCACAAAGACAACAAAAGATGATGCAAGATAGAAAAATCGCAGCAAGCCTTCAAACAGCCCAAGCTACCGTGTTGGTGTATAAGGCGCTAGGGGGCGATTGGCAGATATAACCAGACTCTTTTTTATAAACTGTCCCTGTATAACGTCAGCCTAGATAAATTCGAGCCGATTTTTCCCGACAACAACATAGGTCACCTCTAGCGATTCAAAGTCAGAGTGTGACCTATCTTCTCACAACACTATTTAATTCACGATCGCAATTGGGGTATGATGCAGGCTCTCAACCTGTATGGAACACACTGCGATTCATGAACAAGGCTTCTCGACCTATTTGGTTATCTTTTTTGCTGCTCACTCTGATGATGATTACAACATTCGTAATCAGTGCTCAGGTCACCCGAGTCGCGCCTATAAAGATAACTCCAATTGGCATGAATCAAAGTAACGAATCAGATCCTTCACTGGTTGGCCAATCACTAGCAAACGCGAGCCGCCTTCCTTCGGATTCAAGTAACTTTATCGTTGATTCGATAAATTCAGATTGCCCAGATCAAGAACACCCCGTTCAGAATTCTCACAACGCGCAAAGCAAACACGGTTGTGGGTCATCATGCCTTTTTAAAATACCAACGAGTCAATCTGGCGTTATTTTGGCAGTTCAGTCACATTCACTTGCTCTTATAGTGCCCGATCAAAACCCGACCACGCAAGCTCGGATCGATACACTCTATCGCCCCCCTATTCATTCATATCCAGCTTAAATTACGCGCTCTTTAAAGGGTGCCAAGTCAATATCGATTAAACGCACAAGTGACTTGTTGCGTCTGTTTATCTACATTTGGAAATGAATCATGATCAAAAAATTAATTACGCTTGTTACTACACTGGCTATCGCCTTAACCGTTAATGCCGCTGATTTTGAAGAAGGAAAACACTTCAAAATATTGGATGTAGAAAAAGCCAAGAAGCCCGTCGTTACTGAGTTTTTCTCATTCTACTGCCCACACTGTTACAAGTTTGAAGGCGTGGTTGAGCATCTAAAAACGTCGCTACCAGAAGATGCTAAATTTGAAAAAGTTCACGTAGCATTTATGGGCAATAACATGGCAGTTCCAATGGCAAAATCGTACGCAACGATGGTCGCGTTAGATGTGGAAAAAGAGATGGTTCCAGCGATGTTTAAGCAGATCCACCAGCTAAGCCAAGCACCAAAAGATGAAGCTGCACTTCGCCAACTATTCGTTGATTACGGTGTGGATGGCAAGAAGTTTGACTCTGCTTACAACGGCTTTGTCGTTGATTCTATGCAACGTAAATTCGACAAGCAATTTGAAGCGAGCACGCTAACGGGTGTACCTGGCGTTTTGGTCAACAACAAATACATTGTAAAGCCAGACAACATCAAAAGCTTTGATGAGTACAACGCGCTTGTGAACTACCTTCTTACGCTGTAATCGCACCATTGAGAAAGGTGTGAAGTTAATAGTCTAAATCTCAAATAAACCAAAAGGGTAGGCTCATATCAGCTTACCCTTTTCATTTTCTATCAAGATAGAAGGCTATTAAAAATAGTGAGAAATCGCTAAATAACGGGTTCGAATATGCTCAATCAATAGCTTCACTTTATTTGGCGGTTGACGAGTAAACGGGTAGACCGCATAAATGCCAAGTTTTTTGCCAACCAGTTCAGGAAAAATATCCACCAATTCACCACTTCGAATGTCGTGGTAAACCAAGCAGCGTGGAACGTAGGCGATGCCATAACCACCTAGTGCCGCTTTACGCAATGCTGTCGCGTTATTGGTAGTAAAGCTGCCCGAAACTCGGACAATGTAATTCCCTTTTGTACCCTTAAACTCCCACTCACTCGCCCCTGTGGTTTGATAGGCGTATTGCAGGCAATTGTGCTCCGCCAACTGCTTAGGCTGTAAAGGTTTACCATTCTTGGCAATATAAGAAGGGGAGGCGCAAACGACCCACTGCGAGTCGAGAATATGGCGTGCAATCAGACTTGAATCTTCCAAATATCCGGTACGAATCACCAGATCAAAACCCCCATCGACGAGATCAACAAACTTATTGTCTAACGACATATCAACACTGAGCCCAGTGTGCATATCGCAAAACTCCGCAACCGCGTCCGCCAAGATCAAATCACCCGATATTGTAGGCACCGACATTTTGATATGGCCACTGATATTTTCGCCAAAGCCTGAAACTGCATCCATAGCCTCTTGCGTGGCTAACTTCACATTTTTGGCTCCGTGCAGCAGCGCCTTTCCAGCTTCAGTTAGCGTCAATTTACGCGTTGTTCGATATAATAACTGAACGCCAAGCTGCTCTTCCAAGCGAGCAATTCTTTTGCTAACCACCGAATTTGTAAGGTTATTTTGCTCAGCTACCTTACTAAAACTGCCTAGATCTACGACCTGTGAAAACAGGATCAAATCATCTGCTCGCATCTCATTATGCCAATTTTGGAAATAATCATTTTCATTATTTCCCTATATATACAAAATTGAAAGAGGTAATTTACATAACATTAACATCACGGCACTCTTCGAAAAGATGAAACAGGTAATGGGATGAGCCTGCCCCTCCCAACCAGAAGCAGTCGTACTAACTCATTAATAGGATTGAACCATGATCATCTCTGCTTCTACTGACTATCGAGCTGCTGCGAAAGCGAAATTACCCCCTTTCCTATTTCACTACATTGATGGCGGCTCTTACGGTGAGCATACCCTTAGAAAAAACACTGAAGATCTTGCCAACATAGCGCTTAAGCAACGGGTGCTGAACAACATGGAAGATCTGAGCCTTGAAACCGAAGTTTTTAGTGAGAAAATATCCATGCCTATCGCACTAGCACCTGTTGGTCTCACTGGTATGTACGCTCGACGAGGCGAGGTTCTCGCAGCGAAAGCCGCCGAGAACAAAGGCATTCCTTTTACCATGTCGACCGTCTCGGTGTGCCCAATTGAAGAAGTCGCTCCGGCTATTGAACGTCCGATGTGGTTCCAACTTTACGTGTTAAAAGACCGTGGCTTCATGAAGAATGTCTTAGAACGTGCAAAAGCCGCGGGCGTCACAACCTTAGTCTTCACCGTTGATATGCCCGTACCCGGTGCTCGCTACCGCGATATGCATTCCGGCATGAGCGGCCCTAATGCCGCTGCTCGTCGTGTATTTCAAGCCATGCGTCACCCAACATGGGCATTCGATGTCGGTGTATTCGGTAAGCCACACGATCTCGGTAATATATCGACTTATCGAGGTGAACCAACCAAACTCGAAGATTACATCGGTTGGCTCGGTGATAACTTTGATCCATCCATCTCATGGAAAGACTTAGAATGGATTAGAGATTACTGGGAAGGTCCGATGGTCATTAAAGGCATTCTCGACAAGCAAGATGCCAAAGATGCGGTCTCTTTCGGTGCGGACGGTATTGTGGTGTCTAACCACGGTGGCCGCCAACTTGATGGGGTTTTGTCAACCGCTAAGGCGCTTCCTAGCATTGCAAACGCAGTGAAAGGGGATCTAAAAATCTTCGTCGATTCAGGCATTCGGTCAGGGTTAGATGTGGTGAGAATGCTCGCTCTGGGCGCAGACTGCACCCTACTCGGCCGCTCATTCATCTACGCTCTAGCGGCGCAAGGTCAGGCGGGTGTCGAGAACCTTCTAGACCTTTACGAAAAAGAGATGCGCGTTGCGATGACGCTCACTGGTGCTAAAAGTATCAAAGACTTAAATCAAGATTCATTAGCGTCTATAGACCTATCTCGCTAAATATTGAGTAAATTCAAAAGGTGTCACAGCAAATGATGTGCAACTGTGACACCGTTTCAACAGCTGACCCCATAAAAATTAGAATGCCGCAGCGAGCACAAGGAAGCAAACATGTCGGACACACCTTACGTAAACAAGAGCAGCGTTAATAAGAACAGCGATAACCGCTATCAACAACTTGAGTCATTGTTCGCAGCCAAGATTGAATCCGCGCGTATTATAACTCAGCACGCCAAGCGCTTAGCTTATGGAACGGACGCCAGTTTCTATCGCCTCGTGCCAAAAATCGTACTGAAATTAAAAGACCTTGATGAAGTTATCTATGTCATTAAGTGTTGCCGTGAAATGGCGATTCACTGCACCTTTCGCGCGGCGGGAACCAGCCTTTCAGGCCAAGCGGTGTCTGACTCTGTTCTAATTACGCTCACCGACGATTGGCGTAACCATTCGATCATCGATGAAGGCAAAAAAATCAGCTTACAACCGGGGGTGATTGGCGCCGATGCCAATAAATATCTCGCCCCGTTTCAACGTAAAATTGGCCCTGACCCAGCTTCTATTAATACCTGTAAAATTGGTGGTATAGCCGCAAATAATGCCAGTGGTATGTGTTGTGGAACGGCGCAGAATTCCTATAAGACCATCGATAGCATGAAAGTCGTGTTCAGCGATGGTTCAATCTTAGATACCGGTGATGACGTCAGCATTGCCGAGTTTACCCGTGATCGCCCAGAGCTTATCGCGGGCATTAACGCATTGCATGATGAAACCTTAGAGAACGCTGAACTAACCCAGCGCATTCACCACAAATACCGCCTCAAAAACACCACAGGCTATGCGCTCAATGCACTGGTGGATTACCAAGATCCGATAGAGATCATTGAGCACCTGATGATTGGCTCAGAAGGCACACTCGGATTCATTGCCGAGGTAACCTACAACACAGTTATTGAACACGCGCATAAAGCCTCTTCGCTGCTTGTATTTGCTGATATAGAACAAGCGAGCCAAGCAGTAACCACGCTTTCAACCACTCCAGTGGCTGCCGTTGAGCTGATGGATGGACGAGCACTACGCTCTGTGGCTGACAATAAAGGCTTACCTGCGTTTATAGCGGAACTCGATTTAGAAGCGTGCGCTATTTTGATTGAGTCACACGCTAGCGATGCAGCGACCTTAACCAAGCAGTGTCACCATGTGATGGATGCAGTCGCAAAATACACCATCATTGAATCCGTTCCCTTTACCTCTGACGCGGCAACAGTCTCTACATTGTGGGGGATTCGAAAAGGAATGTTTCCTGCCGTTGGGGCAGTGCGAGAAGTAGGCACAACCGTCATCATCGAAGATGTGGCCTTCCCTGTTGAAAACCTTGCTCACGGTCTGCGCGATCTCCAAACCTTGTTTGATAAATACCGATACGATGAAGCGATAATTTTTGGTCACGCGCTTGAAGGAAACCTCCACTTTGTCTTTACCCAAGGCTTTGATAGTCAAGAGGAGATCGATCGCTACGGTGGATTTATGGATGACGTTGCTGAATTGGTTGCCGTTAAATACCAAGGCTCGCTGAAAGCGGAGCACGGAACCGGCCGTAATATGGCTCCATACATCGAGCTTGAGTGGGGCAAGGATGGCTATGAACTAATGCAAAAAATCAAGGCGCTGTTTGACCCATATGGGTTACTTAATCCTGGAGTGATTATTAACGACAATCCTAAAGCCCATCTTGAAAACCTCAAACCTATGCCCGCTGCTGATGATTTAGTTGATCGATGCATTGAGTGTGGCTTTTGCGAACCTGTATGCCCATCACGCACTCTGACTCTATCCCCTCGCCAACGTATTGTTTTATACCGAGAGCTGCAACGACGACGAACGGCTGGTGAAACCGTTGAAGCGAGCGAACTAGAGAAAGTGTTCGACTACCAAGGCGTTGATACTTGTGCAGCAACAGGACTATGTGCAGAGCGTTGCCCAGTTGGTATCAACACCGGAGATTTGGTGAAAAAGCTTCGCTCTGAGAGATATTTAAAGCTGACTCCCCTAATAAAATGGACAGCCCAATGGAGCGCGGATCATTTCAGCGCTACCACCACCATGGCAAAAGTCGGGCTAAAGGCCAACAGCGTTGCTTCAACTATCGTGGGCGAAAAATCAGTAAGTAAGCTAACTAAGGGGCTTCGGAAACTGACCCACGGAGCTACTCCAAGTTGGCTAGCAGAATACCCACAAGCCAACACCCATCAGCTTATTCAAGACAAGGAGATTCCAGCTAAAAGGATCAACTCAGAGCGGAAAGTGGTTTATATGCCTTCTTGCGCAAGCCGAAATATGGGACAGCAAACCAGTGCGCAAGACCAGCGACCTTTAACCGAAGTTACGCAGTCACTTCTTAGCAAAGCGGGCTTCGAATTAATCACACCAAAAAGCCTCAGTGATCAGTGCTGCGGCATGCCCTATGACAGTAAAGGGGCAAACGATATTGCGCTGCAGAAATCACAGCAGCTAGAAGAAGCACTTTGGCAAGCCAGTGAACACGGTAAATATCCCGTACTGATGGACACCAGTCCATGTGCCAAACGCAGCATTGAACAGTTTAATAGGCCGTTAGCTATCTTTGAGCCAACAGCCTTTGTATTAAAACACCTTAAAGAACACTTAAGCTTTGAACCAATTGATGAAACCGTGATGCTACATGTAACGTGCAGTTCCAGAAGAATGGGATTAGAGAATGACATGCTATCACTGGCTAAAGCCTGTACCTCTGAAGTCATCGTCCCAGAGCACATTCAATGTTGCGGTTGGGCTGGCGATAAAGGCTTCACCACACCAGAGCTGAACGCCGCAGCGGTTCATCCACTCAGAGAACAAGTACCTGAAAATTGCAGCCGAGGGTTTAGTAACAGTAAAACCTGCGAGATTGGTCTTTCACATCATAGCGGCGTACCGTATCAATCAATTTTGTATTTGGTGGATGAGGTGACAAGTTAGAATTCATCAAATAAAAGTAAAACTAGAAATAACTTAACTGCCTTCTCGGAAGGCAGGTTAAGGATAGTCTTCGACAAGATCATCTACCATCAATTATTTATTCTACTTCAATGGAAACCCGCTAAGCTTTTCTATCCACACCTCTTTGTTTGACGCTCAATAAAGCAATTGCCTAAATATCAATCGATGACGTTTCTAGGTTCAATTCGCAATCACAATAATAAATTAGTGAGTTGCTATCATATAAGTACATAATAAAGTAACAATTGCTTGGACCTGAAGTTAAGGAAAACGATGGCTCACAATCTCTATGACAAACTAGACCTAAACTTACTTAAAGTTTTCTTTATTCTCTATCAAGAAAAAAACATGCGAAAAGCAGCAGAAAGGCTCTTCGTTACTCAACCGGCGGTCAGTAAATACCTCAGTAAACTGAGACAAACTTTAGACAATGATCTTTTTGTGAAAACAAGTACCGGGCTAACACCAACCCCTTACGCCGAACAGGTCTATCACTCTCTTAGACCAATCATTTTAGAGCTTGAAAATACGATTAATGATCAAACGGAGTTTAACCCAGAAAAAATAGAAGGTGACATTATCTTTGCCATATCACCTTTTTTAATGACTGCCCTAGCTAACACCATATACGCTGAAATTCAAAAAGATGCACCTAACGCTTCTGTTCATTTTCGTTGCTGGAGTCAGGATACTCAAATTGAAATTGAAAGCGGCAAAATTGACATGGGCATTAGCTATGACAGCGATGTCACGATTAAGACTCTCCATGCAAAAAAGTTGGGGCAGGACAAATTACGAATTATATGCAGAGAAGATCACCCAATAATACACAGTGAAATAACACCGCATGAAGTTGCCAAATATCCTGTTGGTACGGTCCTCGCCCCCAATTGGAACTTAAAGAAATCGGTCGCGGAAATCATTGCAGATGACTTAGGCATCAAGTTCAATATTACACTTCGTTCTGAGATTCCATCAGTATTACTTGAAGCCGTTCATACAAGTAATATGATTGTTGCCATCTCTAAGTTCTCTAATTACGATTTTATAAAAGGCATTAAACTCTTAGAGTTTGATTTCGGTTATGATCAGGAATCACCCAATATCTATAGTTATTATCACAATAAAAATAACAATAGCGCTCAAACGTTATGGTTGTTGGACAAATTGAAAAGTATTTTATCTAAAGGCTCCGTCTAGGATTCAAGACGCTGTAAAAAATCTAGTACTCCAGATACATGACGGCCCTCATATAATGTGAGTACCTCAGATGAATTGTCTTTATCTTTACCAACATTAACGACTGAGACTATCTCTTCTTCATCGACTAAGTCACTATGAATAGTAATGTGAAGATTTTCTGACTTACATTGGACGTATACGTTACCTAAGCAGTAACTGTCCATATCGTAGATTTCAAATCTTCTTGATATTTCATTGATAAGTGTGGCTAATTTTTTCATTCTCTTAATAACCTATACAGTTAGAAATAATAGCCACCTCAACAGTGGCTATTATTTTTCAGCGAGAACAGGTACTACTGAGCAAGCTTAGCTCTAACCTTGTTACGTACATCGTCAAAACGAGGCTGTTTTACTAACGTCTTTATTGTTTCTTTGGCTTGCTCATCAGTGGTAACTTCACGATTAAGACGGTCAATGCTAACAACACCTCCTGAGTTTCCTCTAATCACCGTTAATCCCGATGCTTCACTCACAACCCTTCCCATAACAACACCATCTCGATAAACGGTGTAGACTCCGGCTTCATTGCTGGCTTCTAGTTTCCATTCTGGATTGTTATGGATCGGATTATCATTGATTCCATCGATTGGGCTTTCCGGATCTGGACGCTCTAAATCTACATTTTTAATGGTGATTGAGCGCCCTTGTGTTCCAAATATCGTCCACCCTAAATCTGACTTCACGACTGTCAATTTGATGGGAGCCATATCTCCACCAAACTGACCGCCTACCCCCACAATTTCGCCTGTACGAAGATCTGTGATAATTAGGTGACCAGTAACAGCCGTTTCAACTTTAAAAGGAAGAGGGATTGAAACCGGAGTTTGTGGGTCGTTATACCAAACACCACCATTCGGGCCGACTTCTAAATGACGAGTATTAGCAGACCCTTCGATGGTGCCCAAAATAACACCATCAACTACAATCTGGATCGTACCAGTACCGTTACTAATGAAATCAAAATCTGGTTTAGTATTATCTGGTGTACTAACGTCTACATCAGGCAACTGTCTCGGCGCATCAATTGGCAGATCAGGCAAATCATCAACTTGCCCACCAGTGCTTGAAGACGAGCTTAGTAGACCGGCCAGTAAAGTTGCCGATACGGTACCAACAGCTGCCCATGTACCATCTGATTGCTTTTCATAAACAACATCGTCAACCGTTGCGGTCGTCGTTGCGCTTGGCTGGGCATTAAGCTGTGCCAATACACGAGCATCTATCTCATTCATTTGTGCTTCAATAAGCTCTGCTGTGTATTGGTTTGCCAATGCACGGTCAACTTTAACTGGAGCCGAAATTGCTGGTGCAGAAATTAATGTTGCCATAGTGATTGCTAAAAGTGTTTTTTTCATCATTTATCTCTTCTATAAAAATAAATGCATCCGTGCTGTTCTGTTTAGTTGCGTATAGATTAACGAAACGAGCTCATCTTGAATAATCGAGAATTGAAATAATGGTGATAAACAAATGGAATGAGGTGAAGTTTATTACCAAGATCAAAAAACAGCACATAGTGTGCTGTTTTATAATTCTCTATCAGAGTTAATAATGGAAACTAGAAATCAAAAGTTAGTCCAAACTCGATATAATCCTGGCCACCTTCAAAGTAGGTATATGTAATAGAGGGGCGAATATACTTCGCATTAAGATAAACAATAGCCTCATGATAGTGATAATTAGTTTTCCCATAAGATCTTGATAACCGTTCATCATTGACAGTAATAGGCTTATCAAACGAAATATAATTTTCTTTCAAACCAACTTCATGATTGAATTTATAAACTAAGTCAAAGAGTTCAATAGGGCTCCACATAGCACCAATACTATAATCGACGCTATCAGAGGGATGTGCGATAACATTCAAATGATTCCCACCGCAAGTGCTCTCTGAGCCACAAAATGGATCCGCTATCTGTTTCTTATTGTTATAGTTTACATCACCGATAGCTACCCACTTTTCATGTAATGATTTGGCGATAAATATCCCTGTTGAGTATTTTCCATCGCTTATTTTCAGCGAGTTTTCGGTGTAATAACCTTCACCCTGCCAGAAAGAGTAACCGATACCGGCTTCCCAATTCGATTCGGTATCAATGTCACCAAAGACTCTCAATTTTTCTGTTACATCATAGCTAGCGTCTAATGTGGTAACAGTAGAGCCATCTATATCTTTAGAAAAGCTAACTCCAAATATATCTGTAAACTTCTCTATAGAATCCACTATCTCAGCCTGAACAGGAGAAACAAATAGACTAATAACCAATAAACTACGCTTCATTTTTTGAATTCGTTGAGCTATCCATAATTATAAAAAAGAACCGACTCCATTAAAGATGGTTCTTTTATCCCTCAATTAAAGTGCGCGACTTAAAATACAGGGGTCTTATCGCTGTAGGTTATTCGGTTCTGTGCAATTAGAATAATCACATTGTGAAATATCAGTGATAACGAACTGGAATGAGCTTTTTCACCTGCTATATAGACCGTTTATTTTTTATAAAGCTCTAACGGCAAATCATCAGGGTCTTGAAAGAACGTAAACTTCTTGCCTGTGAACTCATCCACTCGAATGGGTTCTACTTCAACGTCCATTTTGTTAAGCGCCTTTACTGCATCCGCCACAGTCTACGCTTCACCCATAATCAAATTAAACTCACTATAGCCAAAAGGCTGACCATTAATTTGCAATGACACCGCTTGTGTACCTGGGTAATACTTCCGTGTTGTAATTTCCCTGATGCCATGGGCCTTTTCTATCGACAAATGAGAACGCGCTTTAAGCGTGACGTTTTTCCATTTAAACACCTTTTGCGCCATCTCTCCGTTGGCCTTTTTAAAATGCATAACGTAATCAACAATCAGCGACTGATCTTTATCGCTGCTCGAATGCAGTTCCACTGAAAAACACAGCTTAGTACCGAAATGAATCTCTGATGACGGTAAAAATATGGGGCTGACATCGAGTTTAGGCGGAAAAACACCAAAGGCTTCAAGTGCCACTGGATGCCCCTGCTTAATGAGCGTACGACAAGCATGGCGAAGTAATTTTTGTCGATGCACCAAAGGCTGATTTATGAGCGTTCTTTTGGCGTCATTCATCCAATCTACTGCTAGTTTTGCGACTAGATCAGGATGGTCTTTGGCAATATCATTTAGGTGATTAGCGACTGAGCGGCGAACATATTCATGCTCATCATCTCGTAATGCGGTCAATAGAGGCAAAGTGGAGCTAGGATCTTTAATGATGCTTGGCAGTTGCATCGCCCAAGGCAAACGTGGGCGCGTACCTTCCGACACCAACCGACGTACATGATGACTTCGGTGTGTTAACCAATTAGACATAATGTCCAGCGCTCTATCTTGATCGTCAATGAGGAAAAAGCGCACATCAAATTCAGAAGAAAAGTGTTCAGTCATGTCTTTTAACAGCGCCATGGCATCATCAAAAGATTCATAACCAAACTGACTGACCACAATACCGAGCGGAAGTGTTCCCCACCCAGTGATGCCGTCCTTATCACTCTGAACGACCGTAAGATCACCAGAAACGGGGCGCAACATTTTTCTAATTATTTGAAAACGAATGACCTCTTGTTTTGGCAACACCTGATAAAGTTTTTCTGCAATGAAGGCTGCTCTCTCTTTTAGCTCCAGAGCATCAAGCTGCTGAATAATTGTTTGCTCAAACTCAGCTTTATCAAAGTGACTTAAATGTCGCTCAAGTAGCAGGCCAAAGCACTGTACTAATTGTGGCGAAAGGTTGTTTTTGAGCGGTTCCATCACATCTCCCTGATTTGATGATAATCGTGAACGTAGCGGAGTAACATGAGAAAGGAGTATATCGACGTTGTTGTCAGAAACTGTCAGTAGGGTTTTGTTATTGCGCACCAACTGCATGTCTTAGCGACTAAAATCCTCTTCAACGAACAAATGTTATGGCTTTTTCTTTTCTCCCTCCCCCCTTACTTCTCATACAACTCTAGCGGCAAACCATCAGGATCTTGAAAGAAAGTAAACTTCTTGCCTGTAAACTCATCGACGCGTATCGGCTCTACTTCCACATCTAGTGCATTAAGCTCTTTTACTGCCTCTTCCACTGATTCAGTAACAAACGCCAAGTGTCTTAGGCCTTGTGCTTCTGGCTGACTTGGTCTTGATGGAGGGTTTGGAAATGAAAACAGTTCAATCTGCCCGCCACTAGGAAGGGCTAGATCTAGTTTGTAAGAATCTCGGCTCTCACGGTAGTTTTCCGCGATGATGCTTAAACCAAGTACCTCAGTATAAAAAGCCTTAGATTTTTGATAGTCAGAACAAATAATGGCGACATGATGAATACTTTCAACAATCACAAAGCGCTCCCAGGTTATGGTCAGAATAGAAATATGCACTCAACATAACAGCTGTTTTGTTTCCATACTGATATTTATGCTCTCTTTTCAAAACGAACTCTCTAAATCCAGAAGCAAGAAGCACGCTCTGTTAGAGTAAAAAACCATAAATACATTATGAGGAAGTCGTTGGGTTTTGGCTGACATCAACCAAATACTGACATGAAAGCCAATCACGGCCGATCAACAGCTTATCCGTCATTTTACTGCGGTCTCGAAGATTAACTTCCACCGTTTTTTCATAACCTTCATGCGCCAAAGTAAAGTTAACGCTATAGCGTATGTCTGCACCAAATGAGTTTCTAATACGGCGAACAGCAACAATCTCAGCTTGGTGTTGGTTATAGTCGCCCAGTTCATTACCCGTAACGAAACGTACTTCCTTGCCGATATTGGCATCGAGTTCATCTACGCCGTCAATAACCTCTATGTTCATTGCATGGAGTGATGTGCGTGTTGCACCTGTATCAATGCGAGCTCGGTAAGCGCTATCAAACCCCTCAATGTCGATGAAAGCCTTTTGGCCGATCACTTCCATGTTGTCCACTGAACACTGTTCCGCTTGAGTGACAAAACTGACGGTACTCACCAAGAGTGATACGGCTATTAACCCTGTTTTCTTCATCTTATCCCTTTGTATGATTTTGCTATATCGTGCGTGGTCGTTGCATCTATATCGGTAGACTCACTTTCATAGGAAATATTAATAACTAACATTAAGTCAGTCACTTATACTTCTAATATCAGATAAACTATCATCAATTTTTGAAGAATGGTGCGATTGTTACTTTTTGAAAAACAATGATACCAATGCTTGCGTATCGTTTGTTTCCACCAACTAAGGGGGCTAATAAGTTAGGAATAATGGTTAATGGCCGTAAGCCTCACTCAGTTCACTCCAGATTTTAGTGGCCACGGGCCCTTTCTGATGGTTTCTATTTCTGAACATATGCAGGTCACCAGACGATCTCGTTGGTATTCCCTCTACGTCAATAGGAATCAAACAGCCTTGCGCAATGTCGTCTTTGATCAAATACTCAGGAAGCCCACCCCACCCTAGCCCAGCTAAAATAAGGTCTTTCTTGGTAGTAAAGTCATTAACGCTCCATGCCGCTCGGTCATCTGTCGTATGAAACGAAGCTTTGTTCTTATATTGTGCGCTGTCGCGAGTCACTATTTGGTCATGTTGAGCCACGTCTCTTAAGCAAATTACGTCATTTAAAGCTGAAGGGAAATAATCAGGAGCAGCAACATTTATCATGACGGCCTTGGCTACAGGTAGTCTTTCATGCTCGATGTTTAACCCTATTTCAGGGCCAAATGCCAAATCCGCTTCTTCGCGATCTATTCGCTCGACAACGCCATTCAGTGATTCGGTATAAATTTTAAATTGTGTACTTGGGAAGCTGTCGATAATTGGCTTTAATTTCGTGAGCAACGGAGGAAGATGAAATGCGATGCTCACCACAATGGTAAACTTTGGCTCGATCCCCATACTCAGTTGCTTTCCAATGTTATCGAGCTGATTAAAGTGACCCATAGTAAGTTTTGCGTGATGAAAGAATGCCTCTCCTGCTTGAGTGAGTGTTGGCCGATACTCATCACGATTAAATAAGGTGACACCGTATTGTTCTTCTAAATTCTTAACCGAACTGCTTACCGCAGCTTGTGTTTTGAATATCGCTTTTGCCGCTTTTCGAAAGCTACCTTGCTCTACTACGGCGATAAACGCTTTCAGCTGCTCATTAGTCATTGGCACTTCCCTATTTGGTACACCCAATAATGATAAGTTAAATCTATCATTTTGATAGTAACATTTCGTTATCTTTATATCGTTATGTTCATTATCTTGGTATTTCTAAACCGAACATTCGACCTATAGGAAAATAATTATGCCTGCTTATATGCTTACCTTTGTCCGTATCCACGATCATGAAGCCCACCAGCGCGACTACCTTGTAAAAGCGCACGCTATATTAGAAAAACATGGTGGAAAGGCCCTGGCCGTCACGGACCAACTTGATGTCATTGAAGGGAAAATGCCAGAAGGGAGAGTCGTATTAGTCGAGTTCCCATCGAAGGAACATGCAAATGCTTTTTACACCTCGCCCGAGTATCAACCCCTAAAACAGTTACGTTCAACGATCTTAGATGCAGATTCCGCCATTTTTGAATCGAGTTTGGGAAATTTAATTTAACTCGAAGAGAGAGCGGGACATCGATAGACCTATTGAGTATAAAGTGATTTTCATTCAGGTAATTACATGATTTTAAAAGAGAGATAATGGGGAAAACAATATAACTTGGGGTTAAAAACAACTTTGTAAAATAGGAGACCTAAGGAAAGTGGCGGCTTTCTACACTAGGCTAAAGTGATACCAACACTAATTAGAACAATTTATAGAGGTTGGGAAGGTAAAGGGTTACATCGGTATTTTGATGGCATCCTTTTACTTGTTTACAACATTAAGGAGGGTTAACAATGAAGGAAACAACAATAACGAACAATATTGTATCTTCATTAGTCGCATCTTTATTTATTTTGACTACTATCATCAGTTTTTCCTCAGCCGCCGGTGAGGAATATGTGCCAAAGAAAGCCACGATGCAGAAATTACATCAAGCTCCACTGCCAGGGGTAGATGGTAAAGAAATGACGGTGGTTCATTTGGCCGCACCTGCCGGGTTTATAAGCAGCAAACATACACACCCAGGACCTGTTTATGTTTATGTACTCGAGGGGGAGCTGACCATTGAACTTGAAAACGAAACGAAAACCTTTAAAGCGGGTGAGCTCTATCCCGAAGAAATTGACTCTGCAATGATAGGTAAGAACTCAAGTTCAACCGATGACCTTGAACTTCTTATTTTCCAAGTCGGTGATATTGGTAAACCGATGATGATCAAAGTTGAGTAAATCGACAGATTGCCATTGTTTAATGTAATTTCGAGAAGTTCCGAAGCCGCAGTTTCCGAGCTTCCCGAAATGCTTTTAAAGGACACTTACTCCATTCGATTATAAGCACATTGATACGACAATGAAAAATCACCTTAGAATCCGAAAATGGCAAAGGCAGTTGCCAGAGTTAAAATACCGAACCAATCCCAGAAAGTGTAAATTGGCATCGTGAAGTATAATCTCAATTACCTTGCTAGCATCATTTCATATTCAACCATCATGTCGGGCATTCCCAAGCGCAGCACATACCGCAAAGTCCCCGTTGCAGGTTTTACTTCCACATCAACTAGAAACGATTCCCACACTTTTGCTATGTCCCCAAATTGTTCAGAGGTGACATCATTGGTGAAAGTCCAATCGGTACGGACAATATCATTAACACTGTACCCAGCCTCTTCCAAAAACGTTTTCATCTGCTCGAGTATCAATCGAGTTTGAGCAACCGGATCATTAGGGTGCTGTGTAATGAATTCAGGGCTGCAATCAGCATGGCCTGTCACAAAGAACACTTCGTTGAACTCGCTCAGCTTAAGGCCCCAACTAAAGGCATTACGCATGTCTGGTAAATTTTTGTTATGAAAAGCTTGTTTAGTCGCCATATTATCTTCCTTAATCTTATCTACTGAGAAACTTCTAAAACGATTTTTCCGCGTGCTCTTTTTGACTCACTCAAACCATGCGCTTGATCCGCAAGCTCTAGCGGAAAGACCCTATCAATATTGACTTTGATGTCACCGTCATCAATCAACTTAGAAATACTCTGTAAGTCATGAGCATTGGGCATGACCCACCAGCGTTGAAAGTTCACACCATGACGCTGCGCGACTTCATCTTCAATCTCATCCAAAAGGGAAATGATATGGCCACCTTTTCGAACAACGTTAAGAGACCGCTCAACAACCTCATCACCACTGATGGCCGCTAATACTGCATCCACGTCACTCACAATGTCTTCAAATTTCTGCTTTCGGTAATCAATAAACTCATCCACCCCTAACCCTTTCACGTAGGACTCTTTCGCCGCTGATGCCGTGCCAATCACATAAGCGCCTTTCGCCTTCGCAATTTGAACCGCAAAGCTGCCAACACCACCCGCTGCATTATGAATCAGCACTCGGTTGCCAGCTTTCAACTTGCAACCCTCCATCAATGCTTGCCATGCAGTAGTCGCCGCTAATGGAACCGCCGCAGCTGTCACCATATCTAAGGTTTTTGGAGCAGGAGCAACTAAGTCAGCATCAACAG
Source organism: Vibrio lamellibrachiae (assembly GCF_050337265.1). Lineage (NCBI taxonomy): Bacteria > Pseudomonadati > Pseudomonadota > Gammaproteobacteria > Vibrionales > Vibrionaceae > Vibrio > Vibrio lamellibrachiae. The sequence continues at coordinate 185,980 of NZ_JAKJSU010000009.1, forward strand.
CGATGTATTCTGCGTAAGCGCCTTGACCTGAAATAGGCGCATAAACATAGACATTGTCTCCAAGGTTTACATTTGTGACACTCCCTCCGCACTCGACAACTTCTCCTGCCGCGTCCCAACCTAGAATAAGTGGAAGCTCATGCTCGCCACTCTGCTGTAGAAAACCTTCACGAACCATCCAATCAACGGGATTAACGCCTGCTCCCTTCACTTTTATCAAAACCTGATTGTCATTAATGGCTGGCTTGGCAATGTCTCCAAACGTCAGTTTCTCAGCATTTCCGTATTGCTCTATGTAGATCGCTTTCATCGTCATGTCCCTATGTCAGTTAATCGTTTTCGGTGTTTTTGTCTTAGTAAGGTTACTTTGCCCAACTCAACGAATATCGTCTAATTGATGTTTCATATAAAACACATTGATAAACATGATGAGTTGCGCAATACTGATTTACCTGACCCACATAACTTCCTAGGCCATGGCTAATCTCGATCTCAATTTAATGGTCATTTTTGATGCCATCATGCAAGAGCAATCTATTACGGCGGCCGCTGAGCGTTTATCAATGACTCAGCCTTCTGTCTCCAATGCAGTTTCCCGTATGAGGCATGTCTGGAATGATCCTTTATTTGTGAAGCAAGGAAGAGGCATTCGGCCAACGCCTTACGCCATTACACTGTGGGAAAACATAGGGGATCCGCTAGAGTCGATTCGACTTGCGGCAGTCAAGAGTGCGTTTGATCCAGCGACACTTCAGCGCACTTTTCGAATCGCAACAACCGATTGGATGGCCGATTTATTCTGGCTGTCATTAAGACAAAGCATTGAGAAGGAGGCACCGCATGTGAACATTCACGCCGTCCCTTATAACGTGAATGGAGAAAGCTTATTGCTCAATGCCGATGTAGACATGGTCTTGGATTATTTTGAGGGAAATTCTTCGATGGTCCATACTCAGCACTTATTCGATAACCACTTTGTCTGCGCAATGCGTCCCGATCACCCGCTAGCAAACGAAGAACTCACTATCGATAAGTTTGCGAGTGCTGAACACTTGTTGCTTTCACTCTCTGGGGAAGCTTCTGGGGGCGTTGATATCGAGTTACGGAAAAAACGACTCACTCGCCGAATATCCATGACGGTTAATCATTGCTATAACCTCGCCACGCTACTCATCAACACCAACATGATCACAACCATTCCGCTGCCTATCATTCTTAAACACGTCAATAATGGGCAATTAGTGATCAGAAGAACGCCTTTCCCTATGGCTCCAGGTCCCATATCTATGTCTTGGCACACGAGGCATCAACGCGATCAAGCAACATTGTGGCTAAGGGAAAAAATACTCGCGGTTTTAAACAATGGTTTATACGAAGAGCTACGCCACCTTCCATTCAAGTAACGCTTACTTTGTAGACTATCGCCACTGATAGGCACCTTTAGCTACTCCATACTGCTCAAAGAAATGAATACGGTAAATGTCATCCAGTTTCCCACTCTCAACCATATTCTGCATAAGCGTGTTCATTTGATCTCGTAAATGGATATGCTTGGACTTTTTTGACACTCCGACAGATCGAAGTCCTTTCGCTGTATATGAAAAATCCGCTCGTTCAAGTAGATCTCGGTACTCTGAGTTCGCGAGATGAATGGCCCCCGTTTCAGCATTAATGGGGAAGGTATCAATCCGCCCTGACACTAACTTTTTAAAGTTTTGTTCGTCCCTGGCCACCTGTTCTTTGCTTAAACCCGTCCCTGCATCAAACTGTTTGAAGTACCGAGCTCCAATTTTTACGCCAATAGTTAAATCATAAAGATCCTCATATTGGGTTAACCGCTTGCTTTCTCCCAACCTGACGTAAAACACTTTGGTCGCGGTATGGCGATAAGGCGTATCAATAAACGTGATCCATTGCTCTCGCTCTGATGTGTTCTTAACGCCAATGATCCAGTCTGCACTGCCTTCTTCCATCATCAATAAACAGCGCTTTAACGGGCAGCTTCGAAATTTCAACTCTTTGTTTAACCCCTTAGCAAGCTCTTTCAATATCTCCGCATACACGCCTTTATATTGGTTCCCCTCATTAACCTTCCAGGGCGCAAGCTCACTGAACGCAACAACGATTGTGTCATCTGACTCGGTAGCGAAAGACGCCTGCTGTGAAAGAGCCAATCCAACAGCCACAAATGTTCCAGTGAGTTTTTTCATCAGCACTTCCAAGTAATCTCAATAAAGTTCGAATCTATAGCGTTACGAGAACCTTAATTGTAGCTGATGCGCTTCTAGCTAGAGAGCAGCGAAGAAAAAGTGTAGCTAAGATAAGACATAGAAAGATAAAAGAAAGGGAGCGTTAAAGCATGAGTGGAATGGTCTTAGAATCTGAATTAACCTGCCCGACTTGCGGTTATAAGAAAATGGAAACGATGCCGACCAACGCCTGTCAGTGGTTTTATGAATGTACGAACTGCCACACAATCCTTAAGCCACTTCATGGCGATTGCTGTGTTTTCTGCTCTTATGGCACTGTCCCCTGCCCACCAATACAACTTAACCCTTCTAAAAAAGGCGAAGGTGGATGCCAGTGCTAGAAAACCTTACTGATAATTTATGAAAACTAAAATAAAAAGTGCTCACCTAGGCAAGCACTTTTAAACATCGAAGTTATTAAGAAAAGCTTAGCCTCGAATAATCATCTGATCACGCTCAGGACCAACAGATACCATCACAATTGGCACACCCATTAGCTCTTCGATACGTGTCACATAATCTTGAGCGCCTTGTGGAAGGCTTTCAAATGTACGGCAGCCTGTGATGTCTTCATCCCAACCCTGCATGTTCTCGTAAACGGGTGCTAGGGCTGCAGTTTGTGGCCAAATAGGATTTTCGCTGTGGTCACCTTCGTAGGCTACACAGATACGCAAGTCTTTCATGCCGGTTAAGCAATCAATCTTGGTTAACGCTACCTCGGTTGCGGCTTGCAGTTCCACACCATTGCGCGTTGCTACTGCATCAAAATAACCCATATCACGTGGGCGTCCCGTAACTGCGCCATATTCATTAGAGCTTTCGCGGAAGTTGTCTTGCTCTTCCATCGCAGTCACTAAGGTTCCGGTACCCACAGAAGAGCTGAAAGACTTGGCAACAGCGATAACGCGTTCAGGTCTTAGCGCAGGTAAGCCACTTCCGATGCCTGCGTAGGCAGCCGTTACGTTAGAAGAGGTTGTCCAAGGGTATTCTCCGTAAACTAAATCTCGTCCAGCACCCAATTGCGCTTCAAACAATAAGTTTGCGTCTTTTGCCTGAAGAGCTTTAAGAGGCTCAGTCACATTACAGATAAACGGACGCCACGCTGCTGTCACTTCGAGTAACCACGCAGTTAACTCAGCAGCGCTTTCGGTGTAATCACACTCTGGGTACAAGGCTTTCAGCTGCGGCATTTTCCAATCAAGCATAAATTGGATACGCTGCTCTAGCACTTCAGGTTGATTTAACCAACCAACAAGAATGCCTTTTTTCATCACACGGTCACCATAAGCGGGTGCGATACCTTGACGTGTTGAACCGTATGCCGCATCGCCTAGTCGTTGCTCTTCAAGAGTATCTTCTAACGCATGAAGAGGAAGACACAAAGTGGCTCGATCTGAAATGGACAGTTTCACATCCACGCCCGTCGCTTTTACTTCAGCAATTTCGTCACTCAGTGCGGCAGGGCTGATCACCATGCCAGGGCCAAGAACAGCAATACAATTAGGATTAAATATACCGCTTGGTAGTTGGTGTAATTTGAATGTACCGAAATCATTGACGACAGTATGACCTGCATTGTTTCCACCTTGAAAACGAATGCTTGCAGAGGCGTCGGCTGCTAGAAAATCAACAATGCGACCTTTACCTTCATCACCCCAATTGGCACCCACAACAACAATAGACGACATAACATTTCTCCTAATTGATTAAGAAAACATCTTAGTCCTGTCGATAAAATAAGAGAAATTAATTATAATTATTAACTCGATAAGAATTCCATATCGATTTTCCACAGCATCAATTTGTAATTCGTCGGGTTAACTTACAGTAAGGGCATAGCATGTTAGATATTCACTGGCTAAAAACGTTTTCCACGTTAGCCGAATATAAACACTTCGGTAAGGCCGCCGTTGCACTGCACATGACCCAGCCCAATGTTAGTTTACACCTCAAACAGCTAGAGCAAGCGACTGGTGTGAAGCTCATTGAGCGAAGTCCATTTCACTTAACTCAGGCAGGTGACCGCTTACTCGAGAGCAGCCGACGCACCTTACAAGAATTGCAGGTATGCCAAGCCGATCTCAATGCCTTGAACGATTTAAATACAGGGATGATCACCATTGCCGCAAGCGATATTATTTCTCGCATGCTGCTGATTGAAGCCTTTAAACTATTTAAAGAACACTACCCTGGTATCGATATCGCGCTGCTCAACACCACCTCATCACAAGCATCAGAACGAGTAAAGAGTGCAGAAGCCGACCTTGGATTTGTCATTTCTCAAAAGCAGTCACAACCACTTCATTTTGTGGAGTTACAGCAAGTGAAATGGGTCACATTAGGGGATGGTTTTGAACGAAATACGGCTCAACATAAAGTACAAGACAAAGAACTCACACTTATCTTACTGGGTCACGACACCCGTACTCGAGACTTGATTGACGAGGCGCTACCCAAACTTAACCTCTCAAAATATCGCGTGATGGAAGTGGGCAGTGTTGATGCTCAAATAGATTGGGCTGAAGCAGGGTTTGGCGTGGCGATCATTCCTGAGTTTGCCATTTCAGCTAAACGTAACCTCTTAACCAAAATAACGCCTTTGCCCGACTTCCCTACTACCGACTTGGGTTATATTGTTAGACAAAACCAAATACTCTCAAAAGCCACAAAACAACTGCTTCACTGGGTGAGCGAAGGGATCTCTCAACTGCAAAAGAACTAGCTGTCAGTCGTTACAAAAAACAGCTTAATTAGGCGTTAGCCCGCTTTGATTGGTCTCTGATTCTTTAAATCCACGCAGAATATTGATCAGTGTGATTACCGTAAATAAGACAATCACCAAAGATAAGTGCCACGCATGCCCTAACCCTAGCAACACCAAACCCATACTAACTATGGAAGAGACTATCATTTGTCCACCACCGGACATGGCAGCGGCGGCGCCCGCATTCTTTTTATACGGCTGCATCACTAACGCTTGTGCGCACGGTAGGGCAATACCGTTGCCAAGGATCATCAAAAACTGACCGAGCATCAAATATAGAGGCTCTAATGGGCAAAAGAACAACCACAGTGCGGCGCTTAAGTGCAGTACTGGTGTACACAACAGCATTTTCTTACTGCCAATTATTGGACGTACTCGGTTACAAAGACTGGTACCCAATAGCATTCCCAAAGCAGGGATTAATGCCCAAAGTGCGTATTGATCCGATGTCATGCCTATTTGGTTTTGCATGATGAACGGCATCACCGAAACAGTCGTTATCATCAAGCTGAAGTTAAGCCAACCGATACTGGCGAAACTCATAAAGTAACGAGAAGTGAGCAATTCTCGATATTGCTTCACTATCTTTGTCGGCGATGGAACCGCACTGCGCTGCACAACGGTTTCTTTAAACCTAAGTGCAAAGATGATCCAAGCAATTGAGACATAACCAAGAAGCGAGGTAAACACCATTCCCCAGCCGAAATGAAAGTTAATAAAACCACCAATAACAGGCGCAAACAGAGGTGTAATCGACGCCACCATCGCGATATAAGACATCGCAATCGGTAAGTCAGCGCCATTGAAACGATCGCGTGTTGATGCTCTGGCTAATACGGCGCAGCAGCCCGTGCCTAAACCTTGAAGAAATCGTCCTGCTACCATTCCAGTAAACGAGTGACTAAAAAAGATAATCATCAATAAGCCAAGTAGAGCAATAAACAGCCCCGTCAATAATACCTTTTTTCTCCCCAACGCATCGGAAATGGGCCCATAGATAAACTGTGAGGGGCCAAAGCCAAGCAGATAAATACTGACTAGAAGCTGCGCTTTTTCAAGAGATATATCGAATTCTTTGGCAATCCACGGCAGTGATGGAAAAACGAGGCCCATGCTAAGTTGCCCAACACTAATTATCAGGCAAGCCAATAGAATGGTTTTGAACTCGAACGGTTTACTCATGAAATATCACGACTTATTGGGCGCATTATTCTTGCTCTCTTATTCCACTGAAATTGATCCGCCATTGCGATGGGGAAATTTGGAATGCCGCTTTAAAGTTCTTCCGGTAAACACTTTCTGAACCAAAACCTGACAGTTCGGCCACGTGTGTTATTGAGTGATGACTGCCCTCCAATAACTGTTGACTCAGCTTTAATCGTTGATTCAACAACCACTGGCCAAAGGTGCAACCATAAGTCGCTTTAAACTGACGAGTAAACGTGCGCCTACTCATCGCGCATCGTTCTGCCAACCCTTCAATGTTATGAGGTTCGTTAATTCTTTCTTCTACTTGCTCAATCACTTGAGTAAAGCTGGTTGGCTGCTCGGAACGAGTAGAGATTGGCGCTGGAATATATTGTTGCTGGCCACCAGAGCGAAAAGGCGCAGTCACCATCACTCGCGCTAATTGACTCGCCATCTCACTGCCATGGAGTTTACGTACGATATGTAAACAACAATCGAGTGAGGCTGCAGTACCAGCGGAAGTAATCAACTGGTCATGATCAATAAACAGCGGTTGGCTATCAAATTCCACTTCGGGGTAGCGCTCTGTAAAAGGCTCGGAATATCCCCAGTGCGTCGTAGCGGATTGACCGTTCAACAGCCCTGTCTCAGCAATTACAAAAGCACCTAAACATAATCCCACAAGAGTCGCTCCTCGTTGATGAGCGTCAGATAGCTTTTTAATCAATACTTTTGGCGGCTCAGGAAGGGTATTGGCCCAGCCGGGTATAATGATGATATCGGCACGATTAAGAGGGTCGAGATCATGATCAACTGTCATGCTGAAGCCTGAGCTCGTCGCCACATCTTGGCCAGATGGGCTGCAAAGATTCAACTCGAAAAGAGGTGTCCGGTCTGGAAATGCATCCTGAAAAGCATCGCGAAAAACTAAACAAGGGACAGAAAGGTGGAATGCGCTAATCCCATCTACCACCACCATTGCAACTTTATACGTTTGCTTGTTTTTCATATTGACCCAAATTGAGCGATAGATGTCCTTTAGGACAGTTTTGCACAAACTATGAACATTGCATACTGATAACTCACTATTTTATCAGCAGGGAAGAGCCATGAAAATCCACCACCTTCGTAGCGCGACGTTTATCATTGAGTCGAACAATCACTTTATTTTAATCGACCCGATGTTGGGTGAAAAAGGTTCGCTTCCTCCGTTTTCAATGGTGCGTTTCAAGCGTAGGCGAAATCCAACGGTTGATCTGCCACACAACGCAGAGGAACTACTTAGCAAGGTGACTCACGCGCTCATCACTCATAGCCAAACCTTTGGCTTCAAGCCACTGCAACATACTGACCATTTAGATGAAGCAGGTGAGCGCTTACTGACAGAGAAGAATATCCCCGTCATCACACCAGGGCGAGATAAAGCTTATCTTGAAAAGTATGGCATCACGGTTTCCCATGGTATTGAAGACTGGCAAACCTTGGACTTTTTAGGTGGAAAAATAACAGCGGTTCCGGCTCAACACGGGCACGGCTGGATTCATAACGTGATGGCAAATGGTGTAGGGTTCTACCTAGAGTTACCGAATGAACCATCCATCTATATCAGCGGTGACACCATTTTAACTGAAGATGTAAAACACACGCTAACTGTACTGCAACCAGATATAACCGTGGTAGCGACAGGAGAAGCGCAAATGGATGTTGGGAAACCGCTGCTTATGCCTGAAGAGGAAATACTGGAGTTCATTAAACTTTCCCCTAGCATTGTCATTGCCAACCATATGGAAGCGCTTAACCACTGCCCTGTCGATCGCCAAACGCTTCGTAACTCACTCAATGCTAAAGGGATCAGTAATAAAGTACTGATCCCAGAAGATGGCGAGATGTTAGCCTTTTAAGTGACTAGCTATTTGGTGGTTAGTTATTTGCTACTAACCCTTCACTACATTTACTGTTCGGGCGTATAACCAACCTACTAAGACGATTAATACCGCTCCGAACAATACAGGGTTGATTAGGAAACTCCATGTTGGTTGGAGCATCATAATAAGCATTGGGTTTGCGCCTGCAGGAGGGTGAGTGGTATCAGTCGCTAGCATGGCTATCACGCCAAGCCCCGTCGCTAATGCCAACGCCCAAAAGTCGACACTAATAAAGCTTACAAATATTAGGCCTATAAAGCTGGTGATTAGATGCCCAAAAATGACATTCTTCGGTTGTGCTAACGGACTATTAGGCAAGCCAAACACCAGTACCGTCGTTGCGCCAAACGGGGCCATCAACCAGAGCATGTGATCAGATGGATAACTATAAAACTTATGTAAGTAAGCCAAAAGAAAGATAGCAACAGACGCGCCGATCCCTGCGGTGATCGCATTAATAAATTTATTCACGGTTTATTGTCCTGAAAATATTTTAAAGAAAAGTAAGGGTGAGATTAACGCTCACCCAAATTAAAGATGATTAGAGTGAAAGTTTAAGCTGGTTGCCTTTGGCACGAGAGACACAAGGGCACATTAACGTTTTCTGCTCCTCTTCCGTTAAGCAAAGATCACGGTGTTCCACTTCACCTTCAACGACAGTGACAATGCAACTTCGGCAAATGCCAGCATGACAACTATTAGGAATCGCGATGCCCTGTTCTTCAATGGCATCCAATACTGTTTTGTCTGGCTCTACAGTGATGGAAAGGTCCGATTCCACGAGTTCAACGGTAAAGGTTTTATCTCTCTTTGCCGCTTCATCGCTTTCTACTCGCTGAGCAGAGAAAGCTTCACTGCGAATACGGGAGGGATCGATGCCTAGCGTCTTCCCAGCCTCAACCAGATCATTAATTAACCTCATTGGTCCGCATACATAAATCATGCTGTTTACATCAGCGTTACGTAGAATTTCAGCACAGTTCAGTCGTTGTGATTCTTCAGCGCTGTATAGGGTTAACGTGTCGCCAAACTCTCTTTTTAACCGCTCTTGAAACGCCATCTCTTCTAGGCTTCGTCCTGCGTAGTGCATTTCAAAAGACTTCTTTTGCCGCGACAACTGTTGTGCCATCGCTTTAATCGGGGTAATGCCAATACCCGCAGCTATTAATATGGTTGGTCTATCATCGCCGTGCACTTCAAACAGATTTTTCGGCTTGGAGCAGTAAATAAGCTGACCGATCTTAAATGTCTGATGGATGGTTTTAGATCCACCCTTCCCCTCTTCTTCACGTAATATCGCTATCTCATACACATCACGCCTTGCAGGGTTAGAACAAATGGAATAACAGCGCTCAATGGATTCCCCAGAGTCGAGTTTAACCGGCACAAGAAGGTGAGAGCCCGCACTGACTTTGGGTAGATAGAGTCTTTCAGGGTGACGCAGTTCATAAGCACGGATCCTAGGAGTAAGTTGACGTATTGACGTGATCTCTAAGCGCAGCTTCTCCTGATCAAAGTATTGGCCACTGAGCTTTTCTCCACTTTTATCTTCACCTGACAGAACGTTACTATCACTGTTTTTCAGTCTGGACTGAAGTTCAGCGACTTGCGCTTTTAACTGCTCATTCTCAGATAAAATTGGAGAAAGAATCTGTTCAACTTCATTCTCAGTAAAGCGTGGTGTTATAAACTTAGGGCAATTCCAGTCGAACCCTTCGATATGAATTATAAAACCACGTTCAACCGAAGCTGGGTAACCTTCCACTTCAAGCTGCGCAAGCGTCTCCCAATCATCATCAGCAACAAGCTCAATACGCCCCATCATTTTCAATCGACGCTGATTTCGATAATCCATGAAAAACAGCGATACGCGATCGTTGCTGCGAAAGTTTCCAGTACTCACGTATTGTCGGTTACCACTAAAATCGGCAAAGCCAAGACGACGTTCATCCAGTACTCGCATGAAACCAATTGGCCCACCGCGGTGCTGAACATAAGGCCAACCCGTTTCACCGACACTCGCCATATAAAAACTGTCGCGCTCGGAGATAAAATTCGCCTCATTTTCTGATAGCAAAAAATTATAGTCTTCACCGTGTTCCATCGTTGCGTAGCCATCTCGGCTATTTTGCTCACGCTGAACCTGCTTTACGTTGTCGGTAAACACTAACTTGGTGTATTGATGTGCCATCTTTGAATCCTTTTCTTTGTGGAAGATCCCGAGCTTAACGCCAGCTCGGGCCACCTCGTTTCCGCAAATCTAATTAAGCGATACCTTGGGGAAATCTATCTCAACGCGGCTCGCCTTACCCAGAATATTGGTCATCACATTCATCCCAACATGAGTAATAATTTCGACGATCTCTGCATCACTAAAGCCTGCGTTACGCACCTCTAAAAGCTCTGCTGTAGAAACATCACCACTTTTTTGTGCCAATGAGCGTGAAAATTTGACTGCTACACCCGCTCTTTTATCAAGGCTTTCTCCAAGGCGGTTTGCTTCAATTTCACTGTTGGACAAACCAACCTTTCGCCCGATGGCCGTATGAGCTGAGACGCAGTATTCACAGGCATTTTGCTCAGCAAGCCCTAACGCAATGCGTTCACGCGTTAATGGATCTAAACTTCCTTCTCCTGCAATCGAGTGTAGCCCTAAAAAGGCACGCAGCGCTGTGGGAGAGTTAGCAAATATTTTCAAAAAGTTCGGCACCATGCCAATCTGCGTTTGAATCGCCTCGTACAGCGCTTTTTGTTCTTCATTTGCTTCATTTTCAGTAACTAAGTTAATGCGGCTCATAATGATTTCCTTTCTCTATGCTTAGGTTATTGGTGATTAGTTGTTTATTAGTGATTAATGGGTCACCGTTGATTTATAACTCACTTCAAGTTGCCTCCCTGAAGCGTTGAAATCAGTATGCGGAAAAACACTTGCGTAAAGAATAGCCACCATTCACAATTGATTATTCCGATATATGGAATAATCAAGGGTTTCAAATGGATCAGTTGCACTTAATGCGAGTCTACGTTGCGGTTGCAGAAGAAGAAGGGTTTGCCGCCGCTAGCCGCCGTTTATCTATGTCACCACCAGCAGTCACCAGAGCGATAGCAGCGTTAGAAGAGTCGTTAGGCGTGAAACTACTCAATCGGACAACCCGCTATGTACGTGCCACTGAAGCAGGGCTACGCTATTTAGAAGATGCGAAACGCATTGTGCAAGAGATTGAAATTGCCAACGAAGCCGCCGCGGGCATTAATGCAGAGCCCAAAGGACACTTGAGCGTCACCGCGCCCGTTCTTTTTGGTCAAAAGCATGTACTACCCGGCGTGGTTGAGTATCTAAAACGCTACCCCGGAACCAAGGTCAATGCGGTATTTTTAGATCGCACTGTCAATCTGTTGGAGGAAGGCTTTGATGTAGGGATTCGCATTGGCGAACTCGCCGATTCAAGTATGCGTGCCCGAAAAGTCGGGGAAGTAAAACTGGTCTTAGTTGCCGCCCCAGAGTACTTGCAACAAAACGGCACTCCCCACACCCCTGAAGCCCTTAATGAACACACAATCATTAATTCTGGCTCGAATGACTTTTCCCACGATTGGTACTTTAAGCACGGTAATAAGAAGTCACAACACCGCATTAAGCCACGGTTAACCGTTACCACCAACCAAGCAGCAATTAATGCAGCAAAGCTTGGATTTGGCATTACACGAGTGGTCTCCTATCAAGTTGAAGGTGAGGTTAACAATGGGGAGTTAGCGATTGTGTTGGAAGATCATCAGCTTGATCCATTGCCTATCCATATTATTCATCGTGAAGGTCGCTACTCGTCAGCCAAAGTGCGCAGCTTTATTGATTTAATGGCACAACGACTTAAGCCATAAATAGAAATAATCAAAAACTAAACGGGAAACTGGCTCGTTATGCTGGTTTATCAGGGTACTTAGCCTCTATAATGTCGGGGTCTAAAGTTAAAAGGTAATAAAATGAAAATTTGTGGTGTTGAGATCAAAGGTAATGACGCGGTTATTTGCCTACTTTCACTGTCTGAAGGTGTATTTAATATCCCTGATGTACGTGTATCTAAAGTGTCTATTGCCAACGGCAGCGATACTCAACAGATGAGAGATTTCCAGTTCTCTTTCGCAAAACTAATGGAAGACTACCAAGTCGATAAAGTAGTTATTCGCAAACGCCAAACCAAAGGTAAATTTGCAGGTGGCGGATACGGGTTTAAACTTGAAGCGGCAATCCAACTTATCCAAGACTTGGATGTTGAAGTTGTCGAGCCAACTGAAATTAAAGAGAAACTAAAGCGTAACCCTCTACCAGTTAAGTTCAGCGAGACAGGCCTTAAACAGTACCAAGAAGCGCCATTCATGACCGCTTACGGGTGCCTAATGGCTCATAAATATTCTTAACGAATACTAAGTAAGCTAGTCAACTTAAAAAGCCATACCACTCTCATAACTAGAGATGCTGTATGGCTTTTTTGTGTCTGCCGTATAGATATACATAGGTTCTGCCTATTAAAGTAATACACCTAATCCATTATTCAAACACCTGTCGCAATACTATCCTGTGCACAAACTTTATCGACCCTATGTGCCCCTATGACAACTTCTTCCAAACCGTTAAAAGCCCTTATTGTTGAAGGCGGTGCCATGCGTGGCATTTTTGCTAGCGGCGTACTTGATTCCTTCATGAAGAATCAATTTTTACCTTATGATTTTGCGATAGGTGTTTCCGCTGGTGCAACGAACCTCATTGGATATCTTGGCCATTCACCTAAACGAAGTCTAAATGTCATCACCAAGCTCGCTACAGACAAAAGATTTTATAGCCCGCTTCGTTTTGCAAAAGGAGGAAACCTAGTCGATGTTCGTTGGTTGTGGGAGCAATCAAATAAAGACTACCCACTAGATTGGGAACAGCTTTTTTCTTCAATTCCGCTCTACGCAGCAGTGACCAATATCGACACAGGCGATGCCGATTATTATCACGTTCAGCCAAGTAATTTAGGTCCAGTTGTCGAAGCTACAACTGCTCTGCCTGTCGCGTATAAAGAAACACCCTGCTTTTCAGGGCGCTGCTATACCGATGGTGGTGTATCTGACTCTATTCCCGTTCAAGAGGCTTATCGCCGTGGAGCAAAAGAAATCACAGTGATCCTGTCACACCCTTTGAGCTACCAAATGAGTCCTGTAAAATACCCATGGATGATGAAGAAGTTATTATCGAAATACCCAAGTATTGCCAACGCTATGCTACAGCGTTCAAACAACTACAATCGATCGTTAGAGTTTATTCGCAATCCGCCGAGTGATGTAAAGATCCGCGTGATCGCCCCCCCAGAAGAGTTCGCCATTCGACGCCTGACAATGAACCAGAAAACGCTGAATTCAGGCTATGAGATGGGGATTGAGGCAGGTAAAGCACACCTTGCAAGCCAAAAAGGTGTCCATGGACTGGATGAAGAGAACTGCCATTTTTGTTGGTAGTGACTATGAATCAACGATTGAAGGTATAAACCCGGTGAGTGATTCCTATAAATATTTAAAAATTGAGCTTATATGGAGACTAAACAAGCCAAAACCTTTTCATTTTTTATTCTAAAAATGAAATTAAATAAACAAAAAACATAAGCCCTGATTACGCGTATATAAATCATTCAGGCTCTCTTATAATCCAGTACATTATTTGTCACTCTACCTTCATTGCTCTTTGAAGCAATCGAGTATGCTATAAGAGGTATTCCCTATGAACTCAATGCCTCTTTCCTCAACGCAAAGCGCTGCACCATTTGTGAACTACATGAACGAATGGGGCGGAGATGGTAATCAGTTACTCTGGCAGTTTAAGAGCGATTTTAGAAACCTAAACAAGACCTCAGGGTTTATTCCATCTCACGCACTGGGCATGATCGTCGATGCAACAATGCAAAAGGTCGGAGCGGAAAACATAGTTGATATACACAACCATGATTTAGATTTCAGTGATGTGCATCCTTACCTGCGCCAGCTCATGTCATCAAGTGATGATCTTTTGAGTTGCCTAACAGCATCTAGCAAGCTTTTTCATCTTCAAGGCAGCCATTACAAAATGCGCGCTCAATATACAAAAGGAGAAATGAGACTATATTTTGGCCATGGATTAGCACCATCACTTCGAGGGTCAGCCTCACTACAATACTTAACCGTATTAAGGGTGATCAGCGTAATCAGACGTTTTCTTGGCTCTGAGTGGCGTCCTGAGTATTTAGCTTTATCCTCTCAAATAGAACCACCGAAACCAATTGTATCGCATACAACGCAGAACAAAGTAATTAGTGGCTCCTCTGAAAGTTACGTCCCTATTAAAATGGCTCATTCTGCCGACATAGATTCATTAAACCTACCCACAGAAATACCGTGTAGCCTATTCAGAGTAAAACAGATCACGCAAAGTTTTTGGCGACATGAAGAGTTCAGTATCGACTTTATTGCTCAACTGTTTGGTGTATCAGAGCGAACTATTCAACGACTATTTTCTTCTCAAGGCCATAGCTTTCGACAGTTTGTTAACACACTAAAATTTGATTTTGCGATTAATCAACTTAAGAGAGGGTCAAAAGTCACTGACGTGGCGGTGCTTCTTAATTACAACGAGCCGGCCAATTTCACACGTGCAATCAAAAAACATTGCGGTCTGAGCCCATCACAACTGTTAGCCGCAGAGAACTAATATAAACACTTCAATATTGATCCCACGAATCCTTTGGTTTGTCGTAAAATGATAGGGGCAAGATACCGTGCAATCACTAACATAACAGCCAATTATTAAATCAATAAAAGGCACCCAGATAATGTTGAAACACAGTATGTTAGACGACACTCTTGAACCGAGCATCAACGAAAAAAACGTGACTAACGAGCTTCGCCAAAAGTATCGTAAAAACTTCTCATTAATGAGTTTCATGGCACCGGGAGAACAGGCTTCTTGGTACTGGCGTAATATGGAACAAGTCATCCCTGCGTCCCGCATTAGAGCAGATAGTGCTAGCTCAATCCCTTTAAAGCGAGACCTTCTCAACCCAAATACTGTTTACAATACAAACTACGCAGATAGAGCTCTCGGTGACTTACTTCTTGGTGACAAACCAGCCATAGATTCACTAATGATCACCAAAAATGGAAAAGTAGTTTTTGAGCATTTTAATATGCCATATAACGAACAGCACGTATGGATGAGTAATGCTAAAACTATTGCAGGCCTACTTATCGCCTTGCTCGAAGAAGAAGGTAAAATTGATGTATCAAACACATTAATTACGTATTTACCAGAGCTTGCAGATTCTGATTGGAAAGATGTCAAAGTAATCGATGTGCTGAACATGCAATCAGGCATGGACGTTCGTGAAAACGCTGAAGCACGCTCAAACCCAAACACTTCGATAGCTCAAATATTTATGGCTGAAACAGGTCATATCCCTGACTATTTAGACACTTTACTTCGACCAAAAAAACAGTCTGAAGCAGGGAAAGCCTTCGAGTACAGTTCAGCTAACACCCAAATTTTAGGCATGCTAATCGCCCGTGTTGAAAATAAAACATTATCAAAAGTGTTCGAACAACGTATCTGGTCAAAAGCGGGGATGAGCTCAGACGGTATTATGAGCCTAACACCAGACGGTTTCGAAATTGTTCACGGTATTTACAGCAGCAATACAGAAGATATGGCACGCTACGCAATGCTGTTCACTGACAGCTGGCCAGCTACTGCAAAAGAACGCTTAATCTCAGAAAACGTAGTCAAAACCATACGCACTTCATTCACTAAAGGTGTTTACCTTGGCAATGAAGAAATGGGGAATCACTTTGTCAACATGATTGGTGAACAGCCGTTAGGTGCAAGTTATCAATTTGATGCGATTTGGGAAGATGGTGATATGTTTAAGTCAGGTATGGAAGGCCAAGGTATCTACATCTCTCCAGACAAGAACATGACGGCAGTATGGTTTAGTAACCGTGGTGAAAATGACCACCCTGCTACTTATATTCGTCAGTTTATGAAAGCTCAATAACCTGTACCATCAATCTTCACTTGTATCTTAAAGGATGTAAGTTGAATACAGGTTGTATAATAAAGAAACCCAGTTTACTCATTTCAGTAAACTGGGTTTTTCAGCTTTTATCGTTTGTAAAAAGCGTGATTAAATAGACACTACGTCATAACACTCACAATCTACGTCACCAGGCACAAGCGCTTCAACCTTCACTGCCCCAACTTTGAACTCAGGGATCTTCGCGTGTGGGTCAGTTGCTATTGACGTTAACTTATTCCCTGGCGATTTAACAAAATGGAAGGGAATAAACACCACACCTCGGAAGTTATCTCCCCTACACTCAATATGAATACTTATGTTAAAGCATAAAAGAATGAATATTAATGACATCGTAAATCAGTTAAATTGCTAATGCAGTAAAGGGAGCCAATATTACAGACTAGCGGTTACTCAGCATTGAAATGTAAATTAAGTGAATATTACCCCAGAATTAAGTCATATTTCAGAGAATAAAAAACCGCAATAAATACGGTTTTTATTAGCTAAAAATTGTGGTGCTAATGAATTTGATAATAATTAACAAGGCCAGTTGCACTCTCGCCTTCGTACAGCTCATAATCATTTCGGTGGTTCATATACACCGTTTCTGTCTTACCAAGCGGATCGGTGAGTAAAAGAACTGCCCCGCCCACCCAAGAGCCAATAACTTGACTTTGAATCATGTCAGGGAAGTCGGTCACTAACTTACTTGTCAGATCACGATGGTCAACGTAATCGCTACCCACATCCCATACATGAAGAGGGATACCAAATTGACCTGAGCCAGATTGACCACAAGTAGTATCGCCACAAGCATGGAAATAGAAGTAGATATTCCCATCACTCTGTACCTCAGAAAAAGCACCACCCTCATGACCTGTTCTATTAAACTCAAGAGTGTCTACATCTAACTCACTTAGACACGAAACTGAAGGGTCAGCAAGGCAATGGACACCCTGTGAGAAGATTCTGCCATTGACGCGATCACCATATACAAGTGGTGGTCTGTTATCTCCGTATCGAATTCTTAAAGGATGAGGTAACTTCAGTTCACCGTATGTGCCGTTACTTAAATCGAAAACCAAATTAGAGCCACCGTCCTTAAATAGCCCCGTTACTACGGTATCACCAAAGTGCTGTGCATCAACTCGACTACTGATTGTATCCCCTTCCCAATCATTACAACCATATTCCATGTGGTCAGGAATGTAGCAACCATTCCAATCATAACCAAATGATTCGTAGCTTCCAGTAACAAGGTTGATATATGTCAAACCACCATGCTTCACTAGCGCTGTTTGACCATCTTCGGATAGGATAACCTCGTGTCGATTGCCGACATTTGAAAACTCGATATTAGCTAAAACTTCGACTAAGCCATAGTTCTCGTTGTGCGAATATAGTGTTGCATCCCCTTGTGACGCATCTCCGGCATATTCCGTAAAGTATAATGTGTCTGTATTTCTGTCTAGGGCAATAGCACTGTTATGACGCCATTCGAAATCTCCAACAATCCTTTCCGATAGGCACTCTGCGACTTCACCTTGGCGACCTGAATCATACATTGGAATTTTAAGGATGTTGCAGCTCATGTTTACCGGAGCTACATCTTCAGGGTCTAATTCATCCTCACCAATTTCTGGTGCAAGTGAGAAGTTCAAGAAATCACCCTGAAGGTATAAATTATCAGGGGTGGCAACGACAGAATTAACAGTGCAATCGATGTTCCCTACGTCATTTGGAAATTCAAACACAGGAGCAAGCGCATTTGGTACATTAATATGACCTTCTTCAATAGCACGCACAAAATCTAAACATGATGAAGAGGTGTACATAACACTTGAATCAAGCACTTGAAGTTCACCAGTAGAACTATCTGTCATCGCGAACGCGGCGGCATTTTGGGTTTTAATTTTCACATTTGCGTTATTGCCACCATTATTACCAACGCTATCACTGTCGCTGCACCCTGCAACAAGGAGTAAGACCGAAAGTGACATCAATGCTTTTCTAATATCCATAAGCTCTCTTTTTATATATTTACAACATCACAACAAATCGATATTAATCAATTAGTTACAAAGACCAAAGTTGATGCACACTAACATTAAAAATATGAAGCTGCTTCAAATAACAATGAAAAACTGTAAAGCCATACAACTGTTTGAATAGGATTTAGGCAAGGTGTAACGAGAGGATTCTAAAGGTAAATTTATTCCAGCAATTAATGTGACATTATAAAAATTCATATAATTAGATTTGATAAAAAAGCCAGCTTGCTGATTTCAACAAACTAGCCTTATTCGTTGTTCCTAAAGCATTGCACTTTGAAATCTAGTATTCCAAGAGCTTTTCATGTGAAATTGTTTCTTCACCTTATCTAGCAGCATCTAAGTTATGAGCGATACGCAACATTTCCATCTTTCCAATTTTTGGGGGAAGAATTAAAATTACTCCCTCTTCGAGACCACGAAGTTTTGCTATTTAGCTGAGTTTTCTTGCCAATTGGAAGCATTTATGCCATTAAGTTCAAAATGGTTGGTTCCCACATTAGACTTAGATAATTAGAGCGGTAAACCGCCACTGTTTTCAAACTGATTTACGGCTTTAATTTAGGCTGTAAACATTTATATTCGAATACCAGTCTCTTTACTTGGTGGTAATGCTTGCGTTATTTAAAGCCAACTACATTTCATTAGCTGGCTTTTAAATGGAGCAGGTTAATTGATTGTCACTTTAACAATAACACTGTTGAATATGAATCTGATACGGCAATAATGCCTTGAGTCGTGTGCTCTTGTCCGTATAAATTGGGTGGGAATTGAGCCATCGTTTTTGTCCACACACCTAGCGATTGCCCCTCGACTAAATCAAATTGTCGAATGATATGATTTTCATTTCCGGCCCCTTTGTATGTTGAATAGTAACTAACACTTGTTCTATCCAAACCAAAGTACCAATGGCCTTGATACATTTGTCCCAGATATCCCATGCCATGTTCAGTGTACATAAAGTGATAATCATTACTGACATAACCATCAGACCCTGACGTGTCCAACCTTATAACGAACGCTTCGCCATAAATGTATTCCACATGATAGTCATCGAGACTGACCCCGCCAGCACCAAACTGAGGAGCAATGTCATAGATAGCTTGCTTAACGGTGTCTACAGAAACAATAACGGTAGAATGAAGTTCACCTATATATTCGAATGTTCTTATACGACTTGCGGATTCGTCGTAAAATTGCACTTCATTATCGAGTGCAATTTGATTTCGATAGCTGTAGTACGGCACTTCGGCAAACGTTACTTGATTTTTTATCACGCCACGACGACCCAACGCGATAACACTTCCTGTATTGTATTTAAGGTTCTCTGAATTAGGGGTAATAGGTTCAAGGTTACGATTAAGATAACGAAGTGTGCTGTTTGCCAAGAGCCCAATATATAGACCATCCACAAACCATGTTTCGCCGTTTAATGTATCTGATTCGGCAACGATGGTCCCATCTTTCATGTCCAGTAAAATTAATTTCGTACTGGCACAATCAGAAACAATGATTACATTCCCCCACTTGCGTGTGTAGCAAGGGTGAAAAGAGCCTGCGTAGGTTAAGCCTGAAAAATTAGTTTGTTCCCAAGCCAGTTCCAAGGCCGGGACAACATAAGACTTTCCCCGGATGATGGATATCGTGCTATCGACCAAGTTACCATCACCATCAATTTCGATAACGACATTGCGAAGGTTTGAAGGGTCAAACGAAGCCAAATGATTGGCAAATCGACCTGCTTTTTCTTGTAGAGCCACAACATCTGCACCAGACTGACTGAGTGTTTCACCTAGCTGATGTTGGAGAGAGCGAGCAATCGCATGCGCAAGTGCCGCGTCGTTCGCCACGTAATTTCCCGCGATATCCACCTCGGATAAGTTCAAAATGGCCGCAAGATCACTGAGAGAAATGCCTTGAAGTTTAGCTAAGGTCGAAAAAGGCGTGATGGTTCGTTGGCCTTTAACGGCAATCATTTCTTTATTGTAGTTTACGACCCCCCCGACATCCGTGTCTGTCGTCTGCCCAGAGATGACTTTAACAATGATGTCATAGACAGCATCCGCTTCCGTGATTTGAATTTCACCGTTTGCATCTGTCAGGCCAGCATATTCACCATCATCGGCTTGTAAGTTACCGTTTCTATCGACCCAGACCTCAGCATCGCCAAGCAATCCATCAATGGCGGTGTAAGTATAGGTGTCTGTACTACTGCCACTGCTTCCTGAAGAAGAGTCACCATCTCCCCCACCACCACAAGCGATCAGAAAAGTAGATAACGCCATAATCGATAAACATTTTATATTCATAACTTCAGTCCTTTCTTATTAATATATAAACATGAATAAAGAGCCGAAACACTCAGTGGGATTACGCGATCTAGCTTTCCTGCAATGGTCTCCGGTAGACCTTATATCTTGGCGGTAGCCAAAATAATTCCTTTAACAGTGTATTCTTTGCAATACCGCTCACACTGCCTAAACACTTCCATTTTCGCCATTGTTTATTGGCTTTAAATTTAATGTCCACACCTGACATCGGCAGGTAAAAATCCACAGCCCCATTTCTCTTCAGGTAAACTAGAAATGTAATTAAATTGGAACCACATAAT
Source organism: Vibrio lamellibrachiae (assembly GCF_050337265.1). Taxonomy (NCBI): domain Bacteria; kingdom Pseudomonadati; phylum Pseudomonadota; class Gammaproteobacteria; order Vibrionales; family Vibrionaceae; genus Vibrio; species Vibrio lamellibrachiae. The sequence continues at coordinate 206,846 of NZ_JAKJSU010000009.1, forward strand.
TTCAGCCACAGCCCTCTTCACCCAGTACTAGCCGATTGAAGAGAGCTGCCCATGCTCATAAAACGTAAGACAACTTATGCCACCTTAAATTGTTTTAATATTTCGCTGATATGAGCGGCCTTTTGCTGAGTCGACTCACACAGTCTGGCCGTTTCATTCGCGCCTTGTGATGTCTCTTGACCAATTCCACTGATACTACTAATACTTGAATTGATTTCACTCGCAGCCGCGCCTTGTTGTTCTGTTGCTGATGCAATGAGATTGTTCATATCGGTAATTTGAGAGATCGTTTTGGCGACTTCTTCAATCGCTTCCCCGCCTTTTTCTGCTTGAACAACACCAGAAGCAGCATGTTCTTGTGCCATGTTCATCATTTCAACGGTATTACGAACTTCTTTACGCAATCCTTCAATCATATTATCGATTTCACCCGCAGATTCTTGAGTGCGTGACGCCAAGCTTCGAACCTCATCGGCGACTACCGCAAAACCTCTCCCTTGCTCTCCAGCCCGCGCTGCTTCTATAGCCGCATTGAGAGCAAGAAGGTTGGTTTGCTCGGCGATCCCTTTAATCACATCAAGTACGGATACTATGGTTTCTGTCTCTGCTTCTAAGCTATGTACCGCTTGGCTTGATTTGTTTATCTGATCCGCAAGTGTGTTTATATGATTGATTGTATTTCCAATAATCCCCTTACTGCTCTTGGACTGCTGTTCTGCCTGCATTGTCGCCGTTGATGCGGAATTGGCATTTTGGGCAACTTCTTGAATAGTAATGCTCATCTCATTAATGGCGAGGCCAACTTGTTCGGTATTTTCCTGCTGACCATTCACCCCTTCACTCGTTTGCAAACTTATTGCCGCCATGTTCTCAGAGTAACCCACCAACTCTCTGTTGACCGACGTTAAGTCCTCAACCGTATTACGGATTTTCCCGACAAATAAGTTAAAGTTAGTCGCCAGTTGAGCAAGCTCTCCCTGCCCATTAACGGGGAGTTGTTTGGTTAAATCGCCTTCTCCTTCGGCTATGTCAGACAGCTGCGTAATAACAGCGGTTATTGGCTTGATGATCGCTCTGGTAATGATGACCGCTGCGATAACACCGATGATTAGCCCAATTGATCCTACCGAGAGAATCGTCCAAGAAGTCGCTTGATTGGTTTTAGCTAACATAGGACCAAGGCTAGACTGCTCATCCTGTACTGACTTATTAAATGCTTCAGCTTTCGCCATTAATTGCGGGCTTATCTCACTAACTGAACCATTAATGGCAGAATCCCAGTTATGGACCGTACTAACAAGCTGTTCAGTCATTGCAACATATTGGCGAGCTGCCTTTCGGGCTTGTACCAACACTTTACGTTGCTGAGGATCTCGCACCAAACCGACCAGCACCTGCAAGACTTTTCCAAACTCCTGAAACTCCTGACGAGTTGACTCTACCGCCGCTTCGTCACGGGTGCTTAAGAATTTAACGATGCCTAATCGACCTGCTTGAACATGTGAAAGTGCCTTTTGCCCATAATAGATCGCCGAAATATTATTACTTTTAAATGCATTATCAATAAGCCCAGTTAGCGAGCTGCGAAGATCCTCACCAAGCGTAGTCAGCGTTGCAGCCTCTGATTCTCTCTTCTTTTGAAGTGCTTCAATTTCAGAAAATGCACCAATGTAACTATCATGTAGCTCCCTAGCGTCTGCCATGATTGAAATTCGTTCAGGATCCTCGATTTCACCGCTGGTTGTGTCAAGTTTGCCTTTTAGCTCACTAGCCGCTTCCTGATAGATGGTCAGCGCCTTTTTATCTCCAGAAATAATATACTTGTTGGCCAGCAAGCTCTCTTCCAAAAGCTGAGCACGCAAATTGGACGCATAGTTAGCATCATCAGCCAGCTCTTGGTAGGAAACAAAACCAAGGGAAGCATTTTCAACGGATAAGTACCCCTTAACAGTAATCACCGAGATTATTACAAGCAGTAATCCAAACCCACTTATTATTAATTTTCTAACCGACATACTTTATTCCTTAAAGTAGAAGAGTCTTGAAGTAGAAATCGTTATCGCTATTCCTTAGCTACTTGTATTCTTGCTACCCGTAACCATAGCTACTCGTAAACGTATCTACCTGAAAACATAATGATTGCTTTCTATTTACGAAGCTAAGGCCCTTTAGATAAAGGGCCTCTATGCCGTTATAGATTGTCCATTCGAACGGAGTAGTCTTTAGGACCAAAAAGCTTCTCGTAAGAGTAATCAGTGATATTCGACTTGCTGAGTACTGGAATGAGTGGTCCGGCTCTAAATGGAAAGTCTGTACCTGGCTTTTCATCTTTAAGTAGGCGAATCATCATCCCCATGGCTATACGAGCTTGATCAACAGTCATATCTGCTGGCGCCGCTGCAATTGTACCGTTTGTAATGCCCTTATAGAGTGCTGGAGTGATATAGGTTCCGATCACTTTAGACTTTTGACCTGACTTGGAAATAATAGCTGGAGCAAGCTCTGCTGCAACGGCATTCCCAATGACGTAATCTACGTCAGGGTGGGCTGCTAACGCATTGGCAAGTAAATCACCTTGCGCTTTAGCTGAAGTATCACCCCATTCAACAGCCACGACATTTAACTCTCCGGGAAAGAAATCCGTTGCGGATTGGAAACCCGTGAAGGAATCATCAGCCCAGCCTGAGTTTTTTGGCCCGGGTAGGAATACGACGTTTACCTTATTTTTGCCTGCTTCTTCAGCGTCATTAGCGACATACTCACCAGCTAAGTAGCCCATATCATAAAAACTGACTATCGACTTTGCTGATATGCTCTGTGCTTCAATATCATTAATCACTTCAATAACAGGAATACCCTGAGTATCGATTTGCTGAACTAATTCATTATTTCCGCTATAGCTGATCGAACCCAATATGATGCCATCAACGCCCAGTTCAACTAGCTCATTGAGCTGTTGCTGCTGAGTATTTAAGTAGGAATATCCGCCCGCCTCTTTTACAACAAATTCGACATTAAGCCGTTCAGCTTCACTAGTAAGCCCGTAGTTTACGGCGTGCCAGTAAGAGTCCTGAACATGTGGAATGCTGATACCGATACGAAGCTTCTTATCTGGAACAGCAGGTAGAGCCCACGTTTCCATGATGGGTCCTCGTAGGCTAAGGGACTGCTGGCCCGGGCTTTTCTGAGTTACATCATAGTTGCCATAATAGCTCCCTACAGAAACCTCCTCAGCAACGCTACTTTGTGTGGTAAATAAGCCAAATGTAATAGCAGCACACAGAGTGCTATTTACTATTCTTTTATGTGATTGTTTTCTATTTAACATGTTTCTCTCCTAGCATAGAGACTAATGATCGTTTGTTATCTGACTGATTATTCAGTGAATTATTGTTAATCATCATTAGAATGTTTATTGGGGTTTTTGGGGTAATGATAAGTACTCCCATCAGGTAGTGTTGCTTTCATTTTGGTTAGAGCAGAATAGAGCTCTGGGCGACGATCTTTGATGTAATCACTTTCACCATAGGGGTGGGTTGGCAGGTAGTTACCCGGAACACAATCAGCAATTAAAAGTGTGGGCATGTTGTTGGCGTGAGCGAGTAATTCACCATAAGGGTCTGCAATCGCACTGTTACCTAAATAGACACCTGACAAGCTGCCATCTGATCGGAACTGGCGCATCGCATGGTTAGAATATACGGTGAACATTTTATTACTGTAGGCGTTAACCGGAATGGCCGTTTTCGATATGTCTGGATAGATCCAAGAGCTAGCAAAAACACCGTCCTTATCAACCGTCCCCACATCAGCAGCCGTTGGTGCAATTACTACCTGAGTCCCTTTCAGTGCGTAAACTCGGTATACCTCTGGGAACTCAGCCTCATAACAGTTGATCAGACCGACATTAATTCCGTTTACCTTGAAAGGGCGGTATGCCTTTTTAGGGTCGTCCACATAGGGGTATTTCCAGTTCGCTTTTTCTTCCACTCCCCACAGGTGACACTTACGATAGTTACGAAGGATCTCTCCCCCTTTATCTAGCATCAAGATGGTATCGAAATGCTCTCCCGTGTCAGGGTCTAGCTCTGCATAAGGGCAAACGATAGCGATCTCGTTTTTCATCGCGATGGAACCCACAAGGTCCTGTACTTGAGAGGCCGTTCGAACAACCTTATCGATGTCGTCAGGTAGAATGTTATAGCCACAAAGAAAAAGCTCTGGCAGTACCAATATCTGAGCCTGATAACTGGCCGCTTTTTCCGCCCACTCTTTTAAACACTTAAGGTTGTAATCAATGGCTTTTTGGTCTCCCGCTAACCCCTCTCCCTGATAGACTGCAATACGCAGCCCCTCACCGGATCTAGGAGGCTCAGTACCAGTTAGGCTCATTTTCACCATTGGGTAACGACAGTCCTTGATGGTTTCACCTTTGGAACACATGTTGCCATGGCAATTTATTTGATCTTTCTTGATTCCCATTCCATGCCTCCTTAGATTCTTGATGCTGTATAAACAGTACGTTTTTGAATGCGTAGGATCTGAAGCGATTTACGATCAAGCTTTTCTAGCTCATCAACAACCATTGTCATGTGGGTAGCCATAGACTCAATTTGCTCTGAGGTAATCACCTGTCGCACTACGATTCGAAACACATAGGAACCATCGGCATTTTCTGGGTCGGTAGTCGGCAGCTTATAGCAAGCGATGATCCAGCCATACTCGCGCATTTCATCAGCGAAATCAGACATGTTCCAAGCATACCCACCCTTACGCTCGTCTCGTTTAAAGACCACAATCGGGTAGTGAAGGTTGTCACTAATAGGAGTGAAAATTTTATTAAGAGTTGGGTTATCAGATATGCATTTAATGAGGTGGTCGGTATTGTCCATGCAGTTATTCAATACAGCTTGGTACCCTTGACGCCCCCAGCTCAAGAAGTTGTAATATTGGCTGATAATGACGCCCGAACCTCTCGAGAAGTTCACCGTGTAATCGACGAAACTGCCACCAAGGTAAGTAATGTCATAGATAAGATCCTTATCAACAACATCTTTATTACGAAATATCACTGACCCCATTCCAGGGTATACCATCCCAAACTTATGGTTAGAGACGTTAATCGAGCGTACCCGTTTGGTGCCCTGGAAATTGATTACCTCTTTCTTATGCTCCCTTTCTTCTTTTCGCATCTTCTTTTCAGCGCGTTTGTTCGTAAACGGAAGCATAAAGGCGCCGCTTGCACCGTCAATATGAATTGGGATATCAACTTTAGTCTCGTGTGAGAAACGGTTGCAATAATCGTCTACCACTTTATCTATTCCTGCAGTATCGTCACCATTACCAGTAAATGTCGATCCCGCAATAGAGCCAACCGCCATCACAAGCTCACCTACCGTTCTCTTATCTAAGGTTGGAAGGTACTCATCAGGGTACTCACAAAGATTGATGATATCCTTTCTATAGGGGCTGTCTTCTATCGGACAATTGAGAACCTCAGCGACATCGCCACCCGTCAAGGTGTATTTATCTGCCCCCATTGAAACGTATAAAGCACCGACATCGTAATAACGACAATATTTATCCCAACAACTGTGTACGTGAGTACTCATCAGTAAAAATGGGCGATCCAACGGATGACGGTTTTTATTACCTTGTGTAGCTATTTTTCCATCTTCATCTTTAATGCCTTTATTACAGTTTTGCCAATGTTTACGGTGTGCAATCAGCGCTAACATTATCGCTTCGGAAGAGCCAACCGTTACCGAACCGTAAAAGCCCTTACCTGTATCTGGGTCAGTATCTTCCGGGGCAAACTCGGTTCCAAGCATATCGCCCATCATTCGAACGAGTCGCTTTTCAATTAAGGAGCTTTGTGGATACTCCTCATGGTCGATGAAGTTTTTATCTAGGTTTTCGTGAATAAGCTTCTCTGCGTAGTCATCCATCCAAGTGTTGACATAGGTCGCGAGATTCAGTGCAGGACTTCCATCAAGATTCAGGGAGTCTTTTATCATTCTATAAGCCGATTCTGGAGCCATTGGTTCTTTAGGTATCCTCAGTTTTGGCACACCTTGTTTAAACTCGCTGCGCCCATACAAAGGGAGCATTGCATTATCCTTAGCCATTAAACGTTCCTTATAATAATTTTATGTCCGTAATTTATTGAAAAATTAGAATTTTTAACAAAAACCTCAAATAACCATTCCTATATAAGCCATTTTAGGAAGGTCGATGTCGATAAGTGATTTTTAGATAATCGGTTTCTTTGTGCTTGCAGGGATGAAGCCCATCTTTATAGATACTAGTTACAACACTCATCATCAAATGCATGCAACTTAATTAATAGCACCAATAGGCATATATTCCAGAATATGATGTGAATTTTTTAATTTCACTAAGTGATAGTTTGATGACTAGTCGATATAACGATTTACAATAAACTCGGATTTTTGCCAACCAGCAGAGAATCAGCGCAATGGAAAACGTTCATGATTAAACCTCTTTCCCAACCCATAAATAAAAATGATATTGATTATCATTACAATATAAAATAGTATTCAATCCACTACTTTTCCATGGATATTTGCTATGAACAAAGGACTCTTGTTTAAAACACTTTTTTCTATCACTGTACTTTTTTACGCTCAGGTTGCCACTGCAGATCAGCGTACTGTCACCGATGAACACGGTACGTTTTCAATCTCGGGTACACCGGAAAGAATTGTAGTGTTGGAATATTCGTTTGTTGATGCGTTAGCGGCAGTGAATATCTCCCCAGTCGGCATTGCTGATGACAAGAAAATAGAACGCGTGATCCCTGCTGTACGTGAGGTGATCAAGCCTTGGACTTCTGTGGGTGTACGCTCTCAGCCTAGCTTGGAAGTGATCGCAGAGCTTAAGCCTGATTTGATCATCGCAGATGTAGAGCGACATACGGCTGTGTATGAAGACCTGAATCGTATTGCACCAACTTTGCTGCTCAAAAGCCGTGGTGAAACCTATCAAGAGAATTTAGAAGCAGCTGCCATTGTCGGCATTGTGGTTAATAAAGAGCAGCAGATGCAGGCTCGTATTGCTCAGCATAAAGCCACAATGGAGGCATACAAGCAGCGCTTCGCCAACCAAGAGACTATTCAATTTGCAGTCATCACAGAGAAAGGAATGTGGATGCATGGACCTGCTTCTTACGCAGGTGGTGTCATCACTGAGCTTGGCCTCAATAGCCCCATTCCAAATCAAACCGAAAAAGCGTATCTCCCAACCAGTTTTGAGCAGCTGTTAAAAGCCAATCCTGATTGGCTACTACTTGGCCCATACTCTGAGCAAACTGTGGTCGACGATTGGCAAAATAACCCGTTATACAAAATGTTGACTGTGAGCCAAAAAGAGCAAGCGGTAAAGGTCTCTCCTGAACTGTGGTCATTGAATCGCGGCATGTTGGCGGCGGAAGGGATTGCTCAAAATCTTGAGAGCATATTAACAAACTAATCATGAATAGAGTTTCTTCCTACTTTGTTGCGATAGCCGGCATCTTGTTTGCCGGCTTTTGCTTTTCCATGATCAGCTGGTCTAGTTTTACCTTATCAAAGCAGCACCTTTGGGGTTACTTATTTGCTTTTGATGCCTCAAGCATGGAGCAGCAAATTATCGCGACTCTGCGCGCGCCAAGGGTTTACGCCAGCATGTTGATTGGTGCAAACCTTGCAGTGGCTGGTGTATTAATGCAAGGCATGACACGCAACCCCCTCGCCTCACCTTCTGTTCTTGGCATTAATGCCGGGGCAGCTTGTGGCATGGCAATGGCCAGTGTTGGTTTACTGTCACTCAACACACTACCTGGTGTGGTGGTGGCGACCACTGGGGGCGTGCTGAGCGGTGCGCTGGTTATGCTACTGGGTGGATTCTTTTCTGCTCGGCCACACCCACTTAAACTTGTCTTGGCTGGTGTTGCGGTCAATGCACTGCTCATTGGGCTAACGCGAGCTTCGGTGATCTTAGCTGATGATAAGGCTTACAGCGTGATCTATTGGCTCTCTGGTACGGTGTCGAATGTCGATTGGTCTCAGTGGCATCAGCTCTGGCCCGCCAGTGCTGTTGGATTAGTATTGGCCATCTTAATCAGCCGAAACTTAAATCTATTGGCGTTAGGAGATGACGTGGCTACTGGGCTGGGGCTTAACGTAGGCTTAACCCGTATTGCAGCCTGCATTGCCATAGTTCTTCTGACTGGTGTGAGCGTTTCCGTAGCAGGACCGATTGGCTTTGTTGGGCTTATTGTGCCGCACGTAGCTCGTCAATTAGTGGGTAACAATACCCTAGTATTGATTCCAGCAAGCGCGCTTTGTGGTGCCTTGCTTTTAGTCTGGGCCGACGGATTATCGCGAGGCATCGCATTTCCATCAGAGACTTCAGTGGGCGTGATCACCGCGTTAATTGGCACCCCTTGCTTTATTCTATTAGCTGTTCGGAGCCGCTTATGAGTCAGTACAAAACGTTGTCTGCCTTGGCTCTAGTTACTTTTCTGATAGGGTTTTCGAGCCTCTTTGTCGGCGCAGTGGATCTCTCCATCTATGAGGTGTTTAGTGCGCTGACGTCAATGAGCGAACAAGACTTCATCATTAATCAATATCGGCTACCTCGATTTATTCTGGCGATTGGTGTTGGCGCTGGGCTGGGTCTTTCCGGGGCTCTAGTACAGGGGATCATTCGTAACCCGCTTGCATCACCTGATCTCATGGGCATTAGTGCTGGTGCAGGGTTAGCAGCGACCGCGCTGTTGGTCTATTGGCCAAGTGCCCCTTTAATTTGGTTGCCTATATCCGCCCTAACTGGCGGCGTTGCGGCAGCACTCATGATTTTAGCACTCGCTTACCTTTCTAATCCGACCCCTGCTAGGCTTGCGCTTATTGGTATTGCCATCAGTGCTTTTTTAGGCAGTGGTATCGATTTTCTAATGATTGTTAACCCCATTGAGATCAACACCGCCATGATCTGGTTAACAGGCAGTTTATGGGGACGAAATTGGGAGCAAGTGCCTTTCATTTGGTGGACACTAGCGCTACTAGTTCCGCTCTCTTACTGGCTCGCTTGGCGGCTTGATATTATGGGCCTTGGTGAAGAAACCGCTGCATCGCTTGGCGTTTCTCCAAATAAAATTCAGCTTCTTGCGCTGGGCTGTGCGGTAATATTGGCCAGCGTGAGTGTCTCTGTGTGCGGCACCATCAGTTTTGTTGGCCTGCTAGCACCGCATCTTTCTCGAATGCTCTTTGGCCATAATCATAAGTTATTGCTGCCCGGCGCTGCCATTATCGGTTCGCTATTGGTGCTTGCTTCAGATGTACTTGCCCGAGGCATTCAGCCACCCATTGAATTGCCCGCTGGTGTGCTTACCTCGCTGATTGGTGCACCCTATTTTATTTTTTTACTGCAACGTTATAAGGGTTGGTAATGATCACGACTCAGCAACTTTCGGTCGCCTATGGTGATAAAACCATCATTGAAAATTTATCGCTCAATATCCCAGAAGGCAAAATTACAGCCCTAATTGGCCCTAATGGTTGCGGTAAATCGACTTTGCTAAAAGCACTGTCGAGAATCAATCGTATATCAGCCGGAAATATCTTGATTCAAGGCCAATCGCTATCGGCTATTAAAGATAAATTACTCGCTCAGCGATTGTCGATGCTACCCCAAGTGGTCGTTAGTCCAGAAGGTGTAACGGTGCGTAAGTTAGTTGAATATGGCCGCTCTCCTTATATATCTCACTGGGGAAGGCTTACCAACAACGATAAAGAAAAAGTCGACCAAGCGATGCGCGAAACGGGGGTATTTTCACTCGCGGAGCAAAAGATAGAATCACTCTCAGGTGGTCAGCGTCAACGAGCTTGGATTGCGATGATCTTAGCTCAAGATACAGAAGTGGTGATGCTAGATGAGCCAACAACGTATCTCGACCTTTCCCATCAAATTGAACTGATGAAATTAATGCGTGATATGAACCGACAAGGTAAAACCGTGATTGTTGTTTTACATGACTTAAATCAAGCCTGTCGTTATTGTGATCATTTGGTGGTCTTAAATCAGGGGCAGTTAGTCGCTCAAGGCTCGCCAGAACAAGTCTTTACCGAGCAGCTATTGGAAAGTGTATTTAGCCTTGATGCTAAGGTTGTTCAAGATCCGATAGCGGGTTCACCAATGTGTATTGCACGATAAGTTTATTTGCCGTAAATACAGAAGGGGCTATTTGATACACCGCTATTTTATACATAGCTATCCAAATCGCCCCACACTATAGATACATAAACGTCCCAAATCGAACATCGCAATCTTAACCAGTCTCTTCATCTAATAGTTGAATTATCACCGTTCCATTCTCTGGTAGATCTGAATCAAAGAAAGCACATACCGTTGCCCCTACATCAGACATGGTTGTTCGCACACCTAAATCTAAAGCCTGTTTTCCTTTTTTATAGGCAAGTAAAGGAACTTGTTCTCGGGTATGTTTGGCATGACCAATGAAAGGGTCATTACCGTGATCGGCCATTACAATCAATATATCCTGCTCGGTCATCTGTTCAATAACTTCACCAAGACCTCGATCCGCCTTTTCTAGAGTTCGCCAATACTGTTTAGGATCTTGCTGATGACCTGCTAAATCCGTCTCTTGAACGTTAGCACAAAAGAACCCTGTTTTTTCTACAGATAGATCGTGGTTTAACAGGCGGAATACTTCGTCAGTATCCACAATTGACGTATACGACTCGCCATAGGTATTCTCTACGATATCTGCAACTTTTCCATACAGCCACGTCTTTATATTGCTACCACGCAATAGCCAGGGGGCTTGAGTCTTGGCATTAACGCCATAACCCAAATGCGCGACTTGAAACCCATTTTCGTATGCTCCTGTTTCAGGAGAGTTAACACCGATATAAGTAGCTTTCCCTTCTGCATTATTTTTGACTTCAATGGCATTATAAATGCTACTCATTGCGACCATGTTGTCTGTATCTAAGTTTATATTGCTGGCACCGCGCTCTACCTGAATATTTCCACCAAAGGCGATATTTCGACTGACAGGGTTAGAAGCTCGTACAACCGCAGCAATATCTAACAATATTTCAAAAGAAATAACATTGAAATTGCAGGTCAGGTTATAAACTTGGCCTAAATCGGCTTCTAGATTATCACCAATAATGACCCCTTCATTCACAACTAAGAGTGATAACCCTTGTTGAGTATGACGGCAGACGCTGTATCCGTGTTTTATTAATTCAGCTTCAACCTCAGGCAATGCGACCTGAAAGGGCTGAGTGAGTGGCGGTTTTGGAAACGTGCCCATTATTTCTTGATGCCCCATAAAGGTATCCCCTCCTTCATGGGCTAGGTTGGATCGCCCAGTATTAGCTGAAAGATTAACTGTCATAACAGAGGATTTATTCGCTACAACATTTTGCAGCCCAAGCGTTTCCAAAACAGGTAAACGCTTAAGAGGAAAGTGAGAGAGCAGCTTTCCTGCCGTATCAGACCCACAATCTTGCGGCCTTACATCAACGACATCGGGCATTTCACCCACTCCGAAACCATCCAAGACAACCACAATAAATCTAGCCATTTTGCACCTCATTACCTAATGCGTCATAAATGCCAAGAAGCGTCGGATTGCCTGTAGATACTCCTTCTATCAACGCGACATCACTACGCGTCACAAAGACTTGAGTTCGGTAAGCCATAATGACTGGCTCACCAATTGAGTGGTGCCCAGGAATGCGAAGGTGGTAATCAATGCTGTCCGTTTCATCATTAAATATCGGAACACGTTGATACTCATTATTCTGATAGATGTTGGCATTTTCGAGTAATCCTCGGCGATAATAACCACCACCAAAACAGTAACTGTCCTCTTCGTAATGATGCGATATTTCACTGAGATAGAGCATCGAAATATGCTCTTTTTGGGGATTAACCGCGTTGGCTGGAGTTGTACCAGTAAGCGAATGTCCCGGCTCTCCATGCGTACATCCAAACTCAGCCAACATTGGAATTGTCTCTGAGCTAGTAGAGGAAGGCGCGTTAACTTGAGCGCAAGGAATCCCTAATGCATTTAGTGCTCTTTTGGCTTCTAACAAAGTCACTAGGTTTGGTGTTGGTTGTGTTTCTTCTTTAACCGAATCGTACAAAAAACATGGGAAGTGGGTGACCCCTTCAATATAAACACCCGGCATCGCCTGTATTGCACTCACGACCTCTTCCACCGAGGACAATGCAAATCCAGCTTCCTGATTGACGTAAAGCTTATCTCTACTGTGGTAAAACTTAAGCAATAGCCCCTGTTTTCTACCGGCCTCTACAGCAGCGTTTGAAATCTGTTGTGCTTTCTCAAGGCTGTAAACAGTCATGACCTGGGGTTTTACATCCGACACCAAAGACTTAATCATATTACTTGGTGGCTGAACTAAATGCCCAACGTTAGCTATCGGTAAACCATGAGAAGCTAAGGTGCGCGCTTCTTTAAAATCAACACACACAAGACCTTTATAGCCGCACTCTGCGACAAGTCGCTTAGCAATTTCTGGATTACGACCAATCTGCTTGGTCATGGCATACAATTGTATTCCATTGTCATCAGCAATACGTTTCATCAACTTTGCATTGTCAATCACTTGGTCTACGTCAATAACGGTGGTATCCGGTTGCAACTTTCCCTGTTTAAATAGTGCAAGTGTGGCATTAATTAAATTGGGATTTTGCTGTTCTAACGCATCTAAAAACATATTCTCCCCTTTTTTAGGCATGAGCTAATCCGGCACATCATTTCTGATGTACTTGCTTAATAACGAGTTAATAATAAAAGCTGGGTTGTTATATAAAGCTGATGATCAGCTCAATACCTTTTCCTTAATAAGATAACTGGGTAATTTTGATATTAATTACAAAGCGAACAGACCTAATACATGAAGAACGTTAAGAATAACACCTGTTAAAATGGCAGCGACGGCTGGTGCAGCGATTTTCAATATTGGTCGGCCAAGTACTTCATTTAAGAAGAACAAGATAGCGAAAATAGTGAATCCCGTTGTTGCCCCCATTTTCATTACCGCCAGCACACCACCAATTAATAAAGCAAACTCCATTAAAGTATTCATGGAATTTCGAATATTGTCAGATGCATTTCTGATTGACGGAAATTGCTCCAAGAAACGGCCAATACTACGCAATAGGAAAACTTCGCCACAAATCGTTATGGCCCCAAGTAAAGCCGCGACTGGCATGTTTGGTGATAGATAGCCAACAACGAAAACAAACGTCATTCCGACAACACCATATACACCGGTTGCTAGTGCCGTTGTTGCAATAAGCGGAATGAAACCAAGGCCACGCATGAACTCAGATAACGCAACTTGCTTGATGGCAGCATCGTGCGCTTCAGGTTCTGTAATATTGTATGCCTCTGCAAGTGAGTAGATTGAAACCTCTGACCCGGCAAAAATCCCGATGTTAGATACAGCCGCTATTAATGCCCCTGTAACGGCTAAAAAAGGCAAGTTCTTTACGATTCGTTTGGTCCGCTCATCAAAGAGCCCATGTAGCCCAGACATATTAGGTACTTCAATGCCTTTTTTACGGTCAGATAAATCTTTACGAATGGCAAACAAAACCAGCATTAACATACCGACAAAGATCTGAATTGACTCAGGGTAAATACCAGTGAACTTAATGATCATTAGGCGAGACATTAAGATAACAACGGCCGCAATAGCCCCTGCTCTCCAACCAAACTGGTAAAAGATAGCCAATAGAGGAAACAGAGCGAAAGCTGACATGACCGGCGTACCTAATTCACCCAATGCGCCGAGAGCGTCGACAGGTAGTCCGGTAAGCACTGCATTAACACCAGCAAGTGAGGTGACAACAAGCACTCCCCATAACCCACCAGCCGCGGCGGCTAAAAAGCGACTGCCGATCATAACACCAAGAATATCAGTGGGTAAGAACAATAGCCAAGGGTTGAGTAGCCCTGTTGATAACGTAAACGAAATACCAACGGACGCGACGAAACCTATCGACAGACCAAAAGCGACTGAGCCAGCGTCACGTCGAGTCATGTTACCTTCAACTAATTGAGGCAATATCGGTCGAATTCCATCATGAAAAACCGCGGCGCTCATATTCGCGATTAACGCGGTCATTGCGCATAATGTGGCAACGAGTCCAATGTGCATTATATCCATAATTGGTTCCTACTTTTCAGCGAGTAAGCGGGTAAGCATGGGTACAGCATGCTCGATATGTTCGACAGAAAGGCCAAATGCAACGTAGCCTTTCTCGATAAAGTCGACCACTTGCTCTTCCTTCGCTTTGATAGCTGGTTTAGCGATAGTGCAACTTTGATTGAAACCAATAATGGCAATAGCCATGGCCAATGCGCCACCTGCACCGGTATTACAACACCCAATGAAATAGTCCATTTCTCCAGCCTTCACTTTCATCGCTGCATCCATATCCGTCAGAATATGACATTCGAAAGTGTCAGGCACACAGGCTTCTATCTGGTCTCGAATTTGCTCTCGTTGCAAACCTGCAATAGCGATTTTTTTCATGTTATGTCCTTTTATTTATGAGCATGTCGCTCTTTATCCAAATAAGCGTGTAGGGTTAGCTTGTAACATGGTGCTGATTTGGTGGTCAGTAATCCCACGCTGTTTTAGCAAGGGAAGGAATTCATCAATTAGGTAACTAAAGCCAAGGCCGCCATTCGCCTTCAGATGAGAACGACGGGTGATGTCCATTGAAAGCATGATTTGCTCGGCATATCCTCGTTCACACAAAGTCCGCAGCGATTCTGCTCGGTGTGTATCGGGGTAGTAACTATTTTTGCCAATCGTGTCGAATTGCACATAGCAGCCTTGATCGAGCATCCAGACGATATCATCCAAGTTATCTCGTAGATCGCAGTGACCAATGGTGACTTTGTTCATTGGAACATTGCAGCTTTGAAGTAATTCAATTTGTGCCTTGCCCATAGTGCTCATTGATTGGTGTGTTGAAATAGGTTTTCCTGTTTCTAGGTGTGCGATCGCCGCAGCACGAAAGACCTTTTTCTCGGTATCTGTGAAACCATTTTCGCTGCTTCCTATCTCTCCAATGACGCTAGCTTTAAGGGAAGAGCCGTCGATACCATCGACTATCTCATCAATCATCCCTTTGGCTATCTCTTCGACACTCATCTTGTACAAGAATTCTGGGAAGAAGCCTTCAATGTAAAATCCAGTAGAAAGTAAGACGTTAATCCCTGTGTCATTTATTAAATTTTCAATAAAATGAGGATTTCTCCCCATAAAAGAATTGGTGACTTCTACAATATTACGGACACCACGTTCTTGAAGCGTTTTCATTTCATCACAAAGCAGTTGGTACTGATCCAATCGGCAATCGATATCACCTTTTTGAGGAGACAAATCAATATGCAAATGTTCGTGGCAATATGTGTAACCTGTGCTGTCTATCATGGAGGAGCTCCTACGCTTCTATGGATTTACTAAGCTGATATAACGCGTAAACATTGGCGATTAGAAAGCCTTCTTCTTTAGAGCAGACATTACTTAAAGCCATCGAATCTAGTATCTTTTCGTGAAGACCCATGATTACTTTTACATCTGGATCTTGATGGATTTCATCAAGAATATCAGCATCAAGCCCTTCCTCTATCGGTTCTCCTTGCCAAAGACGATCGGCGGCTCGAGACAAATGCGTGACTGCCATTTGGTACTGCTCATTGTCATGTGGCAAACCGAGTTCACTGTCTATTAAAGTGATAGTTCGTAAGCAGTTATCATGTGCTTGCTGACTGATAGCGTTTGCTTGCAGCAATAATGAAAATCGTTGTTCCATGTTAATTCCTAAGTTTCGTTACTTAATAGACAGTAATTATTTATCTGCACTTAATAGCTCGGGGTAATACTGCCACTGACCACAGATTGTTGATGGCTTCGCAACTGCCCGGTGTTCAGCAGCTTTCTTAGTAAAATCGTTATGCTCGACGACGTACCATTAACGAGCATGACGGCCTCTGACGCATCTTTACATGATGGTGTATGGCTCAAAGACAGTTCATCAAGGCCGTATTTATCCATGTCAATCGCTTCCGGTAACCATACGACTGCGTCAATATCGCCATTGGTTAAGTGAGTTAAACTTTCACCATAATGTATTTCAACAATTTCAATCTCTTTATTAGCAAACGCTTCACTTGTGAGAATCTTTTGGTCTGGTGAATCAGGATCTACGCCGACACGGCAAATGCTGTCATAACAGCCTTTTTTAAAAATGAGTCTATGTTCATGCGAGTATGAATGTGCGCCCAAATCAATCGCAGTGACAAGGCCACCAGCAAGCTCTCTAGCGGCTAATTTGGACATAATAGCAATGTCATAAGTGCCATTTCTTAAACACTCAGCGCGAACGCTCGCCCCACGCATATGCGCAAAATACAACGGTAAGTCACCGATTTGATCTTTCAATCCGCTTGCCAAACCTTCGTAGTGGCGCGTGTAAGGTAGTGGCATAGCACAAACGACATTGTTTAGCCCGGCACAAGAAACCAACTCACGATAATCAAGTTGAGAGATAAACGTTCCGTTTCGACCCTGTTTTGAAAGTACCACAGCTCCACGTTGCTCGATGGTTGTGAGTGCTTTTTGAATAAAGCCAACAGAAACTGAAAACTCTTCAGAGAGCAGGTCAATCGTTCTTAGACGATCACCTTCTGCGGTTGTCATCAAATATTGAGCGATATTCATAATCGCTGAGCCTTCTTTACTGATGTATTTTACAGTCATGATTAACTTATCTTCATTATTTTGAAGATAAGTTAATCATTTATTGAATCAATAGAAAGTACGCGAAGATAGAAGTGTGACTTATGTCGATAATATAGGCGCTCTAGTAACAGCCGAGTGAATTGGAAGAAAAGGGAACTTGAACTTTCTGATTATTAGCCTTCAAACACCTAAAAGTTAACGCGACTTGCTCAAATTATCCTCCTCACATAAAAAAGCCCGTTTGCTGGTATCAGCAAGCGAGCCTTTTTTATCGAGCGATGTTACATCAATTACATAGACACGACATCATTGCATTCACAATCCACTTCACCCGGTACAAGCGCTTCAACCTTAACGGCAGCAACCTTGAACTCAGGGATCTTAGCGTGTGGATCCGTTGCAGTAGAAGTTAATCGGTTCACTGGTGACTCTACAAAGTGGAATGGAATAAACACAACGCCCGTTTGCATACGCTTAGTAATAAACGCGGCAATTTCAATGCAACCACGTCGCGTTGAAACACGCAGCATCTGACCGTTGGTGATTCCTAGTTCTTCCGCATCCGCCACACTCACCATCGCACGTGGACCTGCAAGGTTATTAAGCCCTTTGGTTTTACGTGTCATTGTGCCGGTATGGAACTGCTCAAGCACACGGCCTGTTGTTAGTACTAGCGGGTAGTCTTCATCAGGAAGCTCTGCTGCGTACCTAAACGGAATCGCCTCCATTTGACCACGACCACGGGTAAACTGAGTCTGGTGCATAATACGCGTGCCGTCAGGGTTCTTCTTGTTACTTGGCCATTGAACCCCTTCCGCTGTTATCGCCTCCCAACGTAAACCACCATACTGAGGCGTTACGCGAGCGATCTCATTGGTGATATCCATTACGTTTTTGTAATCCCAATCACTGCCCATCGCAATAGCAATGTCTTGGATGATTCTCCAATCTTCTTTCGCTTCTCCCGGCGCATTTACCACTGGCGTTAAACGCTGAACACGACGCTCAGTATTAGTAAAGTGACCCGCTTTTTCGGCAAATGAGGTGGATGGAAGAACCACATCGGCATACTGCGCCGTTTCGGTTAGGAAGATGTCTTGAACGACTAAGAAATCAAGTGCTTCAAGTCCTTCGATAACGTGCGCTTGGTTTGGATCGCTTAGTACTGGGTTTTCGCCCATGACATACAAACCACGAACATCGCGTTTACACGCTGCATCAATGATTTCAGTAAGGGTTAAACCAATCTCTGCTGGTAGATCAGAGACGTTCCACTCCATAGCAAACTTCTGACGTACCATTGGGTTGTACACTTTCTGATAGCCTGGGTAGTTGTTTGGCAGCGCGCCCATGTCACAGGCACCTTGAACGTTTGATTGACCACGTAATGGGTTAATACCGCCACCTTCAATACCAATGTTGCCACACAGTAGCTGCAGGTTAGCAATAGAACGAACGTTATCGTGCCCCGTCGTGTGCTGCGTGATGCCCATTGAGTAGTACACCGCCGTACGCTCTGCCGTACCAATCAAACGCGCCATAGCGAAGATATCGTCAGCCTTAACGCCCGTCACAAGCTCCACTTTTTCAAGGGAGTAGTTTGGTGACATCACCTCTTGCAGTAGGGTATCAAAGCCATCAACACGCTCTTCAATGTACTCTTGATCATACCAACCGTGCTTAATGATCTGCTGCATTACACCGTTGAGCAACATCACATCGGTACCCGGACGGTGAGCAAGGTAAAGCTCTGCATGGTCTGCAATATCAATGCGTTTTGGATCGGCAACTACTAAGCGCGCGCCATTATGACGAACCGCTTGTTTGATGTGCGAGCCAATGATTGGGTGAGCGGCTGTCGTGTCAGAGCCAATAATAAAGATAACATCCGAGTGTTTGATACTCGGAATATCGTTAGTCATTGCCCCGCTACCAAGTGACGCTTCAAGACCTGTCACTGTTGATGCGTGACATAGACGAGCACAGTGGTCGACGTTATTCGTGCCTAGTTCACGACGAATGAACTTCTGGAATGCGTAGTTATCTTCATTGGTGGTTTTTGCTGATGAGAAACCCGCTAGGGCGTTGCCACCAAAGCTCTGTTTGATTGAACCAAACTTTTCAGCAATGAGAGAAATCGCCTCTTCCCATGAAGCAGGCTGTAGCCAACCATCTTTTCGAATCAGTGGCGTAGTTAAACGAGTATCATCAGAGATAAAATCAAAACCGAAGCGACCTTTAACACACAGCATGCCTTCGTTAACTGGTGAATCAGCACCTTCAACGTATTTGATCTTATTGTTTGCTTCATCAACAAACATAGTCAATTTACAACCCACACCACAATAAGTGCAGATGGTATCAACGGCTTTTAGGTTCTCTTTTCGACCTTGAGATCGGTCCCGAGCATCATACATTGCGCCAGTAGGGCAAGCCTGAACACACGCACCACATTGAACACAGTTAGAATCTCCCATTGCAGTGCCATTTGCACCAAAATTAGGGCGACACTCTGGGCGAGAGGCTGGCGTACCGTCTTTGTTGGTCATAAAGCTTAGAACGCCATGAACAGACTCTTCACGACACGCTTGAACGCATTGGCCACAGCTAATACAGCGGTTAGCATCAAAGACAACAAACTCTGAGCTTGTATCAATCTCGCACTTTTGGCGCGCATCTTTACTTCGAAGTTGCTGCCAGTAATCATCCGATTGCATCTCAACGGTTTGACTTAATTGTTCCGTAGGTTTGAATGTCTGAACCGCGCCATACTCAGTCGAATAATCACGCAAGTCACACGCGGTATTTGCCTGACAGCCACACTCTAGGCATCGAGCTGCTTCTGCAATTGCATCGGCATTATCAAAGCCTGTTTCCACTTCTTCAAAGCTCTGTTCACGCTGCTCTGCTGTGAGTTCTGGCATGATAACTCGTGCGATTTTTTGCAAATTTTCGAATTGAAGGGGATCAATCTGCTTCAGCTTTTTCTCTTTACGAGAATTAAATGGCGTAACTGGAATGTTTTCCATATCGCCATTAAAGAATCGATCCATCGCTTCAGCCGCAATACGGCCATCGCCAACCGCTTCTACAGCCGTTGCAGGGCCACGGCGAAAATCACCAATGCTAAAGATATTGCCCGTACCACTGTGCATAGTATCTGGGTTTACATCGGCGGTGTTCCAACGAGTTAACGGAATCTCAAGCGACTCGTTATCCATAAAACTCAGATCTGGCTTTTGAGAAACCGCAGCCACAACCGTATCGAACGCTTCAATGAAGTATTCTCCGGTCGGTTTTGGGCTACGACGGCCAGAAGCATCGGCAGGACCAAGCTTCATGCGCTCAAGGCGAATCTCTTTAACTCGCCCGTTTTCATCCGCTATATTCTCAACAGGGTTAGTTAGGAAGTGAAACTTCACCCCTTCATGTTCCGCTTCTTCGATTTCATAATCTTCAGCTGGCATCTCATCGCGAGTCCGGCGATAGATAAGTGTGGTGTCCGCGCCATCACGAACCGCAGTACGAGCACAGTCGATCGCGGTGTTACCACCACCAATAATGGCGACTTTCTTACCTGTCGTGTAGTTCTGATCTGTGACGTAATCTTTTAGGTAATCAACACCTAAATAGCAGCCATCAAAATCACTACCTGTATAATTCATCTCTACCGCAGCCGATGCACCAACGGCTAAACACACGGCATCGTAATCTTCACTTAACTGAGACAGCGTGATCTGCTCGCCCAGTTTTTGATTGGTTTTGATTTCCATGCCATTACGGCACATCAGCTCAATTTCTTTATCAAGAATGCTCTTTGGTAGACGGTACTCTGGTATACCGTAACGAAGCCAACCACCCGCTTTCGGCATCGATTCAAATACGGTGACTGAATAACCTTCGTTTGAAAGATAGTAACCTGCGGTTAACCCGCCCGGCCCACCACCAACGATAGCGACACACTTATCTTTGTCGGCTTTTTTCGGTGGTGTATAGCTCTCTTGTGCGGTTAAATCGGCATCAGCTGCGTGACGTTTTAGCTGACGAATCGCAATAGACTCATCAACAAGATTTCGGCGACATTCTGTTTCACAAAATGCAGGGCAAACACGACCAATAGATAAAGGCATTGGTAGTGTACGCTTTATTACTTCTATCGCTTTTTTATGATCATTTTGAGCGATGTAGTACAGGTAGGATTGAATGTCTACGCCCGCGGGGCATGCTGTTTTACATGGCGCTTCACAGTCAGCGTAGTGGTCAGTCATAATACGATTTAACGCATGCTTGCGATGATCGGTTAAGGCTTGTGATTGTGTAATCACGTTTAATCCATCATACACTTCCATTTCACATGAGCGCTTCATGCCGCCACTTTCGACTTCAACAACGCAGAGATCGCATGGGATCTTATCTGACGATTTGTTAAGACCACAAAGAGAAGGGATTTCTAACCCACATACTTTTGATGCTTCTAGTAGTGATTGACCTTCTTCAACAATCCTAAACTTGCCATCGATGACAATTTGAACCATATTTTCCTCGCTCAATAAGAGACGTTACTTCCATTTATATTCTAGGCCATTGAAATAGCGGCAATATTCTTGATGCGTCGCTATAAAACCTTTTCTTTATTTTATCTATACCCTGCCACTTACCGTCCCGTAAGCACACATTAGTAAAGTAAATACCATACTAATATTAAGGTTAATTTCGTGTGACATTACCTTTTCATAAGCCTCATTGTCGAGGGTTAATTATTGAAAAATATCGATTGAAACGATGCAAAAAACGATTAATCGCACATTCATTGATCTAGATAATTCCAAGCTCAAAATTCACATAAATTACCACTAAATGGCTACCTTACAATTACACATTCATTTCACTCGATTAACATTCAGTCTTGTAGATAACAAATGGCTCGCATTTGTAGTCGTCTATAATTAAACATGCCACAATGCCCACTCTTTTTTGGATAGATAAACGATACGAACTCTATGAATTTTCAAGCCGCGATTTTTGACATGGATGGATTACTTCTCGATACCGAGCGAGTCTGCATGTCGATTTTTAAACAAGCATGCCAAGCCCAAAATGTGTCTTTCTTAGAGGATGTTTATCTCTCGATTATTGGCCGTAACTCCGCGGGTATTGAGCAAGTTATTCGCCAAGGTTACGGCCCTGACCTTGATTACCCCGCTCTGCATATTGAGTGGCGGGAGCGATATAATGCAGTGGTAAAACACCAAGCGATCCCTGTGAAGGAAGGCGTGGTTGAATTACTCACTTGGTTAAAGTCCAACAACATCCCCACTGCGGTTGCGACTTCGACACAAAAAGACGTGGCTGCTATTAAACTAAAGCTTGCTGGATTGGATCACTTCTTTGATAACCTGACGACAGGTTGTGAAGTGAAGCATGGTAAGCCAGATCCTGAAATTTACTTGCTTGCAGCACAACGTTTGAATATAGACCCTACACAGTGCTTGGCATTCGAAGACTCCAACAATGGCGTTCGCTCGGCCATTGCAGCTGAGATGATCACTTACCAGATCCCAGACTTAGTTGAACCCTGCGAAGAAGTTCTGGCTCTCTCCCCTCTTGTTCGCTCTTCTCTTCACCACGTGTTAAGTGAGTTAAAGCAGAATTAGCGCTGCTTACCTAACTCAATCATGAAAGGAGTGTTGATGCCTATCAGCACTCTTACCCTTATCCAAGGTTCTTTTTATCCTCTCTTATCTCCACCCGCCACCACTTCAAGTCGAATTTTAATTGGAATAATGATTATTCCATTTGGAATAAAGCTCTCAATTTTCAACCCATTAAAATAAATCACTTTAAAAACAATAACCTTAAATAATATAAATATTATTTATATATTTCCCAGTCGAATACCGACTTGCTGAATGTCAATAAGTGGCGTTAACATATCGACTGAAGCTATTGATAATCACCCTAAATTTGATTCTAGAGCGAAAGCTCTTATACGGGTGATAAAACTATGAACACGTTTAATAAAAAACTACTTAGCCTTGCACTAACAACTTGTACGCTTGCTTCTATTAACGCTTACGCTGAAGAAGAGTCTCATGAGGTTCATGATGCTGACCCGCGTAATACTGCATGGCGTGGCGGCATTGCAACCGACCATGAAGGTGAGATTAAACTGGTTGCCGGTGGTGGCTTTAACAACCTATATGGTGAAGGTGAGTATCAAACACAAACGATTATGATTGGGGAGTACTTTAGTCAATCAGAAGATTTTCGCTTTCGTTTAGCCAATTTTGATGAGCGTTTTGGTGGGGTATACGCGGATATCTACCTCACCGATACAACGAATATGTATACCGGTGGCTACATGCTACCACTGACCGCAACGAACGATAAAACTATGTTATTTCCTTCTGTAAATTACTCGTACGTTGATTTTGACACTAAACAGATCGCACAAAATATTCGTGGAACGATCGTACCCAACGAAATGAATGGTTACTCAACGGGTACTGGTCAAGCAGGTGTCTTTAATGCACTTAATAGCATCTCAGGTATTAATTCAGGGGCTGTAGAAAGTGTACTTGGTGGCGATGACGCTCACATGGTTTCGGTTAACCTGTATGGTTTGCAACCATGGAATGACACTTTCTACACAGTGTTCCAAGCCTTTGGTGGCTCATCTTATGGCGGTGTAGAAATGGAGATGGTCGACATAATGCTATTGCAAGGTACACGTACACAAGTTGGTGGAGCGATCTTCAATATCTACTTAGAAGGTAAATACACCAACATTAAGATCAACGAACTGAATGGATTACCGGGTAGAGATTACCTACGTGGTGAAGAAGCAAAAGTATCAATCGGCTTTGACTGGCGCTTCTAAAAACTGTCGCTTCTAAAAAAGCAGCAGTCATGGACGGACAATTTAAAGCTCATCATAAGGTGGGCTTTAAATCTAATTAGCAACGAACTTAATCAGCAACGAACCTAACTATAGTAAACGTAAGTGGTGTAAGGATGATTGATAACTTAGACATTCGATCAATGCGAGTATTGATCGATTTAAATGAAACAAAGAATACGTATTTAACTGCAGAAAGGCTTGACCTATCCCAGTCAGCAGTCGCTCGGATCCTATCTAAAAATAGAACGACTCTAAATGATCAACTTTATGTTCGGATTGCCAATAAGCTTGAACCTACCGCTTTAATGGCCGAGTTGCTTATTAAACTTCCCTTGATTATTGATAGCCTTGAGCAAGTGGTAAGTACTAACTTTGATTTTGACCCAAAATTATTATCGGGAAAATATCAGATCTTCCTAAACCACCCAACCCAGCAACTATTCGGCATTGATATTTTTCAAAAGCTGTCACAAGCAGCACCTAATGCAACTTGGTATTTGAAAGGGTGGGAATCCAATGCTGTCGAACAATTTCTTGATGATAGAGCTACACTAGGCGTCAACTACTTCTCTGCTCATTATCCTAAATCTATTATTCAACAAACATTCGCAGAAGATAAATTTCAGATGTTTGCTCAACCAAATCACCCGCTATTTAAAAAATCATTACTATCTTGGAGCGACATCTGTGACTTCCCTTTTATCTCTTTGTCTGTACCAAGTTGGGATGAGAAGCAAGAAAAGTTCAATCACGTCTGCAACGCCCTTGGTGGGGTACCACAGATCAAACTTCAAACCGACAGCATCTCGTTAGCCATTCAAGCTGCTGAAAGCTCACAAATGTTGCTACCTTCATCACTTCGAATTTGTGATCCCTCACGCACTGCACTGAGGCCACTACAACTAGATTTCGATAAGGCTCAATTGGCCGACACTCCAATTGTAATTTCGTACGCTCAAAAAAATGCCAATAAGCCTATCACTAAATGGATAACCGACGTAATCACGTCGCTATACAAAGAGAAAGTAGCTCATGCATAGTGAGAATACAGAATATGTGCACCTGCTTGAGCGTGGTGGGAAACGCTACTGGCTTAAAAAACGCGGTGAAGAAAAACGTAACGCGGTCAGTCTATTAATTAATGGTTTTCTAACTATCTATAAACCATGGAGACACCTGATCTTGCACAGCGGTCTATCTCCAATGCAACGCTTTACTAAAGAGACCTCGATACTGGCTGACTGCCAGCGCCTCAATCTACCCATTCCACGCCTCTACACGAAAGGGAGAGCTTACTTTGTCACCCTATGTGCAGGAAAACCAATCACCACGAAACAAGAGACAGAGAACAAGACTCTGTTCTATTCCGCTCTTAATAGCCTGAACTCTCTGCATAAAGCGAAGATCGTTCATGGTCGCCCTGCAATGCGCGATATGGTCGTGGATAGCCAAGGTAAGGTCATACTGCTTGACTTAGAGGAGGCGAGACGCTCGGCAAGTTCGTTACTTAGAGCACGAGATATTCTGCTGTTTCTTCTTGATTCATTCCGGCTGTCAGGGGTCAGCCAAGAAACTCGATTAACGGCACTGAGGCAATGGTGTGACGAGTTTCACCTTTCGACGATTCATATAAAACGAGTAAGCCGATTAATAACGCACCTTATATGGGTTCCGAAGCTCATATTGCGGTTTAAAAATAACCGACTATCAAAACAGTTGCTACTAACCCACCGCATACTAAGTAGAGTTAACTAACAGCAATTTTCCGCACCAGTATCGCTCAAGTTTTCTGCCTAAGTTTAGAGATTGCTAATATAAGTGTATTGTATATCTGGTATAACCTCTAGACCATTGATAGTTATATCTGCTCCTATATATTTACTTCAAATTTTTTGAAGTAAACGGACATTACTTCTCATCCCTTTTTGGAGTAATGTTATGAAAAACCAAGCGCCACTTTCGCTAACCGCTATTGCAGCATCAGTAGCCGTTCTATTATCTTCTAACGTACTTGCTGAAGATGACATTCAAGACATGTCTGACCCTCTTGCTGTCTTTACCCAAGCAGGTGTTGGCTACACAGACAAAGGTATCAACCTTAAAATCGGCCAAACGTACGATACAGGTAGTGATACAACGATGGGCATGAACATCATTGAAGTAAAAGGCATCGCAGGCGAAGCGGTAGGTTGGAATGGTCGCGGCGCAGATGACAGCATTGACTCAATTCGCTACCGCAACTTTACTGTCGATTTAACAAATGGACGAGGTGCTCAAGTCGACGTAAACATGGCGTTTGATAAAGACCTTGGTGCTCAAGGTTCAGCGTCTTACAGCTTTATTCAGGCTCTACCAAAGATGGGTCCAGTTAACCTATATCCACTAGCGGGTATGGGGATGGCGTTTGGTGAGGAGTTACCAAACTCTTCTAATGGTAGTGATGCTCAATTACAAGATCGCTGGGACATACACGGTACGTTCTATGTCGTTGGCCTTTACGGTAAAGTTGAAATCACTGATAACATCTGGCTCAACTACAACCCGATGTACATGGGCAGCGTATCCGGTTCTGATGATTACAAAGCAAATGCTTTTGGGATTGATAGCGGAGAAATTTTACTTCACGAAGCGGTTGTAAGTTACCAAATTAACCCACGTTCAAACGTTCGCTATTACGCAAACTGGAATGAGAACAATCGTTACCAAACCGGTGATCACAAAATTGAATACAACTACCAATTCTAATCTGGTACTGGTACTGGTAAGTAAACGGCAACGTTACTGATACAAAAAACCCGATAGCGAATTACTCGTTATCGGGTTTTCTTTTCGTGTCGTTTATAACACCACGAGCATGGAATTATTTGATCATATCAGGTGGAATGATCGAATCACAAATTGACTCTATCCATCTGAATTTTTCTGATTTCAAATACTTACTGTTATACAAAAGCCCAACTTTAATCTCATTGCGCTTTTCAATATCAAAAACTTCTACGTAGCCATATTGTCTGTCATCAATGGTGTTCATTAACGACTTTGGAGCCACAAAGACCAAATCTGAATTACGAACCGAACTTAGAAGTGGATTAATAGCTTGGCTTCTAAATTTTGGTCTGAAGTAATCTTCCGTCTTTACGAAATCAGCAAGCAACATATGCCTATGATTGAATTCAGGAATAATTAAACCACCAATATCGAATTTAAGCATTTCATTGATAGAGACTGTTGCGCCTTCCAGCGGGTGCTCTTTGCGCACGATACCAACAAAATCAAGTAAGCCTATCGGTACTTGTCTTAGTTCTTTTGATACATCAAGTGGATAGTAGCTAACGGCAAAGTCTAGCTCACCATTAATCAGCTCCGCGCCAGTTTTTGCTGAGTAACTCAATAGCTCGACCGTCACGTTCGGCGCTGATTGAGTAATCGCCTCACAAATTTGATAGCCATGTGTTTCTATTAAGAATCCATTCATCGCGATTTTAATCACACCAACCTGTTTTTCAGGTAAGAACTCTTCACCCGACAGTGCTTCAGTTAAATCCTCAAACACTTTAGGTAAACGCTCTGCCAATTCTTCACCTTTAGGCGTCAACTTCAACCCACGAGATTGACGAATAAAGAGTGGATCACCTAGCTGATCTCTTAGCTTAGCGAGATTTCGACTAACGGCTGGCTGACTTGTATTGAGACGTTCTGCTGTTCTATTGGTATTTTTTTCTTGCAGTAAAACCAATAAGGTTTTCAACAAATTCAAGTCAAGGTGATGAAGATTCATCAATGGTTCCTCATAAATATATGGAAAACTTAATATCAACGACATGGCGGGTTCGCTATTCAACGAACAAGCATTGTCGTGCTAATTATGTCACATCAAAGCATTCATTTGGAAAATAGAACATGTTCATGCTTACAATATGTCATATTGCTGCCAATTTTATTTAACCAACAGCAAGATTGTGTCGTTATTCGTCTGTTTCTTAAGCGTATTTAAACAATAAATTGATTAAGCTGCTTGTTCTGTTCTTCTATATGTTCAGACTGCTGGTTCACTTGGTCACTCGTATGGGAAGCTTTACCCGCGACTTTGTCTGACAGCTCTTTAATACTGACGGTGTTGTTATTGATCTCTTCCGCAACAAGGCTTTGCTCTTCTGCAGCCGAAGCAATTTGAATGTTCATTTCTGTAATTGAAGAGATAGCTGAACGAATATCTTCCAGCGCATGATTTGCGGTTTGCGCCTGCTCAACGGTCGACATCGCAAGGCTGTGACTGGTATTCATGGTCTTAGTCACCGATTGAGAGCCTTCTTGAAGCTTATCAATCATAGAGCGAATCTCAGTAGTTGAATCCTGAGTACGCTTTGCAAGTGTTCTCACTTCATCGGCAACAACGGCAAAGCCACGACCTGACTCTCCAGCGCGGGCTGCTTCAATCGCTGCGTTGAGCGCCAGTAAGTTAGTTTGATCGGCTATTTCATTAATAACGCTAACAATGGATTCGATATTACCAATTGAGTTACCCAGATCTCTTACTGCACTCATTGAATCATCAAGCTGATCCCCTAAGTTCTGAATCGCTTGCGTGGTTTCAAGGACAATGCTACTGCCTTCACCCGCTGCAACATCAGCGGTTTGTGCTGACTCTGCGGCACTTTGAGCATTCTGAGCAACAAGACCCGATGTGGTAGACATTTCATTCATCGCCGTCGCCAATTGTTCAACTTCTTGTTGCTGGGTAAATAACAACCCTTCTGAATCTTTCGCGCTATTCGCTGCAACGCTTGAATACTGAGTAATGTGCGTTGCTGTTTGTTTGGTATCTTGGATAAGCTCTTGAATCACTGCAACGAAGCCATTGAAGCTAGTCGCAAGCTCTTTAAACTCTTGATCTGTATTGGTATCAAGACGCTTTGTTAGATCGCCATCACCTGAAGCAACATTTTTCATCGCTTGATTGAGTGCCGATAACGGACGCATTAAGACCTTCATTGCGCCAATAAACACAGCGAATGAAATAATTGAGATAACCAGAAATAGAATCAACACCGTCACTTTCATCTCTTCCAGTGGTAAATGTGTTTCGTCATAAGGCAGTAAAATACCAACAAACCAGTTTTCACCAGCTGTCGCATGGAAATCGAGGTAATACTGTTTGCCTTGAACATCAATCAGCTCAGTGCGTTCAACAATCGCACTGCGCCCAATAAATTTCGACATGTGCTCGCCGTTAAGATTGTTATCAGGGTGTGCGATGACAGTACCATCACCATCGACAACAAATACCGTTGCGTATTCAAGCTCAACGTTAGAAATCAGCGACGCCAGTGACGTCAGATCTACATCAAAAAACGACGCTCCCACAAAACCACTTGTACTATATACAGGCTGTGAAATAGAGATAAGAACCGCACCTGTGCCTTCATCCACATAAGGTTTGGTTACACTCTGCTTTCCATTACGCTTGGCATCTTGATACCAAGGACGTGTACGTGAATCCCAATTTGAAGGGGCTGTCCAACCAGAATCGTTATGAATGATTGAACCATCACTCTCATAACCAATCCCAGCAGTAACAAAAACACTGGCCAAGCTTTGTTGCTCAATTAGGCCTTTAACGTCTTCAGTTTCTGTACTTGCCAGTAAACCTGATAGGTAGTTGGCTAAATTTCTTTTCCCTTGTAGCTCACTATTAATCACTTCAGCCACTTGGCTCGCTGCCAGTTCAATCGTGGACTCAATCGTCTTTTCTACTTCTTGGCTAATGGTCCGGTACTGAATAAAGCTTAATACTGACAGGCCAATCAAACTAATTAGCGTGCCTAGAGCAAGTACTTTTGTGCTGAATTTCATGGATCGAGTGATTCCTTAAATTGATAAAGAGCAGGAGAAAATTTGTGCGGTAGTGTAGCGATATATCAATTTGTGTATAGGAATAACGATTATTCCTAAAACAACAAACACTCAAATCAATGACCACACTTGGACTAATGTTAAATCTATTTATAAATCAAGCGTGAATAAATAAAAGTTGAGGGTGAACTCGGAATAAAGGTTATTCCATAAAAAATATCACAGTGTGTAAAGTACGCAGCAGATCAATAAATAAGGTACAACACATTATGTCGACCAATAACGAACCCCAAGCACCTATGGAAGGGCAATGGGCTAAATTGACTAGGATTGTCAAAACTACCGTAATGTTTATCATCAAAACCGTTATCATTCTCGGTACATTAGTTAGCTCATCTGTTGGGCTATCTAAGCTTGGCACCATTCATGGTAAGGATCTTCCTGAAGAGTATTTTTCTAATGGCTTCCCTACAATTCTAAAGCTGCTTGATTCTGAAATCTTTATGGGTTTCGTTTTCTTCGTCACTGTCGCCATCATCGTTTATGTTATTTACCTCTTCTGGCAGCTGCATGAAGTTGCTGTCCACAAGGCAGCAGAGATGTCGAGCGCACATACTCAAATCGTATTTGCACTGTCTCTATGTGGCCTATTTATTGATAAAGCATGGTGGGTACTTGCCATCATCATCGCATTCGCTCGTTGGGATGTTCTTGCAAGAGAACTTTCAAACATCATCCGTAACGGTCGTAAACCAGCAGCAGTCAAGGTAGAGGAATAAGCCATGAAAGAAATAATGCTCCCTTATGTACTTATCTGTTGGATCTTAGTTAAAACAGGTGTGATTTCGTGGACACTACGCAACGCGGTTATCATCGTCGGTACAGGTGTAATGCTTGCATTTGCACTCTTTACTGCTCACCGTTTCTGGTCTCCAGCGGATTTAACAGACAGTACGACTGTTAAAGCGCCACACGCTGTTCTTAGCCCACTATTGGGCCAAGAAGTAGAAACCGTCTTTGTTGACCACAACCAAATGGTTAAAAAAGGCGATCTTATCTACACGCTAAAAGCGGAAGATACGGAGTACCAATTAGAAGGATTGGATGCACAAAAGAAAGCAGCGCACGCTGAAATCTTAGCGCTAACACTGAAAATTGAGAACGACGAGCGTAACCTTGACCGATTAACGAAACTTAATGACTTTGCACAACAGTCTGCACGTGACGATCTGCAAACAAGCATCGAATCTACTCATGCTCAAATCGCTTCTGCACACGCTCAAATCCTAGCTCTAGATGCACAAGTTGCGACGGCTAAATGGCAAAATGAGCGCCGTGAAGTGCGAGCTCCATTTGATGGACAACTTGCGATCGCCAACCTTGTTGACGGTACTCGTGTCGGTAACATGCACTTGTACAACACTGGTAAGAAGTTTGTTGAAATGCGTATTGCAGATCAAACCTTCCGTGGCATCGAAATAGGTCAATTTGCTGAGTTTTACGTTGATGCATACCCAGGTGAAATTTTCCGTGGCCGCGTACACAGTGTAACAACCGGTACTGGTGAAGCGCGCGTTTCAGTATTAAACGGCTCACAACATGTTCGCCAACACGTTGGTAATAACATGGGATCACACGGCCGTACAATTATCATCGAATTTGAAGAGCCAGAAGGTTACAACGTACCTATCGGTGCTACAGGTTCAGGTTGGGTTTCAGCTAAAAAGCCTCACCCAATGCTTGGTTTCATGGACATCATCGGTGGTGCTACCGTACGTTTAAAGGCTTATAAAGCATACCTTTCAGCGCTATAGTTCATTTTCATTACATACTAAAAAGGGAAGCAATGCGCTTCCCTTTTTCTTTTCTTCAAAACAAAAGCTTTATATGCCTTTGTTGTTTTCTATCCATATTTCAACTGTCTGTTTGATAATCGGTTCGATGATGCTCGCAAGCCATTGTTGTTTTGGAGAGTGGCGCAAAGAAGCCTTCATAATTAAAGCAACATCTAGATTGAGTTTTACATGATGGTCAGACTCAAAGTACGGCTCGTATTTAAGCGTAAAGCAACTATCCATCATATCATTCATAACCACTTGATTATCTATGATAATTCCGACTTCAATATTAGGATCTAACGTACGAAAATGATCAGCACTCTCATTGATTCCTGGCACTAGAAATTTAATGTACTCGCCTTCTTTATTGCCCGCAAAATAACCAGCGCCTGAATGAACTCGCTTTTGATAAAAAGTTTGCGGTTTGTCGTTGATCGCATGTAAGCCAATATCGACTTCCTCAGCCAGTATCAGTGGCTCTGAACCATTAGTCCATTCGCGAAGTTCGATAAGCGCCTTGGTCTCTTTTCTTAATGCGACAATTAAATCTTTACCAATATTAGCCAAGTAAGGGCTGACAATATGAATCGTGACCTTATCCAATGACATTGGGTCAAAACGCTCTGGCTCTAAAGCAATGGTTAACTGCTCAAGTGCATTTCTTACTTTAGGTTCTATTGATTCAGCATAACTAGTAGGAACAAGACCCATGGAATTGCGTAAAAATAGAGGATCGCCTAAGTCTTCACGCAGTTGCGCTAATACTTTGGATACATACGATTGGGAACGGCCCAACTTCGTTGCTGCCCGCTGGGTAGAACGTGTATGCATTAACGCTAGAAAAACATGTAGGGCATTTAAATCATTCATTTATAAGTAATCACTGTCTGTATTTTTATTATTTTTCGTAAAGCTATTCGATTATGTCGCAAGTCTATCATTACAGCCTAGCTTGAGACCTCTGACTAGATAAGGTTTTCCTGAATAAAGATCACCCTTCTATTCTCAAGTCGATTTTACAACTGTATTGCAAGTATTAAGTCGGAATAAGCTTTATTCCAATTGTACGGGAACGATTAGTTACAATTCAACGCAAATTTAACTGTCTATGTCACAAGGATTCATAGGCTTTCGTTCGAGGCAGGAAGCTTCCTATAAGAGTGACTGAATAATGCAAACATCAATGTCCCCGACTCTACAATCTAAAACTCGCCATGCTACCCCTATTTTCGCTTTGTCTCTTCTAGGCGCGGCTATGTTTAGTGCTACCGCTGCAAATGCAAGCGGCTTATTCATGCAAGAGGCTATCGTTGCCAATGCTGGTACTGGTGGCGCAGGTGACGGTGTTTACACTCAATCTGCTGCTGCAATG
Organism: Vibrio lamellibrachiae; assembly: GCF_050337265.1. Lineage (NCBI taxonomy): Bacteria > Pseudomonadati > Pseudomonadota > Gammaproteobacteria > Vibrionales > Vibrionaceae > Vibrio > Vibrio lamellibrachiae. Next base: position 239,633 of record NZ_JAKJSU010000009.1, read on the forward strand.
TGGGCAAACCCAGCAACCATGTCTCACATGGGTGAAAGTCTTACGACTATTAACACCATGCTGCTCGATTTAGAAATGAAGTACGCAGATTCAGGCGATAAACAAAACGGCAAGGCTGATACAGTTATGCCCTCTATCGGTATCTTCCATGCTCGTCAACTGAACGACGATGTGCACCTTGGTTTGGCTCTGGGAACTGTTGGCGGTTCTAGCGCTAGCTATGGTAACGACTGGGCAGGTAGCAATTTAATGACAGATGTAACTCTGACTGCACTTCAATTCAACCCTTCTCTTAGCTTCCGAGTTACAGACCAAGTTTCTTGGGGTATTGGCGCGCAGTTTAACTGGGCTTCACTTGAAATGGGATTGGCTTCAGGCTCTGTACAACTAGACAAAGCATCAGATTGGGCTTACGGCTTTAACGCTGGTGTAATGTACAAACAAAGTGAAAAGCTAGACCTTGGCTTTAGTTTCCGTTCTAAAGTAGAGCACGACTTCTCAACAACGTTAAGCGGTCCAGCAGGAAACAACCCAGCAGTTGCTTCTGAGATTTCAGTGCCTGCAATCGTGGATTTGAGCGCTAGCTACGCAGCGACGAACCAATTGAACATTCTAGCCTCTATTCAACTTCACCGCTGGAGTGAATGGGACGAGACTGTGTTTGATTTTGGGGTAGTTGATACTAATCCAATTGCGATCGATCGTGACTGGGATGATGTGTGGAAGTTTGCACTAGGTGCTGATTACCAACTCAATACTGATTGGCGCTTGAAAGCAGGCTTCTCTTACGAAACTTCACCACAAGATGACCCAAGTAAACAGTGGGTTGACCTGCCAGTGGGTGACCAATACCGCTACTCTGTGGGCGCAACGACAACTTGGGATGATTACACATTCGACGTATTCTATGAGTACGCTGACCTTGGCAGCGTAGATATTGCTAAAGGTGGGCAAAATGTGGGAATTAACGGTACATTCGATGGTCGAATCCACTTCGTTGGCATGAGTGTGACTTTCTAAGTTAGTGCTCGAAAAACAAAACATAAATAAATTTGATCTTTCTCTGCCTGCGCACTCTCAGTGCGCAGGCAGAGAGTTTCGAACGTTACAATAATGGCCGAATATTTGGATAGGTTTTCATTATCCGTGTAAGCGATACAGCAAGAATATCAGCGGTATCACCGACTCCCTCAACCCATATTTGGGTGCAGCACTCACTTTGAAGTCTAATTCATGAAAAAATCTTTAATTTCTATCTTTGCACTGACCGCGTGTGCTTTTTCTGTGCAAGCAGAAGAAGAAAAGCACCACGAAGACCCGACTAAAATTGTCACCAAAGCAGGTCTTGCTTACGTTGATGGTGTGCAGTTCTCAGGCTCAATAGGCCTAGATGACGCCCGCATGATCAACGCCCGTATTAACTCAGATGGAGATGAGTGGCGTGTCGGGGGGTCTTGGCTATTGCCGATGGGCATCCTCAATTTTAACTTTAGCCGAGCAGAGTACGATCACGATGGTTATAAAAATAACTACAGCATCGGCTCATTTGTTCCGCTGAGTTACTTTGATATTACCCCTTACGGTTGGCAAATCTTCCCTATGGCGGGCTACAGCTATAATGATGGTGAAATCGCTGGAGAAAAATCCGAGAGTGACAACGACTACGTTATGACTCGCTTTACCTCTCATGGTGGTTATGTGGGCATGTTTGCTCTAAAGCCACTCAGCGAGAAATGGTCACTGATGACTTTTGGTGGCGGTTCGATGGGGTCTGATGACTACTCTGGTTATTGGGTTGGTGCGGGGCTAAGCCACAAACTGACTCAAGCTCAATCATTCAATTTCTTTGGTGTTATGGCAGACGACGATTTCGGCCAAAACAACCGTATGGGAATTTCATATACCTACGAGTTTAATTAACGCCTTTTCACGCGCAATAAATCACTCATCTCACAAAAGCGTAGTTAATCCACTGCGCTTTTTTGTTCTGGCTTCTACCTTAAAATAACGACCTAAAAGCCAAGATTCAAACATTCACTCACCTGCACCATCACTACTAATAAACACAATAAACTTCGACCAATAAACATCACAGCTCAAATCTTTACACCTCTAATGCTTAGCACTCAAACTATCAATAACCAATTGTTTTTAAACAACTAACCTAACAAAACCACGAAATCCGCACTCACCCACCCCTAAATAATAGTTTGAACTCTAATGAATTATCTGTCATTTTATAATTAATTGAACGTTCAATAAAAAATAAAAAGGACCAAAAATGCCCAAGGTCGGGATGCCTGATATACGTAAACCGCAGCTTGTTAAAGCGACAATGACGGTCATTGATCGTGTCGGATTGCACGCGGCGAGCATTGCTTTGATCAGCAAAGAAGCTGGTGTATCTACAGGGATCATTAATCACTACTTTGGTGGCAAACATGGCCTTCTTGAAGAGACCATGAGAGCGATCCTTCGCCAGCACTCCGATACCATTGGTTCATTGCTCAAAGCATTACCTGCCAATGCCCACCAACAAAGAATTAACGCCATCATCAGTGGCAACTTTGAAGGTTATCAGGCTGAAAACAAGGTGGCGAAAACATGGTTGGCATTTTGGTCTTACTCAATGCATGACGCCCAACTTAAGCGGCTACAGCGCGTAAATGAAAAGCGATTGCTGTCTCATTTACGAATCGAATTGAAAGCACTATTGAACACAGAACAAGCAGAACTCGTTGCACAAGGTATCGCGTCCCTCATTGACGGTATTTGGCTGAGAGGCACATTGAACCCTGAAGGGATTAACGCTGACAGAGCGCGCGCCATCATCAATGACTACCTTGAAAAACAGCTCACGTTTTACGCTTGCACCTCAAACACCACTAATTATTAAGTCAGATACTCAAATGGAAATGAACTCGTTATACATCGACGGCAAAATCTCACCCGTAACATCTGGTGAACATTTTACTAGCACGAATCCTGCTAATGGCGAGACTATCGCAATACTTGGTCAAGCTTCACAGCAAGACATCGAAAGAGCAGTTAAATCAGCCCAGCATGGATTTAGTGTTTGGTCTGCTATGTCAGCAGTAGAGCGCAGCCGTATATTGCTGAAAGCTGTAGAAATCCTTAGAGCACGAAACAATGAGCTTGCTGAGCTTGAAGTGGCCGATACTGGTAAGCCTCTACAAGAAGCCATTGAAGTTGATGTCGCCTCTGGCGCGGATGTTATTGAGTACTTCGCAGGTCTTATTCCTTCTATGCAAGGTGAGCAACAACCATTGAGCGAGAACCAGTTTTTCTACACTCGCCGTGAACCATTAGGTGTCTGTGCAGGTATCGGCGCGTGGAACTACCCGATTCAAATCGCGATGTGGAAATCAGCCCCTGCTCTAGCAGCAGGCAATGCGATGCTCTTCAAACCATCAGAAGAAACGCCTTTAACGGCACTAAAACTTGCTGAAATATTCACCGAAGCAGGGCTACCTGATGGCGTATTTAACGTCGTTCAAGGTGACTATCGTGTTGGCCAAATGCTGACGGCTCACCCTGACATTGCCAAAGTATCATTCACAGGCGAAACAGGGACGGGTAAAGCGGTCATGGCAGACAGCGCTAAGACTCTGAAAAGCGTCACGATGGAGCTTGGTGGTAAATCACCACTGATCGTATTTGATGACGCTAAGTTAAACGATGCTGTGTCGGCCTCGATGGTTGCGAACTTCTATACACAAGGTGAAGTTTGTACCAACGGCACGCGCGTTTATGTTCATGAAAACATCTATGACGATTTCATCGCTCAATTAAAAACCCGTACAGAGAAGCTCGTCGTTGGCGACCCAATGAATATGGACACTCAAATTGGCGCGCTCATCTCCAAAGATCATCTATCTAAAGTGCTCAATGCCATTGAACAAGCAAAGCAATCCGGTGCAACCTTGCTAACTGGCGGTTATCAGGTAACAGAAAATGGGCTGGAAAGTGGCAACTTTGTCATTCCAACCGTTTTTGTTGATTGCGAAGATGATATGCCCCATGTGCAGCAAGAGATTTTTGGCCCTGTCATGTCAGTGCTTAAATTCACCGATGAAGACGATGTTATTCGTCGCGCAAACGACACTAAGTATGGTCTCGCCGCAGGCATCTTCACACAGAATCTATCTCGTGCTCATCGCGTAATTCATCAAATGCAAGCTGGGATCTGTTGGGTAAACACTTGGGGTGACTCTCCAGCTGAAATGCCTGTTGGCGGTTATAAGCAATCAGGTATCGGACGTGAAAATGGCCCAGAAACCTTACTTAGCTATACCCAAACAAAGAGCATTCTCATCGAACTTGGAGACTACGCCAGCCCGTATGCTTAATCCTTATGCTGATTTGAACACTCAACACAAATTATAAGTTTTCTAGCCCTTTAACCTCATTAAAAAATAGTGCTTAAACCTAAAGCACAAACAAGAGATTACACAACGGGGCTAGACACCACGGAGACACAACATGCAACAACGCTACGATTATATTATCGTCGGTGCGGGTTCGGCCGGCTGCGTATTAGCTGATCGGCTAACCGAAAGCGGTCAACACAGCGTATTACTTTTAGAAGCTGGCGGAACGGATATGAGTATTTTCATCCAGATGCCAACGGCGCTTTCGTACCCAATGAACACTGACAAATACACGTGGCAATTTGAAACGCAGCAAGAGTCTGGCCTAGATGGACGACAGCTGCACTGCCCACGCGGGAAAGTTCTCGGTGGCAGCTCTTCAATTAACGGCATGGTGTATGTTCGTGGTCACGCTTGTGATTTTGATGAGTGGGAAGAAAAAGGCGCAGCAGGTTGGAACTACCAAGCCTGTTTACCTTATTTCCGCCGTGCTGAAACATGGATACAAGGTGAAGACAAATACCGTGGCGGTAATGGCCCGTTAGGCACCTGTGGCGGTAATGAAATGGAACTGAACCCTCTTTACCAAGCGTTTATCGACGCAGGTCAAGATGCAGGCTACCCGAAAACTGAAGATTACAACGGCTACCAGCAAGAAGGCTTTGGCCCGATGCACATGACCGTTGATAAAGGTATTCGCGCTTCCACTTCAAACGCCTATCTTCGACGCGCTCTAAAACGTTCAAACGTCACTCTTATGAAGGGTGTAGTTACCCGTAAGGTTCTTCTTGAAGAAAGAGGCCTCGAAAATAAAGTCGCGGTGGGCGTTGAGTTTGAAAAGTCAGGCAAGATCATTGAAGTTCGTGCCAACAAAGAAGTGATTTCAAGCGCTGGCTCTATCGGCTCAGTTCAACTTCTACAACTCTCTGGCATCGGCCCTAAAGCGGTGCTCGATAAAGCAGGCGTTGAGCTAAAACATGAGCTAGCTGGCGTTGGTGAAAACCTTCAAGACCACTTAGAAGTCTATTTCCAGTATCACTGCAAGAAACCAATCACTTTGAATGGCAAGCTCGATTTAGTCAGCAAAGGGATGATTGGCGCAGAATGGATCCTCACTCGAAAAGGGCTTGGCGCAACTAACCACTTTGAATCGTGTGCTTTTATTCGCTCACGCAAAGGGCTGAAATGGCCAAACATTCAATACCACTTTCTTCCAGCCGCGATGCGTTATGACGGCCAAGCCGCATTTGATGGACATGGTTTCCAAGTTCATGTTGGTCCGAATAAGCCAGAGAGCCGCGGTACGGTGTCCATCACCTCTGCTGACCCTCACGCTGAACCTGAAATCATATTCAACTACATCTCGACCGAACAAGATCGCCAAGATTGGCGTGATTGCATTCGCTTAACTCGCGAGATTTTATCTCAACCTGCGATGGATGGCTTCCGTGGTGAAGAGATTCAACCGGGAGAAGAAATCACCTCGGATGAAGATATCGATAAATGGGTAAAAGAGAACGTGGAGAGTGCTTATCACCCTTCTTGCGGCTGCAAAATGGGCGCAGACAACGACCCTATGGCGGTACTCGATGAACAGTGTCGTGTTCGCGGCATCAACAACCTTCGTGTTGTGGACTCATCGATTTTCCCAACCATTCCTAATGGAAACTTGAACGCGCCAACCATTATGGTCGCCGAGCGAGCAGCAGACATGATTCTTGGTAACTCAATGCTAGAACAACAGAATGTTCCAGTATGGATATCACCAGAATGGGAAGAGAAACAACGAATTAATCAACCTTTGAGAGAACTCGATAACCTCTCTTAAAGGCAACTAGATAAACACATTATTATAAAAACAATAAGTTAGAACGAAAATAGTCAGTCGTCACCGACCGTAATCACATATAGAGGAACTGCTTAAACCAGTTTCAAGGATCGATTAAAAGGAATCATTATGTCAACCATGAAAAAGACACTTGCAACACTCGCGATCAGCTCACTCGCATTTAACGCTTATGCAGCGATTGAAGCTAAACAGTGTGAAAACGTGCGTTTTGCCGATGTAGGCTGGACAGACATCACAGCAACAACCGCTGTGACAACGGAACTACTAAAAGGGCTTGGTTACACAACAAAAACTGACCTTCTCTCTGTTCCTGTTACCTACTCATCAATGGCGAATGGCGATATCGATGTTTTTCTCGGTAACTGGATGCCAACAATGGAAGGTGACATCGCGAAATACCGTGAAGCAGGAACCGTTGAAACAGTACGCGCTAACCTAGAAGGTGCAAAGTACACATTAGCCGTACCGAAATACGTCTACGATGCAGGCGTAACAAGCTTCGCAGCTCTAGTTAAACATGCCGACAAATTTAAAGACCGCATCTACGGCATCGAACCGGGTAACGATGGTAACCGCCTTATCCAAGACATGATTGATTCAGATGCATTTGGTCTAAAAGAGTTCAACCTTGTTGAGTCAAGTGAAGCAGGCATGGTGTCGCAAGTTACTCGCGCCGTTCGTCGTAACCAATGGATCGTTTACCTTGGTTGGGCACCACACCCAATGAACAGCAATGTTGAGATGGAATACCTTTCTGGTGGCGACGATTTCTTTGGTGCTAACTATGGCGGCGCAAGCGTCTACACCAATGTTCGTTCTAACTACCTGTCAGAGTGTCAAAACGTTGGTCAGCTTCTACAAAACCTAGAGTTCACGCTAGAGATGGAAAACGAGTTGATGGAGGCCATTCTTAACCAAAACGTACAACCAGAAGAAGCTGCTCAACAGTGGCTAAAAAACAATCCAGCGCAAGTAAAAGCATGGCTTGAAAACGTGAAAACGCTTCAAGGTGATGTTGCAGCACAAGCCGTGACTGATTATCTAAAGCAAGTTAAAGCGTAGCTAAATATCTAAAATAGATAGCTAGGTTTTATAAGTAATGGTGGGTTTCGGCCCACCCTATACCGATAGATTTATAAAAGTAACGATAAAGATTCTCTCAGTAATATCTCTTAGAAAGATCACGAAAAAACAAACAGTAAAGGCATTAATGTGAATTTTATTACGGATAACAAAATACCTGTAGGTCAATGGATGGAGGCTGGCGTTGACTGGCTAACAATCAATGCGGCAGGCTTTTTTGACGCCATTTCATTCTTTTTAGAAACGGTCATCCTATTTTTGGTCGACATCTTCAAATGGATGCCGCCTGCTCTCCCAATTCTTATCACTGCAGCCATTGCTTGGTTTTTACATCGCAAGCCTTCGCTTGTCATATTCGTAGTCGCCGCTCTTCTCACCATTCTCAATCTCGGTTACTGGCAAGAGATGCTAGAAACCTTTGTTCTCGTTTTCGCTGCGACCTCAATCTCTGTATTAGTCGGTGTTCCAATTGGCATCATGGCCGCACACCGACCATGGCTCTACACCGCGCTTCGACCTATTCTCGATCTCATGCAAACCGTTCCAACGTTTGTATACCTAATTCCAACACTGGTTCTATTTGGACTCGGCATTGTACCGGGCCTTATCTCTACCATTATTTTTGCCATTGCAGCCCCTATACGCCTGACTTACCTTGGCGTAATCAAAGTACCCGAAGAGCTCATTGAAGCTGGTAAAGCCTTTGGTGCAAGCAAAATGAAACTGCTACTGAAAGTAGAGTTACCTGCCGCACTGCCTAGCATTATGGCCGGTGTGACTCAATGCATCATGCTCTCACTCTCTATGGTGGTGATTGCTGCATTAGTGGGTGCCGATGGCCTAGGAAAACCAGTGGTTCGCGCGCTTAATACCGTGAATATCTCACAAGGATTTGAAGCTGGTCTGGCTATCGTACTGGTAGCAATGATTCTTGACCGCCTATGTAAGACACCAAACCAGAAGGACGCATAACGATGACGATTAAATCGAACGATACTCCAGTTATTGAGACCCTATCTATCGATAAGGAAGGTTCTGATGCGATTACCATCAAAAATCTTGATGTTGTGTTTGGTGATAAAACAGCATTAGCGCTAGAGCAGTTGGACCAAGGTAAAACTCGCCAAGAAATCATTGATGAAACTGGTCAAGTTGTGGGTGTCGACAACGTATCACTCTCTGTTAAAGAAGGTGAGATTTGTGTTTTGATGGGTTTGTCTGGCTCTGGAAAATCAAGCTTATTGCGCGCAGTCAATGGGTTGAATGAAATCAGCCGCGGAACATTGGAAATTAAAGATGGCGATACACAGGTTGATTTGGCCCAGTGTGACGAATCCACCTTACGTCATCTACGTACGCACCGTGTTTCAATGGTATTCCAAAAATTCGCTCTTATGCCTTGGTTATCAGTCCTTGATAACGTGGCATTTGGTTTAGAGATGCAAGGTGTGCCAAAAGCAGAACGCCGTGCGAAAGCCAGAGAACAGATAGAAATGGTCGGTCTTGCCGAGTGGGAAAGTAAATTCCCACACGAGCTTTCTGGCGGAATGCAGCAACGTGTTGGTCTTGCTCGCGCTTTTGCTATGGATACCGACATTCTGCTGATGGATGAACCGTTTTCAGCGCTCGATCCACTGATCCGTGCCCAGTTGCAAGATGAGCTGTTACTTCTACAAAGTAAACTCAACAAAACGATTTTGTTTGTGAGCCACGATTTAGATGAAGCACTTAAAATTGGCAACAACATTGCCATTATGGAATCTGGAAAGTTGATTCAGCACGGTAAGCCTGAAGAGATCGTACTCACGCCGAAGACTGAATACGTTCGAGACTTTGTCGCTCATACCAATCCGCTTAACGTATTAAAAGGTCGCTCATTGATGCAGCCTTTAGACGCTTTAACACAAGATGATGAACGCTGGCAGATCTGTGATTCAAAAGATTTGTGGGTTAAACAACATCAAGATGAAGTGAAAATCGTCGGTGAATCAACGTTAACCTTGGTCAAATGGCACGATTCAAACTGCGATCTAGAGTCAATTGATGCTTCTACTGTTGTCGTCACTAGCCCTGAAATAGGTATGCGTGATGCCATCAAACTAAAGCAGCTCAGTAACTACCCTATTCTTTTAGTTGAAGATAACCAGTTAGTCGGCATTCTCGATAATAGTGAGTTCTACAACGCTCTGATTGGCAATTTTCAATCCAATAATGCCGCTTAAGCCAACATATATAGACTAAAATTATAACAAAGGGGTGAGATTCCCCTTTCGCACATTAGAAAAGATTGAGAATAGTGCGAACATGAGTACAATGCGAAAAATTAACGAAGTAATTCTTCCATTTCAATACAGCATTATACAAAGGTCCGTCACTTGGAAAAACATGATGAAATTCTAGTCGCTATTCGCCAGATCATTCGCGCAATCGACTTACAATCAAAAAAATTAAGTAAAGAGTATGGCTTGACCGGCCCTCAGTTAATTTTGATGCGTGCTATCCAAGAAATGCATAATGTGACGATCAAAGAATTATCAAATCACACCAATGTAAGCCAAGCGACGACAACGACAATTATCGATCGTTTAGAGTTGAACGGTTACGTACAGCGTGTTCGCAGTGAATCGGATCGACGTAAAGTTCATGCCAATCTCACTGAAAAAGGCAAAGTTTTACTCAGTAAAGCACCACAGCCTCTGCAGGATAGCTTCGTCAATAAATTTCAAAATCTAGAAGCTTGGGAGCAGAGCCTACTGTTATCTTCAATGCAACGCGTCTCTTCCATGATGAATGCTGAAGATATTGATGCTGCGCCTGTTCTTCAGTTAGAGAGTATCGCTAAAACCTAATGTTTCAGCGACGAGTTCGGGTTCCTATTCAGTATCAATACCAACGAATATGGAACCCACGTACTTGTTCAAATTAGCCCATTGTTTGTAGCTCTTTAAGAGCTTCAGCTAAATAGCTTTGTATGTGACCTTTCAAACCGCGAGCTTTCGCACCTAATAATTTGCCACTCGGCCATATCAGATACAACTCTCGTTTTGGGCCTTGCCAATCAGGCAGAGGCAACACCAAATCCCCACGGTTTAGATAGTCCAAAACCTCCGTCGCCGGTAATAACGCAAGCCCATGCCCATCTTTAGCGAACTGACTCGCAATATTAATATCGTCTACCGCCAAACTGGATCGCTGATTAATCGTTAGCTCGGTTTTAAACTTTGTATGCTTAAAAGGCCACGAACTGAGATGAGAGACGGTTATACACTTGTGCTGGTGAATATCCTCCAAGCTTTCCAAAACGGGGCTATTTTGTAAATACTCAGGGGAAGCCACCAATAACGTGGGTATAGAGCCTAACCCGACTTGATATAAGTCTGAATCTCGTTGTGGACCAATCCTCAAAGCAATATCTGCCTGCTCTTCAATAATGTCTTTATTGTCGTTATTGAGCTTCAAATTGAGCTGAATATCGGGGAAGTTACAAATGAACTTAGACCACATTGGTTGAAGAAAGCCAATCGAAATATTGGTTGGAGCAAGGACAGTAAGGCTGCCTTGCAGAGATTGAGCCTCAGAGCTTAGCCCCTCAGAAATAGACTCGAAGTCACTCACCAAGCGACTAAAGGACTCGTAGTAGACCTTACCCTCAGATGTCAGCTTAAACTGCCGAGCCGAACGATGTATTAATTGGCAGCCCAGTTTCTCTTCCAGCTTTTTTAAACGTCGAGTCACCGTTGCCGGAGGGATGTGTAACTGCTTTGCCGCCCCAGCAAGCCCCCGCGCCTGTGCAATATGTATAAAAAGAGCAATATCGTCAAACATGATGCCATTTTTGGAATTGGTTATTGATTTATTAACCATATAAATAATTTATGGAATTATCTATTCTTTTCTTGCACAAAAATCACTCACAAGGAAAACAACATGACGACTTTATTCATCAATGCGGGACTTAAATTAACTGCTGACAGTGACCGAGAATTCGCATTGGAGCAACTTTCTCTGCTCGTTGAGGAGACAAAAAAAGAGCCAGGTTGCCAATATTTTGAATTACTCGTAAATAAGGAAGATGCTACGACTTTCACGCTTTGGGAACGTTGGGACAATGAGCAATCATTGGCGAAACACTTCCAGAAGAGTCATACCAAGGCCTACCTCAATCACAATCTGACTGATGTGGTTTATATCGAAAAACTTGAAGCAGTTTAGGAGAGCGTTATGCCAAGAAGGATCGTTTTCGGACTGTTAATGTCACTTGTACTATCAAGCTTGATGACCCTCTGGGTTACTTGGCTGAATCTAGGCTACGTGACTAACTTCTTATCACAATGGGGCAAGGCTTTTATTCTGGCTTGGCCGGCAGCAACCATCATTTCAATTGTCTTTGGACCGTACGTACAAGCTTTGACCTCTCTATTATTTAGTATCACGAAGAAGGAGTTGATATGAAAACAACCACTCTTAATAGACATAACTACCCTGTTCTCGGAGATGCTGTTGGCCCCTATGTTCACGCCTCTTCTTTCCAAAATGTGCTCTACACATCAGGCCTGACCGCGTTTGGTGGCGATGCTCAACAAAAAAATGTTCAGCTTCAAATTAACGATATCTTTCGCCAGATTCGTTTAATCACCAACCACCATAAAGTAGGGCTTCAAGATATAATTAAGGTGACCGTCTACATTACTGACTTATCACTTCTTAACGAGGCACGGGATGCCTTAATGACCATCTACAACGGGCACTTTCCTGCGAGTTCACTGGTTAAAGTAGACGCGCTTTTTCACTCCGACTTATTAGTTGAGATTGAGGCCGTCATCGCTTTACCTGCCCTAGAAAGCCAGCACTCATAATTGAGAGCTAATTGGTTGATTGAGAGAGGAGAGGAACATGCCCCTTTCTTCTTTCCTATTTTTGATTACCTATAGGTGATTGGGATTTACATGACTAAGCAAAAGAACAGAGTTTCAATCCTTCCACTTCATCTGTAGAGTACGCTCATCGACTAAGCGGCTAAAATCCGCTATTTAATTTCTGGCTCCTAATTGGAGTAGTATCAGCACTAAACTAGAGATATCTAGCCAGAATATGATTAGCCCTAGTCAATTAAATACGCTAAACCAATATGAGAATGAAACAAATGAACAACAATACTGATGTAATTGATAACCTGCAAGATTTAGAACAATTTCTTATCTCTGTTGAGAATGGCGGCTTCGGATTAGAAGGCGTTGCAGGCGTTGGAATGGCTACAAACAATGCAGATGGCCGTCACTTTGTCGCTGTTTTTGATGAGCAACAGAAACTACTTTTAGCTCGCTGGATTACTCAAGAAATATTCGAAACAGGTAAAGACTTAGTCCGAAATGGCCCGAAAAAGCATTAATTTTCAAGAATAACCTGTAGTTGTAAACAACTAGCAGTACTCTACTGCTAGTTGCCTTTAAGCAAGATCTCTTTTCCCTTTACTTCAATACTTTCTAATCAATCATCACCACGTTCTCGCAGAAAGCTTAATACGCTCTCTTAGCCATTCGTGGCTAGCAACATGGTTATTCGATTTGTGCCACATCATGTAATAGGGCAACCGCTTTAACTCTAATGGTGGCTCAATGACCTGTAGCTTAAGGCTCTCTTTGTACATATTCGCTAGTCGACGCGTCGTATGACAAAACAGTTTTGTTCGGCACGCTACCAGCATATTTGAAATAAGCGAGATCCCTTGGTGAGCTATATTCCGCTGTAAGTTTGCGGTATCAGCCACCATGCTAAGTGCATATTTGTTGTTTCTACGAATACTTAAAGCCGCTTGAGGAAGTACTTCATACTCTCTATAACTCATCTTTCCATTAACCGTTGGATGGCTTTCCGCTGCAACAAGTACAATGTCATCCTCATAAAGCAGCTCATGTTCAATACTTCGGTCATCAAAAATATAGCTGTCGAAAGCCAAATCGATTTGACGATGACGCAGTGTATCTATCACTCCTCCCTCTTCACTCTCTTGGCCACCCAAATCAAATTGAATATGCTCATTAGTATCAAGAGGCAGCGACTCTAGCAATGACGGTTGCAGCTCTTCTGGTACTGAAAGGTGGAAAACATGATGTGAGGTTAAGGGTGAAAAGTGATCAAACGATTTAAAGCTCTGTTCTAAGATTAACATTTGCGGCTCAATGGTTCGAAACAGTGACTGAGCAGCCCCTGTTGGTTGAATCGCCGCATTGCCGCGAACAAACAACTCTTGTTTTAAGATGCCTTGTAATCTCCCCATCGCCAAGCTCACCGCCGGAGGTGAAATTCCCAGCGCTTCGCTTGCTTTGGCATAACTGCCTGTCTGCATCACGGTAACAAAGGTGCGATATAAGTTGAGATCGAACTGCTCAAAGCCACTCATGTGAAATACCCTGGAATGTTACGAAGATAAGCACAGCTTATGTACTAGATGCACCTGGGTCAATGGTGCTAACTTTCAATATCCAAGATACTAACCACGTTCCTACCCATAATCGAAAGAGAATGTGAAATGAAAATGACTAAAACCCTACTTGGATTCGCGATTGGTGGCCTACTAGCTTCTAGTCAAGCCCTTGCTCTAGAAGTTCATGAGTCAAACCTATTCTTTGGCGAAGGTGACCGTATTCAAGTCATCGATCGCAACGGTGAAAACAAAGCTTACACGGAAGATGATAAGCGCGTTCACCCTAAGCTAACTGAACACTCACGCAAGATGGACCAGTCTGTTATCAAAGTCGATGACAACACCTACATGATCTACGGCTACGGTATTACTGCCCCGGTTGTATTTGAAGGTAAAGATGGCCTAATCGTTGTTGATCCAGGTGAAACCACTGAGCATGGCGCAGAAACTCACGAAGTGTTCCGCGCTGCCACTGGTATCACTAAACCTGTTGTTGGCATTGTTTATACTCACAACCATATCGACCATATCTCTGGTGTTCGCGGTTGGGTTTCACAAGAAGATGTAGATTCTGGTAAAGCTAAAATCTACGCACACGACACACTTGTAGGCGCTGTGGCTAACTGGTCTTCAAACGTAGGTAACATTCTTGGTCACCGTACTTCATACACTGCGGCTTCTTTCTCAGGTATTGGTCCACACGGTTCAATCAACTCTGCTCTAGGTTCTCAGTTTGATGTGGGCCATATCGGTTTCATGCTACCAACCGATACGTTTGCTGACGTACTGGACATCAGCATTCCGGGTTTAAACATTGAGCTTCACTACATTCCATCAGAAACTAATGATGAGATCGTTGCTTGGTTACCTGACCAAAAAATTCTTCACGCTGCAGAAGTACTGCAAGGTGAAAACTTCCCGAACCTACACACAATTCGCGGCACCAAAGCGCGTGATGCTGAAGTATGGTTCAACGGTATTGACCAAATGCGTCAATTCCCAGCAGAAATTATGGTTAACGCACACGGTCGCCCAGTTGAAGGTGCTGACAACGTTGCGAACGTTCTAACGGCTTATCGTGACGCGATTCAATACACGCATGACCAATCGGTTCGTTACATCAACCACGGCTACCGCCCATTTGAGATGATAGAAGCAGTGAAACTGCCGAAGCACCTTGCAGAGCATCCTTGGCTTGGTGAGCACTACGGCACCGTTGCACACGCGGTTCAACAGCAATACAGCAACTATATTGGTTTCTACCACGCAGATCCGTGGCAGCTAGAACCAATGCAATATGACCGTCGTGCAGAAGAGACGGTAAAAATGATGGGTGGACGTGACGCAGTAATGAAAGCGGCTGCGCAGTACATCAAAGATGGCGACTTCACATTTGCAGCAGAGATCCTAACGCCTGTGATCACTATGAATGTTGACGATGTTGAAGCACGTAACCTTAAAGCAGACGCTTACCGTAACTGGGGCTACGATCAATTGAATGTAAACTGGCGTAACTGGGCAATGACCGCCGTAGGTGAACTGCAAAACAACCTAGATTTTGAAACAGGTGCTGACTTTACCAGTGATGAAGTGCTGCGTGAGCTACCATCGAAAAACATCATGGACATGATGACAGTTCGCCTAAAAGCGGAAGATGTGGTTGATGCTCACTTCTCAACAGCGATTCGTTTTACCGATACAAACGAAGATTTCACCTTTGAGATCCGCCGCGGTATTGCACAACTTCACCAAGAAGTACTGAGCGATAGTACAACGGTTATTGAAACAACTCGTGCACTGCTTAACGACATGCTAGCAGCAAAAGATGGGGCGAATGCCGTTCTTGGTCAAGCAATCCAAACGGGTGAATTCAGATTTACAACGGGCGACATGGAATCTTTCCAAGTGTTCATGGCAAGCTTTGAAAAGCCAACACCACGTGAAGAGCTTAAGCTGATTGCTCGTTAATCGTTAGTGACTAAACACTCGTAATACAGTGATTCATAAGGAGATGCATGCATCTCCTTCTTTATTGGAGCTTAATAATGAAACGTATTCTATCTTTGCTATTAATTGGCTTTTCTACTTTTTACGCCACTGCCTGTAATTTTCATGGCGGGTTTGGACTACAGATACCTAGCTATCCGAACCTATTCACTAGCATATCCAACATTGCTGTCGCATCCGCTAGTGAAGTTATCCCTGCCTTTGAAAAACCAGAAGCCATGCTTAATTGGCAGCTAGCTCAAAAGATGGGCTCAACAAAACCAGACTTAGACATTACCTTTTATCAAGCGATTGAAGGGCATTACTCGATGATTTCAGACGCCTCATTTCGCCTATTCGATAACTACCCTGAAAGCAGAAGGCCTAAAGCCGAAGATCTAATGATCATGAGTGAGATGAGCGTATTCAGTGCCATCGTTGACCAAAAGATCACCGTAGACCAAGCTTTGAATGAAAAGTGGATTGTTGTTAATGGTGAGCAAGAAGCGGTAGAAATGGTAAAGGAGTGGCTGCTTAGCTCTCTATATTGAGACGTGAGAAGGGCTCCTGACATTTACCTGACGAAAAAGTTGCATCCAATTATGCTAAGCTTGTTACCAATCGTATCAGGTAGTTAACAGAAACAATGGCCAAAGACCTTTATACAAATATTGACCTTAATTTATTGCGTGTTTTTAGCATTCTTTTTCAAGAACGAAATATGCGCCTTGCTGCCGCTCGACTATTTGTTACCCAACCTGCGATCAGTAAATCACTGAACAAATTACGCCTGCATTTTGAAGATGACCTATTTGTTAAAAGCACTAAAGGGTTAACACCAACCCCTTATGGAGAAGAGCTTTTCTCTTCACTATCCCCGGTGTTAGATACCCTAGAAGTCACACTGAATAATCGACAGGATTTTGACCCTGCCCATTTAACCGGTGATATAACGATAGCCGTATCCCCAATTCTCATGAGTGCCATATCTTCTGAGATGTTTCGCCTGATAAGCCAAGCCGCCCCCAATTTAAGTGTCACCTTTAGAACTTGGAATCAGAATACACAAAATGAAATCGAGAATGGTGAAATCGATCTTGCGATCAGCTATAGCAGTGATTTTACCCTCAAATCACTCGTCTCGAAAAAGCTCGCCACTGATAAATTGCATATGATGTGCCGTAAAGATCACCCACATAAAGGTTCATCAATCACCCCAGAGGAAGTGGCCCAATATCCGTTTGGCTTGATACTGACACCAAACTGGAACGAAAGAGTATCGAATGCTGAAATCATTGCTGAAAAACTTGGTTTGAACCTCAATGTTGTCCTTCGTTCTGAACTGCCTTTAGTTATTCTAGAAGCGGTACAATTTAGCGATATGATTGCGCCTGTTTCTCGCTTCTCAAATTACAATACCCTAAGCGACATCCGAACTCTTAAATTTGAATTAAATGAACCTTCTGTCGTCCCAGATATTTACTGTTACTTCCACTACAAAAATTACCAAACCGAAAAGACGCATTGGTTATTGAGCATCGCGAAGTCGGTATTACCTGATGAGTAATGACAAAATTGCCCCAAGTCCCCTAGCAAGCTAATAAGCTAATAAGCTAATAAGCTAATAAGCTAACGGATTAATCACACAAGCGGCTCTCTTTTGTCTACGCTTATATAGTTTAGTCATCGTCAGGGATTACTCATCGTCTGGAGAGCCAGCTAATGAAAGTTGTCAACGCTTCAATCGCACTGCTAAACCCTACGAAGGTTTCACTACTTATACTCACTTTAATAATACTTGGACTTCTCAGTACTCCTGCTCACTCTTGTACATTAAAAATGGGTTATCGAACCAACGAACGACCACCGCTAATAAACAAAGCTCCAAATAACGAAGGACTGTATTCAGAATTGTATCGTGTTGCTGCAGAAAAGATCGGCTGTGACCTCGTCATTATCCGCGCTCCAAAAAAGCGCATACTCAAAGAACTTAGAGAAGGTGAACTCGATTTCTACCCTGGATTCAACTTTACCCTCCAACGCGCTAGATACACCTTCTATATTGAAAATGGGTTGCCTGGCGGGGATATAGGCGCCTCTCGCATGAATTTTCCCACCATCACTCATCTAGAACAGCTAAAAGGCTACACTCTACTAAAAGCCTCTGGCGGGCCAGATTATCTTGAAGGTATTGGAGGCGTTTTTGTCAGTGCCGAGCCAGAAATGACCATCACTGATGCTATGGAATTACTGGCTAAAAATAGAGGTGATTTCTTTATCTATAATAAAGCGTCAATGGAGTATCAGCTTAAGGTTGATGGGAATCGTGAGATTAAGCTTCACCCTGACTGTTGTGGCGGTATTATTCCCTCTTATCTTGGCTTCTCCCGTTTATCAGAGCATATTTCTGAACAGCCAAACCCCAATTACAACAACGACGATCCATTATCTAACCACAATCGCCCCAGCATGCTCAGTGCCGGATCGATAGCCTACAAATTTGAACAGACTTTAAAGAATATGTACCAGAGCGGCGAAACTAAGCTGTTGTATAAAAAATACTACGAATAGCGTTGGTTAGCCCCTCAAATCCTTCATACAAAACGAATCGAGAATAAAAATAGAATAGATCCCTGACAAAAACGGTGGTTTTTGCTATATCTGACTGGAATTAGTTGAACACATCAATTGTAAAATAGTGACCTAAATATAAGTATCAATAACTTGGCAACAGAAGTGAGTCGTGTGTGCTGAACAACATCAACCTAAACTTATTACGCTCTTTGCATGTTTTGCTCGAAGAGTGCCATGTCAGCCGAGCGGCAAAAAGATTGAATATTACGCAATCAGCGGTCAGCCGTCAGTTGGCCCAGTTGCGTGAATTATGTGGTGATCCTCTTCTCGTTCGTCAAGGCAATACACTAATTCCAACGCCCAGAGCTTTATTATTAAAAGAAAAGTTGGATGGGCTAATATCAGAGTTCGACCATCTACTCGATGATAAACCCTTTGATCCCAAAGACTGGCAAGGAGAATTGGTTCTCGCATCAAGTGATTACGTTGCCCAATACGTGCTACCCGATATAGCCTCTCATCTTACCAAACTCGCTCCTCAGTTGGATATGACGTATCAGCTTTGGCATCCAGAAACCTTAGATAGACTCCATGAAACAGGTATCCATATTGCGTCGTCGATGTACCCAGAAAAGCCAGAAGGAGTATCGAGTATTAATATCGGTTCCGATATTTCTGTGTGCTTGATGAAAGCAACTCATCCATTAGCCAATCAAGATACACTCAGTATTGATGATTTGATTCGTTATTCACATATCAAAGTTACTGGCGGTGGAGATAAAGATTCCAGCACAGACCTCGCTTTGAAAGAGTTAGGGCTGTCTCGCCACATCACGTTAAAAGTGCCGTTCTTTTCCGCAGCCATCAATCGATTAGTGTCTAGCGAACATTTAATGATCGTACCTAAACACATTGCAGTGAACCTTGCTAAGTATTGGAGTATTACACATAAGCAGCTCCCTATTGATACTCAGGCTCATAAATACTGGCTTATGTGGCACCCAAAGTACGACAGTGATTCTGCCCATAAATGGGTTAGAGAAGAGGTACGAGCGGTCATGCAATTATCTGAGTTTTCGATCCGCCATTAACAAATGACACAGTTATGATTTTAGATCATAAGACTCATGATAAATGGTGATTTCAAATTATACCTCTTGTGCTGATAAGTTATGGCCAAAGAGGAGAAATTATATGTCACTAACTGTTTGGTTATCACTTTTTACTGTTTGTTTATTAGGGGCGATGTCACCGGGTCCCAGTTTAGCTATTGTCGCGAAACACTCCCTTGCCGGAGGACGAGTTAACGGATTGGTGACCGCGTGGGCGCATGCGATGGGAATCGGTGTTTATGCCTTTATCACGCTTATTGGCTTAGCTGTTGTATTGCAACAAAGTCCGGTGCTATTTAAGGTGATTAGTCTAGGAGGAGCGGCCTATCTGGCTTATTTGGGCGTCAATGCTTTGCGTTCAAAGGGGGGCGTGGCGGCAAAGTTGGAATCAGGGGAACAAGCTACACTCATGCAATCGGCTCGCGAAGGCTTTCTAATCTCCATTTTAAATCCTAAAATCGCTCTATTTTTCATTGCTCTCTTTAGCCAATTTGTTGCTCTTGGCAACAGTATTAGCAATCAAGCCATCATCATAGCGACACCATTAGTTCTTGACGGGTTGTGGTACTCATTCATCACGTTGCTACTTTCCAACCCTAGAGTGGTTGAAACTCTTCGTTCTAAAGCCGTTCTGATTGATCGGTTGTCGGGGGTGGTATTGATTCTACTTGCAATTAGAGTGGTGTTGACGGCGTAATTCAAACAGTACTTAAACTTCCGAAATTCTTCCGTGATTGAATAGATAAACTCAGTTGCTGTTCTACAAGAAAATAAAAAGCCTTATGATGCAGATCAGCGATCGCGTCATAAGGCTCTATGCTGTTCGTCTGTTAACAACTCAAAAGTCGAATTATTTTACTTTCTTAAGCGTGCTTGAATCGGTGTGAGCAAATGGCTTGCCGTAGATATCAAGAACCGTATTTTGAGAGTAAGTAAACTCTGTTGGCGTGATGTTTAGCGTCATTGTGAAATCAGTCGTTGTTGCGTTGTCTGTCATGTACTCAGACTCAGCGATACCGCGCTTAGATGCTTTCAATGTCATGCTGTTGCCTGCTTCACCTTCAGCCGTCACACATGTTGTACGAGGCACACAGTAAGAGTTATACACTGTATTGTTTGCTTTATCGTAAATGAAGTAGCCACGCTGATCATGGAACTTAGAATCGTCAGCCTTTCTAAATACTTCTTGCTTGTAGTAAAGAGCAACAAGGTATTGATCACTTGCGTTAGTTGCATCCGCTGCTACTTCAAATGTCATTACTTCGTAGAATGGTGTTACCGCAGGGCCACCTAGGCCAGCATCTGAACCTTCTTGACCTGGAGACATATCAACGCCGCCCGTCTCGACTGATTTCCACGTACCGACTAGTTGAGCTAGTGGGCCAAAATCCATTCCATCGATTACTGTATCTTGCGCCGCTGCTGGGAACGAAAGTGCTGCTGCAACACCTAATGCTAATAGCTTTTTCATTATATATTTCCTTTATATTTTACTTATATTTTTAATTTGATTGACTTTACCGAGCGGAAATATAGAAGTTTCAAAAGTCTTGTTTCTTAATTTAGATCATAATTACGATGCATATCCAACCACAAATGTAACCAGACGTTTCCATTAAAAACTATGTGTATAATGGCTCTCTTATAAATCAATGAATCATATTGTTTATCAAACAATTAACACAAAAACTTCACACATGTTTCACCATGATAAACAGTGATATTGGCATCATTTACCGGTTACATTGGATGACCAAACGATCACCAGATAACAAGAAAACGCCCCTTTCTCACACTCCTGTCGTTGACAACTTTAATATTTATTGACCAACAGGTCAGAATTTAACATAATATTTACATAGTGATCGGTATGCTAAATAAACGACTAAAATAGAATGGATGCTATGAGTAGGAGAACTCGCATGAAGCTAACAATTCGCGCAAAGGCCATAATTTCAACCGTGATCGCCGCGCTACTGATCATCGGAGTCATGGGGACATATTCCGTCAACGCCAGTTGGAGTATCTTATTAAATAAAACATTTGAGCGTGAGCTTCCCGCGGTTTTAGGTGAAGTAAGTAATGACCTGAATGCCCAGCTCGACGTGCCTGTTATCGCCTCTCAAGTTCTGGCCACTTCACCACTTTTCACTGACTATTCTGCAGCGACCCCCCAAGCAGATATCAACCAACTTTTAGCTGCTGTTAAGCAAGAGTTCAGTGCCATCACCTCGTATTTTGTCTCTCGTGAAACGGGAACGTATTATATTGCTGAAGGCGTGCTCAAAACCTTAGATAAAGGAGACAGTGGCGATCAATGGTTTTACCGGTTTATTGAATCCAATAAGAAGTTTGAGCTTTCATTTGATACCGATAGCTCCACAGGCATTCCAACCATGTTTGTTAACTATGTCGTTATGAAAAATGGCAAGCGAATTGGCGTGGCTGGTGTTGGGTTAACACTCGATAGTGTGACAAAACTAATCAGTCAATATCGAATTGGAGAGAATGGGGTTGTCTTTCTTGTCGATCAATCAGGACAGATTAAAGTCCACCCAAATAAGTCTCGCGTAAACCAAACGCTGCAAGGTATTGGGATCAAAGATAGTAACGCCTTCTTAAACCCTACAGAATCAGTCATTCAAGAAGTGATACTTAATGGCGAAGCACAAGTTATTGGTGCTAAAACCCTTGAAACCATTGGCTGGACACTGATTACACTTGAGCCCAGAGCCGATGTATTGGTTGAACTAAAGACATTTAGTCAAACCATGATCTGGATGGCGCTACTGATTGCCGCTATTTATATTCCGATTGCTGCGTGGTCAACCAACAAACTTCTCGCACCTTTTGCCCATGTCGCTCAGCTTTTAGAAGATATAGGTAAAGGCGGTGGTGATTTAACCAAACGACTTGATGATACTCGTCATGATGAAGTCGGCCAAATGGCCAAAGGCTACAATCAATTTGTTCAATACTTAACTGAATTGCTGCGCGATGTCTCTAACACCGGGAAAGAGATCTCCAACTCCATTCAAAGCGTTGATCAAATGGCGCACTCAATGGAAGAGGAAATTAAACAACAAACCAGTCAAATTGAACAAGTGGCAACAGCCATTCATGAGTTAGGCGCAAGCTCTTCAGAAGTAGCAAGCAGTGCTGATGGAGCAGCAACCAGTGCCACCTCTGCAATGGAATCCATCGACATTGGCTTACAAGCGGTATCAGTTACCTCAGATAGCGTTAACGATATGAACAAACAGCTCAATGAAACGACCAATGTGGTCAATGAGCTAGCTCAAGATGCAAGCTCCATTGATACCGTGCTTGATGTAATCAGTGGCGTATCTGAACAAACCAATCTATTGGCTCTGAACGCGGCGATTGAAGCAGCCCGTGCTGGCGAGCAAGGTCGAGGCTTTGCCGTCGTTGCAGATGAAGTTCGAACTCTTGCTTCACGCAGCCAAGCATCGACAGAAGAGATTCGCGCCATTATAGAAAAGCTACAAAAACGTACAGAGGCGGTTGTTTCTGCTATTTCTACTAGCGCGGAACTGGCAGGCCAATGTCAAACTGAAGCCTCTAAATCTGAACAGCAGTTAACGTCTATCTCTTCTGATGTCAGTGAAATGAATAACATCAATATGCAGATCGCAACGGCAACCAACGAGCAATCCAACGTCGTGAGTGAAATATCGCCTCACGTCACTAATATTTCTGAGATTGCACGACAAAACGATGCGAGCGTAGAAAGAACAGCAGAAGAGTGTGAAGCGTTGAGACAAAAAGCGAACCACCTTGAAGCCTTAGTAGGCCAGTTTAAGTTCTAATGAAAACATTCTACTACCAAATAGTGCGACCAACGCTCAAAGGTATTGGGCAGATTGCCCTAGTTAACAGTGCGCTAACCGGCGCACTGTTTCTAATTGCGCTGCTTTTTCATGATTTGAATCGCTTCGATTTTGATGAACACGCGTTGGTTCTCCTCCAAAGTTCTGTTTTTATTGCAACCCTATTCGGGGCTCTGACGTCGTTGGCAACGGCTTACCTGATTGGGGCTAACTATGACCACATTAAACAAGGCCTGTATGGGTATAATGGCGCTCTACTTGGGCTGGCAAGTACCACCTTTTTCATACCATGCTGGTCATTAGCATTGCTGGTTTTTATTGGCTCAGCCTTTACATCATTGGTTATGCACACCTGGCGTTGGAAAGTGTCGCCGTTCACTTTTCCTTTCTTAATCACAATTGCCTTTATATTCCATATTGCTCCGCTGTTTGAATTATCACTAAGAGAGTATTCGATTCCAACCATTGAAGAGCCTATTTCAACAGTACTTCAATATTCAACATCGTTGCTAAATGGTATTGGGCAAGTACTGTTTCAATCAGGCCTATTGTTTAGTGTCATTATTCTTATCGGTATTGCAGCAAGTTCTCTTAAAACAGGTTTATGGACGTTGATTGGTGCGAGCATTGGTCTTGCTTTTGGGGTGGTTGTAACGATACTAGAAGGGGGAATCTTTGAAGCCGCGTTCATCAATAGTATAATAACTGGGACTGATTCATTCGATACAGTATCGCAAGGTCTCTATGGCTTTAACAGTGCACTGATTACGCTCGCTTTATGTCAATCTGATTCATATTCGAAAATGACCATTATTTTAGGTGCGATCACCGCTAGTATTCTAACTTGGGTTGGTTATCTGTTTGATATGACGTTATTCACTTTCCCCTTTGTTCTTAGCACATGGTTAGTCACCACTTGGGCAAAGAAAAGGAACACCAACCTCAATATAGGTGAAGAAACACTGAACTAACGGCAACTCAATAAACTAGAGCGATATAGTTTTTATAAACCTAGGCGAATAGAGACCGCCAATTTAGCTCCACTCCAAAGAGAATCAACCCTTATGCCCGAACCAGATCTATTGAAAGCCATTTCATTTACAACATCGACAGAGATCAGCGAGTGGCTCAAGGTGAATCACTCAACTGAAAATGAATTATGGGTGAAAATATTCAAGAAAAACACGGGGGTTCAGAGCGTTACTTGGAATGACGTTGTAATCGAAGCTTTATGCTGGGGATGGATTGACGGTGTCAAAAAGTCTATTGACGAACAAGCCTACCTTCAACGTCTAACACCCAGAACAAAACGAAGCAACTGGTCTAAAAGGAACACAGAGCATGTTGAACGTTTGATTATCGATGGCCGAATGGAAGAGCCGGGTCTTGTGCAAGTTCGTGCAGCGAAAGCCGACGGTCGCTGGGAAAAAGCCTATGTGGCCAGTGAAATGGAAGTACCCTCTGACTTCTTAGTTGCATTAGAAGATCAGCCCAAAGTAAGGCAGTTTTTTGAAACACTGAATAAATCAAGTCGTTATGTTATCGCTTACGGATTACTAAGTGCAAAGAAGCCTGAAACCAGACAGAGACGATTTACCAAATACATGGCAATGCTTGTTAATCAGGAAAAGCCTAAATAAGCGAAGAGAGGAGTGCTAACTTGATTAGCCCGTATATGGGTTAACGCTCTTGAATATGTAACATGTAGACTCTTTTTTGCCATTTATAAAACTAATGGATAGCCAAAACCTAACCCCGATACTGTTTTTTAAATGCTATTAGTCCAATAATATTGAGCTAATAGCATTTTCATCCGGTTTAGCGGTGACTATAAGAGTTGCTTATTTGTACTGATGGAATTTTTGCGCTAGGTACGGATCCCACATGGCAGCAGTCGCACTCATTACTAAATCTGCGCCCATATCAAGCCTGCGGTGCAGGTCTTCAGCATTCATCATTCCACCCACAGAGCAAATAACGAAATCGTCTTTCCACTTCGTGCGAAGATCGATCAAGTTTTGTGTCACTTCTTCAGCAAGTTCGCCAATCGCAAAGCCACAAGTCCCGCTAGAAAGGCGTCCTTCACCCGGTAAAGCCGTTTTGCCATCAGGGGTCATTACCTGACGTGGGATAGTGTTGATGGCAGCAAAACCATCGACATACGGTCGGTTCGCCTCAATCACTTTTTCCAACTGTTCTGCTGGCATCCAACCAAGTTTTATCAGCAAAGGTGTATCACCGATAGACTCACGGATTTTTTTAGAAACCAACGCTGAATTTTCTGGATCAGAGAATAGCGCGCCCTCTTTACTTCCGCCTAGGTTCGGACAAGAGTAATTCACTTCAATTACTTTAGAGCCCGCTTCTTTGGCCATTGCAGAGACATAGCCATAATCCTCAACTAGATCACGCTCTGCCAAACCGGGAGTACCATTCACAGAGACAATCATAAGCTGGTTCTTGCCCATCTTGCGGTTGCCTTCTTCAATATCTTTCATCCAAACCGATGGCGCTAACGAAGGGACACCAAACGAATTGGTGATGGTAATGCGCTCATCCTGTGATGGACGCAGGCCGGGCTGAATCTCTGTATTAATGTCGGTATGGTTAAACTGCTTGTCACTGTTTAGAAAGATACAGTTTGGAGCAGGATGACAGTTACGCTCAACACTTCTTACCGTTTTATAGACAGGAATGTCGAAGCCAAGTTGAGCATAGACATCACACCAATGACTGTTCAACAGTGGCCCTGCTGGTACGCCTAGACGAGAGTTCACTTCAAAATCAAACACCTTGTGAGTCTGAGTCACGGCTGGGCGAACCGGCATCTTGGCATCAAAGAAAGGACCATTTTGGTAGTTATCTTCATAGGTTTTGAGGATGTTATAAAGTTCGAACTGAGTTGGTGTAGTCATCAGAAGCCTTTTGCTGAATGTGCCAAATGAAATTGGAACGGATTCTAACGTTTGTGGATATTGTTGAAAATAGGCTCAACGACACTGATAACGGTATCGCTGTGTAAGATCAATTACTTGGCTAAAAAATTAAGAGTATTAACCCTTATACTCGTGAACAGATGCTTTAAACGGCTACTCATAGTGATATATGTGAGTATCTAATATTGGCCACGCCCATAGGGTTGTGTTTGCTAGAGCGCATAGGGCTTTAGAAAACGCAGCCTCTTTATATCCTATCGATTGTCATGTTTGTGTTCGTTCTCATGAATCAGCCTGATTGAGAGTAGTATTGAAAATGGTGACTTCTCAGTAGTGCAGAGCCAATTAGCGGATTTTAATCAATGGCTTGTGGCACTGAGTACCTATAGAAGATGTCAGTGGCATGAGATTAACATACAGTCACCTTATCAGTTCTGATTCCAATTCAGTCACAGTCTACGCTTATTTTTCTTGCTAAAAAGGTAGAAAAATATATAGTCTTATTACGTTGAAATTGAGAATCGATATGCCATTACAGAGAAAACAATCCAAAGTATCACTAAACATTAAAATTTCATCAGACTTAGATTTGCGTCTTAAACGAGCTAGAAAAGCAGCGCGTGAAAAGGGGTTGATGTTCAACGTATCTCAAGAAGTTGAAAATTTCCTTGAGAAGGAAATCAAGAAAGTTGAACGCCACCTATCAATAGATGAAGAGATTAAAAGTAACCTAGAGGAACTTGGTGGACTTAATATTGATAAGATAATGAAATCTATGGATTAATTATAATTTTGACTTGTATTAATTAAATTGAATTATGAACTATAACTAAGCTTGGAGATGATTATGGGAACAATAATTGGGCTATTGATTTTAGCTGGGGTCGATACATTCCTAAAGCGTAAAACGGGACTTCATTTGCATCAATGGATTGCAAAAAAATACAATGATTATCTTAATAAAAAATAAACTATTCTTATGAGAATCACGGAATCCATCACTCCACCGATTTGACTTCAGAAATGCTTCTGCCAAAAAATATTCAAATATGAAATGGTGATAAGTACTTTGATAGTAAACATTTTTATTGTCAATTCTGACCTTATCTATTCTAATCTTTAGAAGCTCTAACTCTAAAATATCCAGAACAGCTATAGTCGGCACTTTCTAACTCGAAGGTGCCCCATTCCTTTTCAGCGTTGCTGTTTTTACTTCTCTCGTTAGTACTAAACTAGATTTATTCATACTTCTAGGTTGCCTGTAACGTTACTTTTTAATTGTGCATCTTTTTGTTACGTTAGGAGTTGATTGATGTAATCACGTTTTGAATCTCAAGGACGGTTTGGTGGGAATTAAAGGTTATACATTTAAGTCAAGGGCTTGTTCAGTAGGATATTTTTCTATTCATGCCGTTATACTTGCGGCTATAGAACTCAATATGTTCGCATTGTTCAGCATGTTGTTACTATCTACATTTTTGATATTCGATAAGGATTTTTATGCATTACTAGCAAAGTACCCGGCATTTAAACGCATCACGATAGCTATTAGCAGTATGTGCCTAATCATTACGTTGATTCGTTTAATTTGGGATTTAAATCTAGAGACTGTCATATATACGTATGTTTCTGGTTCAATTATTTTTGGTTTATTACTTAAAAGGTTTTTCTTAAAGAGTGACCGAGATGAGTCAACCAGAGCGTAGTTTTAAGTAATAAATACCATCTGTTCTCAATTACTGAATATCAGGAATTTACCTTAGTTAATTTCAGGATATCAATTCAACCGTTCAATTTTACTAACTCACTTCTGTCCATATGAGTTACACCACAAGCTCTTTTCTTGTGATCAAACCATACAGCAAAGAAGCACTTATTTAAGCCAACCAATCACTCACCGTTGTCATCCACTAAAAAGTTAGCACCTTGATGAGTTTTCGCATTTTCATCTTGAGGGTTACGTAAATTACAGCTATCAAGAGATAAGCAACCACATCCAATACAGCCATCTAGGTCTTGTTGCAACGCTTTCAGGGTATGAATGCGATGCTCTAACATCTCATGCCATGAACTCGCTAGCGTTGCCCACTGCTTCTTAGTTGGAGCCTGATGTTTTGGTAAGGAAGCCAACGCGGCAGAGATCTCTTCTAAGGTAAGACCCACTTGCTGAGCCGCTTTGATCACAGCCACCCGCCTCAGTACACTTCGATGGTAGCGTCTCTGATTTCCCTGATTTCTCCAGCTCGTAATCAAACCTTTTCGCTCATAAAAATGCAAAGCGGAACTACTCACACCCGAACGTTTAACGACTTCCCCAATACTGATATCCATATCGCACCTCTATTTCTAGTTCCGTTCATTTAGTAAAGAAAAAGCTTTACCTTAATCTAGGTTGAGGTTTTACAGTAACACCAAATGGAGTTTCATACATGGAGAAGACGATGAAAAACAAAACAGCCCCCTATTTAACCGGACGATTTTTTGATGGTATCTCATCAGGTCTTTTTATGATGGCATTGCCTTGGGTGATTCTTCAGACTCCGAACATGGGTACGTTCGTCGCCCTAGTCGCTCTAGCTTGTACAGTAACTTCATTCATATTGACCCCATTTTTCTCGACCTCTATTGACCGAAATTCACGTAAGTCTCTGCTGATACTAAACCAATGGATTCAGTCACTCACCGCAGCGGGTGTTGCCATCGCTTATTGGTTAGATATGGGTAATCACTGGCTACTGGCTGCGTCTCAACTGATATTTTGGGTATCAAGTAACTTTGCATGGGCGACCAACAGCGCCTTTACTCAGGAAAACTACAACAAGAATGAATACACATCGATCTCAGGCCTTCAAGAGGTGGTATTACAAACGACGACACTAGGTGCGGGGGCGCTGGGGATTGTGTTACTTCAGACTTGGGGAATGCTTGAGTTCGCCCTATTTGCCTCAATTGCCTCGGCCATTGCTGCTGTTTGCTATCTCCTCACGCCTTACCAACGAAACCGTTTACAACAGCCAAAATCACCGTTCTCTAAGCAGCTAATAGAGAGTATTGGGATCTATCGTCTCGCTCCTCGATTCTACCTATTTTTACTGTTGTCGACGTTGTCGTACCCTATTGTGACATTCCTAGGGAAACTGGTTCCTATTTGGTTCGCTGAAAATGGTGTGACAGGAAACTGGCTTGCAGCCTATAACGTCAGCTTCGGTGCCGGGGCGTTACTCACAGGGTTTCTGATTAGCCGTATTTTAGGTACGTTCACGCACCAAACTGCGATGCAATTTTCAATGTTAGGGTTAGTGGTAATGCTATTCGGAATGGGGGTTTCACTCGAGCCAATCTATCTACTGGTCTTTACATTCGGCTTTGGGTTTATCAACGCAACGAATCGAATCGCTCGAACTAATCTTATGCATTTAACCGTTCAGATTAATCAGCGGGGTCGTGTCGATGGGGGCATGGCCATGTTTGCGACCATGATGCAAAGCCTAAGCTATGTACTTATTGCGCTGTTAAGCCATTTTAAGTTAACGGAGCTTGGTTTTCTGATTGCTGCCTTAGTCGTCCTAATTGCCAGCGTTATCATGCTGACACTCAGTACGTCTGATCTAAAATCTGAAAATGATTTAGTCGCGACTAACTAGTGACAACTATTGGCTAGCTAACGCGGGCGAGATCACCATGTTCAGTAAGTGTTTGGTTTTTATCTTGATGTCTATTTAGTGCATGAAGCAATTGAACCAGTAGAAGGACACCGGTGACACCAAGGCCAATACCAATGCCTGCCCATATTCCGCCAAGTTCGAAATGGTTCATTAGCCACCAAGCAGAAGGTAAGCCAAATAACCAATATCCAACCAAGGTAACAAATGTTGGTGCGACGACAATTTTCATGCCTCTCAAAAGGTTAATTGCAAGAAGCTGCCACGCATCAACAATAAACCCAAGCGCAACCACCCAGATAACACCAGATAGCATCATCACCAAATGTGGGTCATCAATACCAAAGAACTGGGCGACCAACTCTGGTTTCAAGATAAATCCAGCCGCCAAAATAACGCTAATCAGCGTCACTAAGACAAAACTGTTCCACGAAGTCTTTTTCATTTCCTGATAATTTTCAGCACCAAAATCTCGGCCGATTAATATTGCTGCCGCTTGCGATAAACCAAAGTTTACATTCCAAGTTAAGCTTAAGCACTGAAGTAGTATTTGATGTAGTGCTAACGCAGCGATACTAATGGTGCCTGCCATCAAAGTACCACCATAGATGAGGCCATGCTCAAGTAGAGCGGCTACGGCAATAGGCAACCCCATAGCCAGTAAAGGCTTGGTTAAAGACAGCGAGTATTCGTCTAAATTTACCCAAGGAGCAAATGGTGCGAACTCTTCACGCTGAAAGACCCAAGCACCATAACCAATCGCGACTAATAATGCAGATAGCGCCGTCCCTGCCCCTAGACCTGTGAGTCCTAGACCTAGCGGGAACGCCAGAAGATAGCTGATAGGGATATTAATAATGACAGTGATCACCGACATAACCATCACTGAACGTACATGACCTAACGCACTGGTTAATCCTCTTAACACTAAAAGGATGAGCGAGGGGAATATTGCCCATTTCAAAGCATCAACATAAAGCATTGCGAGCGTGACAACTTCTTTTGGTTGGTTTGCTTTTGTTAATACCCAAGGTGCTAGGTGAAATAGAACCAACAGCAATATAGATAAAATAACGGAAAGGACCACTGCCCCTTTAATGGCAAAACGGATCTGTTGATTGCCATACTCTGGGCGAGCAACTCGCTGACCATAAGCAATAGCAATGAGGTTGGCAACACAACCCACTGTGCTACTTGCAATAATAAAGATAAAGAAATAGACAGACGCCCCTAAACCACCCGCAGCAATCGCTGTAACGCTAATTCGCGACATCATCCACACGTCAGTCAATACCAATGCCATAGCAATAAGTTGAGATATGATTAATGGGAATGCGAGTGATAGTATCTTTTTCATGGTGACCTCTTCTATTTCCGCCAATTTTATGAGGGATAGAGATGGCATTCAAATGATATATCAGTCACACTGACATTCCTTAAACTCATGTGAAAGGCACTTGTATGACACCATATTCAACCCTTCCTCATTCTCATAACGGATTGAGAGCATTCGAAGCCGTCGCTAGGCTAGCAAGCTTTACATTGGCTGCTGATGAATTGCACGTCACCCAAAGTGCGGTTAGCCGTCAGGTGAAACAATTGGAGGGGGAGCTTATGGCAACGTTGGTGATTCGACACCATCGTTCTATTGAGTTGACAGAGAAAGGTCAGCAGCTTTCGCATACGTTGCAGAACAACTACCAATCATTGCAAACACTGATTGAGTCATGGCAAGCACCAAAGCGCGAGAAAATAGTGATTAAATCGGCGTTAACCTACGCGACTCGATGCCTTATTCCCAAAATACATCAACTCAGTGAACGCTACCCTGATCATGATATTACGGTGATACCGTCACTTGAGGAGGAAGCTAGCCTAAACAGCGGTGATTACGACTTATTGATATTCAGTTCTAGACAAAAGGATGGATACCCATCTTTACCTGATGTTCGTTTATTGCGTGATGAGTACATGGCTCCAGTGTGTCGTATCAGTAGCACGGTTGAGAATCAGGATCTCGCCTCATTACTAACCATGCGCAGGCTTCATTCTACCCTCGCACACGATGATTGGAATGATTGGCTCGCCTCTCACCCTATTCCTTCACCAAGTTCGGTAAAGCATACAACCTTCTTTACTCTCGATCTTGCACTGAGTGCTTGCCTGTCAGGACAAGGGGTAACCGTGACTGATCTTTTGCTAATACTTCCAGAGCTACAGCAAAAGTTTCTTTATTGCCCAGAAGGAACAGAAGTAAAGTCCGGTGCGTGGCAATACTATTGCCACCAACGCACAAAATCGCCAATCATCGCTGACATTGTAGAGTGGGTTTTAGACCTCGCTCAGCAAGATATTTCTGAACTCAAAGCACTTGAAAACAAGTACCTATGGCTAAATAATGTGTCGCGCTCATAAAAATGACCACCAACGCATTCTTTCATAAGCCTGACTGCCCCTTGTCTTTCGATGTACGCTACTCAGATACCCTTCGCTGTGTTATAAATGCGGCGATGATTCAACGCTTTAATCAATTGACCGTCATAAACCATTATCCATCATAAACTATTGGTATTTTGAATGAACCTTAAGGCTGCTTACCTTGCCCTTCCTCTTTTGGCTGTGTCGACTTTTACTCAAGCAATGAGCTCTGATTCTTGGAAAACAGTGAGTGATATTGGTGCTTATGGGTTAGTGGGCGCTGCATTAGCTGTTCCGGCATATAAGGGAGACTGGCAAGGATTCCAACAAGCGGGCTTTAGTATTGCATCAGCCGCGGGGGTCGCATTTATTGGTAAGAAAACGATTGATGCGGAAAGACCAGATAAAAGCAATTACAACAGCTTCCCATCAGGCCATACAACCAATGCTTTCTCTTCTGCTACTACACTGCATTTACGTTATGGCTGGGAGGCTGGATTACCCGCTTATACCTTAGCAACACTGGTTGCTGTCGGGCGAGTTGAAGCTGATCAACATTATTGGAAGGATGTATTGGCTGGCGCAGCAATAGGATCGGTTTCTGCTTGGGTGTTCACCGATGCATTTGATGAGAATGTTCAGCTAATACCATGGGTAGAAAATGACAGCTACGGGCTCTCAATGCAATATCAATGGTAACTAAGCGATAAAGTAGGGTGAAGTTCAATGTTCTTTACCCACTCACGACACTCTTATTGCTCACTTTCTTTAGTTAAAGTTACTTCCCTCTATATACCTAGTAAATTTCGACTAGGATTGATCGATTCTTCCACTTACCTAGTTAGACTAATTCGCAATAGAGATCGTTCTAAATTAACCACTCAGGCAAGCGGCTTTTCATTTCCTTCTATATTGAACCATGCCGTGCATTTTCAGTTCGAACGTTTTCTAGCCGTGTAATCGAATACATTACACATAGAAACTCTAATACATCTACCTAGTGAATAATAAAGAACCACTCTATTAGCCTAATTAATCCAACCTTAACTTGTGCTCTTTAGTTCCTGTCTCTTCGTGTTCACAAAGTAACCATAAATATACTCAATCTCTTTATTCATGGGGGTTTAAGCTTTGCTATAACTGAAAAACAAACTCGGATTTTCCGATGTTCCACTTAATTAAAAATCAATAGAACCCGTTTTTTATTGCAACCAGTCTCATACAAGAAGCGCCACCACAAATGTTAACAAGTGAGCAGAGTTGATATAACCAAAGAAATAAATGTTGCAGTTATGATAAAACCAGTTAATACCTCTTGTGATAAATAGATATACATCGTTAAAATGCCATGAAATTACGTGATAGCAGTCACATCAATCAATCTGATCATGGTTTTTGCTTTTTTATTTTCAAGAATGACTGATAGTCTCCTGCTCGCTTCAAACCGAACTTGAAGTATATAAAAATAAGGAGTGTTCTTCATGAATACAAAAAAACCGATGTCGCTAACAGGCCGAATTATTCTTGGCATGGTAGCGGGTATTTTGACAGGGTTCGCCGTTCGATTCCTGTTTGGTGATGAAGGCTTTGTTCACACATACATTGTGAATGGTCTATTTGAAGTAGGTGGCAAAATTTTTATTGCTAGCTTACAGATGCTTGTTGTTCCACTTGTCTTTGTTTCGCTTGTATGTGGAACGAGTTCACTTAAAGATCTTTCAACCTTAGGCCGCATGGGTGGTAAAACACTTGCGTTCTATATCGTCACCACTGCTGTGGCCATTACTCTAGCATTGACTATGGGTACGCTCTTCCAGCCTGGTGCAGGTGCAGACTTAACTGCAGCGGCGTCTTTCCAATCTGCAGAAGCTCCATCTTTGGGACAAGTTATCATTAACATGTTCCCGACCAACCCTATCAATGCGATGGCGGAAGGTAAGACTCTACAAATTATCGTATTCGCTATTTTATTCGGTATTGCTATCAGCACCGCGGGTAAATCTGGTGAACGTATTGCTAGCTTATTCGTCGATCTTAATGCTGTCATCATGAGGCTGGTTGCTTTGCTGATGCACATTGCACCATTTGGTGTGTTCTTCCTAATGGCGAAGCTATTCACAGGTTTAGGTTTAGGTGCTATTTGGAGCCTAGCAGGTTACTTCGCAGTTCTTGCAGGTACACTACTGCTTCACGGCCTAGTAACGTACAGCGTATTACTTAAAGGTTTCACGGGCCTAAGCCCTATTACCTTCTTGAAGAAGATGGAAGATGCGATCATGTTTGCATTCTCTACCGCTTCTTCAAATGCAACCATGCCAGTGACCATGGAAACCGCTAAAAACCGTCTAGGCGTTGACAATAAAGTTGCGTCATTCACTATCCCACTCGGAGCGACAGTGAACATGGATGGCACGGCGATCATGCAAGGTGTTGCAACAGCATTTATCGCACAAGCATTCGGCATTGACCTTACAATGGGTGACTACCTTGCTGTTATTCTAACGGCAACGTTAGCGTCTATCGGTACAGCTGGTGTTCCTGGTGTAGGCTTGATCATGCTGGCTATGGTTCTAAACCAAGTAGGCCTACCGCTAGAAGGTATCGCGCTGATTATGGGTGTTGACCGTCTTCTTGATATGATTCGTACCGCAGTAAACATTACTGGTGATAGCGCCGTGACAATGATTGTTGCTAAATCTGAAGGTGCGTTGGATGAATCAGTATTCAACGATCCAAAGGCTGGTGAGAAGGAAGAAGAAGTCCACTTAGAGAAAGTGAACGCCTAGTCCCGGTCATATAGACACGAAAATACAGAAACAAACACAACATAAAAATGAAGCCCTAATCGTACTTTCTATTCAAATATATGAAAGAGTGATTAGGGCTTTTTCTTTGTTTCGCGTTTTGGAGACAAGCTTAAGTCATGTTTACTTAGCAAGCTTTTCTAGCACTCGCATCAATAAGCGAATGCGAGGCTCAATCGATTCAAGTAGCAGGTACTCTTCGTCACTATGAAAACCAGCGCCAATTGGGCCTAGACCATCCAGTGTTGGAATACCCAAAATCGCAGTATTATTCGCATCTGAACCTCCCCCAACTTCTTTCCAATTGATATCAATATCAAGTTCACTGGCGCTTTGCTCAACCAAACTCATTAATACTTGAGTGTTTTCTGTTGGCACCATAGAAGGTTTATAAGCTTCTCGCTCAAGCGCTATGCTAACTCCATCAAGGAAGGGAGTTTGGCTCATTCCCGTCAACTGGCTGTCAATCGCATCGTATTCATCGTTATTCCAAAAGCGTACATCCACAATGGCTTCGGCATAATCTGGGACTATATTGGCTCCTGAGCCTCCAGAAACAACGCCTACATTCAACGTACTGCCTGATTCAAAGTTTGTTAGCTTGTTTATCGCAATGATCCATTGCGCCATTTCGGTTATTGCGCTGCATCCATTTTGAGGCTCATTACCCGCATGGGCGGCTTTTCCATGGAAGACTATTTTGTAGCGAGCCATGCCTTTTCGGGCTTTGACCAAACCGCCATCGGCGCGAGCGGCTTCAGCAACTAATACATGCTTCGCTTTCTTTGCTGTCGCTTGAATCCAATCAACGGAATACAATGATCCTGTTTCTTCATCTGGGTTCATACAGACACAGACCGAGAGTTTATCTAATGTTTTTGGATCAAGGTTTCGAAGCGCATAAACAACATTCAGCAGCCCCGACTTCATATCAGAAACACCAGGACCATAGGCTTTCTGCTCATCGATACTCATCGGCCGAGCTGAGGCTATTCCCGGAGCAAAGACAGTATCCAAATGGCCAATAAGCATCACATCAATATGCTCTGCCTCAGGCTTATTTCGAACTTCAAGCCCAACGCCAGCTACGCCACAATCAATGCGTTTTATATTCCAGCCCTGCAAATCAACATACTTTTGCTCAAATTGAGCAGCTACGGCTTCAATACCATCTATGGTGTAGGTCCCGCAATCCAAGTTGACGAGCGGCTTTAACTCTTCTAAATATTGTTTGAGTGAAAAGTCCATTGTTTCTCCTTACAGAATGAGGTTCATAACAAGCATTGCACCAAATGCGTTAAGCACTGATATCGCAATCATCACGGGAATGTAGCGCCCTTCCGTTCCAATAGGACCCATAATACGCCCCATATATTGAACTTGTGAACCCATCAAATAGATCGCAGGCGCAAGAATCCCAATATGAACACCATTGAGAATGCCTTGATCAAATAGTGTAATCACAACACCGACAGCACCACCCATAGACATCCAAGCACCAATAAGAACAGCTGCAGCCTCACCCGGCAAACCAAATACCGCCATAATTGGAGAAAATAAAATCCCCATCAGCTCAAGAGCCCCCGTAATTTGCAGCGCTTTAATGATCACAAACGCCATCAAAACATTAGGAACGGTTGATGTCGTTGCAATCACCCAACCTTTTTTTGCCCCTTCGACAAAAATGTCCGTCACCATCGGTTTTTTCGCTTTTACTTCGCTCATTATGCTTTCTCCTCGGTTAACTCAGATTGGTCGTTGCCCTGTTTCTCATTATTGTTTTTTAAATCGTCCTCTTTGCCCTCAGTAATATTGAGGTAAATACGAAACAAATTTGCGCCAATAAACTTGAATGCAAACATAACCACAACAGCCAAGCCAATTGAGGAAGTTACAGCTAAAGACCCATCGGCTAGAGTTAGCGTGAACAGAACCGCGCCAGATGAGAAAAAGTTCACAATCGTCGCGCCCGCAGTAAACTGGAACATAGTAAAAACATCCGTTTCACGCTTGGTTAAATGGCCTTCATCTTTCAACTGACGTGTCATTGCCGCACCCGCATCAGTACTTTGTAGTGAAGCAATTAACGCTAAGCCAGAGTTACCAGGGATACCCATTAAAGGTCGAAGTAGAGGTGTTAATAGTTTACGAGCCGCTTCTAGTGCGCCGTAGTGCTCTAATACATTGATCATACCCAGCGCAAACATAACTGTCGGAATTAAAGTCAGCGCAAAGATGAAACCATCTCTAGCACCACTGCCACCTTGGCCGCGAAGTGTCGTTGTAGCAACCTGAACGCCATCTGCCGTTTCGGTTACCGCCCCTGCTACACTACCGAACGCGCCATTGAGCGTGGTAAAGTCAAAAACGCCATACCATTCACTCGATTGAAATAAACCAGAAAAGAACACCACTGCAAACGCGAGCGCAACATAACACCCCCACGTTACTTTACGATCTGACACGATGGAACTAGACATATAAATACCTCTGCATATAAAACAAGACAGCTATAATATTGCTTAAAAACACATCCATTTTGATGATCTAAATCAAGCAGAGCTTCTAACTAAAATACCACACCGAACCAAGATCAAATTTTACACAATCATCAATAAAGCAGAGGTATACACCATCGAAATAAATAACTTAAGAATTTTAATTCACGTCATAAATAGGTATGTAAAATCAACGAATGGATGTAATTCAATCAGATCCGATATGCCTCACAGTGAATGTAAACAAAGATGTATACACTGGCACAAGTCATCATTTCAAGGAGTGAATATGTATGAATAAGCAGTGGTTAATTCTCGGTGCGCTACTCACCTTTTTTGCATCCCCATCTTTTGCATCCGTTAATAGTGAACAGTATCTTTCTCTTACCCAATCTACCGTAGGCTTTGCAGCGCTCGCTCTCTTTACCCTCGCCTACATACTCGTGATGTTAGAAGAGTATCTCCAACTTAGAAAATCTAAACCTGTGCTGCTTGCCGCTGGTTTAATTTGGGCAATGATCGGTTATGTCTATCAGCAAAATGGCATGATAGATATTGCAAAAGCAGCACTTGAACACAACTTGCTTGAATACGCGGAATTACTACTATTCTTGCTTGTGGCCATGACTTATATCAGCGCTATGGAAGAGCGGCGACTGTTTGATGCGTTGCAAGCGTGGATGGTAGGCAAAGGGTTCGATTTCAAAGCACTGTTTTGGATAACAGGTGTACTGGCATTTTTCATTTCCCCAATTGCCGATAACTTAACAACGGCACTTCTGATGTGTGCTGTAGTACTAAAAGTTGGCGGGGATAACACCAAATTTGTAAATCTAGCGTGTATTAATATCGTCATTGCAGCCAATGCTGGCGGCGCATTCAGTCCATTTGGTGATATTACAACGTTAATGGTATGGCAAGCAGGCCATGTCTCATTCTCTGAGTTCATGCCACTATTTTTACCATCGGTCATTAACTACGTTGTACCAGCAGTCATTATGTCGTTCTTTATTCCTGCAACTAAACCTAACGTTGAACACAAACACGTTGAGCTAAAGCGAGGAGCGCGACGCATTGTCGGCTTATTTATTCTTACAATCGCTACTGCGGTTGCTTTCCATGCCGTACTGCATTTCCCACCAGTAATAGGGATGATGATGGGACTCGCTTATTTGCAGTTCTTTGGTTTCTTCTTACGTCGAACTCTACACACATCACTCACCAAAAAAGCCGCGATGGCCATTGCTAACGGTGATGACTATGCACTGAAACGTTTAGGCTCTGTGGTTCCCTTTGATGTATTTCGCCGTGTTTCTCACGCCGAGTGGGATACGCTGCTATTTTTCTACGGGGTAGTAATGTGTGTTGGAGGTCTAAGCCTGATCGGTTATCTAGGACTTGCCTCTGAGATCATGTACTCACAGTGGGATCCTGTCTGGGCAAATATCATGGTTGGTGTTCTATCAGCGATTGTCGATAACATTCCGGTCATGTTTGCCGTTCTAACCATGGAGCCGGTTATGTCCATGGGCAACTGGTTGTTAGTCACACTTGCTGCTGGGGTTGGTGGTAGTTTGCTATCAATTGGTTCTGCAGCAGGGGTTGCTCTTATGGGCGCGGCTCATGGTAAATATACGTTCTTTGGCCACCTTAAATGGATGCCTGTCATCATGTTAGGTTACATTGCCAGTATCGCTGCGCATCTTATGCTTAACGGGCAGCTATTTACTTAATAACAAATAACACTATCTCACGCCACGTTATAGATGATCTGTTACGTGGCGTTTTTCTATCCGGCAGAAAGGCTAATTTTTATCATTAAGTATCATAGGTTGGGCGGGAGCGATAAAATCCTCTTTCACCCAAATGTTCACCATGTTGTATTTCGCACAAGTACTGCATGTCAGCACTTCTCCATCACCATGTATGCGCATTATTAAATCTTCTCGCTTCTCTTTTGAGCTATTCGCCAACTTGATATAAACATGGCTATCTTCAACTTGAAACTCTCGAACAATCAAATGATCCTCAAATTGCTGATTCATTATTCCTTTTTTGAACGTCAACGTATTATCGTTATATTGATTGGAATATAAACCTTCGAAAGCTAAGGTTTCGTGGTTCACCATCTCTTCTAGTTTTTCTTGAAAACACCCCTGCAAAGAGGCGAGTAGCCCTATTATCATGACAGCTTTAAGTGTCAAAGATTTGTCCATAGCCTTTGTTTCCTTACTTTAAAATACCTTCCAACTTCAATAGGCTTTTTTTGACATCTATACCACCAGCATAACCCGTTAGCTTACCGCTTTTACCAATCACTCGATGGCAAGGAACAATGATAGAAACAGGGTTCTTTCCATTTGCTAACCCTACCGCCCGTACTGCTTTGGGGTTTCCAATTTTCTCGGCTAACTGCTGATAGCTCCAAGACTCACCATAAGGGATCATGCATAAGGCGCGCCAAACCTGTTGTTGAAAATCGGTGCCCTGCGACGCTATTGGTAATGAAAACTCTTTCCTTCGCTGAGAAAAATACTCATCTAACTGAGTTATCGTTTCTTTTAGTATAGGAAAACTCTCATCTTTTTGTCCTAATTGTGCTGGTTGAGTTGTATGAATTGGAAACCAAACGCCTAATAAGCCATGCTCATTGGCTTGTAAGGTGAGTAATCCAAAAGGGCTTTGATAATTGGTGTATCTGTTCATGGCAAGTATTCCCAGCAGTGAAAAGTAGCGTAGCTACCCCATGGTGAAACTGAATTTTGATTAAGTTGAGGAAATGCACTCATCGCTTTTTTAACGATAAGATCGCCAGATAAGAATCGATCTGGCATGGATAAGCCCCGCAGCAGTGCATAATCAATTGTCCATGGCCCTATCCCTTTAATCGATATCCATTCCTGCGGATTTGCTTCTTCACTTTCAATATAAAAATTAGCAAATCGTTTTAAAGTATCTTTACGGCTTTGAGGCATTCTTAAGAAATCTAAATCCGCGTTAGCAACTTCAAGTGCTGTTGGAAAATATCTGTCTCCGGTATCTACATTCGTTAACTTTTTAGCTAATAGATTAAGTTGCCCGATTGCGGCTTTTACTGAGACTTGTTGGCCAATAATGGCTCTAACACCAGCCTCCCAAGGGCTCCAGACTCCTGGAATGCGAATTCCGGATGTATGAACTAACCCCGGAGCGATATTAGACAAATGTTGCTCTACATTATTGATGTCAGCATCTAAATCAAACATAGTCCGAATTCGATTAACCAGATGCCTAAGCTGACTCAGTTCGTCCAATCTAACTTCAACATGCAACTGGCTTCCCTCAACCCAAGCCTTGAACCATGCCTGACTTCCGTTGATTCGAACATGTCGCTCATAGGTTGTTTCCGTCACTAATTCAACCCCATCTATTGCACGGTTTCGATAAAAATTAAGCATATGTGGCCAGTTAAAGGGGCCTCGAAATGCCATCGAAATAGTATTTTCTAAGCAATTCCCTTTCTCTTGTTTTCGCACCTGACTTGGTGTGAGTTTGAGTGTTTTCTTAAACGCATCATTAAAACGACGAACACTTTGAAAACCACTCGCATAAGCAATGCCTGTCACGGCCATCGAGCTTGAATGAAGCAATTGTTTAGCAAACATAAGCTGATGATATTGAGCATACTGTTTTGGCGACAATCCAAGATAAGTTTGAAATAATTGGCGCAAATAACGACTACTTATTCCCAATCTGTCAGATAGCTGTTCAATATTGCCGTTGATCAATGCGCCTTGTTCTATCAACTGAACTGCTCGATGAAAAGTCGTCTCTACGCCTTTCCACGCCCAAGAGTTAGGTGAGCTGTCAGGGTGACAACGTAAGCAAGGGCGATAGCCTGCATTGAGTGCTTCAGCCTTGTCTGAAAAGTACTCAACATTCTGCTCTTTAGGCAAATTGGCTGGGCAAATCGGCCGACAAAATATGCCCGTCGTTTTGACCGCGATAAAGAACTGGCCATCAAAGCGGGCATCTCGGGTTAATCGTGCACTTTGG
Organism: Vibrio lamellibrachiae; assembly: GCF_050337265.1. Lineage (NCBI taxonomy): Bacteria > Pseudomonadati > Pseudomonadota > Gammaproteobacteria > Vibrionales > Vibrionaceae > Vibrio > Vibrio lamellibrachiae. The sequence goes on from NZ_JAKJSU010000009.1 coordinate 281,256, forward strand.
CATTGTTCACTAGTCAAAGCTGAGTATTGGGTAAGAGCCATCTTCCTTTGCCTTAAAATCCTATAATGAGTAAGAGTGTAACAATAATGATTACTTGAGCTAGCCATTTTCGGAACTCAATCGTAATCACTTTTTCTCATATATTTAGTTTACTTTATCGGCGCTGCCTCAAACTTCTAACACTGTCTCTATTGTTTCTTTTTTTTGCAATATTCATGAAATATAAATCAGCAAAATTAAGCAACGAAACAAACAAAACTCTCTGTTCGTTTCGTCCAATAATAAACCCTAAAAGTGATATGTTCACGATTGTATTTAATAGAGGCTGTTATGTCTGACATTGAGTTTAGATTCGGAAAAAAGAGATTTTACGATAACAAGAAATTCCCGAGAGGATTTGCAAAATCAGGTGATTTCACCCTTGCAGAAGAAGAGCTAATGGTTATGTATGGCGATACCATGCAAGCACTTGAAAAAGGTGATATTGAGCCAACAAACTCAGAAGAAAAGCAGTTTATCAAAGCATTAAAGTCACCACAAAAAGCTAAATCTAAATTAGAAAAAGTCTGGCTTAAATACATCCAGCTAACACGTGGCAAGAAACGATTCCACTCATTAAGCAGCAGTGAAAAGCCGCGAAGTAATCAACGACGTCATACGAGTACTTACATTGCTAACGATGACGAGTTAAATTACGATACTGAAATTTCACTCGACGAATTATCTTCAGAAGAGGCTGAACTAAGCCACTCAAATCTATCTCAAGGTTCAATTCAGGTTTCACCACAGCAGGTGGCTGACAATCCCTGACAATGCACCTAATCCTCCGCTGGCCGCATTAGCAAAATATCCATCCATAGTATCGTGGCTATTTTGCAAGTGTCGCCAGCTTTTCTAAAAATGTATCACGGCAGTGGGGTTCATTGTAATCGATGTGAAAACGATGCGAAGAGCAGACCTTTAAATCAATCCCTTCCCCGCGCAGATGAACAAGAAAGCCTTCGTGTTCACTAAACGCCTCTATACCACTGAATACTTTTCCATTTGGAGTGACCACCCCTAAAGCCATCACCTGCTCATAAGCAAGAAATATCTTTTTCGGGTTTAGACTGTCTTTCATCGTATGACTCTCCCTTAAGTTACATATACTGAGTATGGATAAAAAACTACGTCATTGCATAAGTTCCCAGCAAAAAATGTGTCAGCGTAAAGTTTGTTAAACCCAATAGCTCTAACAGCAGTACACATAATTTCTAATATTATGCTCGAGACAGACTAGCAAGAGAAAATATGACTAAATTATTGAATTATTTATTAGAAACAACAACGATAGATGACATTGGCGAAAGTAAACGCAAAAAAATTGACCAAAAACAATAGCAGATCGCAAAAACTTATTTTATAATGCGAATTAATGTTTCAAAGCATCCAAAATTCAAATATTCGAGGCAAACAATGAGACTTATCCCGTTAAACAAAGCAGCACAAGTAGGCAAGTGGGCGGCAGCACACATCGTTAAGCGCATCAACGATTTCAACCCAACTGCAGAGCGTCCATTCGTACTTGGCCTACCTACAGGTGGTACTCCACTTGCTACGTACAAAGCACTTATCGAGCTACATAAAGCTGGTGAAGTTAGCTTCAAGAACGTTGTTACGTTTAACATGGATGAGTATATTGGTATTCCTTCAGATCACCCAGAATCTTACCGTACGTTCATGTACTCAAACTTCTTCAACCACATTGATATCCAAGATGAGAACATCAATCTTCTTGATGGCAATGCAACAGACAACGAAGTTGAGTGTCAACGTTACGAAGACAAAATTAAGTCTTACGGCAAAATTAACCTATTCATGGGTGGCGTAGGCAACGACGGTCACATCGCATTTAACGAGCCTGCATCTTCTCTTGCTTCACGCACTCGTATTAAAACACTGACAGAAGATACTCGTATTGCTAACTCTCGTTTCTTCGACGGTGATATCGAGCAAGTGCCAAAATACGCACTGACTATCGGTGTTGGCACTTTACTGGACTCTCATGAAATCATGATCCTAGTGACTGGCCACAACAAAGCACTTGCTCTGCAAGCGGCTGTTGAAGGCTCTGTAAACCACCTATGGACTGTATCTGCTCTACAACTTCACCCTAAATCAGTGATCGTTTGTGATGAGCCATCAACTCAAGAGCTTAAAGTTAAAACGGTTAAGTACTTCTCTGAGTTAGAAGCTGAGAACATCAAAGGTTTCTAAGCTTATTTTCTCGAATCACGTTCGAGTTTAAATGAATAGATACGCATAAGTTTCGCTAGCACGATTCGTTATGAGTTAAAAAAGCCACGCAGTAGCGTGGCTTTTTGTATATTTATGCAATTGAAAACTTCTTTTCATTACAACAAGTTATATAATCCTGTTGAATATGTGACCTGCTGTCGTAACCAAATGTAAATGATAAAATAGACAGAACAATATTTTTTGAAATCGATTCCTATTCTCAAGCGTCATTAAATTGTAACATTCTATTAACGTAACGTTTGGGCAACTATGTATTGGCTTATTAATACAAGGAGTCACAAATGCAAGTAAGCACAACAACAATAAAAACGATTCTCGCCACCGTGGTCAGTTCAACGTTACTTAGCGGTTGCTACTGGGATGACCCAGTAAAAGCAGCAAAATACGTCAGTAGTAAAATAGAAAGTGACGACGTCGTTGAACACCTTGAAGAGCTCGAAGGTCGAGCTTCTGCCACATCAGATGGTGCATCCGTTACACGCGCTGCTGGCACACAAGGATATAAGGAGTCTCTCGACTATATCGTTGAAACCATGCAAGACCATGGCTACATCGTTACCACTCAAGAGTTTGATTTCCGCGCGTGGGAAGAACTGGCAGGTACGACACTTAATGTCGATGGTTCCGACCTAATCGGTGTACGTAACGCTACGGATGGTATCGTTCCTGATTTCGCAGCAATGTCTTATTCTGGTAACTCAAATGGCCCCCTTTCTGGTGAACTCGCTTTCATCACTCCCGATTTTCGATTTGAAGCCGCTGATTATGACAGTACCGATGGCTGTGAAGCCTCTGATTTTGACGGCAAAGTCGTTACAGGAAAAGTCGCGGTCATTCAACGTGGTGGCTGTACCTTTAATTCTAAAGTCATCAATGCACAAAATGCCGGAGCAAAAGGCGTTATTGTCTTTAACCAAGGTAACGATGAAGGGCGTAAGAGCGTTGTGAACGGGACTCTCGGCAGCGATAGCCAAGCAACTATTCCCGCTTTTGGAGCAAGATTCGACTTAGGCGAACAGTGGTATCAAACCAGTCAAAGCACACCAGTTACTGCGAGTTTCAACATCAATGTTCATGACGAAGTAGTTCTAACTCAAAATATATTGGCAGAAACACAAGGCGGAAATGAAGAGCAAGTCGTCATGCTTGGTGCCCATCTAGATTCCGTGCCTGAAGGCCCTGGTATTAACGATAACGGTTCAGGCACCGCAGGATTATTAGAATACGCGGTCACCCTTGCTAATCTTCGTGCCCCAGTTAAAAACAAAGTCCGCTTTGCATGGTGGGCTGCTGAAGAGGCAGGGCTGGTAGGGTCTGAATACTATACTAACGACCTGTTTTCAGCGCTCTATGGTCAAGCCCAAACAGACGTGATGTTAGAGCTTGGTATTGACGACCCTAGTCTATTAACCGCAGAGCATTATGACCTCATCGAGCAGCGTTATCTGCAAAGTAATAACATCAAGCTTTACCTCAACTTCGATATGATCGGATCACCAAACTATGTATTTGGCGTAATGGATGGTGACTTGTCTGATACAAAAGATAGCCCTGACAATGCCTACACTGGAAGTTTCGAACCTCCATTTGGCACCTCAGATATCGAATCTATCTTTAATCAGTTCTTCAATGGACAATCTGAAGCGACTGTTCCACAAGCACTGTCAAAACGCTCTGACTATGCAGGCTTCGCCGATTGGGGTATTGCCTTTGGCGGACTGTTTACGGGTGCGGAAAAGGTTAAATCAGCCGAGGAAGTCGACCAGTTTGGCGGTGAAATAGATGTAGCTTACGATATCTGTTATCACCAAGCGTGTGATGATCTTAATAATGTCAGCCACAAGGCATTGTTCGTAAATACACAGGCTCTCGCGTATGTGACGACTTACTACGCTTTCAGTGAGCCACTATTCCCAGCAGAAGAACCGCAACCAATGATGCAAGCATTCAGTGTTGATACCACTGAGAAGCTCCGCGTGGGAACCAAACTCAAAGCCGCAGACAGTGTGTCTGATCACGACCATTTCCATGGGGACTTTGACCAAGACCGAGATTAATCTCAAAATAAAGGCCTCTTTTATCCCTAAAAGAGGCCAATACCAAACGTAATTTACACTATAAATTTCTTAAAAAGAGGCTTTAAAATAGATGTGCTTTTAAGCTTGTCGCAACAACTTCAGCTTTTGGTCCTAGAACCACTTGAGCACCAGACTTACCGATTTTTATTACCCCTTTCGAGCCTAATTCTTTTAGCTTTTCTTCATTCAAGGCAGTGCTGTCTTCAACTTGCAAACGAAGGCGAGTAATACAGGCATCAACACTTTTGATATTATCTTTTCCACCTAAGGCTGCAACATAGGCGTTTGCATCCACTTCATCGGCAGAACCTTCATTTTCAACCGTGTCACTCTCTTCTGCTTCTGGGATTGGTAGTTTGAACACCTTAATCATGGTCAGGAAAATAACGAAGTAGGCGACAAAGAATACTGCAATGAGCGGTAGTAACATCCACGCATTGGTTGCAAGACCCCAGTTAAGTACGAAATCGATGAAGCCTGCAGAGAAGCCAAAGCCGTGCAAGATTCCCAGAGAGTTAGTCACAATCATTGCGATGCCACTCATCACCGCATGTACAACGTATAATACAGGAGCAATGAATAAGAAACTGAACTCTAGCGGCTCGGTAATACCCGTTAAGAATGACGTCAGAGCCAATGAACTCAGCATGCCTATAATAAGAGGACGCTTTGCTTTTTCAGTTGCAACATAGAAAGCCAATGCGGCACCAGGAAGACCACCCATCATAATCGGATATGCCCACGCCATGTAAACTCCAGCATTTGGATCGCCAGAGAAGAATCGGTTCAAATCACCACGAGCTACATTCTGTGAAATTTCTGTAATCACAGAGCCACCCACAGTAGGAAGGGCTTGACCAATAGACAGAGGTGCAACTACGTCAGGGTTTAGACAAACAAACTGCAACGACGAAGCCACTTCATAACTCACTCTCACACACTCATCAAGACTGAACCAAAAAACCGAGTGTAAGAAATAGTGGAGACCTAAAGGGATAAGACCACGGTTCATGATGCCATAGATAAAGTGTCCTACAGGGCCGCTTTCTGAAATCCAGTAACTGAACGCATCAATACCCGATTGAATAGTCGGCCATACCTCGCCACACACAAAGGCAGCAACCAGACAGAATAGACCGGACATAATCGGCGTTAATCGTTTACCAGCAAAGAATGCTAAGAAATCTGGCAGAGTGACTTGGTAAAAACGGTTATAGGCATGACCAGAAATGATGCCCGAGATAATACCAGCAAAGAACCCTAGCTTAATATCTGGGTTAATCGCCACTGTTGCTTCAGTCAATATAAAGTAACCGACGATGCCAGAAAGCGCCGCCGCTCCTGAGTTGTCTTTTGATAAACCAATTGCAATACCAACGGCAAAAATAAGAGCAAGATTATCAAAGATACTCCCCCCCGCTTTTGCTATAAACGCAATATCTAATAAGTCGGGCTGACCGAATCGGAGCAGCATCGCAGCAACAGGAAGAGTGGCAATGGGCAGCATTAACGCTTTACCCAAGCGTTGAATATACGTAAACATAATAAACACCTAATGATTAAGATTGAAAAATCCAGCGACGCTAGTGACTAGTTAACGACGCCAGATAGGGGGAACGATTAAAAGAGCAGACTCTCAATACCTTTATGAGAAAAACCTAACTTAAAGGCTGATTCTTTGTTAATGCGGTAGGGAGGCTGGCTTCACTCTCGGTAAGTTCAAATTGATAATGTTGCTGTGATGGGTAGCCTAATAGCTTCCACATATTTGGGTAGTCCATTCCATACCCTTTAACCATTAATGCAATCCAATCCATTCGAGTGCTAGTGATACATTCTGACATTGTCTCTAGTAGCTTTTTCATGTGAAACCCTCTCTGTCTTGATGATGCTAGAGTAGAATTTTTGTGACCATCATCTAATCCTCAATCGTCAACTTTCAGTACTATTTCATCAATGAATAGGATTCAGCCAAAATATAAGTACTATTAAGTCAAATTACAGTACTTTCTAATTGAGTATCGATATGGAAAAAGCGAAGTTTGAAAAAATCCCCCAACGACCTGGGGTTTCATGGCGCTACTTAAGAACGAAAAATTGCTCAGGTGTTTGTGACTGGCACTATCATCAGGAATTTGAGCTAGTACTGCATCGACATATACAAGGCAATGGCTTTGCTGGCCATTATCAAGGTGAATTAGAGCACAATACTTTGTGGCTAATCTCGCCAGATACGCCACACTCTTTTGAATGTCGTTCCCTCTCAGAAGAGACACTTCCAGAACGTCATAGTGTTTGGTTCAAACGAGAGTGGATAGCCAACATGATATTTAACTGCCTTGAGCTTAGAAAACTCGACGCTGTACTTAAGCGCGCTCAAAAAGGAATTTGTCTTTCGAAAGAGTCTGGAGAACGTATTTATCAGTTACTCATTAAGCTTAAAGTCGATAGCCACATCGAGTGCTTATCAACGCTTATATTGATTTTGGGTATCGTGGCGGAAGACAAGAGTGCCACAACACTACTCTCTTTCAAAAGACAACACTCCGATGAACGGGAGCCAACCAATAACAAATACGATCGAGCCAAGATTGAAAAGCTGAGCTTTTTAATAGAAAAGAATTACCACGAGCCCATAACACTGGCTGATTTGGCTAAATCCCTATGCACAAGTGAAAGCTCCATTCACAGAATATTTGAAGCGCACTTTCATGAAAGTTTTAGCCAGCATCTAAAGAAAGTACGTTTGAACCATGCAGCGGAGTTACTCACCCACAGCGACCTACCAATCCACTTAATCGCTGAAAAAGTGGGGTATCACAATCAAGCTAACTTCAACCGCTTATTCAAGCGTTACAAACACGTCACGCCCAGACAATACCGCAAAGAGTTTGGTCAAAGCGCAGAGGTTTAAATAGATAACCACTTCCACGAGTATTGACTAGCTCTTCACCGAGCTCGTGCTAAATTCAATCCGCCTGTCATAAAATAAATTACCATCCCAATAATCCATTCCTCTCAACAAACCTCTATTAATAATCTTAATAGAGGGTATAGAACATAGTTTTTCGTCTTTTCAGTATAGTGACCGCAACTGAGGAGAAGCCCTATGTTTAAAACTCGATTCAAACCTTTAACTCTTTCATTGGTGATTGCTCTAGGAGCAGGCCTTTCGCTTCCATCTATCTCGGCGGCAGCATCTCCCGCCCCTCAACTAAGCCCTGTTGAGCAGGCACTAGTGAATGAAACCCACAATTTAGCTGTAAGTGCCTACCTGTGGGGCTCAACGCTCGTTCGAATGGAACAGATTAGCCGACAATATACCGATGTCTCTTCCCCACAAGCGGACACCAGTTATCGTGCGCCACTGAATACTTTTGGACATGCTAGGCGCTTAAGTACACCTCAAGATACCGATATGCCCACCGCAAATCGCGATACTTTGTATTCAAGTGCCGTTTTAGACCTTAGCCAAGGTCCTATCGTTTTAGAGACGCCAGAGGTCACTGATCGTTACTTCGTTATTAATATGTTTGATATGTGGCACAACCTATTTCAATACGTGGGCACTCGAGAAACGGGCAGTCTAGCCAAGCAATTTCTAATCGTTCAGCGAGGCTGGAAACCAACAGAAGAACTTCCACGAGAGCTCACCATTATTGAAGCTCCCACTTCCAAAGTATGGCTTTGGGGTCGCACTCAAGTATTTGATGAACAAGATTATTCAGCCGCTCATGCTGTACAAGATCAGTACACATTGACTCCACTCAATGAGTACCAATCCGGTGAATCGATAAAGGATAAGCCTCAAGAGTTATCACCACGCCCTGGTAAGGCAAGCGATCCACTCCGATTTTTTGTTGAGCTTGGTGAATACCTAAAACAGAACCCTCTTAATGAGCGACAAAAAGCAATGGTAGGTCAGTTTAAAAAAATTGGACTAACAGAAGAAGGGTTCGACCCATCGGTACTGAACGCAGCGGCAAAGTCAGAATTAGTGCGCTCTATCGGTAACGCCAAACAAATCGTGATGGCGCAACAAGCAAACCCTGCGAACTTAGAAATGAAAGACGGTTGGGTATACACCTTTGCACTGGATGCATTTGGTGATGATAACGCGATGCGATCGCTGATTGCTCACCCTTATTTAGGCGGACAAGGTCCAAAAGAAGCGATTTACCCAATGGCTGCGATGGATGTGAACGGTCAACCGTTAATGGGGAAGAATAACTACACAATGAGCTTTGATAAAGAGCCACCTGTAGGCGCTTTTTGGTCAGTCACTATCTATGACGCAAAAACAAAAATGCTCGTCGACAACCCTATCGCTCGCTACAACATCAGTAACCTATCTGATCTTTACAAAGCATCAGATGGTTCATTCCAACTGCATTTATCTCATCAGGCTCCAAAAGATAAGGTCGATGAAAGCAACTGGCTCCCTACGCCAAATGGGCAATTTTACGTCCTAACTCGCTTATACATTCCAACAGGGGAAGTTCTCAACATGGAATGGACAGTTCCGGGTATTACCCAAACACACGAATAAATCATAGTAAACACAACAATAGCTCAACAATAAAGTGGCGGTACCGCCTCCGCCACTTTTCAATTTATAAGGGTTCTCAATGAACAAACATAAAGCAATCTACTTCTCAATCATGATAACTGCTGGTCTCTCGTTACCGGCAATGGCTGAAGAGAGCGAAGTACAAGACATGTCAGACCCACTCGCGATATACACTCAAGTGGGCGGTGGGATCACAGACAAAGGCTTAAACCTTAAACTTGGAAAATCTTACGACACGGGTATCGAAAATACCGCGGGTATGAACGTACTGGAAATAAAAGGTGCAGGTGGCGAGGTCTTTGGTTGGCATGACAATGAAGAGCGCTTAAGTAATAGCGTTGACTCCATTAGGCTTCGTAACTTTAACGCGAACATTAAAACAGGTCGTGCTCGACAAATTGATGCTAAATATGACCTCAATAGTGAATCTGGTATGGCTTCATACAGTGTTATCCAAGCTTTACCAGCACTCGGTCCTATAAACCTATTCCCATTAGCAGGTGCAGGTGTCGCTTTTGGCAATAACGTTGTCGGTGATGATGGTGATGTGATAAGCGGCTATTCAATTCCAGGAACATATGGTGTGGTGGGTACCTACGCAAAGCTGAATCTATCAGACAAGCTGTGGTTGAACTACAACCCTATGTGGCTAACCACTTTATCGGGCTCAGACACTTACAAGCAACATGGCTTTGAAAACCATGACAGTGTCCTCACTCATGAATTTGCGATTTCTTACCAATTCACACCACGATTCAATGTTCGATACTTTGCAAACTGGAGCGAACACACAGATTTCTCGGATGGCGACCACCGTATCGAATTCAACTACCAACTGTAGCGTCCACTTTATATACGTTGAAAGTCCATAATAACCATGGCAAGGACGCCTAAATTCTATGTAGCTTGTCCCTGAAAACATCTAAGCCGTGCTTATCTAATCCATCTTACTTAAGACATCAGTTATAGAGTCGATAAACAATTGCGTTCGCTTTGGTAAAAACTTGCGACAAGGATAGATAGCATAGATAGGAAAACTAAATTTCTGAGGCTGGATGAACGCTTTGGATATAATTCCTTTCGCCTCATATTCTTTGGCTAAAAACTTCGGCAAACGGGCGATACCAAGGTGCTGCAATACAAACTCTAACGACACCTCTGGGTTACCTGTGACAAAACGAGGGGCAATATCAACTTGAAAAGATTGTTGGTTATGCTGAATCGTCCAAACTTTTGGTAAGTGATTATTCACTGACGAATAAATCAGATTAAATCTGCTCAGATCAGTAGGCTCAGCGACTTTTCCATTTTTAGTCAGGTATTCAGGAGTCGCATAGTAATCGAGCTCAAGTTGCCCAACCAGTTTACCGACTAGGCTAGTATCTTGCGGATAGTCGATATGAAGCATGACATCAAAATTGATCCGCGCCATCTCATGCTGACGACCTTCACTCAAGACCCATTCAACCTCAAGCTGATGATCTTGCTTGGCCATTGCCGCAATCGTTGAGCTGGAAATTTTAGCCATTCCAAGGGAAGACAGGACCGTTAGCTTACCCGCGAGTGAATCATTATTTTGATCAAGCGTGTACTGCAGGTATTTGACTTCACTAATAATATTCTGTGCAGAGGAGTATAGAACTTTGCCAGCTGCGGTCATATTCACTCGGTGTGAGTCTCGGATCAGCAATTTAGATTGTAGCTGCTTTTCAAGTGAGCTTATTCTGCGACTCAAGGTCGATGAGGATATACCCAAGGACTTCGCTGCTAGGGTATATCCTTCTTTTTCCACAACCAGAACGAACGCTTCTAAATCACTGCTATTCACCACTACTCCTTACGCGTATTGATGGAATATTAAAGCGCTCACTCTAGCCGAGTATTAAGAATGGGTAGTTGATCTATAACCTAATTCTGTGTGCTTTGACTCAGAGTCTTTCTCGCTACCAACGCATTATCTACGCATATTTCATGTTTGTTGCGAGAAGCGGCAATGAGTGTTTGGAAGAATACGAAATGCACTCCAGGCCAGACAATGCCTGACATAATAAACGTTAGATTTAAGAAGATGGCAAAGACACAAGCCCATACTCGGAACAAACCTAATATCAGAATGACACCTAAAATAAGTTCGGCCCAAGGGATAAACACGTTCAATACTGGTGCCAAAGGAATAAAAACAGATTCAACGAACCACTGCCAAATCGTCGCCCCCCACTCACCACGTTGCGCTTGAAATACAACGTTCGAGTGATCTTGTAGAACAAAAAAGTTAAAAAATCCGACGACATCAAAGTCACTGGTCACTTTCCCCCAGCCCGCTTTTGCCCAAGAGTAACCATAGTAACAACGAATTGCCGTTAAAAAATAACCTACAATTCGGGTGTTTTGCATAATGTTGGATAGTGCTGCTGTATTAAGCATTTAATTTTCCTTATTAAATCTTTAATTAGTACGCTAACTAAGGCATTAATTAGAAGTGGTAACGTACACCGATAGCACCCATGTTATCGTTGCGATCAATACCAAATTCATCTTTGCTGTCTTCAAATTTCAACTCACCGTAAAACAGAACTTCATTCCAGTTGTACATGGTGCCTAGGCTGTAGTATTGCCAGCGAGCGTCACTGTTATCGTCATTGAGTGAGTTCATTGCAGTGTAAAGTTGAATGCCAGAATCTAGCGTGTACATGTAAAGTGCTTCTAATCCGTGAGCCTTTTCAGCAACAAGCGTTTGCTCCCCATTACCATACAAAGAACCTATCGATATGTGATCCTTATAGATGCCATAACTTACCGCTGAGTAGATGTTGCTCGTCATATAACGAACCGACGTGTTCCACATCTGTGCATCGCCAGCGCCTATATCCGCTTTCTCAGCATCAGTACGCTCCATCACGTTGTAGACGGTACCAAGTGTAAAATCACCCAAGTTATAACCTATAGCTGCCGCATACCCTCGGTCACGGCCATTACTTTGATCAGTCACTTGGTATTGAGCTGATACATTCACGTTACCAAAGTTATTGCGGTAGATAAGTGCATCGTTAGCTCGTCCCGTACCCGCTACACCGCCGTTCTCACGAGTACCATTCGCCGTAGAACCGTATACCCAAAGAACATCTGTAACACCTGCTACGTCAAAGTAGGTTCCCCACTGCTTACCAAATGAGAAGCGTCCGTAATCTTCATGACCAATCTGTACATAGCCTAAGCGGTTATAGAAACTATTGAAGTTATCACTTTGCGGCGTTGCCATTCCATATTCGAGTACAGACGTTGCACTCCAGTCATTACCCATATCACGACCAAACACAAAGTTAATTCGTGAAGCCATGTCTTCCGCAGTCGTATTTCGCTCGTCTGTTTTTTTGTTTTCAAACGCAATATTCAAGCGCCCTCCGACTGAAAAACTATTGGTACTATCGTTATACAACTCAATTGCCATTGCGTTAGAGGTAACTAACAGTGCAGGAACGGCCAATGCAGCAATGTGCTTTTTCATAAAGAACTTCCTAAATAAAAATAATTATTGGAATACAAAGCAACAACTCACTTTGCTTATCTGTCTATGAGAAAACGAGTTGTCACTATTTTGAGTGGCAAATTTTAGAGCGCTGAGTGGCAAATAGAACAAGCTAAGGGGCAATGTTAAGTTGCAGATATTGCAACCAAGGGAGTTGTTTCTACTAAGAATTGGCAGTGATATATCTTTAAGCCAATTTTTCAGCCAAAGAAATATCATTTAAGTTACTGTTTTAATGGAGTCCTTACTTTTAATATGGTCAATAAGGGATCTACTGTTTGTCGATATTCACTATGAGATCGGACATTTAAGAATAATGTTTCAATATGTAAGTTGAAGGGTGGAGGTAAAGCCTTCATAAACGAAGAGTTATGGTGACGTAATACCCCTCACTCTCAACACAGAAATGAGGGGGAGCATTATTAAAATCTATACCCTATCTCAATACCAAAGAACTGATTCGAATTGTTGAATGCACCATTCATTAAACCAGAATCAATCTCAGGAGAACCATAATCGACATAGCTGTAATAAGCATTAAGAGTTGTAGCATCACTCCATTGATAAGTTACGCCAAGGCTATACTTTTTCTGCTCTGCAACAGGAAGATCGGGTGACTGTAGAGTTGGCTCATCCAAAGGTGAGCTCACATAGCCCACGCCTGCTTCCAATCGAAGTTCCTTTGAAACCTCATAACGTGCACCCAAAGAGGCAAACCAAACATCGTCAAAAGATCGATTCTTGCTCACGGCTGTTTGGCCAATATCAATCAAGGTTTCTTTGTTCTGGCTCCAATACTCTTGACCAACACTCCAAACTAAGCTGGTTGGATCATTTAATTGGTGAAGACCCGATATCTCAAGTCTTGCCGCATTGACCAAGGTGACTTCCGCTTCACTCGAATGACTGCCTAGTTGAAGATCGCCTTGCAGTTGATGCTCCATCTTTGAACGAAATGTCATGCCTAAGCGGTGTTCATCATTTAATTGATAAGTCATACCCAAATTATAACCAAACGCAACCGAGTCAGAGTTCAAAGTCGCTTGATTAGCCAAAGCGGTTTGTTCAAATGTAGCGTGATCAATTTGTACACCCACACCGATATTCATTTTATCCGAGAGTTCATAAGACAATGAAGGGTTGAGCTGCATTACGGTTAACTGAAGGTCATTAAGCGCCAATGAACCCGCATATTGACTGCCATAATCTAACGCACTTCCCCCTGTTGAGGTAAGCGCCACACCTAACGCTATTGAGTCATTGACGGGCTCTACATAATAAAGAGAGCCATAGGGTTGTAACCCACCTGCATTAGCGCTACTCAAAGCATCAGATCGATTATCGTCGTAGCGAACAGTTAGATCCATCATCGCTAAGTTAATTGATAATGAGCGACTTTCTAAGTAAGCCATAGCCGCAGGGTTGCTGTAAGCAGTTGAGGCACTTTCAGCAATGGCGGCAGTCCCTGCGCCTGCGGTACTCACATGTAAGTGGCTCATTTCAGAAACAAGGGTGGCCGCTGAGTGACTGTATGACGAGATAACAGCCAATGTGATCGCTGTAAGAGAAAGGGATTGTTTTTTCATAAAAGTCCTGTGCCAATACATCTACATCGGCAAGTAACGTAAAATAGAAAAGCGCTTCAATAAGAAGCGCTAGAAGGTAGAAAAGAGCTACAGCTTCTCGACTTGGGGCATTGGATATTGGTTATCCAATACTTCTTGTGTTGGCTCGTATAAACGAACGTGTAGGTAGAAGTCATCTTTAGGGGCAGGAAGCCAGTTACAAGACACATCCGCTGGGCGGTCATGCTGAATACAGATAGGCAACGTGCCATCTTCTGCGTATCGGAGCTCATCCTGACGATTGGTAGAGATCGAATAACGATTGATATCATTCTCAACCATGTACAAGTCTTTTGCGTCATACATGGTGAGTGACCAGAACTCTTCTGCTGGTGTATTCGCAGGCATAGTCATTCTGTATTGATGTTTGCCCGATAGTTGCTCACCCTTTGAATCGGTATAGCGATTAGGATACAGAGCGCGTTCCGGTACGTTTAACCCGGCAGCTCGCAGGTTAATACTTGCGCGGCTTAAGTAGTCGTTACCGTAGCGACCACCTTCAAACATCATCGACCAGCCATTGTTTGTTGCGCCTACATTTCGGCCAGCGTATTGAATTATTTTTTGAGATGACGCGAGTGCACGCATTAAGCCATTCTTTTGATCGGCTGATAGATTGTCTGGATTGAAAGGTTGCTCACCACCAATTCCAATGTATTCAAATTGATCGACAATCGCTGCATCTTCGGCTATCGGGCTCTTACGTAACTCTCGGTCGATCAATGCGAACCATTCAAGACCTGATGGGCGGGCCATTGGTGGGATCTTCGAGGTTGATTTAGCCAATTTAAGTGGCCCATGATCTTGTCCCAGTTCATTTAACGGATAGCTAATAAAACGATCGTGGACTTGTAACGCCGCATCAAGATCTTGATCGCCAGCAACACCGGTACGATGAATCAGCCATACATAAGGCGTTCGAGACTCAACTATCGCATCAATACCTTCAGGGATCTCTCCTTTCCAATCTTGATTCATTAGAAGAACCTTTGCGCCCTTATCCCCCACGTTATTTCGATGAAGATCTTCTATCGAATCAGAGTACGCATCCAATAACTGTACGATGTAGTATCGATCATCGGTTTTTGGGATCTCGATGACCATCGGACCTGAAAGATCAAGGTCATAGTGAGCTTGAGAATATAATGTGTCGTTATTAACGGTTGGCACGATACGGTCTTCAGGCCCTGCTAGAACACGTGTCTTCCCCATCTCATTCAGTGGTGCCATCGCGTTATCCATTGGCGCTTCAACCGATGTTGATGTCTGACGTACTGCTGCGACCGTTAATGGCCCTGTACCATAGATAAACGCTTGAATACCTAGGTTATAGGCTAACTCTTCCTCGGCAGAAACTTCGGTTGCTGCATACGATGTGGTACTAAAAGCGGAGACTAATGCGATGGCAAGAAATGATTTTTTCATGGTAGACCTTAATCCAGTAATTGAACTTACTGGATCAGGCTATCAGAGGCGTTTATCCGCTCAAATCGAATAGATTGGATATCCTCTATTACTTATTTTAATAGAGGTGACCACAACGCCGTATTTTAGCTGATGATAATTTTAGATTCTTGATAGAGCCAATGCGTCAAAGGGTCCATTCGGTTACGTTGATGAGTGAACAGTGATACCGGCCTAAATTGCGCTTCTTTGGTGAGCTCTTCAGGCAGCGCCAGAGATTGAAAATGCGCAGGAAGATTAGCGACAGCATGCTTAGAGACGACCCCAATATAGTTACCATGTTCAACCAAGTTCAACATGACATTAATATCACTGGTCCTAACATTGATGTGTTTTGATAAGTTGAGTTTCTTAATCAACTTCTCACTACGTGACGCTTCTGTTTCTCCATGAATCAAGTTGATACACAATGGAAACTGCAATAAATCCGTTAGGCTAAATGAAGCAAGCGGCAAGTCGTGCCTTGCTACGACCACAAATTCGTCATTCCCAATGTCCATCTGAGTGAGGTTTTTATTGGTTTCCATCGGTAGGTAACTAAAGCCCCAACATTGGCTCTTCAATTCTAAATCTCGCAGCGCATCAAAACCCCAGTGGTAGCACTCCACGGTGACATTGGGTGCTAACTGAGTCAGCTTTAGAACCAGTTGAGTAGCAATAGTTGGCATAAGAGGCGGTGAGAAAATCAATGAAACCTCTCCTCGTAGCTGGCTAATATCCCATGACTTCTCGTCAATATAGAGTGCTTCTAAACTATCAAGCACACTTGGGAGTTGTTCCAGTAACTGTTTGCACCGAGCGGTCGGTTCAAGCTGATTTTTGTCCCTCACAAACAGTGGATCATTAAACTGCTCACGCAGCTTTCTAAGCATCACGCTGATTGTTGGTTGGCTAACGTGCAGACGTCTCGCAGCAGATATCGTCTGCTTCTCTTCACTTAGAACGAGTAAAAGTTGGAGTAAGTTAAAGTCTTTGTTCATCTAAATTATTGAGCCCGTTAAGCCGTAAGTTCTATCCCTTTAGGGTAAGACATTCAAGATGAATAGGCTATTAACAAGTAAGCTCGTAGTGGTGATAGCTCTAGCGTTCATTGCAGAAACGAATACAGTTAGGGGAAGTGATCGAGCGGACAATTAATTAGACCCTCTTAATTGAGGGCCTAATGCAGTTTTGATATTGGATGTATAAATCGCTACTTGCTAGCGTTGACGGCTTTTATAAAGGCTTCTTGAGCGCCTTCTACGTTCAAGGCTTTCGCTTCATCAAGTAGAGCGAGTGCTTTATCTAGCATGCCAACACTGACTGCGCTTTCAATGCTGGTTAGGTAAAATTGCTGCTGAGCGGAACTTAGAGTCGCTATATCACTGTTTGAGTCACTCAATGAGACAGTGGCTATTGCCGCTTTTTTATCTACGGCAACTTGCTGTTGTTGCTCTGCAAGATCAGTTTTGAACTTTTGCTGCGCGGTATCGGAACTCGCTACCGTAATAGGTTCATCCAATACAAGTGCGTCATCCACCTTCGCAACAATACTCAGTTCACCGAATGGCGAGTGTGGAATCATTGGATTTGGTACGTCCGGCGGGTAGTTCCCACGAGCAATTGCATCAAGCTTAACCGGGTGTAAGACCTCTGATTCCCCTTCAATTAACTCAGGCGTGGTATACACGAGCAATTTAACACGTTGTTTTCCAACGGGCTGGATAGTCACTTTAGATACTAAACGATCGCCATCCATTCCATAAGCGTGCTTATATTCAAAGTCATCGGTTTCAAACGTCTTAATGATTTGATTGTGTTCATTCAGCAGTACTGCATTTGGGTAGAAAACGGTTTTCTTAAAATGGCTGATTATCTCTAACTCAAGCTCTTTTCCTTGAGTATCAATATCAAAGGCTGCGATGTAACTTTTTCCCTCTGACAATTCAAATTTTTGATTTAATTCATCAATTGAGAAATTTATACGCTTAGTCGGCTCAACTTCCGCCCAATGTATCTGAGCGTAGCTCTGCGCTACTTGCTCAATGTTCTCGGCGTCAAAGACAACGGTTTCTGTCGTCGCACAGCCTAATAATGCCATGCTGATCGCGCAACCTAGAACCAATCGTTTCATATGAACCTCACTTCTCTCAACGATGAAAGCCGACACAAAGCCGGCTTGATTTATCACTTACTTAAATATGGACTATTTAAATATGAACTATTCAATTGTGGACAACGAATGTTTACCACCAAGCTTCCATTTGGATACCAACACTGAATTCGTTGTCATCTGTTTTGTTAGCAAAGCTGTCACTCTCATGGTCCATGAAGTACGAACCGTATACGCGAATTTCAGGACGCGCCCAGAAATTAGAACCAGCAGACCAAGCCTGAGCAATCGTTAGCTTAGAGCCAGAAGCGTCTGTTGTTGTTCCGCCTTTCTTAGTTTCGTCAGCAAAGTAACCCGCCTCAAATACAGTCTTCATGTGGTCATCCCACTTGTAAACTGGGCGAACTACCGCATTGTATGCAGTGATATCACCATCTACAGTATCAGACGCTTGTGCATACATTACGGTGTGACCCACTTCCCAAGATTCGCCGAAACCAACAACACCCCAGTTAATGATACGGAAGCCATCTGCGTCATTGTTATCATCAGCACGGTTATACCAGCCGCCACCACCATATGTTGCCATTTGATGACCATAAGCCGCTGTACCGTACTGTAATACTGTTTGATTAAAGCCGTTATCTAGACCTTGACCAATAACCGCAGTAAGAAGTACACCATTATCTGCAGCAACAGTTTGCCCTTCTGCTTCTGAAGCGAAATCATACGCTAGAGCAAGCTCAAGGTTAGCGTCTTCCCAAAGGTCAATACCAGCGTAACGCATGTCAAATGTGTAACCAGAAACGGTTTCATCTTTAGTTTGAGCTGTCGTTTCGTAGTTGTTTGCATCACCTTCGATAGCTAACTCACAAGTTTTATCACCATTACAAGCACTCCATGCAGCTGCTCCAGACTCAGTAAGTGAACTGGCATAACCATCATCTACTTTCTGAGTACCATCATCATGCATTACAGCTAGAGATAGCTTACCGCCACCAACAGATAGGTTTTCGATACCACCACCAGCTCCACCAGATGTGTCTAGGAAGTAGAAGTCAGTAATATGGATGTCTTTACGTTGGTAGTAACGTTGACCAGCCCAAAGTACGGCTTCTTTATCACTAAAAAGACCTTGTGCTTGAACGTTCATAACACGAAGTGCGCTCGCGTCGCCTTCCCAGTTATTGTTACCAGATTGGCCGTAAGCAACCAATGACTCAAGTTTAAAAGTCACATCATCGTTGTTGTACAGCTCAGCGTTCAGGCCGATTTCTGAATACAAGTCACTTTCATTACCTAAGCGACCTACTTTGTTCTTTTCGTATGTTACATGTTCGCCTTCCCCACTAAGACCAACACCACCACGAGCGTAACCGTGGAAATCGACAGCCGCTGCAAACGCACCAGCACTTAGAGACGTAGCCACTGCAGCAGCAATTAAACTTACTTTTTTCATTATTAACTCCATTTAGGGTTTTTATTTTTCTTATCTCTTTAACTAAACCCATAAAGGCAGAAATGGACCTAATTAAGAAAAAGATAAGCTGGGATTGAATCCCTTTTGTTTCGACTGTGGCTAGATTACCTAGGGAGGAGTAGTGCTGCGTCCTCCACCTTTGACTTATTTAAGGGGGATGAGAAAGGAGGAGAAACTGAAAAATACGCTGTTTAATAGAGTTGGATCACACAACTAAGGGGGAGTACGACTAAATAGCATCCGTTTTCACAGATCAAAATGATATCAAGCTCAAGTTTTTTAACCGAATCGCAAAAAAACTGAAATAAAATTACATCTAAAATTTATTGATAAGGAGCTTGACCATTGTTACTCAAAGTCTTTTACTAAGAGCTCCTAAATAAAAAGCAAAAAATATAGAATAATGATAGGCATAAGTTCACAGCCATACCCTTTAGGGGCGACATTAAGCCAGCATGGATGCAACTTTTCTATTTATGCACCAGACCAAAAAAGCATTGCTTTGGTCCTTTTTGATGCGGCAAACAATCAACAGATTCATCAAATCAGTAACGACTATGCAGGTGTTAAGCATATTTTTATTGAAGACATTCAAGTTGGGCAAAAATATGGGTTTCTTATCGAAATCGATGAAGAGCCTCACCTGCTTTCTGATCCGTACGCGAAAGCGATAGATGGTCCGCTCTACTACCAACCTCCTTTCACTTCAAAAACGAGTTTCGAACTGCCAAAGAGCGTTGTAACCTGCGATCAATTTGATTGGCAAGAGACACTGCCTCCTCGAATCTCGAGAGAAGAGACCGTTATATTCGAAACGCATGTGAAAGGGGTGTCCAAACTCAATCCAAAGGTTCCAGAGAACCAGCAAGGTAAGTATTTGGGCCTGGTCAGCGATGAGATGCTCGATTTTTATCAAAAGCAACGCATCAATACCATCCAACTATTACCTATCGCTGCATGTATGCATGAGCCTCACTTGCTGAATATGGACAAAGTCAATTACTGGGGCTACAACCCTTATTTGTTTATGGCTCCTGATCCTAGATACGCAAACAGTGACGCCGTAACCGAACTAAAAACCACCGTTCGTGAGCTGCACAAGCAAGGCATCGAGGTCATTCTCGACGTGGTTTACAATCACACTGCAGAATCAGGAGAAGACGGCCCTGTCTTTAACTTGAAGCCTTTAGATTCTGGTTACTACCTTAAACATGGGCAGCACTTCGCCAACTACACCGGGTGCGGTAATACCGTCGACATTAGTCATCAAGCTTCGCTTAACCTTGTAATGGACACCCTGCGCTACTGGGTCAGTGAATATCATATCGACGGGTTTAGATTTGATTTAGCCGCCACGCTTGGCCGTGAAGGCGACCATTTCAATAATCAATCAGCTTTCTTCAAAGCGGTTGCTCAAGATCCGGTATTGAAGCAAGTAAAGCTTATTGCTGAACCTTGGGATATTGGCCCTAACGGCTATCAGGTGGGTAATTTCCCACTAGGTTGGAATGAATGTAATGATCGCCTAAGAGACATCACACGCAGCTTCTGGCGCGGTGATAAGGGCTATTTAAAAGAGTTTGCCACACGCATTATGGGGTCGCGCGATCTATATAGTGCATCAAATTGGCCATTTAACCTCACCGTCAACTACATCACTTACCATGATGGCTTCACGATGCAAGATTTGGTCTCTT
This sequence comes from Vibrio lamellibrachiae, assembly GCF_050337265.1. Lineage (NCBI taxonomy): Bacteria > Pseudomonadati > Pseudomonadota > Gammaproteobacteria > Vibrionales > Vibrionaceae > Vibrio > Vibrio lamellibrachiae. Next base: position 302,086 of record NZ_JAKJSU010000009.1, read on the forward strand.
ATAAGCATAAGCACAACGAAGCAAACGGTGAGCAAAATCGAGATGGTCATGGTGATAATCGCTCTGACAACTACGGGGTAGAAGGGCCATCTGAAAATAGAACAATCATAGAGCTGCGTGAAAAGCAGAAGCGTAACTTTATGGCTAGTTTGCTATTTGCTTTTGGCATGCCACACATTTTGACGGCAGATGTTCTTTCTCACTCTCAACAAGGCAATAACAACGCTTACTGCCAAGATAACGAACTGAGTTGGCTAAATTGGGAGCAAGACAAGCATCAAGCGGCATTCCAAGAATGGCTTGCCGATATGATTCAGGCAAGACATACCTACATGGTGCCATTTCTTCACGCGTTTAGTGGTGATAGCCGTAATGATAACCGTATATTCTGGCGTCGCGTTAATGGCACTAATATGGAGCATGATGATTGGAATACTCTAAGCTCCGTTGCACTGCACCTTGGTATTGGTAAATCTGGTGATGAGATGATCTATTGCATCAACCAAACAAACGCACCTGCTAGGTTTAGTCTTCCTACGGATCATGGCCAGCAGTGGAAGATGGTGTGCAATACAGACTCCCACGAACTGCATAAAACGATCGATGAAAAGCAAGTGCTTATCGCTCCGACTTCTATAGCAATCTTTCATTTTAAAAAATAATCATAAAACTGTGAGCGATATAGTATATATATCGCTCATTTATCATTATTGGGTATGGATTAATATTCGTTGATATGCTCACTAATCCCATTTAGTATGACGCCATAAAAATATAATTATTAAATCAATTGGCTCAATAAATGGCTTTACCAAAACTACTAATACGCACGCTTAGGCCGTGCATATTCCTATTGATAATAGGGATGATATACCTAGCCTTTCAACAACTTAAGTCTTCTGAAGAAAAAGCATATATTCAATCAAAAGCAAACATACACACCGCCTCATTACTGGTTGCTTCGCATATTGAAGCTGCAGCGAGTAAGTTGTACCTGCTTCATGATGCGCGTAGCAATAGCTCGTTTGAAACTTTAGCAACAAACATACTTAGCAGCACGTTACTCTATTCAGATATTTTGCTGGTCGATTCACACGCTCATCAATACACATCAATTCGTCGTGCAGAGCCTGATGTGGACACATTGAGCCATTTAGAGTGGCGATCAATAACGGGGCTTTCTTCTGACTTTTCAATTTCCCCAATATACAAAACCACTAACGGCCGATGGGTTTTCGCCACGCGTTATCAGCCAAATGAGCGCGAAGCCTTATGGGTTGAATTTGATCTTTTACATGGTTCAAACCTGCTTAAAGGTATGAGAACACTCAATGATGGCTATCTATTTGTAGTGGACAGACTGACCGGTAAGCTGGTCTTTCACCCTAACCCTCAGAGAATAGGTGATGAGTCAATCAGCTATCAAAGTGGAATCCGAGAGCTAGTTAAACAGGGAAGTAATTATGGAACTTTTGAGTACTACTATAAAAATCAGCACAAAGTGTCTGTTTATGATGCAGATAACTTTTTAAACTTAGTTTTTGTCTCTGGCACTAACCGAGCTGATATTCTTTCTAGCTCTTACCAATTTAACTTAGCTGCAGTCGTTATTGCCTCATTACTGCTCATCATCGCTGCTACTAATTATCTGATTTATCAACTTAGTAACTCATTGTCTAAGCTTAATACTAAAGAGACCATTGCGGATTATAAGCACCAGTTACGCTCCATACTCGACCGATTCTGTCACCATCAAGGCGTTCAGTTTTGTTTATATGAGCAAGATACAGGTCAGTTATCAACGATTGATTTTCATGGTAATGAGAAGGTCATTCATAGTGATAAAAAATTCAGAACACTATATAACTCAAATGAAATTTACTATTTTGGTAAGCGTAATGGAGATGATCTAGCTAAAAAGCTGCATATCAATGCGCGCCATTACACGATTCCACTGTTTAATACCCAAGGATTGATTGCCATTATTTACATGCCGATGTTCTTCCCCACACATCGTAGCTTATTGCAAATGATTAGGAACTCGGCGGAAGTGGCACTGAATAACCTGCTGCTGAATCAAAAGATGCAGAGTAAAGATGTCATGACGAACTTGGATAATAAGCTAACGATTCGTAATCAATTAGATGATCAATTAGGGCAAGAACACGTCTATTTAGCATTAGTCGATATAGACCATTTTCGCTCAATTAATGATGAATACAGCCATTTGGCTGGCGACAATATCATCATACATACTGCCAAATTGATGCAAGCTTGCTTCCCTAAACCAAAGGCTACCAGCTTGGCCCGCTTTGGTGGTGAAGAGTTCGGAATTCTATTTAAGGCCAACGATGAAAACCATGCTTATGATTTGTGTGAAATGCTAAGACATCGAGTAGAGCAAACGTCTTTAGAGTGCGAACAGAAAACAATTAAGTACACAATAAGCATTGGCATAACTTCAGTAAATGAAAGCCAACATTCATCAATAGGAAGAGCAGATAAAGCACTCTATCAGGCAAAAGGGCTAGGGCGTAACCAAGTCGTTTTAAATACTTTTCAATCTTAATCTTCTGATAAATTGTCAATTGAAAAAAAGGGCGCACTTAAGTACGCCCTTCTTTCTTCAATAAATAATCTAAAGTAAAAATTGATGCCTTGCGTGATCAAACGACAGCTTATCTAACAGCTCATTGGCAACGTCTTGACTCGTCTCATCAAATTGAACACCATAAGTCCAATAATGGCTAGATAACTTCTTATTTCTAACGATACCCGATACAATCGCACTCTTATCTGGGCAGTCGGTATCGAGAATCTTAACCTCGACAACATTGCCCACTTTATAATTGTTCGTATCTCTATCGGTCACTACTTGGCATCCAGTATTGGAAATATCACGAATCTGACACAAATACTTGTGACCATCAGGGTCCAATAGCCCTTCCAATGCAATCTCCAATCTTGCTTCAGAACGAAGCCCTGCTGCCATTTGCGTTGCTTTTGGCAATGTGATTAACACCAAACACTCAGGGCCAGCATCAACAACGTATTCAATTTTACTCTTAAAATAGACTCGGGCTCCTTCTCCTTTTTGGGCAATAGCACACGCTTTTATTGCGTAACCTCGCTGAAAAAACACCGCAAACTCTTGTGGGCTCACACCTGGTTTCTCAAGGACCAACAAATTATTAGGATGAATACCTATAAATTTAGATCGGCACTTTAAAGCTTTCCCCGTTGGAGTCGAGATAACAAAAGCAACATCACTGAGCGGGTTTACACGGCTAAACGCGTCCTCTCCGTAGACAATATTGCTAGCGTCATTGACTTTAGCTGCGCCTTCGTTGGAATCACCGTTAGACTCACTGTTGCTGCCTTGGGCACCATCTTTTTGATTATCATCAGATAAATCGATTGATTTTTTTTCCGCTTCTTCAGCATTTGTCGTCATATCTAAGCCTATTTTTTTATCTAGCTAGCACTTAAATAGGTATAAGATATGAATACAATTTCATCAAGTTTTTGAGTTAGGCCTTTAGCCTAAAACCTATGATTGTTGAAGAAAAGGTGAGGTCAGGAGTACCCAACCAACATCACCTTATCTCTACGTATCTTCTACGGTTGTTGCTTGGTTGGTGCTAAAGCAATCTCACGAATACACACACCTTGTGGCTGCTGATATGCAAACACAACGGCACGAGCAATATCATCTGCAGCTAACACACCACCCATGGACTCTTTCCATGAGCCGTAGCCTTCTTTAATCTCTTCTGAGGTTGTATGTGAAAGCAATTCAGTTTCCACCGCTCCTGGAGCTATAGTGGTGACACGAACATTCGATGAAGCTACTTCTTCTCGAACATTCTCAGAGATAGCGTGTACCGCGAACTTAGTACCACAATACGCTGCGTGGTCCGGAAACGTCTTTTTACCGGCAATAGAGCTAATGTTGATGATAGTACCGCTATTGCGAGCCTTCATAGGTGCTAGAACCGTTTGCATGCCGTTAAGTAGCCCTAGAACGTTTACGTCAAACATGCTTTTCCATTCAGATGCGTCTTGAGTATCAATTTGTCCTAGCAACATAGTACCCGCGTTATTCACTAGGCAATCTGCTGGGCCATACTCAAGCTCTGCTTTAGCAATTGCTGCTTCAAAGCTCGCTTTGTCTGTCACGTCCACTTGCTCACATAGAGTGTTAGGAAGATTCATTGCTTCTAAACGCTCTACACGACGTGCCAACAACAAAAGAGGGTGGCCTTGGTCGCTAAAATGACGAGCGATGGCCGCACCAATACCTGAGCTTGCACCAGTAATAACGATTAGATTTTTAGTTTGTTGTGTTGTATTCGTGTTCATCTTTTTTTCCTATTTATTTGGACAGGCCATTCTTTAAAAAATCTAAGAAGAGTTCGAAGCACTCTCCCTAAGCAGTGACGCCATATTAAGTGAGACAGCATTGTTGATATATAGCCCTATAGTTAAAACACTGTTGTCATACAGCAACAATAAGACAACAATAGTGCGCAGGCTCGAAATGACGAAGGAAAGAACATGATTAATGACATCAATTTGGCGGACATTCGATCTTTTGTATTGATTGCACAGCTTGGCAATTTCACCAAGGCGGCGGAAACACTCGATGTCTCTCGTTCACATGTCTCTCGACAAGTTAGTAATCTAGAAAAACAGATTGGTGCGACATTACTTATACGTACTACCCGAACGCTCAAGCTCACGAGCGCTGGCGAGCGTTTCTATCAGCAGTGTCAACAAGCCTTAGTACAGATAGACCAAGCACTTCTTGGCGTATCTGATGACATTGACGTCATTCAAGGTGAAATTAGAGTGAACTGTGTGGGCGGCTATTTAGGAGAGGAGATGGTCGCGCAGTATTCAAGTGAATTTATGCAGCTCTATCCCGATGTCACCATCAATTTGGATTTCAGTAGCCACCGTATTGATCTTATCAGTGACGACTTTGATGTTGCCTTTCGTATGGGAAAGATTGACGATGCGGGATTTATTGCACGTAAGCTAATCGATGTTGAAATGGGCACCTTTGCTAGCCCGAGCTATCTCAAAAAATATGGTGCTCCCGATAGCCCTAAGTCACTTAGTCAGCATCGCTGTTTAACGGGTTCGGTGCGAAAGTGGACCTTTTTCAACTCAGCTAACCACGAGGCTGATGTGTCGGTTAAAGGGCATTTACAGTGTAAAAATGGACGAGTGTTAATGCAGAGTGCAGTCAGTGGTAACGGCATTATTCGGGTGCCTAGGCTTTACTGTTTAGCTGAATTAGAGCAAGAGAAGTTAGTCGATGTATTTGAAGATTGGCATATTCCCAGTGTCGACTTTTCTATTTTGTATCATCAAGACAGATATCGACCAAAACGCTTGCAGGCGTTCATACAGTTTATGGTTGAGCGTTTTTCTAATTAATCACCTATCTCTATACCTAAAGATAAATCAACAGAAAAGAAAACGCCCTAGCTCAACTCTTCGTTAAGCTAGGGCGTATTGTTCATATTCACCGATACTAAATCGATTATGACATTAAGCGAGCTTTAGGTCATGCTCAGTACGGTACATGACCATATCTTCAATCGTCAGGATTGGCATGTTGTGCTTACGGCTAAACTCAACCAACTCTGGCGTTTTCGCCATAGTCCCGTCTTCGTTTTGCACTTCACACAGTACACCTGCAGGCTGAAGACCAGCCATCTGCATTAGGTCAACGGTACCTTCAGTGTGACCACGACGAGTCAAAACGCCACCTGCACGAGCGCGGAGTGGGAATACGTGGCCAGGGCGAGCTAAATCGTCTGGCTTCGCGTTTGGATTTGCAGCCGTTTTAATCGTTGTTACGCGATCTTGCGCAGATACACCTGTTGTCACGCCAACTTTGGCTTCAATCGACACGGTAAATGCCGTTTGGTTCGCGCTGTTGTTGTTTACAACCATAGGTGGAAGTTCAAGCTTAGTCGCTTGTGCGTCAGTTAGGCATAAACAAACAATGCCGCTGCATTCGCGGATCATCAGTGCCATTTGAGCATTCGTTAGGTGCTCGACTGAATAGATAATATCACCTTCGTTTTCACGATCCTCGTCATCAAGCAAGATGACACCTTGGCCTTTTCTTAAAGCCTCGAGAGCGTTTTCAACACGTGTGATTGGGTTGCCAAATTCGGCAAGAACTGAAGACTGATTCATGGTTAAACTCCTAAATATCACCAGAATCAGGGCTGTATGAGGGATAAAATATCCAAAACGAAATGCGTCAGCAGGCATCACCAATCAAGTTAGTGCTGCCTACTGACGTGTTTTCATTCTCTCTCATCCGGACTTTAACCGTCGGCTCTGGGTTTGCACCAGATCTGCTGACCTCGACGTATCGAGCGCTCGCGGGCTGATCTTATCAATAAAAAGAAATAAGATTTACCGCCGGTGGGGAATTTCGCCCCGCCCTGAGAATAAAAAATAAATGTATGTGCTTTTTTGCCTAGGCTATTTAGCCATAAACTCAAGCTTGGCTATGTTAGCGTGTTATTTTTGCTAAAACTACAATCGATACGCTAAAACTAGCGAATAAACAGTTTACCAATAACCTTTTGCGCAATATTTCGCCATTTCAGCATCATTCGGCCACGAGTTAGCCAACTTGGCGTTATCAATACCGTTTTTTGATTGGAGAAAGATTTAAACCCTTCAATGCCATGATAATGCCCCATTCCCGATTCACCACTTCCACCAAAGGGAGCGTCATCTAACGCGACATGCAGTAACGTGTCATTAAAGCAGATACCACCACTGTGGGTATTTTCGAGGATATTCGCTTGAAGCTCCTTATCATCACTCATCAGATACAAAGCCAGTGGCCTTTCACGTCGATTAATAAACTGAATAACCTCATCCATAGAATCGTAACCAATAATAGGCAGCAGTGGGCCGAATATCTCTTCTTGCATCACCAACATATCGTCCGTCAGTTCAGTCAGAATATGAGGTAACATTTGATGCTTAATAAGCTTGTCACACTCTATGGTTTCAACCTTAGCGCCTTTCTCTTTTGCATCCTCTAGATAACGTTGCAAGCGAGTGTATTGAGCTTGATTGATGATACTGGTGAGATTTCGCTGGCCTTTCTTAACTGGGAACAGAGATTCAAACCGCTTTAAATAGAGCGCACCAAATTCCGAGACTTTATCTTTAGGGACAAAAACATAATCAGGTGCGACACAGATCTGACCGCTGTTGATCGATTTTCCGAGCATCATCGCATCAATAGCTTTTTTCAAATCAGCGTCTTGACCAACAATCACTGGTGACTTTCCACCTAGCTCTAACGTAACAGGAGTCAGGTTTTTAGCCGCCGCTTGTGCAACCTTTCTCCCGACAGCCGTTGAGCCTGTGAAAACCAAATGATCAAAAGCCAAAGTACTAAAATGAGCAGAAAGAGATACGCCCCCTTCAATCGGGTAGATATGCTCGCTTAAACTAGCAAATACTCTATTCAATGCTTCATTGGTATGGGGAGTAGCTTCACTCAGCTTCACCATCACGCGATTGCCTGCCGCAATAGCGGTTACTATTGGTGCGAGGCTCAGTACGATTGGGAAGTTCCATGGAACCATCACACCCACGACGCCTACAGGCTGAAAGTGAAGTTGCGCTTTAGAAGGAGCAAGGAGTAAACCTGCCGAACGGGTGTCTGGCTTCATCCACTTTTTAAGCTTTTTTAACGTGTAATCAATATGATTTACTGTCGGCATAAGATCGCAAATGGTGCTGTCGAACGTTGAGCGATAACCGTAGTCTTGATTAAGCGCATCAACCAACTCGGTTTGATTGGCGATCAACTCAGCTTTCAGCTTTAGAAGTAACTCAACACGTTCATCATAACTGGGGTAAGGCGTTTGATTATATTTCTGCTGAACTTGCTCAAAAGTGGCGTCTAGCTCTTGATCAAATGCTAATTGCTCTTCATTACCACAAACTAATTCCATGCACTTACCCTCAAAATAACGTTAATCAACGTTATATAATCTAATTGTACAGTGTTCAAGTTATATTAATTATTCGACACAGGAATAGAAGACATCATTCGTTTTACTAAGTCAGAGGCGAGTGCTTGACGCGTTGCTTCATCAACACCCTCTTTCATCGGTCTTTGAGCCAATGCCTTCCATATCGGTTGTTCAATCACCGCCTGTTCAATGGCGTCATTAGGGAAAGCAGCCAAATACAATGACCCTTTTTCTACCGTGTCACCATCTTCATCAACAGTAATGATTCCCGTTGAAAGGAGTGTTTTTGCAAAAATATCAGAATCACTGACCATCGATTGCTGTGCAATAGCGACCACGAGCAATACATTAGCCTCCATTGGCTGCGAAACCAAACGATAGCCCTTTTCTAACATTTGCTGCTCAACCAACGAGTGATACAACTGTGATGCTTTTTGAGCTTGTGCTTTATCTTTCACAAGTACAGTGCCAGAACGTTCATGCCAAGCAAAAGTAGATACAGATTGAAATCGCTGGCTGTCTCCACTAATCACCACACCAAAATCCATCGGTCTTTGTGGCTCAACTGAGGTTGTACATCCAGCAAGCAATATTGCTAACATGCACACGACTTTATTCTTCATTATTCTACTTCCCTGTCATCAATTTCTATCGATTCTCTCTCTACTTTGGCGCACTGACTCATAATAACAAGCGTTAACTTTCGGTATTGAGAACTAACAATGATTGCCTCAAAGACACTTAATGAGTTAACCGTCACGTGACATTTGCTGAGAAATTTCATGTTGTTTTTCAGTGCACACTTCGACTGCTTTTGCTGTTACTTGAAGCGCTTGCGCCATTTGAGAGACATTGTGAGTGGCGGACAATACGGTTGACTGCAATGGCCTTAAAAGTAGCCAATAGATGCAACCAATGATGGCCAACAGTGCCAATACCATCACCGACAAAATCAAAATAAGTTTGAATTTCACATCATCAAGAAACCGTTGTGTCTTGTCGCCAACCACTTGTTTAGATTGAGAGAAGGCGACAGGAAGTTGCTCTAGCGATCGAGTTGAAACGTCAATGAGCTGATTAACATTATTGATTGTTGATTCAATATTTTCTTGTTGTGTTGGGGTGAGGTCGGGGCTTTCCGCAATCGCATTTAATGATTCAGCTAAAGAGTTTAATGATTGGCTCGTCATATCAATAGACTCTTCAATACCTTGAAGATCTAAGCTGATATTAACTTGGATAAATGAATTAGGATCTTGATCTTGTACTGAGGATGCCAATGAAATAGGCACCCATAATGCAAATCCTAGCAAAATAAGTTTCAACATCGTGTCTTCCTTTACATTTGTTTTTTAATGTAGCTATTCCGACTTATAACAGTAGCTCTAAGCGAATGATAATTCCAATTTACAATCAATAAGATAGAATCATAATTAAGAGTATTGACCCATAAAAAAGCCCTCTAAGTGTCGAGTCGCTTAGAGGGCAAATCCAATAGGATAACGTGACTTATTTTAAACGGCTTCAAGCTCCCATGAGCTATAAGGGTTTTTCATTAGCATAGAGTTATAGTAGCGGGTTTGTCCGGTCACTTCTTCAGCCAACCAAGAAGGCTTTTGAAATGCTTCGTTTTCTGACGAAAGCTCGACTTCAGCAACCGTTAACCCTTGGTTATCTCCATAAAACTCATCAACTTCAAATGTATGTTTACCGCACGGAACTAGATAACGGGTTTTATCGATAACGCCAGGCTCACAAATTTTGAGAAGTGATTGAGCCTCTTCAACCGATATTTCACGCTCCCACTCAAAGCGGCTCGCACCAGATTCATTTCCTATACCCTTGACGGTAATGAAACCTTTATCGCCTTTCACTCTCACACGTACAGTGCGCTCAGGTACTGAGCTTAAATAGCCCTGTGTAATACGTGTTTGTTTCACAACGTCGACTTTGAAGTCATCACTTTTAATTAAAAACTTACGTTCAATCTCGAACATACTTAACTCCTAATTCGCCAACGGTTTATTAATCATACCAATTACACGTTTAATCGCTTGTAGATAATTAATGTTCTCTACCGATTCAATGCCAACCTCTGCCATCGTATTCTTAATGTCTTCAACTTCCGTCGATTCAGAGTTAATCGTGTGAACCTTCGCGCCATTGATAAGCACCTCACCCACCTCACAAATAGTATTGTTTACCATATATCCAAATCGATGCTTGTGAACTCTTACCGCTTGCAAGTCTTCATGAGCTTCAATGATTGCCATAAACTCTTCTAATGTGTAGCTCTCTTGGGTGAGAGGTAACATTTCCACTTGGAAAGCTGGAAAAACCTCAGCCTCTAATGATGCGGCAGGAATAGGAAACTCCCCTTTCATTAGTGGGTTCCACTGCTCTAGACCATCTACTGTTTGAACATAGGTTTTAATGTCCATTTTTCCATCTCTAATCTTAGTGTTATTCACATCATTAGTTCTAGACAGAATATAAACTTCATCACTTTTTCGCTCCCATACTTTTTCAGGTACAGGAACCGATAATCTAGCCATTTTTTTAGCTGCTTGATCAAAATCTTGGCCAAATGTACGAAACTCAAAACGTGGCTTTGACACTTCTCCGATGACTAATTTTTCGCTCATCAGTATTCTCCTTTTAGATAATTAATTTGTCACTCGATGTCTTTTTACGTTATCCCTACCGACAAAAAATAAAAGTGATCAATCTCAAATAAACCCCAACCAAATCTGACACGTGTAGTAACATATCTAACTCTGCTCAGGTAAAATCTATCGCCAAGCGTTGCCACTCAAAGGCTATAACAAAATAGACATAGCTGGAGGGATTATTCGATTCGTGACAGCAAGCAAAAATGTCATAACTAGTCGAGACTCGAAATGATTAAATTGATTGAGATCAACGAATAAAATCACCCTAATGTCACTCTAGATACTGTTAGAAATAATAACGAAAATTAAATAAGGACATCGATATGGAAAAAGTAAACCATTGGTCTCCCGGAGCAGCTGGAAGCCCAGAAAAAGAATTGTCCCCTGCCGTCGTAGACGTCGAGAATGAGAAAGATCCCCTGGATATGTCTCAGTATAAAATGGGTAAAGTCATTGAGAGGCCACCAACAAAAACAGGGCTATTAATGAAGAAATGGGGGCTACCTGCTTCTATTATTTGTTTTGTTCTTTTTAGCTTTATTTTTAACTTTGAGTCGCTGGATCAAAAAGCACAGTATATGTTGGGGTTATTCGTTGCTTGTATCGTTCTTTGGGTTACAGAGTCTATTCCGAACTACTTAACTTCCATCGCACTTATTGTTAGCGTTATTTTACTTGATATCGTCTCACAAAAAGCAGCGCTATCCGTTCTTGGCCACCAAATCATTTGGCTAAATATCGCAGCTTTCATACTCGCATCAGCCCTTGTCAAAACTAAGCTGGCTGAAAGGGTAGCACTACTGTTTATTGTTAAGTATGGAAGGAACTCTGGATCGATCTTCCTCAGCTTTATTGCTGTCAACTTGATCCTCAGTGCATTTATTAATGCGACAGCAGCAAAAGCAGCGCTTCTCATGCCTATCTTTATGGTTGTTTCAGCCGTTTATGGTGCATCGGGAACAAAAACAAACAACTTTGCTCGAAACCTGATTTTACATAACCTTTTGATGATTAATGCTGGCTGTAACGCGTTCTTAACCGGTTCAGGGGCAAACCTTGTTGCAGCGGGAATGATGGTAGGTGCCGGCGCTTCTCTTTACTATTTTGATTGGCTACTAGCAGGGCTACCAATCACTATTGCATTAGGTATTTTCACCTACATTATCGGTGTGAAGTTTATCTTCCCTTTGACCAAAGAAGACGAACAGCCAAAACTTGAAGGTGGAATGGACTCAATTAAAAGTGCACTCGATGGCTTAGGAAAAATTCAATGGAATGAGATCAAAGCCGCGATTATCTTCTTAACGGTACTTGCTTTTTGGGCCACCGATAAGCTGCATGGTGTTCACCCAACAATGATCGCTCTCATTGGCTCTATCGTCATGCTTGCACCGCAAACAAAACTAATTACTTGGAATGATGTTGACCTACCTTGGCATTTATTAATTTTCTCAGCAGGTGCATACGCTATTGGCGCAGGGCTTAAAGAGACGCAAATCATGGAAATAGCCATTACTAACATGATGAATGCGATGGGTATGGAGAGCATGAGCTACTTTTCTTTATACACAATTTTAACGGGAATTTTTATTGCGTCGCACTGGATATTCCAAAGTAAAACCATGCGTACCGTAATCTTCATTCCTATTGTTATTGGTATTGCTCAAGCGATGGAATACGACATCCTATCTTTAGCTCTACCTGTGGCACTTTGCATTAACGTTTGTTGGACATTCCCATTTAACTCAAAGCCTGCCGCTCTATTGTATGGAACTAACAAGTATACGATGGGTGAAACTTGGCGCTACGGTTTATGGACGAGTATCTTCACTTGGCTATTAATGCTAGTTGCCGGCCAAACATGGCTTGTGTGGATAGGTATCTCACCTGGTTTCTTCTAATTAAAACTCGCTAGCCCACACACCAAATTAACCCTAAACAGGAGTCAGTATCCCTGATATTGACTCCTCACTCTTCTTGTCTTTGTTTCTAGTTCAATACAGATAGCCTTCGTGCATTGCCATCTGCAAATTGTCTTTATTTATAATATAGCTTTCATTATTAAGGATATTCGATGAAAAAAAACATTCTTAGTTTCATGAATAATACTATTCAACTAAAAAATAATATTGATTCTTTCTATGACCTACTCGGTGACTCTACATCTGTATTTGAGATCATTCTTCGTCTCTATCTCGATAATAGCTTATCGGCTTCTAAAGATAATGAAATACAGATAGAGCTTCGCTTTGAACAATTGAGCCGAATAGAACTAACCGCTGATCAATTACGTCGAGATATTGAAAGTATTTTGTATGAAAAAACACTCGTTCCTGATCTTCGAAGTGATTTACTAAAAATAATTGAAGGCGTAGATGTGCTAATTAACCTACAACAAGCCTCAGCATTTAATCTCATCAACGAAAGACCGGAGATCCCTCAGGAATACCATAATGATTTCATTGAGTTGCAATCTACCGTTGCAAAGTGTGGGGCGCACCTTATTGATGCATGTCGCGCATTTATGCGAGATCAAAACCAGGTCAGAGATCATGTTCATAAAGTGATATTTGTTGAAAGTGAAGCCGATAGAGTAAGCACACGAATGAAGCAGAAGGTGTTCTCATCTGAGTTAGATTTAGCTCAGAAGATTCATATCCGTTACTTTATTGAACGTATTGATAACGTTGCAAATCATGCTGAAGACATTGCTGATTCACTGGTTATTTACGCCATTAAGCGCTCATTGTAAGGATAATTATGGACATACTTTTACTTATATTCTTATCAAGTGGTCTATTTCTTGGTTGGGCTCTAGGCGCAAACGACGCAGCAAACGTGTTTGGTACTGCAGTTGGTAGCCGAATGGTGAAATTCTCAACTGCGGCACTCATTTCATCTGTCTTTGTTATTTTAGGGGCAACACTGAGTGGATCGGGCGCGGCTCATACACTAGGGAAGCTTGGAGAAGTAAACGCTCTTGGTGGGGCGTTTGTAGTCTCGCTAGCCGCAGCTCTAACTGTGCTAGTCATGACAAAGTGCCAACTTCCCGTTTCAACCGGTCAAGCCGTCGTCGGTGCGATTATTGGTTGGAACATCTTTGTCGGCATTGAAACTGACATGGGTATACTGCTCAACATTCTGCTGACTTGGGTACTGTGCCCCATCCTTTCCGCAATCATGGCCGTACTACTACATGGCATAGTGAAGTGGACATTAAATACGGTCAAACCCCATATTTTAAATCTTGATTGGACATCCAGAGCCGCACTGATTATTGCGGGGGCTTTTGGGTCGTACAGTTTAGGGGCGAACAATATCGCCAACGTAATGGGAGTGTTTGTCAACGCAATTACTTTGGATGACTTAGCCATTGGCTCAGTTTCTTTCAATACTGCCCAGCAACTGTTTTTTCTCGGTGCTGTCGCCATTGCAATTGGCATATTTACCTACTCCAAACGTGTCATGCTAACGGTTGGTAATAGCATGATGCCTCTCACGCCAATAACGGCTGGCATTGTTGTAATGGCGCACTCTATTGTGCTGTTTTTATTTGCTTCTGAGGGGCTAGAGCTGGTACTTGCAAGTAACGGGCTTCCAACGATTCCTCTTGTTCCTGTCTCTAGCTCTCAAGCTGTTGTAGGGGCAATTATTGGCATAGGCTTACTAAAAGGAGGGCAAGAGCTTGATTGGAGAGTATTAGGAAAGATTGTCACTGGTTGGGTAACCACCCCCCCTATCGCTATGACTTGCTGTATATTAATGCTGTTCTGCCTACAAAATGTTTTCAGTTTGATTGTTTACTCGCCAATGAGTTATCAAGTCAATCAACAGGTTGAATCACAATTGAATAAGCTTGGATTCCACAGTAATGAACTAAAGACCATTCATCAGCAAACATTCAATGATATTCGGTCGTTTCAGATGAAAATAGATGAGCTTGGTGTTGATGGTAAATTCTCGAAAGCGATCATTAAGCATTCGTTGTTACAACCGACAAAAGTTCAACTCGATACGATACCTAACGAGTGGGTCAATACGCTGCAACCTGAACGACATAACGCGGTATTACAGCTAGATGGTCATGAGTTCAACCACACTTGGCAGTTAGTACAAGCGTTGAGTAGCCTTAGTTCTAAGTGGCAAGCTGCGGAAGATACCGTACTCAACAAACAATACAATCGACAACTACAACATGATATTACAACCTTACTCCAACACAGTCTCGTTGAGCGGTAGCTTTATTGCGAAATGTTAAACGCCCAAACTAACAGAGCCCATCAATAAGATAAGTCCTAGCTGATGGGCTCTGTGTTTTTATATCTATTTGCTGATTACTTAATAAGGTCTCATAGCTTACTGGTTACTTAATAAAGTCTCATAGTGAGTTTTGCCAAAACAGTAGGCACTTGTATCCGAGCGCGTCGTATTATCCAACTCTAGCCACTCCTCAAATACAGTAGCAAGGTCACTCAGTGTATCAATGCGGTGTTGTCTCGCTGCTTGACTACAAAAGTGAGCGAGAATGTACTGATAATACTCGAAGCACAATCCATTGATTTTAGAGCTATTATAAGCCTTAATTTTTAAGTGTTGGATGTCGTGCTGTAATAAGTAATCTTGATACTCATTACCATCTCCTGCAGTGAAGAATTCGGCTCCCCTATCGGTGAGCATGCGTTCAACATTAATATCATGAGATGACATTAGCGGGAGCGCTTTAGTACGTAGAAATGTGCGCGCTGAGCGTGGGCTTTTATCTTCAGAAAACTGAGCAATAACAAAACGGCTATAGCTATCAATAGCAATATGTAGGTAGATGGTTGGAAATTGAGGGAAGTATTCAAACTTTATACAATCTTGAATGAGTAAATCGCCTGGACCACTAGTGGCAAGCTGTCCGGATTCATTATTCAGGCTGTTTGTCAGTAAGTCTATTGCTTCTAATTGTTTAGAGGAGAGCATGAACTCACCTCGATCGGCTTTTACTTTGAGAGCAGTAACACGTTTAAGCTTGGTTTCTAAATCATAACGCAACCAAACGGAGCGAACGCCATTTGGAGAGATAGCAAAACCCATTTCACTCAGTTTTTCGGATACTTTCTTTTGCCCCAGTTCAGGGTGTTCAAAGGTAAACTCAAGCAACTGACTCTGTATCTCTTTCGATACTCGATTTCTGAGCAGTGGCTTATCTCGAACCTGTTCCACTAAAGCCGCTTCACCACCGTGCTCATAGAGTTTCTTTAGTCGATAGTAACTATCTCGACTATAGCCGTATATCTTGCAGGCCTTCGATACATTACCTAGCTCTTCAGCCAAGCGTAAAAATGCCAGTTTTGATCGAACCGATTCATCTTTCATTATGCCTCTGCTCTTCCTCACATTACTATCGCCAATCAATTGATAGTTTTTACTCTACAGAAAATGATATTACAGCTTACTGAAGCTAAATGATTGTACTCAATCAAAAAACAAAAAAAAACAGCCTATATTGTGGCTAGGCTGCTTATTATTCGCTCTCTTCGAACAGTAAAACGAATCAATACGGACAGTATTTGTTTTCAATACAATATAGTTTCTCAAGCAATTGGGCGGTTACATCGCCTTTAAGCATCCACTCTTCGACATCAATGTGAATGTACGGCATCGCCGTTTCATCTGAGATATGTTGATAGTACTTAACCAAAGGTGATGTTTGTTCACGGTAAACAGAAAGGCGATGTTGAATGACATCGGATTGATCATCACTTCGATGAAGTAGCGGATCACCTGTTTTATCATCTAAACCCTCAATGATAGGTGGGTTGTATTTTAGATGATAAGTACGACCCGATTTTTCATGTATTCGTCGGCCAGATAAGCGATCAACAATAATCTTTCTACTCACATCTAGCTCAACGACTATGTCTATCTTGATACCAAGCTGCTCTAACTTCTTAGCTTGTGCAATAGTGCGGGGAAAACCGTCAAGAATAAAGCCATGTTGGCAATCGGCCTCCAAAAGTCTGGATCTAACAATAGACACGACAGTATCGTCATCCACAAGCTCGCCCTGATTCATTTGTTGCCTTAACTTAAAAGCAAGTTCTGACTCTTTTTTAAGCTCATTTCTAAGTATGTCACCCGTTGAAATTTGAGGGATATTAAAACGTTGCTCTAACACATTTGCTTGCGTTCCTTTGCCAGAACCCGGGGGACCAATTAACATTACTTTCATTAGCTTACCCTCCATTAATGACAAAAGTTTGCATCGTAATTATATACAAAGCTTGTTTTTGTTTGAGAGTGAACATCGACCCAAGGGCTCATGTTTGATATAGCCTCAAAAGCGGTCTTAGCTCTATTTACTACTTTTCTCGTATATTCTGCCTTCTTATCCTCATAACTAAATGAGACTTCTGCAACGATTGGTTTAGAGCCATTAGTTGGGTTTTCCTGGTACCAAAGAGTTAAATCAACTTCAGCATCGAATTTTCCAAGATCAATCTCAACTCCTCGATATACACGTTCATAAACCAATAAGTCACTAACTTGGCTCAAGACAAGAGAATCATCAAAATCGTAGCGTGAAGCAAAGCCAGTAAAGTAACGATTAATGTCGCCCATCGTCATAACCGTTTCACTATTAGGCTGTTTTGTAGAAGCACTGTAGACGCCCACAAATGGATTAGTAGGGTTTGCACCAATATCAAGTTCAAACTTACTTTTCGCTCCATCGGCTATAGAAGATACATCTTCAAAACCAACAATATAACGATCCGGACTACGGAATTTTAATGACGTAGTAGACTCACCGTGATCAATACGATCCCGGTAAGAGTAACCATTTTTTCGTAGTACGCAGCTGCCTGGGGTATCAAAAAATGAAACCTCACGAACTTTCGCGAGTTCGTGCTCGCCAGAGACTTCCCGTTCAATCGCCGCTTCAACAGCAGATTTCATCTGACGAAAAAAAAGATCGACTTTCTGAGTTTCGTTAGAGAAATTAAACTGCTTTTTATCAAGCATTAGTTTGTACTCTCTCGATGTTACCTCAGGGTTTGCAACCGCAACATTAGATATCAATAGTGTCGTTAATAAAAAGCTCGAAATTACCACTGTAGACAATATTGAACTACCACATCTGACTTCTACTGCTCGCTTTATAATATTATTTTCCATTATTACTCCTTGCTCTACTTCGGTGAAGAACAACACCTATCATTTAGCTTGTGTCGTGTATTTTTCTTTATCCATATTAGTGACAAGGTTAATAGAAAACTCAAAGCCAGATCTCAAACCCTGAGTTAAGCTGACACTTTTATTTAAAGATGTATTATTGAAAATGTTGAGCGTAGAAATACATACAAGATTTGATATCTCGGGATAATTAACTAAACCTGAGGGAAAGCGGGAGTTTGCATACTTATAACGATGAAGTATCAGGTGATGAATAGGTGTTTTGACATAAGAAAGGGGGATGGATATTGAAACTTTAGAAATCGAATGTCAGACCAAAGTTGAGCTTATAGTCATTTCGATCCGGTATATTGCCATCAGAATCAACCTTAGGGTTTGAGTTATGATCCCAAATAAATTTGACGGTAAAATCGAGATCGTCCACCAACTCCATATCAAAACTAAAGTGGTTACTGTGTCGAACCCCGCCCGAGGCATTACTAGCCCAGTTCAAGTCGTAGGTGTGGCTAAAATCGATGTCTTTAGTGAGTTCGTATTCCAAATCAGAAGAGAACACCACCGTTGGGCTGTTTTCTGAGGCGCTCTCCCCTTCCAATACCGTATCGAACTGGGTGTACTGGAAACCAGGGCCGAGCGAGACATCCCACTCTAAATCTGATTGAGTAATAATAAAGTAACCGAGCTGCATTGAGGCGTTAATTCGGTAATCGATATTTTGAAATTTGTCACTGTTGACCGTTGCTTTGATTGGACGAAAGAACAGCCGATTACTCAGGTAAATATCGTAAGAACCATCAAACTGATGATTTTGAGCGGTTTTTTCGCCAGAAGATTGAGTCACATTACCAATGTATTTAAGTAATGTACGCGAGCTGACGGTTTGTCTTTTACCACTCACCTCACCTGAAACCGACAACTCATCGGTATTTCCTTTACTAAAATTAGCACCGAGGAACAGGTCCGTTTCCCAGCGTTCTAGTTCTGATTCAACGCTGCTATAGATTGAGACAACTAAACTCACAGGGTATACGTGCAAGCTCTCATTTTGAATCGTTAGCTTATCGCCAACGATGGTCAAACGCCCTTCGTGAGTTTCCCCATTAACAAGACGAACTCGAAAAGTATCCGCAGTTTGTAGAACGGCAATATCTTCGACATCGATTTCAACGTCACCAAGTTCATCACTATCAAATTCAATAACAAGCTCGTACGAATTCTGATCTTCCTGAACCGTTCCCGTTAAGCTACCAAGTAAAACCTCACCCGAGGTGAGTTGCATCCAACCTTGATCTTTTTCAATCGTTACCGTTGGCTGAATAGGTGTGACAGGGGTAGATATCTCGCTCTCTTCGGGCAGGTTAGTTGAAACACGTTTATCTTCCGCAACAACTGGGGCGCAAAGCAGCATACTTAGTAATGGATATTGAAATGTGTATCTCTGTTGTTTTTTCATCTATTAAACCTAGCGATAAACCTTTTCTAATTCGACCAAATCACTCTTCCCTTTCGTACGTTCAAAAAGTACCCAATCCCAACTCATACTGGCACATTCGCTAGATGCTCCGACAGAAGAGTGTAAAAAGTGTGACAAGAGATCCGCTAGGTTGATGAAACCACACAATAAGTCAGTTTTATTTTATTCATCTCTTTAGCCTTATCAGTAACAGATAAGCGAGGACATATCTCGCTTTGCAATAGACGGAGAAAATGATGAAAAGGAACCACGCCATAGACTCAGTTCGAGGGCTATTACTGCTCTGTATGGCCATCAATCATTACATTTGGATAACCGGAGGGTGGTCCGTTGTTCAGCGATTAACGCTACAGCCTTTCGGTCAAGTAGGAGCGGCAGAAGGGTTTATCTTTATTTCGGGACTAATGGTTGGACTGATCTATTGTCGACCTTCAGCTGCGCAGGTTACCCGCTCATTATTTACTCGGGTAAAGCAGCTCTACAGCTATCATGTTGCCTCACTGATTCTCATCATCATGCTATCTTTTTCCCTATCCTATTTATGGTCAATCGATCCTTCTTTTATTCACTCGATGTTTCCATTTCTCACCAGACAGCCTGAACTGGCAACGCCACTCATTCTTTTAATGATCCACAAACCCGCCTACTTTGACATTTTACCCATGTACATCGCTTTTATGCTGCTTGCACCGCTCGTTATCACGCTATTATACCGAGGGAAAGTGGTCTTAATCATCGCTATAAGCCTTGCCATGTGGCTGAGTAGTTCGTGGGTTGACGCATCCTTCTGGGCGGCTCAAGTTGCACCGTTAACACCAATCAATACCGGTTACTTTAGCTGGCTAGCTTGGCAGCTCCCATTCGTCATAGGAATCGGCCTTGGCTATAGTCATCACCACCTTTCAATCCAATGGTTTAAATACAAAAGCGCGCTAATCGTCACAGCGATAATCGCGACGTTTATTTTTCTTACGCATCACAATGTTTTCGCTCAGGCCTTTGGGATTCATCAAGGCACGCTTTATCAACTCGCAAACAAGCCTACGCTCGGTTGGTTGAGAGTATTAAACCTAGCAATGCTTATCTATTTAATCAGCTACGTTATTCACCATAAACCTCATTATCTAACGTTTCGCCCTCTCGCACTGCTCGGTCGTCACTCTCTACCCGTGTTTGCTTGGCACTATGTCGTCATTTTTACGCTCGCGCCTTTATCACGCCTATTCATTCAAAGTGCTACCCATTACAACTTGATGCTGGTAGCCGTTGCTCTACTGCTCTTTATCCCCCCTCTTATTAGAGAAAAACACTTAACAATTCGTCGATTCACATTTAACAGGAGTACATAAGTGAAATTTTTACTATTACCAATGATCACTATTGGATTAATGGGCTGTGACCAGTCAGCCCAGCAGTTACAAAACCTCGATAATCTAAATCTAGCCGATAGCTCAAAGTTACATACTTTGGCGGTAAACCTATCCAGCACTACAGATGAAGGCGGCATCGTTCGAATAGAGCTGCATCAGGAAAATGATCAAATACTGGAGGAGAGGAACATAGATATGAGTGAATTCTCTAATCCAATCATGTTTCAAAACTTGAAAGGAGGGTATTACTCGGTACATGTTTATCAAGACATTGATAACAATGGACAACTCACTATGGCTGGTGTTGTGCCACAAGAGCCGCTTGGTTTTTCAAACAACCCAATTCTTCAAGGGCCCCCCACTTTCGCGATGATTGGTTTTGAGGTTACCGAAAATAATACTCAAGAGATACAGATGATCGATTATCGATATTGATATTGATATTGATAGTCGATCTAACGTTTCTTAACTGGGATCAAGAGTTCCATTTGCCACTCTTGATCCTCACTTTTTGGACCTATAGAGATCAATGATGTAATCCACTCATAGCCTCGTACTAAATAAAATGGAGACTCGCTCAAATAGTAGTAATAGAGCATCTCAAGATCATCGCCTATTTCCCTGACTGTTCCTTGCAATTTACACTGCAAATAACTTGCGGGTAGTACTTGACCACTCCCTTGTGAAAACTCAAAAAAAGCGCTGTCATAATCGTGTTTTGGCTCAAACACGCCTTGGTCATCTCGCCCAATCAAAATGGCCCCAAGTCCCGAATTAATCAATTGTTGTTTAGATTTAAAATGGGTAATGACTTCAGAGAGTCGTTGATGTTTAAGCACACAATGAGAAGAAATTTGATAAGAATCGAGTGCCCCTTGCTGCAAAGGCCGTGTAACGAGCTTAGTGCCCAATTCAAGTACACTTTTCGGTAAGGTGTTTTCTTGCTGCGCCAGTAGTTCAATAGAACATATCAAAACGCCATCGGGTTGTTGGTGCCAAATAATAGGTAAAGCTTTTACCGTAAACTGATGTTTGGGCATAAAAACTAAATGAAGATATTGAAAAAAAACAGCAATAGATTCGACATTTTCTACTCTAAACTGCCACATGTCTCTGGTAGGTAAGGTGACTTCTGTTAGCGTGTGCTTACTTTCTTCTGGTAGTCCATCACAAACCACTAGCATTTGAAATAGCCCTGAAAGATAAGTGCAATTGTTGCGATATTCTAATGTGTAGTACTTTCTATCTTGATGATTCCAGCCGTCTGTTGCTTGCTCAAATTCAGACCATAATTTTTTCAATGGCACACTAAACTCATCACCACAGATCGAAATTGAAAGAAATACCTCAGGTACGCCCTGAACCCGAGTAGAAGAGAACACTGAACGTACTGGAGGGCTAGCTTCCATCGTTGAAACAAACGTAAGGTAAGCCGGCGTAATGGGCAACTCGAAAATGAATTCGGCAAATCGTGATGAGTATTTTAGGTGCTTTGGCGAGACATGAAACTGCTTTTTAAACGCACGATAAAAGGCTTCGTGGCTATCGAAACCAAACTCGAGGGCAATGTCGATTAACCTCTTATCACTATTAGCAATTTCAATTGCCGCTAGTGAGAGTAAACGAGCGCGATAGTAGTGTCCTACGGACATTCCCGTATAACGTTTAAACTCATGCTGTAAGTGCCATTTACTGACATTCAGCTGCTGAGCTAGTTTCGTCACATCGAGCTTTCTCGGTAGCATCAATTCAATCGAATTAACAATACGCATGATAAAAGTAAACTGTCTCATGCGCCCAAGATTGCCCGATAGATAATCAAACTACAAAATCAAGCTTCTATTTTTCGATAGTGCTCAAAAGATGATGAAACAAAATAAAGACGAGCAGCTCGATCATTCACCCTAATAGCTCTCTACTAACCACTGTATTAATTCGCAGACCACACATTTCGAATATCAGGCCAGCCCCAATTGGTTAGCTCGACATCCTTTAGCACCCCGTGAAAACGGAGCGTCTGCCGGTGATGAAACAGTGGCAACAAGTAGCATTCAGAAATGAGTGTCGACGCTATGGGCTCCAGAGCATTGAGGTAATCCTTTAACTCTGTTTGAGCACGTAATACCGTTAACGACTGACTTAACCATTCACTGGCTAACAATCCAATTGAGTTGTGCAGTGTTGGGTTATTGAACAAACAACCAAAGGCGGAGGCATGACGATTATCGTCCAAGTTAATATTGGTAATAACGAGCTCTTCAGTTAACTCTCCCGCAGCGGAGCGCTCAGCCAGATCTCGGTATGAGTAAGTATTTACTACTACGCTAATGCCGAGTTTTTCTAGAAGAGCTTGTATACCGTAGACACAACTTTTCAATGCCGTGTAATCATAAACGGCAATAGATAAAGACTTGGGAAGAGAGGTTTCGACTCGAAATGGGCGTAGAGTCGTGTGCCACATCGGCAGTAAATTTCCTGCTATTTCACAGCCGAACAAGCTTTTTTGCTCACGCATTTCCTTATACACATTCTGCGCAGAGAGGACGCTCGAAAGATATCGCCGTTGCTGTTCATTTAAAAAAGTCTTCGTACTTTGATTAAACAACACAAACATACAGCCATCTTCAATTCGGCTGTGCTTTATTCCTCGCTGTATCTCATTGTCATCATTACGTTCATCCCCAACATGATAAGACACATAATGTTGACACTCTTTGCCATTCATCGACGCTAATTGATTTGTTTCGATCAAGCTTGGCTTGGTCTGGGGTTCATTAAGCAGCCATATTGTCACCTTATCCGTCAAGGCTCGGCAGGCGTAGTAACGTTCAAAAGCTTGTAAACGTAGCTTTTCATGAGAGTGTTCAGCAACCTCAAACGGGCCGCTTCCTACAACGAAATACGATGCTGCAGAGTTGATCTGACTCGTTGGCTGAATAGCGTACCGAACGCCCGAGATCAGGCCTGCAAAACCTCGGTCTGGTTCTGATAACGTAAACACGACTTTCAGTGGCTGTAGGGAATTCACATTCTCTAAGTGCGCTAACTCTGTTTGATATTCTTTAAGGCTAGAAAGCTTTGCAAATAAGCTGACAATGGCATCAGAATCAATAGAAGAACCATCATGAAATGTCAGGCCTGGACGTAGATAAAAAGTCCATTGATAGCGTTCAGAGTCATACTCCCAGTGGTGTGCCAACTGGGGCTCTACGTGACCATCAAAACCACTTGCCACCAAACAACAATAGATCTGACGCAACAAATAACGCTCACTACTGCGCTGCAATTGATGAGGGACTAAACGTTCAAATGGCCGTTTATAGGTTAACTGAATATGCAGTTGCCCTTCACGGATAGAAGCACCTGACGTGCTCTGTAATAAACGGCCAAACTCAACTTTATCGTTATCTAAAATATTGAGTGCTTTTTCATATTTTCCAGCCCGAACTCGCTCAGCGGCCAGTTGTTTTTTAAGTACGTCGAGCTCTAGGTTCAATATCAAGCTCGATCGTTTATTACGACCCGCTTTAGGCTCCCAAGTCAGCCAACCTAAATCTTGCATTTGATTTAATAAATTTCGAGCGTGGCGCAAACTAGTAAATAGCGATTCAGAGATATCGACCAATGCTGTTTTTATCTCCACTCCCACACCAAGCGGTGTTAAACGAGTGTAATAACGTAATAGATTCAAATCAGACACTAGTTAAGCCTTATCAGTTAGGTTGATACTCCTATTTTAGCGAAAATTCGTCATAAAAACGCAGAACACTTACCTGCATGTTGTTCCTCATTTCATCCCAAAATCGCCAAATACAACCAGTTACCCAACTAAACCGGACAAAATAGGAACAATAAATGTAAATTTACTCTGTTTTTCATTTCCTCTTTGAGCCTCAAACTGTTGAGGTCATTAAGAGAAGGAGAAAAGCGATGTGCTCAAAATCTTATCAACAAAATAACGCCCCTTTAGTTACACACTACTTCGAGCGACTAAAGGTAAGTGATAACTGGTTAGAAAAGGCGATGATCATGGCCTTGATTGAACTATGTCACTGGCAGCAGACCGAGCTTCAATAAACCAAGAAATACGGCGCCCACAAATACGCAGTATTGAGCCAGACACGCTCCTCCCCCACCCGTCTACTCAATACTGCTTTCTTTATGAAACTAGATCCTGTTATTACATTGGTTCTGGGCAGTAGATTACCTTTCAAAGAAATACCTCAATTGTTATATCACCCACTAGCAAATACCAACCTAGACTCATATCAATCGAGTGGCTTCAATATTCTCGATGACCTCACAAGATTCACAGGCTTATCAGTTACGACGTTTCTAGAAAGATACTCCCATGTTCTGGCAGCTAGCTCGAGCACCTAGAGATAACGGAAAGCTCTACCGAAAAATCCAAGGAGAAAAGGATGAAGATACACGTCAGTTGGCTACCCATAATATTAATAATATCGTTCAGCGTTAACGCCATTGGTATTGGTGAACATCGTCATATCGCAAGTTTAGTCCCCGATGAAAGACACGACATGCGTGAAGATATGATGCGAGAACACCAAGCCGTTTTAAATATGGTGAGCGATGCTCAAGCGACTCATATTTCAGTCACATCAGGTTCTTGGTTCGCCCCTGAAACATGGGGCGGAAGCATTCCAAGCAGTGGATCCCGAGTGATTATTTCTGCTGGGCATACCGTTGAATTTAATCAAAAAAATAACATTGAACACGATACCATTAGGATCGACGGGGTATTGACCTTCGCGACTCTATCAGACACAGAGGTGATCGTCGACACGATCGTAGTGACTCGTATCGGTCTTCTTGAGATCGGCCATCATGCAGATCCAATTACGCAAGGGAAACAAGCCACTATCATCTTTAAAGATTACGCTGATCTAGGGTTTATTACTGATACTCCCACTAACCCGAGATTTGATCCCTATAAACTAGGCCTTGGGCTTGTCGCGATGGGGGCAGTTAGAACACACGGTGAAGATAAATCACCAGTAGCGGAGTTTCGACAGGCGCTAGCTGGAGATAATGTAATAGCCCTTGAACAAGCCCCTCTTAATTGGAAAACAGGAGACCGTATCGTTGTCGCGGGCATTACGCAGGATAATAATCAGCAAGAAGAACGTACCATCGCGGCGATTGATGGAACGAGCCTAACATTAGACGTCCCTTTGATTTACGACCACCTCTTGCCAAAACACACCAAAGAAAATCTAGTGCTCACCGCTCATGTGATTAACCTGACTCGCAACATCACATTCAAAACCTTTGCTGGTAACGAAGACGTTTTTGTTGAACACACAGATAGCTACAACACCAAAGAATTCACCAAACGTGGCCATATCATGATGATGCACTCTAATGCGATTGACGTTGCATTCACCTCATTTGAAAACATGGGGCGCACCAACAAACGTTGGGGTCAGAACAATACCACCGTTGATGAACTTGGGAACTACACCATTGGGCTTAACCCAATTGCACGCTACCCCTTCCATTTACACCGCGCTGGTGGTGCAGGACAGCCGGCTTATGTATTAGGGAGTGCAGTTGACGGTTCAACCGCTTGGGGCTTTGTAAACCACTCCAGTTATGGCGAATTTGAACATAACGTTGCGTTTAATACGATGGGCGCAGGCTTCGCCTCTGAAGCGGGTGATGAGTTAGGCCGATTTGATGACAACATCGCCATGCTTTCCATTGGCAGTAAAACACCAGGATTGGGCGTAAGAGGCCACGGGCTCGGTAGCAAAGGCAAAGACCTCGGTCATTTTGGTAGTGCCTTCTGGGTTCAATCTCGCATGATTAGAATGGACGGTAATATCGCGTCTGGTTTTGCTCATGTGGGTATCCACCAATGGAAAGAGCTTATCGACAATGCAGGCGATAACTTAATTGATACACGCTCGATTGCGCACCTCACGGATAAATACAATGACCAAGAATACGTGGATGCCTACACCTTAGTAGAAAAAAGTGGGGTCCGTGGATTGTATGAAAACTTAATCGTGTATGGCGGACCAACCGCACTCAAAGATGAACGAGGATCAGGGGACATCGATGGCGTTGTCGCCCACACCATAAGCACTGGCGATACCCGCTGGTATGCTGGGGGCGTCGACTACAGCAATTTTGTCATGATCGGCGACCTAGACAACCCTTCAGGTATTGGCATTAAGAAATTTGGTAATGCAGGTTCAATACGTTTAGACAATATGCACATTGAGGGAATGGAAGTTGGCTATCAACTCACCGAGCGCCAAGGGACATCAACACTCACCAACGCCTATTCAAACAACGTGGTCGACTTTGAATTTCATAAACGTTGGAATTACGCCCATACCTCTATTATTCAAGGTGATATACAGTTTGGTGAACTCACTGACACTGCACTGAACGGCCGAGAGCGAACACATTTTGACCTTCACTTTGGTGGCAAGGTTTTTAACGCAGGCTCAACCTCTTATATGCTGCTTGATATCGACTCATGGCCACAGCCCTATCGTGTGTACATGGAAAAAGAACAGCAGCCTGACTATATCCCCTACCCTTCTGAAACCCACGCTGGCGACGTATCTGATGAGTGGTTAGATAAAGACAACACTTACATCGCCGCTCAATTTGGTAGCCCAATAGGAGGGGGATGGATCCCTGACACTGCCGTCAAATTGGATCTCAGCAATAACATACTTGCTGAACCTTTAACTTGGGAAGAGTACATGGCCCTTCGCAGCATCAACACCGAGCGACTAGAAGAACTGTTCGGAACCAATGTTGCGCTTGGAAAACCAGCCATCGCTTCATCCGTTAATAAGGGGACGTATACACCTGACCGATTAGTTGACGGTGATGCATCTAACTACATGAAAACCAATAAAGAGCTCGAAGAGTGGGTTGAAGTTGATCTCCTTGAAGATGCGTATATCAACGCCATACACCTTAAAAATCGCACCAGTGACAGTAAACGGCTCGAAGGTGGCTACATGATTCTTCTGGATGCTTCACGTAATGAGTTATGGCGTTCAGATGCGCTACCAATACAAGATCACTACCTGTTTGAGGGAGCGCCAAGAGACTTCTCAACTCTGCCTGTTCGTTATGTGCGAATAGAGAGTAATCCTACGACGACTGAATACCTCAACTTATCAGAACTTTACGTCTATGCAGATGCAAAACCCCACCAGCTTATTCCCGTCAATGCTTCCGCTTCCAAAGAGAATCCAAACGGTACAGGAGAAACCAATAACGCTATTGATGGCGATCTAGAGACCCGTTGGTCTGGTGAAGGTCAAGGGGTCACTTATACCCTAGAGCTAGACACAAGTTATGAACTCACCGAGATCCAGTGGTCGCAAAACAAAGGCAACGTGCGTCCTTATTACTTTACTCTCCAAACCAGTATCGACGGTATCAACTTCAGCGATGTCGCTCAGGTCACTACCGCTGTGACAAATGAGATTATGACAAGCTACCCTGTCGATAAGCTGACTGCTCGTTACGTACGCTTCGTCTGTAATGGAAATAGAGAAAACGCCTGGAATAACTTCAACGAAATTCAGCTTTTGGGTCGAAATATTCGCTAATACTGCCTAAACGAATCCCGACTGAAACAGGCGAAGCTTGTCTAGAATAAACGGAACTTGCCTAATAAAAGCGCCTTGCTACAACAAGGCGCCTAACCATCGAAAAGCCAATACACAAACCTCCTCACAGTCGGATCGTCACGACTAAGCTAATCTTGCTACTCACTCGTTAAATTCATCATAAACAAAGGGACAGTAATATGATTGTTACCACAACCCAATCCGTCGAAGGAAAACGAATTGTCGCTTACAAAGGCGTCATTGCTGGCGAAGCCATACTAGGCGCAAACCTATTTAAAGATATGTTTGCAGGCGTACGAGATATGGTGGGTGGACGTTCTGGCACTTACGAAAGAGAGTTAGAAAAAGCGCGCTTGATTGCCTTCCAAGAGCTCGAGATGAAAGCAAAAGAACTCGGCGCAAACGCGGTGGTTGGCGTGGATATTGATTATGAAGTACTAGGTCAAGCTAATGGCATGCTGATGGTTTCAGCGAGCGGTACGGCGGTTGTCGTCGATTAATAGTAACTCCCTGATAATGATCACGTAACGCGGTTTCCTCCCATCAATTTAACGCCCAATCATCTTGGGATGAAACCGCTTTTAATGTCTTTCTCCTGTGCTACAGTGGATAAAAATCAACCAACACAACACTCATTAAAGGGAATTAATAATGACATACCCAATCTCGGGCAGTTGCCAATGTGGGCAGCTCACCTACCAAATTAAACAAGCCCCTAACCTTGTGCTTGCTTGCCACTGTAAAGAGTGCCAGAAGTTATCAACTAGCCCTTTTAGCGTCACCGCTGTATTTCCAACAGGCGCGATAGAATTTAAAGGCGAACTAAAAGAGTGGACTCGCCCTGCTGACAGCGGCAATAAGAACAGCGCTAAGTTCTGTCCGGACTGTGGCAATCGCGTTTACCACTTTAACCCGGCCGATCTTTCAACGCTAAAATTGAAGTTGAAACCAACCGATTTAGAAGACGATTCTCTATTCGAGCCAACAGTTCATGTTTGGGTGAGCGAAAAGCAAAGTTGGTACGACATTCCACAAGGCGTAAAAGTCTTTGATAAGCAGCCATAAATAAACCGTTAATACTATTAGATATGCGAGGAATAAATGGATTTACCCTCTAACTTCAGAATGTTGGCAAGATACAATCAGCGCATGAACACACAATTGCTGAATGTCTGCGAGCAGCTCACTGACGTGCAACTACATCAAGATACCCATGCTTTTTTCCCTTCAGTAATGAATCATTGGAATCATGTGTTATTCGGTGACTTGATCATGCTTCAACGTCTTGTGAGCAATCAAATCGTACAGTTGGATGGAAGACTCCAACAAAGCCTGCCCATTGCCACTCGTATCCATGACACCTTTGCAGAAGATATGAACTCTTTGAAATCCCTTCGAGAAAAGGTTGATCGCATCTACATTGATATGGCCCAAGGTTTTGATTCCGACACGTGTTCCAAAATAGTTCGTTACACGACAACTGAAGGCAATACGATTGAAAAAAATGTCGCTGAATTTTGTCAGCATATTTTCAACCATCAAACACACCACCGAGGTCAACTAACCACCCTATTAAGCCAGTTTGGATTAGATTATGGCTGTACTGACCTACCGATGGTGGTACCCGAAGGTTCAAATGCTTAATTTTGAAAACTTTTACTGAAAACTCCGGTCGTATTGATAAGTCTTAAAACTTAATAATTTAACGGAAGCGTATGAAGCTAATTCACACCTGTGAGAATCACTTTCTTATCATTAATGCCAAGAACATATTGGATGCTCTCGACATTGAAACGTTTGTCAAAAATGAGTTCTCTACAGGAGCAGTAGGAGAGATCTCAGCGTTTGATTGCTGGCCAGAGTTGTGGGTGGTTGATGATAGTGATTACGACGACGCTATCCATGCTATAAAATCCATTAACGCACCTATAAACAGGTCAACTTGGGTCTGCTCAAACTGCTCAGAAACCAATGAACCTTCATTTGAACTGTGCTGGAACTGCCAACATGAGTCTTGATTAACACAAATAGAATCAGCTACGTAGCATACATTTACAGTGTAAAGCTTCTCTAATCGAATACGGAAAAACTATGCCTTCATCTATCAAACCAAAACTTTATTATGTTTATGACCCAATGTGCTCTTGGTGCTGGGGATACAAACCAACATGGCAAAAAATAAAAGATAGCGTTGCTGACAATGTCGAACTTGTCTATGTACTCGGCGGCTTAGCGCCAGATAGCGATGTAGCGATGCCCAAAGAGATGCAGCAACAAATCGCCTCTTATTGGAAAAAAATAGAAGGCTTTTTAGGGACTCAGTTTAATTACGATTTTTGGAATGAAAACACACCAAGGCGTTCTACTTATCCGGCTTGTCGTGCTTTGCTGGCTGCCCGTGAGCAAGGGCAAGAACAAACCATGCTCACAGCGATACAGCATGGCTACTACTTAAATGCACAGAACCCAAGCGATAATGAAGTGTTAATCGAACTCGCTGATAGCATTGGCCTTAATCGTGAACAGTTTCAACAAACGCTCATCGCCGAAGAGACTCAGCAGGCACTGTTAAAAGAAATTGGGTTTGCGCGCTCAATCGGTGGAAACAGCTTTCCGTCTCTATTTCTTGAAAAACAAGGAAGAACTGTAGAGCTGCCGATCGACTATCAAAACGCTGAAGTCACCATTAAACAAATTCTCGGATAAGCCAAATTAAGCTCATTACAATAAAATAGGTCAGCTATAGAGTGGTAGCTGACCTATTGCGAAGTATTAAAAGTGAACAATAATTGTTAACGCAACGAATACATCGCTTTGAAAGTATCGTTTTGAAAGCTCTACTTTTCTGATTGTGTTTTAATCGCTCGCATTAACACAGAAGTATCCATACGATTGTCCCCTGCTTCACTTAACGCTTTGTAGTGCTCATTGGTTTTTTCAGTTAATGGCAGCGACACACCTTGACGTTTCGCTTCATCGAGACAAAAACCTAAGTCTTTGATCATCCAATCAATAGCGAAACCAAAATCAAATTTATCTTGAGCCATTGTCACTGCTCGATTCTCCATCTGCCACGACCCTGCCGCACCATTTTTCAAACAATCAACCAATGTTGGAATATCCAAACCTGCTTTTTCAGCGAGAACAAGACC
This sequence comes from Vibrio lamellibrachiae, assembly GCF_050337265.1. Classification (NCBI taxonomy): domain Bacteria; kingdom Pseudomonadati; phylum Pseudomonadota; class Gammaproteobacteria; order Vibrionales; family Vibrionaceae; genus Vibrio; species Vibrio lamellibrachiae. Next base: position 333,588 of record NZ_JAKJSU010000009.1, read on the forward strand.
TTCAGATAGCCCCGTCAATATGCCAGTAATGCAGATCTGATTGACCATTTTAGCGCGCTGACCTTGGCCTACTCGGCCCATAAGAACAGACGATTTACCGTAAGCTTTAAAAATAGGCTGAAGAGAATCAAATAATGGCTGTTCACCACCACACATGATAGTAAGCACACCATTTTCAGCGCCTGCTTGACCACCAGAAACTGGCGCATCCATAAACTGAACATCTACGGCTTTCGCGGCTTGTTCTAGCTCCTCAGAGAGCAGTGCAGAAGTCGTTGTATGGTCAACTAGGATCGCACCCGATTTCATAAATGAGAGCGCACCAGCCTCACTGGTTGTCATACTACGTACATCGTCATCATTCCCCACACAAACAAGTACGACGTCAGCATCGGCAACACATTCCGCGACAGTGCTGGCAGCATTACCTTGAAACTTTTCAGCCCACGCGATTGCCTTTGTATGAGTGCGGTTAAATACAGAAACTTCAAAGCCTGCATTTTTTAGATGCCCTGCCATAGGGAAACCCATCACACCCAGCCCGATAAAACTAACTTTCATTCTTTTCTCCTTTATTCGACAGGAACTGCGTTCTGCGCCAATTGAACCCCTTCAATCAATGCTTCAATCAGTAACGTCAACGCCTTTGGCTGATATTTTCTCTCTTTGTACACCAAATACGCTTGTCGGTCACTACGATGATACTCAGGTAGCACTTGAATTAGGTTCATATTTTGAGATACATGCCGAAAAGGCAACGATGCAACACCGATCCCCTTCTCTGTCGCTTGAACAACTGCGTGTATATCATTCACCGTTAACTTGGGCTTTATCGATATCATTTGTGCAAGCTCCTCATCTTTATAAACGGGCAGTTGCAATAAATGATCAACACTAATCCATTCATGCTCTTCTAAATCCGCAGGCGTTGTAATCACCGAATGGGTTTTTAAATACTCAGGACTTGCAAAAAATCCATGCTTTGCTTTAAACAGTGGACGCGCGATCATGCCTTCCAGCGATGAGATATCAAAGGTCATGAGCAAGTCCCTATCGGTTTCAGGCACCAGCTGCTCTTGGCTTAATACGAGATCGAGCTGTACTTTCGGGTACTCAGTTAAAAAAGCTTCAATGATTTTTGCTACAAACCCTTTGTAAAAGTTGTGAGGAATCGCGAGCTTAATTCTTCCTTGGACCGCTTCCCTCTCCGTCAGCAGCCCCATAAAGGCATCTTGTATCGACTCCATACCGCTGCTGAGTGCCTCAAAAGCAGCTTCCCCAGCTTGTGTAGCCACAAGCTCTCTTCCTTGCTTCTCAAGCAATCTGACGTCCAGACGAGCTTCTAGAGCAGTCAGCCGGCGTGACATCGTAGAGACAGGCAACTGAAGTTTCTTCGAAGCCGACAGTAAAGATCCTTCTTCCACAACGGTACAAAATAGAAAGAGATCATCAACGTTTCCAAATATGGAATTCATGGTTCTATATCTACCTATTTATTTCATATATGGATAGTTATAACCTTTCTATATCGAAGTTCAACCCTTCATTGCCGACTAACTTCACAGGATACAATCATGAATAAAAAACAGATGTGGTTAAATACGATTTTATCTTGCTTAGTCATGGCATCGATAATGTCAGGCTTTATTTCAGGAACAAAAATGGGATTTAGCTCAGACTGGCCGCCCGTATGGCTACAAAGTTTCTTGCTCTCTTTTCCAGTGGCTTTATTGCTCGGCTTTACCGTTTTACCACTTGTAAGAAAGTTTTCTATCTGGGCAACCAAACCCAGAGAAAAAGCCGCACTGGAGTTGAATGAATTCAGCGACTCGCCTTTAAACGCATTCGCTGTAGGCGCTCCGTCAGCCAACTGCACTAAGTATGTACAAAGAATACAAATGCAAAACAGTGCTACTTCAGAAGAATGATCAAGGGATGCTTCTGTTGAAGCAGAAATAAAAAAACCGAGCCAGTGGCTCGGTTTTCGTCATCTACTTGTTATCTACAATCAGATGTAAATTATAGCTCAGCGTTGTGGTAAACCTGCTGAACATCATCACAATCATCTAGCATATCAAGGAACTTCTGGAACTTTTCTGAATCTTCTTCCGCAACCGGCGTATGCGTTTGAGGAACAAAAGTGATCTCCTCAACATCTAGCGTAAGATCTGGGAAAGCAGTATTTAGAGCCGTCTTCGTTTTGAAGAACTCTGTGTGCGGTGCAAATACCGTAACCACGCCATCTTCAACTTCAACGTCAGTAACGTCCACATCATCCATCATTAGCGTTTCTAGAATGATTTCGTCATCATCGCCTTTGAACTGGAATACAGCTTGATGAGAAAAACTGTGCGAAACCGTGCCTTCTACTCCAATTTTCGCGCCTGTTTTCACAAAGCATTGGCGTACGTCTTGGAATGTACGGTTACCGTTATCTGTTAGACAGTCAACAATTACACTTGTGCCGCCAGGGCCAAAACCTTCATAACGAGCAGGTGCGTAATCTTCACCACCACCGCCGTTAGCTTTATCGATCGCTTTGTCGATAACGTGAGCCGGTACTTGATCTTTCTTTGCTTTAGCAATCAGGTGCTTAAGAGGTAGATTCATGTCTGGATCAGAACTGCCGTTCTTCGCACACATGTAAATCTCTTTACCGTATTTAGAATAAACTTTAATTTTTGCGCCTGCTGTTTTCGCCATTGAGGCTTTGCGCACTTCAAAACTTCTTCCCATCGGGGTCTTCTCTCTAATTCAATTTAACGCGAAGGATTTTAGCAAAAAGCTGAACCATTTCAATTCTTAGCTCAGCAAAGACAAAGACGTACTATCCTACATCACGCCCATGACTCGCTTGTACTTTGCAACTGACTGCTCAAACCACTCTCTTTCTTGCTCATCAGCAATCTTATTTTTTTGTTCAATAATTTCGCTCGGAATCGATTTCGCCTCGCGGAGTTTCCAAACTAAGAACGACGCTTGTTTATCAAGCTCAATCTTGTTTTTTTCATCGGCAGGCAGTAGTGAGAGATTAATAGTCATAACGGTTTGTTGTAGTCAGCACATGGGCACGAAATATAGCACAGAGATGAGGTATTTTGGGGGATTTGTCCCGATTCAGATCAATTTATCTTACAAAAATAATAAGGGTGGCATGAAGCCACCCTTGCTGTGTATTGCTAATGTCGTTAGTACAAATTGCCATTAGAACAAAGTTCCGTTAATGCAGAATGCCTAACTCTCTCGCCTCTTCAATGGTTAATCCACTTTCTCGAATCTCTCGTAATGCTTCAATGCGACGACGAGCTTCAGCGGATTTGACTTTTTTAACCGGCTGCTGAGTGTTGATCTCCTCTTCCTCAAGATCCCACTTATTGGCAATGTTAGTCATATCATCATGGTCAATAGAATTGATGGACATATTTCCTCCGAATAAACCATGTTTGGACAGGTAATCTGTAGCAAACCGTATTCAGCTTGTTAAGAATTTTAGAGCCAGAATGTGATAAAGATAATGAATCTAAAATCTAATTAATATTTCACTCATTTAACCTTTGCACCCTTCTCATTGTAGTCGTACTTTTAAGGAATTACCCTTTTCAAAGTCGGTTTGATCCCGATCCCACTTTCTGTTCTCAAGCATCAGCATCAGCCCTTCTAAAAGATGAAATTTCCAACAGATCGACCGCTGAGCCATGCTTATTTTTTCGAGTCACTTCACTTTTTCTCTATCCGCTAACTGTGTCGTTCTGAATTAAATGTTAATGATAATAATTATCATTTCATTAATTTATATTTGGACCTGTTATGGATAAAGTTCTTTTAAATGATGCGTTTCACCCTGACCCAATCATTAGCGTTCGTAAGCTATGCGTTGACTACATTACCGATAACGGTGACTTTAACGCCGTGAAATCGGTGAGCTTTGATATCGGTAAAGGCGAGATATTTGGACTTGCGGGCGAATCTGGCTGCGGTAAAAGTACCATTGCCTTTGCTCTTAACCGTTTACACAAGCCACCGGCGTTCATTTCAGGTGGTGCAATTCACTTTGATGGTCAAGACCTATTAAAATTGTCTGATGACGAAATTAACACCCTTCGCTGGAGTGAGATCGCCATGGTATTCCAAAGTGCTATGAACTCATTAAATCCAGTTCTCACTATCAAAGAACAATTTTGCGACGTACTGCGCCATCATAAAGGCATGAGCGATGAGCAGGCGAAAGACCGCGCTGAAAAGTTATTGGATTTAGTCAACATTCCACGTGAACGTTTAGGCGAATATCCGCATCAATTTAGTGGTGGAATGCGTCAGCGTCTGGTGATTGCCATTGCACTGTCTCTCAATCCCAAACTCATCGTCATGGATGAACCAACAACCGCCCTCGATGTAGTCGTTCAACGAGAAATATTGCAGCAAATCTACCAGCTCCGTGAAGAGTTCGGTTTCTCGATACTGTTTATTACTCATGATTTGGCCCTGATGAGTCAGCTATGCCACCGCATTGCGATTATGCGCCATGGTGAAATCGTTGAAGTGAATACCTCTCAATCTATTCGAAATACTCCTCAGCACCCCTATACGAAGAAGTTGTGGGCATCATTCCCTAACATCCATGAAAGCCCTAAAAGCCGTCAAATTAACGCGCATACACCCTCTGAGACTCATTTACAAGGAACATCACTATGAACCCGCCCATCTTACAAGTTAAGAATGTTATCAAGGACTTCACTGTTGGTGGAGGGTTTGGTAAACAAGAGATCTTTCGCGCTCTACAAGGAATTAGTTTTGATATACATGCAGGGCGCACTTTGGCGCTTGTCGGTGAGTCTGGTTGCGGTAAGAGTACTTGTGCCCGATTAATGACAAAAGTGTATCCGGCAACGGAAGGGGAGATTCTATTTAATGGCAGAAATATCAACGAAATAACGTCTAGAAAAGAGATCTTAGAATATAGAGGTAAAGTTCAAATGGTGTTTCAAGACCCGTTTGGATCCTTAAACCCAACTCATACCATTGAGCACCATTTAACTCGTCCATTAAAGATCCACAAACAGATCAAACATGCCAATGAGCTTCCAGATCGACTTCAAGAATTGCTGTCGATGGTGGAACTCGATCCTGATACGTTGAAAAAGTTTCCACACGAATTAAGTGGTGGTCAAAGACAAAGGGTCAATTTGGCTAGGGCTTTAGCGGTTGGAGCGCAAGTCATATTAGCGGATGAGCCAACTTCAATGCTGGATGTTTCAATCCGCCTTGGCGTGCTCAACCTTATGCAGAGAATGAAAAAAGAACTGGGTATTGGGTTTCTTTATATTACCCACGATCTCGCAACGGCCCACTACATCGCGGAAGAGACAGCGGTGATGTACAAAGGACAAATTGTTGAGTGGGGTGACACCCAATCTATCCTAAGTAACCCTCAACATCCATACACAAAGCTTTTGATCTCAGCAGTCCCCGATCCTGACTTACCGTTTGGCAAACTGGTTCAAAGTGAACCAAACTACTCTATAGACGCTGATAATGTTCGCCAACGTTGTAATTTACTACAAACGGACACTCAACAAATTGGACATAATCACTTCGTAAAACAATGGGATAACGCAGCATGAACGAACTAGATAGTTGGGTTAAGCAAATGGAGTCCTGGTATGGACTCCGAAAGCATGATCAAGTGGAACTTCTTGAACCATTAGTGATTGCAGCGCCAACTCAAGTATGGGGCCCAACTATCACCACACTACAAAGTAAAGCAATTGCCTGCTGGTTAGATGCATGTTTACGAGTATTTGAAAACAATCGTTACGAAGCATCTGAAAAAGCCTTTCAGTATCTTCAGCTCGCATACAGTAAGCTTCAACAAGTTGTTTGCAACCCCACGGCTGAATACGAGCTAAAAGATTGGTCAATGAAGCGAATACAGCATTTGGTGGTACTACTGCTTGAATTTTGTAATCAGCAGAGCTTGACAAGTAAACAAGAGTTAAGCGATTGGAAACTTCAGTCACATCAAATAATTGAAGCACATGTACACTTCATGGCCGCGAATGATCATGATGCAAATGTACAGAACGATGATCAAGGTACAAGTCGATCGAGTGTCTTTCATTGATCGCAAGTAACGACAATCGTGAATAAGAATGGAGGCCTAAACTTCGATCACTGAAAGCATGATCATCAACATCCTTGATCATGCTTTCGAGTATAAAGAAGATCCACTGAATTTTAGACAAAAAAAATGCGAGTCCATAAGAACTCGCAAAACAATTCAGAATGAATGTAACAATATGAGCCAATCTATTAATTTAATTAGAAGGGACAAAAGGTTGTCTATTCGAGATTAATACTAGCCTCGGTTTTGCTCTCTAATGTCAGTACTACGTCAGCTCAATGTCTTAAAACTGTTTAAATTACATCCAAATTTAACTAATTATGTCTAATGCTTAACAAACGTAACAAAGTGATAATCATGCTAGCTGATTACACTTAACGTCCGATAGCGAGCAATTTAAACTGCGACTTCATCCAGTGCCCTAAAGACAGCTTCATCTAAATGACCGTCAAAGACCTGTTTGCACACTTTTCTTCTCACCGCTAGACCTGAGATAAGGCGCTCAATAGACAAGTGTTTGTTTTCTCGTTGCTGGTTATATAACTCAACCAACTTACTCAACGTTTCATACGGAAGTGGTGTTTCACCAACACGAAGCCAGTCAAGCTTGTCTAGAAGCTCTGTACACTCTTCTTTGATTGAAGAGTGTGAATGCCCTGTCATAGCAGCTAAAGCGGTTATACCGCGCTCTAGGGCTTCCTCAGAGGTATATTTAGAAAGCGTTATCGTTATTTCATCCGCATTAATCTCAACTAGGTGCTTTCTTAGCTTAACACGACGACCTAATCGACCACGTGGCGATGGCGCTTTACGCTGGATCGGTTCAAACTCACCATCGATGATTTCAGAAAGTTCGGCCAGTTTCTGTTTAGACACCATCTCGTGTCTTAATGGGTTTGGCAATGTTGGAGCCATATTGCGTTTGCCGGCATTGGTCGTACGAGCACGCGAGTAGCGTAAAACTTCTTCAGCATCACATTTAATATCGACTTGGTAATCAGTGATCTTTCCCTTCTCGATCATTGATGTGATCGTTAAGTGATACCCCCAAAGGTTAACCACGAATAGATCCTCATCGCCCTTACCTTCTGATAATTTTTTTAACTCTCGGATCAGATCCATTGAGAATCGACGCCATTCGATATTACGAGCAAGCTTTTGATTTAATTCCGTAAGTAGCATTGAGTCTGTGTGACGACGTGACATACGAGTACGGAAATATGAGTACAATTGGAAAACAAGAGTATGTTGTTTCAAGATCTCTGGTGGAAACAAGAAGAAGTAATCTCGTGTCATTAGCTCTTCATAAAATGAAGGCTCCCAAACCAAAATATACAAATTCGGCTTGATACGAATTTCGCCGTCAGCGTTCTCTGTAGGGGCTTCTTCAGATGCAGTGATAGTACGGGCAAGAAATCGGAAACGGTCGCTCTTAAAGCCTTCTGGCATGTTCTCACTGAGCCATCTACCAGTCAGTTCATGTAGTTGGAAGTCGGTAAATTCAATACGGTCGATGCTATCGCGTATTGAGTCCCGTGCCGGGCCACTGTCTTTTTTGCCTCGTAACGATAAAATATCAGTGATGTAGAGCGGCGTTTTGTTCGGTGCTTGCTCGGCTTCAAGTTGATAGTCTTCGCGATGATGATCATGATACTGAACAGTTAGGGTAAACAACGCAAAAAGAGTCATCAGATCATCAACGGTCATAATATTTTTAGATGATCGTGTTTCGATGACAGCGCGAGTACCAGAGATCGAAACCATTGATTTTTGATAATTTTTACGAGTTCTTGGTGGCGCGAGCGCTTGATCAATGATCCCAGCCCAGTTTGTTGGTGAAACAATAAACTGATCCGCTTCATCTTTCATGGTTGGTGGAATGTTCAAACCATGTTCATTCAATAATCGTTTATTTACTTGCGTTTGAGCGAGTGCTTTAGAACGTTTCTGTTTTTCATTTTGTTTAACAGATTCAGTAACCAAACTGGTTGAACCTAGTACTGAAATCAATAAGTTTGGATTTACAAATTGGTGCAACATCGTTTTACCAGCAAGCCCCTCTTCAAAGCGAACGGGGATCTGCTTAAAAAGCCCAATACTAACTGCTGCTCTCAATCGTTGCTGTATCGCCGCGCGAGTTATTTGGCCATCTGTTGCTTCAATTAATTCAGTCGTTGATACGTAACCATCCTTGCTACGAAAACCTTGCAATGAAATAAGATTCAGAAGCTCTACAATACTTTTAGTCACACCTTTAAAATGTTGATACTGCTCAACCCAGCTGACTGCTGCTTCTGAAACCTCAAAAAGGTGCCCACCCTTGTGGCTTCGAGGAGCCTTAATCAATAGTTTTTCTTCTGAACTCATTATTAGATCCGGATCACACTGACCGTAATATTGCTATAGTTCCAAAAGAATAAAGAAAAAAAGATCATAAATAAAGAAAAATTTATTGCTTTTAAATAACTGATCTATTTGATTAATATGATCTATATTGATTATATGATCTAATGATCCGGGCAACAAATTGCTTGTAACTCACTGTATTAAAACGAAATAAAAAAAACGTGGCTGAAAGCATGATCATAAGAATCCCGAAACGATGATCATACTGAGCATGAAAGCATGATCAATCAATTACCAAAGCATGATCAATAACAACAGGGATAGATGATCAAAGCAATAGTGAAAGCATGATCATCATCTTTATACAGCTTATCCACAAGCACTGGATAGCATTCGCACAAATGTCATCCTGAACAATTCAAAGCAAGGTCAAAATATAATTCCCCTCTACGGAAACATGATCAAGAAAGTGTAGAAAGCATCTTAATATGTTTGGTTTTTATACAACCGTGCGTTGAACTGCATGATTAGCTCTAACTATGAGTGATTGTTGGTATAAGTTCTTATCTTTGAAAGCATGATCATGAGTATTCCTGATTGAACGCCTGCTTGACAGTAAAGATACGCTTAGCATGGATTAATGACCATATATGGCGTTAGGCACTACTCCATCTACATTCTTCCGTAAAGTAAGAGCAAATTTACATGCTTCCGATGGTAAATATCACTTGATCATCGTTCCGTTGATTGATCTTAATATACGATCGTATTCAATAGTGAATGACTGAATGGTTTACCCTTGATCATCATTCCGAAAACTCAGTTTATCACCGGAAGAATGATCACCATGATGGTCTTGATCATTCTTCCGCTATTGGCCAAATGTTCGTCAGCCACTGTCGACCATAGCGAACTCCATTTCAGTTCCAAGTATTTTCTGTACAACTATCGATATTTTCGATAGAGAGACAAATCCAAATGACACTGACCGTAATTCAAGCAATGTTTATAATCGTTCCGAGATAAATGGCCAATATTTCGTGTGTTAAATCATAATATTGCTGATAAGTAACAAAATATTAATTTTACATTGTAAATAGGTGACGCGGTAACACTTCTATTCTGGAGTTATTTATTGACGTAGCTACCCTAGAAATTTGTGCATATTTCAATCAAAAACTTCAATTATCAATAATAACATCAATAATAGTCTTGTTGATGTGATTGTCATATTTAAGTGAATGTTCACCTTTTACTTGAGTATAATAAACATTGCTGTACACTCGTTAATTAGATAATTGATAACGGAATTTAGCAATGAAAAGAGAACAAACGATAGAAAATCTCTACCAGCTCGCTGAACAAACACAGCAAGTACAAGCTGACCGTATTGAGATAGTGTTAGAAGAAAGAAGTGATGAGCATTTTCCTGCTATGTCAAAAGCTCTGATGGAAACGCGCTCTGGATTAACAAGACGAAAACTTGATGAAGCGATAAACAAACTAGAATCAGCAGGGCATCAGTTTACAAAAAATAACGCTAACCATTATTCAATTTCGTTGCAAGAAGCACACATGTTAATGGATGCAGCTGGCGTTGCTAAATTTCATCAACGTAAAAAAAATGGCGATAACAAGCCATGGATTATTAACGTACAGAACCAAAAAGGTGGTACCGGTAAATCAATGACAGCGGTGCACTTGGCTGCTTGTTTAGCATTGAACCTAGATAAGCGTTACCGTATCTGTTTAATCGATTTAGACCCACAAGGGTCACTGCGTCTATTTTTGAATCCTCAAATCAGTATTGCGGAGCATGAGAATATTTATTCAGCTGTCGATATTATGCTGGATAACGTGCCTGATGATGTTGAAGTAGACAGAGACTTTTTACATAAAAACGTCATGATGCCGACTCAATATCCGAACCTAAAAACAGTCTCGGCATTCCCTGAAGATGCAATGTTCAATGCGGAAGCGTGGCAACACCTTTCCAAGAACCAATCTCTCGATATCGTCAAACTGTTAAAAGAGAAACTGATTGATAAAATTTCTGATGATTTTGATGTCATTATGATTGATACCGGCCCACACGTTGATCCACTTGTATGGAATGCAATGTACGCTTCAAACGCGCTATTGATTCCATGTGCGGCAAAGCGTTTAGATTGGGCATCAACAGTGAATTTCTTCCAACATTTACCAACCGTGTACGAAATGTTCCCTGACGATTGGAAAGGCTTAGAGTTTGTTCGTCTAATGCCAACGATGTTTGAAGACGACAACAAAAAACAAGTCTCGGTATTAACCGAAATGAACTATTTACTTGGTGATCAGGTAACAATGGCTACCATTCCTAGAAGCCGTGCATTTGAAACTTGTGCCGATACGTACAGCACGGTATTTGATCTCACCGTTGGTGATTTTGAAGGTGGTAAGAAAACATTAGCAACAGCCCAGGATGCAGTTCAAAAGGGTGCGTTAGAATTAGAACGTGTTCTACACAGTAACTGGTCTTCACTAAATCAGGGGTAATAAAAAATGGCAATTAAAACGTCTGACTTGAATGCAAAACTATTTGGCAAGGCCAATAAACGCAGAGCTACGACGCCTCAAGAAGCGCAAACTGCAGCGAAAGAGCAGGCTCAAATCATTGAGCTGGCCGTTGCCGGTGAAGATCTAGTATCGTTTGAATTGGTACGTATTCCTGCAAATGAAGTTGAAAGTCGCACAACGGTGTTTGCAGACAATGCTCGTGAACAATCTTTTCTTAACGAACATGCACTTTCTGATGTCTTAACAACGCTAAAAGAGCGCGGTCAGCAGTATCCAGCAGTAGGGCGAAAAGGTAAAAACGGTAAGATTGAAGTCTTAGACGGTAGCCGTCGTCGTATGTCTTGTATCTTAGCGGACAAAGAGTTTTTAATTTATGTTGCTGAAGACATTAACTCGCAGCACGCTAAGTTCCTGTCTGATGTCGCGAACGCACATAAACCCCTCTCGCTTTACGAAAAGGGTAAAGAGATGCAGGCGAAGCTTGATAGCGGTGAAGCAGAAGATCAAAAAGCGCTTGCTCGCATGTTTCAATGCAGTGAAGCTCTAGTAAGTGGTGCATTAAAAGCGGCATCATTGCCACTGGCATTACTTCAAGCATACCCAAATGTTGGGGACTTAGGTCGCCCAACTATTGTAAAGCTTCATAAGCAATACCATGAGTTATCTGATGAGCACCAGTCGAACTTGTTAGACAAATGCCAATCAAGTGATGGTTATGTTTGGCAGCGTAGTAAAGTTCAAGGGGTGGCAAGGCTTACCAAAGAAGTATCTGAAACCATTGAAAATTGGATAATCGAACTTTCTCCACCAAAGAAAGTGGCCAGTAACAAAATTGATTTGATCAAAGGCCGAGCGACGTACAGTCGTAAAGGTGCCAATTTAGCCTTGAATCTTAAAAAGGTTGATGACGAAACCATGAAAGATATTCTCTCGTTTATTGAGAATAAACTGGGTTAATCCTCACTGTTAAAAAAAGCCGCTCTCGCGGCTTTTTTTATGGGTTGTGATAAGATGACATCATCATTTATTGCTTGAATGCCCCTTATATGTCTTCGTCCATTACGTTTCTATCCCAGTTGTCTTCAATTGCAAAACACAATAATGCACGCTTCGGTGTGGTATTGCGTGGCGAAAAATCATGGAAAACTAAAACGGTCGAAGGGGTTATTGAGGCGAATAAATCAAACACCATTTTTCAGTTAGGTGGTGAATCGCTTCCTCATACTAAGCGGGTTTCATTCAAGCAAGGCAAGCAACTACTAGGGCAAGAGTGCCAAGTACTGGTTTGTGACTTCTCTGACGGTTTTGATGCCAATAGTTTTAGCGCAGCAATCGGCACACTGGTCGGTGGCGGTACTTTAATTATTCTTTATTTCGATCAAGTGAGTGATGATATTGAACCGTCATTAGATTCACAAAATCTTGATAGAAAATGGTTAGAACAAGGCTTACAGAAGTTAATCAATATTCAGCAAGGGGATCACTTACCGTCATTGCCTGTTAAAGAAGGTTGTGAGAATGAAGTCGGTTACAGAGAGCAAGAACAAGCGATCGAAAAAACTATTCATGTTGTCGAAGGCCATCGTAAGCGCCCATTAGTTTTAACTGCTGATCGAGGCCGAGGGAAAACATCTGCATTGGGGCTAGCTTCTGCCACGCTAATGAAAAGCAGATCGTTAACCATCATTATTACTGCACCGTCACTTGCAACGGTTGCTCCATTGTTTAAACACGCCGCCGAATCACTATCGCTAACATCTCTTCCAAATTGCTCAGTACTTGATTATGCAGACGAGCACGTTACTTCTACATTGCGTTTTGTAGCGCCCGACGAGGTAATAAAAACGAAGATAGAGTGTGATTTATTGATTGTCGACGAAGCCGCTGCAATCCCAATTCCAATGCTTAAAGCTTACGTCGAAAGCTATCATCGATTGGTATTGTCGAGCACAATTCATGGTTACGAAGGTTCCGGAAGAGGTTTTAGTCTTAAGTTTATTCCTTGGCTTAAGCTACAGAGAGCAAACAGCGTTGATACTCATCTTAGACAACCTATTCGTTGGAAAGAAAATGACCCGTTAGAGCGGTGGCATAATCAGACATTTTTGCTTGATGCTGAATTTGAAGAAGGAAGGTCAGTTGAATCTTTAGATGCAAGTTCTCTCGTTCTTACTAAGTTAAGTAAACAAGAACTCATCTCTCACCCAGAACAATTGAAACGTTGCTTCGCACTTTTGGTTAACGCCCATTATCAAACATCACCGAACGATCTTTTTCATCTATTGAGTGACGACCAAACTGAGCTATACGCGACTATTTGGAATGGGGAGTGTGTCGGTTGCCTACTGACGGTTGAAGAGGGTGGGCTAAGTGATGACATCATTACTTTAGTTCAGCAAGGAAAACGCAGACCCAGTGGGCAGCTTGTCTCTGTCACTCTCGCCAATCAACTAGGGATAGCCAAGGCAGCAAAAGACAAAAGTATACGTGTCATGCGGATTGCTGTTCACCCAGACTTTCAGGGAAAGGGCATTGGCTCATCAATGCTAGGTCAGTTACAAGATCTCAATACTGAACATTACCTATCGACTAGCTTCGGAGCGACGAGCGAACTAATCCACTTCTGGCGTCAAAATGGATTCGTATCGGTGAAGCTTGGAAGCCAAAGAGACAAAGCGAGCGGCTGTTACTCTGTCATCATGATTAAGAGTGACAGAGTTGATTGGTTAGAATTAGCTGAAGCTGCATTTTGTGCAAACCTTGAATATCGAATTACTGACAGTCTCATCGACATGGAGATTGATGCGCTGCGTGCAATTCTCGAAGGCGCCCAACTATCTACGGTCGATTTGTCGGATCAAGAAATTAGTCAGCTAAGCAATTACGTTTTAGGCGGAACAAGTTTTGACAGTGTCGCTTATCTCATTCGTCGTTTACTGATGGAATCTCTTCGGCAGGTATCTGATTCGCTACAAAAGAACAATGCCTCCCTTGTGAGTGACCTATTAATTTCTAAAGTGTTGCAGCAGAAGAGTTGGGCTGAGTGTTCACCCTTAGTTTCGGCTACGGGTCGCAAACAATGTGAATCTCAATTACGGCTAGATACTGAAAACCTAATGACCAATTTACACTGTAAAACGAGCGACCGTTGTTAGCCAATTTTGAATTTACACTGTAAACCTTTTGTCGGCATAGATTCGTCGTTGAATTTACATTGTAAACTCACAAAATATCGCCTGTTTATATCAACTTAGTGTGCATACCCTACAATTCTATTAAAAATTGTAGGGTATTTTTTTTGTGAGCTACTTCTAAATTATAAGTCGCTAATATAACAAAGGAATTTTGAATAAAGCGTCTATTTTAGCCACATCTCAAGATTATTATCTCTTCTGTCAGTTTGCGTAATAGCCAATCCTTCCTACACTCAGAATTAACGTCAGTACACAACGAAACAACATCAGTAAGCACTAATAACAATAGATTACAGGAAAATATTGCATGGACTGTTTGTTAGGTGAATCGCTAGAAATCTCTACGGTAATGGATTCCAAAATCCAATATACAGAATGGCTTAAACAATCCTCTTCGTTGCGTATTGACGCGTCACAAGTTTCTAAGGTCGACACTGCAGGGCTTCAGTTATTAGCTTCATTTTTTATGAGCGCGAAGCAACTGAGTGTGACTGTTGAATTGAGCAATGCTACTTCTGTACTAACAGAAGCGCTGGAAACGCTTGGGTTAACCAGTGTTATCAATGATGAAAAGGATGTTTGAAGGTGAGCAATATGACAAAAATTCTAGCTGTAGATGATTCTATTTCTATTCGCCAGATGGTGGCCCACACACTGAAAGACGCCGGCTACGAAGTAGAAACAGCCAACGATGGCAGTGATGCTTTGAAGAAAGCTCAGCTAACTAAATTTGATGTCGTTATATCCGATGTCAACATGCCCATCATGGGGGGCTTTGATTTGGTTCGTGCGATCAGAGGAAAACCCCAGTACAAGTTTATTCCAATACTTATGCTAACTACCGAGACGAGTACCGAAAAGAAGCAGGAAGGAAAATCTGCGGGTGCGACAGGTTGGCTAGTGAAACCGTTCAATCCAGAAACGTTACTTAAAACGTTGAAACGCGTCATCTAGCGAATAGTAAAAAAATAAATACAACGTCAACGCGCAGGGACTAGATATGGCTTTAGATATGGACCAGCTTCGCAAGATGTTTTACGAGGAGTGTCGTGAAAATCTCGAAGTGCTAGAAAATGAATTACTCAATATTGAAATAGAAAGTGTTGAGAAGGAAACCATAAACACAATCTTTCGGGCAGCTCACTCAATTAAAGGCGGCGCCGCTACGTTTAATCTATTTGATATTAGTGAATTTACCCATGCAATCGAAGCCTATCTTGATCTCGTACGAAATGATGAAAAAGACCTAACCAAATACAGTATCGATGTACTACTTAAAGGCGGTGATGTCATTCGTAACATGCTTGAAGGGCATGAGAGTGAAGAAGTCGTTGATGAAGAGCTGAAATCTTCAGTGAATACCCTTATTGAAAAACTACTCGATGACGACCAAGAGCCCAAAGTCGAGATCTCTTCGGCAAAATCTGAAAAAACAAATTCTGATTCATCGACCGAACCGGAACAAGCGCCTCTAGAAGAAGACAATCGAACGCCCCTCACTTGGACTATTCAATTCAAGCCTCATAAAGAGATGTTCTTTAGCGGTAATGACCCGCTTCGAATTATCAGAGAGCTAATGGAGTCGAACGATCAAGGAAGCATTAAGGCTTGTTTAGATCAACTACCAGAATTAGCAGAAATAGAAGAAGAGTTATCCTATTTAAATTGGGAAATCACGATTAATGGAGAAGTACCACTCAGTGATATCGAAGAAGTCTTTGAATGGGTAGAGGACGAATGTGATTTAACCATTGAACCCCATTATGCTCCACAAGACACCGAACTTGCTGCTCAGCAACCGGAAGAACTTACGACTGAGGTCGATGATAACTCAATAGTTGAAGAAGCTACTACTAAAGAACCATCTGAGTCGAAAGAGAAGGCCAAATCCGCGTCGGGCAATAAAGCCAGTAAGGGCGACTCAAGTGTAAGTTCCATTCGAGTAGATATCGACAAAGTTGACGGGCTTATTAACCTTGTTGGCGAACTCGTTATAACTCAATCAATGCTGAATGAAATAGGCAACGATTTCTCAATCGATAAACTCGGTAAACTCAAAGAAGGGCTCGATCAACTACTGCAAAATAGCCGAGACCTTCAAGAAAATGTACTCAATATTCGAATGCTCCCAATGAGTTTTGCTTTCAGCCGTTTCCCTCGTCTTGTTCGTGATTTGTGTGGCCGCTTGGAAAAACAGGTAGACCTTCAAATCACCGGTGAAAATACCGAGCTCGATAAAACCGTATTGGAACGTATTGTCGACCCGTTAGTTCACCTTGTGAGAAATGGCATTGACCACGGCATTGAGATTCCTTCAGTACGTGCAGCAAGTGGAAAACCCGAAGAAGGCGTCATTTCGTTAAATGCTTATCATCAAGGTGGCGCGATTGTCATCGAGATAAAAGATGATGGCGCAGGCATTGATTGCGATGTGCTGTGGAAAAAAGCCATCGAGAAAGGGGTATTGCCTGCCGATTCTCGTCGTGAAGAGATGACCGATAAGCAAGTCCTCAATTTAATATTTGCACCAGGTTTCTCAACCGCCGATGAAGTATCTGATATCTCGGGTCGTGGCGTAGGTATGGACGTCGTTAAGCGAAACATTGAAGAGTTGGGTGGCCATATCGAAGTAGATTCAACGCTGGGTACTGGCAGCCACTTTGTGATCAATTTACCTCTTACTCTTGCCATTCTTGATGGTCAGCTAGTTCGAGTGGGTGGTGAGGTTTATATCATACCGCTATTGACCATCATTGAATCTATGCAGATTGTCCCAGATTGCATCAAGCATGCGTCGGGAGGGATGGAGCTCTATCGCCTTCGCGATGAAAACATACCGATTTTACGTCTGCAAGACGAGTTAGAAATGGGCGAAAGCGGACAGATGAACGATCGTATTTTATGTTTTGTTGAAGCGGCGGGAAGTCGTGTCGGTCTTGTTATCGACGAATTATTGGATCAGCAGCAGGTTGTCATCAAAAGTCTTGAGTCCAATTACAGCAAAGTTCCGGGAATCTCTGGCGCAACCATATTAGGTGATGGCTCTGTTTCTCTGATACTCGATATTCAAGGACTAATAACAAGCTACTTAACCAAGTCTACTAATTCAGGTAACAAAGGCATTGCAGCCTAGGAGGCGATATGGATACGAGTCTTAGTTCTCAGTCTTCAGGCGATAATGCGGAGTCGTATAACGGGCAAGCCGATCGCTATGACGATAACAATGAAAGTGCAGACTTCCTCAGTTTTCGACTCGCTAGCGAATTGTATGGCGTCGAGATTAATGACGTTGAAGAGATTCGAGTTTGGGAGCCACCAACGCCGATTCCGCGAGCGCCAAGCTTTGTCAAAGGCGTGATCAACTTACGTGGCATGATTGTCCCTGTTATCGATTTAAGAGCGCGCTTTGCTCTTGGTGATTACACCTACTTACCAACTACGGTGGTCTTGGTGTTAAGAAGTTCAGCCGGAGAAACAGATCGCTTGATGGGGTTAGTGGTTGATGCAGTGAGTGATGTCGTGAGCAAAGGGGAAAGTGAACTACACCCAGCGCAGGGAGACTCGGGAGTTACGGCATATATGCATGGCGTGCTCAACGTCGACGAGGAAGTGATGTCTCTTCTTGATACCGAAGCGTTACTCAATATTAGTTCAATTCTAAAAACAGAATAACTTTCAAGGGCAGAAAAATGGCGAGACAAGAGTTCTTAAGTTTTGTATTGGCTGATGAAGAGTATGGCGTTCCAATACTGGATGTACGAGAAGTGAGAGGTTGGAATACGGTGCGTGAAGTGCCTAACTCGCCAGATTATCTTCACGGGCTTCTCGATATTCGAGGCGAGTATGTACCTATCGTCGATCTTCGAATGCGCTTTAATTTATCGCCGGCAGAAATTTGTACCACCACGGTCGTGATTGTGCTCAACGATGCAAACAACCATCCGCTAGGTGTGATTGTTGATGCTGTATCTGAAGTCTACGACTTATCCGAAGAACAGATTAAACCTGCACCGCACGTATCAGTGACGGTCGATCAATCGTACATAAAAGGGATTGCGTCAGTCGACAGTGGTCACCTAATACTTATTAATTTAGAAGCTCTGTTTGATAACGAAGAGCTAAACAATACGTCAGTTGAAGAAGCGACAGTTTAAGGGGTTACACATGGCTTTTTGGAATAAGAAAAAGGATACAGCCACTCAGTTTGTGGCGCACGCTAATGACAGCTTAATGGATGACACATCAAACAGTACCTTGTCTCACTCTCAGCTGATGGCAGCTTTGAACGGTGCCCAAACTGCATTAATGATGATTGACCGCGACTTCAAAATCACCTACGTCAATCAACAGTCAATGAAGCTATTAAAGCATCACGAGGCATTGTTTCAATCGCAATGGCCAGGTTTCGTTGCCGAAGAAGATCAACTGATTGGTTTCTGTATTGATGGTTTCCATGCGAATCCTGCTCATCAACGCCAGCTTCTCTCTAGCGCGGCAAACCTTCCTCATAAAAGTGTCATCGATGTTCAGGGCGTAAAAATCGAACTGAATGTCGGCGCGATTATCGATGATCACGGTAACTACACGGGTAATACGCTCGAATGGCAGGACGTAACCGCTCAACAGGCTAAAGATAATGAAGTGGCACGCTTGCAAGCCTCTGTAGACCAAGCACAAACGGCAATGATGATGGTTGACCGAGACTTCCTCATCACTTATGCCAACAAAAAAACGCTCAATTTATTGAAAACGCACGAAGCCTTGTTCCAAAGCGTGTGGTCGAAYTTCAAAGCAACCGAAGAGCACTTAATTGGTTACTGTATTGATGGTTTTCATAAAGACCCATCGCACCAACGTCAACTGCTCGCGGATGTAAACAACCTGCCTTACAACACCGTGATTGATGTGAAAGGGGTGAAGATTGAGCTCAACGTGGCGGCGATGATTGACTCCGAAGGGAATTATGTCGGTAACACTCTAGAGTGGGATGACGTTACCGAGAAGTTCAATCGAGACAATGATGTGGCGCGATTACAAGCSTCTGTSGATCAATCTCAAACGGCGATGATGATGGTCGACCGAGACTTCCTCATTACC
>NZ_JAKJSU010000010.1:0-297407 GCF_050337265.1 Vibrio lamellibrachiae
TCTGAGCCATGATCAAACTCTTCAATTTAAGATTTTGTCGGCTCAATGAATACTGACTTCAAAACTAATATTTACCGAAGTAAATATGTAACTTTAAAGCTATTACCATTCCAACAGAATGGTAATGAATTGACTGTGCCAAATAACTGCAAGCAGTTATTCGTATTGGTCACTCAGTTCATTGAAGCCCAAGTGTTTCCGAAGAAACTGTTTTTACCAAGGTAAAAACATTTTGGATTCTCATCAACGAGTGCCCACACAGATTGATAGGTTTAAATTGTTAAAGAGCGTTCTTCTTTTGTGATTTACATCACTTGGAAGAGGCGGCCATTCTAGCGAGATAATCGTCAGTGTCAAACACTTTCGAAATTTAATTCTCGTAGACTTTCCGTCTAACTGATTACTGCTGAAGCCTTGTGGCGTCTGCCGTCTCAGTGGATGCGCATTATAGATAGTTCGACGTTGATGGCAAGAGGTAAATGGCATTTTTTTCAATAAAAAAGCCTGAATGATTACTTATCATTCAGGCTTTAATTTACTCACGAGTTATTCCACCCACGCACACAGATTACTCACAAAACCCTGTGGATAACGTGAGTTTTCAACATTAAATTGGGTTATTTAAATTAAATCTAATCATCACTATCGAAAAAGTAGGAAACCCTTGAGCGAGGGTTTAGGTACTCTTTTACTTTATCAGGGAGTTTATTAGGTAAAATGGCATTCACTATCTTTATCTCCTTCTCTGCTAGATCAATGATAGGAGCTTGAGTTCTTGGAACTGATGGATCGTAGATAAGAACATTAGGAAACAGGATGTGCTTAGAGTTTACCGAAATGACCAACCCAACCATTTCATTAGACAGCTGAACAACGGTTCCAGGTGGATACACCCCCATAAACTTAATCAGTACATTTAAGTTATCGTTACTATAAAGGTGCTTACACTTCTTATATAAGTGAGAAAGCGCAATATACGGTATTTTTTGCTCAGCAGGGTTCATTGGATGGCAAAGATTGTCATACGCATTGGCAACAGAGACGACTTGAGTTAACTCATCGATCTCTTTCTCTTTTAGCTTATTAGGATAACCTGACCCATCATTAAGTTCATGATGCTGTTCAATTACGATTTTGGCTGGTTCAGGAAAGGTCTCCATGTTCATCGCTAAATCAAGCCCATACTTAGTATGTAGCTTAAGGTAGTTAATTTCTGGTGTAGATAGCGGCGTTTGTTTTCGAATGATCGCAGCCGGTACCTTTATTTTTCCCATATCATGAAAAAGAGAAGCAAAAGCGATATCTTTAATCTGCTGTGCATCCATGCCTTTTGCTTTAGCGATCATCATTGCGATGACCGAAACATTAAGTGAGTGGAAGTAAATGTCTTCTACTTCACTTTTACTGTTCATTAAGTGTAATGTGACGCCTTCATTATTTAGAAGCTTATCTACAATACCGTCGACTAAAGCCAAAGCTTCATCTACCGCTTTTTCAGGCCTATTACGAATTTTGTTCATCACCGCTCTCATTTGAGCAAGTGAGCGTTCAAATTCCTTTTCGCACTTGATCACTTTACGACGGTAAGCCCCAAGCTCTTCTATCCTATTCTGTTTTTCTTCCCAAAGTTTTTTGGCTTCTATATCAACCTGTGCATCTTCTTCAGTTGGCTCTTTTGCGGGCTGATTAGCCGGTAGTGGCTGAGTCTCGCTTTGGGAGGTATTAATGAAGACGTGTTGAATACCCAAATGTTTAATCATTCGGATCTGATCTTCGCTTTTAATCATAAAGCTATTAAATAAGAAGGGATGATCGTTCCATTTCACTGGCAGTCGAACATGTAACCCTGGTTGAAGTCTATCAACCGAAATTTTAATACTGGCCACAAATATACATTCTAGTTATCGATACCTACTCAAATATTAACGAAGTTTATCCGAAAACACACCCATTAGATGATTAGAGAAGTTAGGGCAACCTTAGTCTAAATATAGTTACGCCTCTAGTTCACAGTAAAGTAACCAACGTACACCGTACATATCTTCGATTTTTCCAAATTTGGCACCTGAATAGATATCTGAAATAGGCATCATCACATGACCACCTTCCATTAACTTATCAAATATACGAGCCTGTTGGTCTACATCATCCAGTACTAATGATAACGCAATATTATTCCCTGACATTTCCCTTGCTACCACACCATCTGACATCATGAACTTCATTCCACACGCTTCAAATTCGGCGTGCATTATCCAATCTGGCTGAGCTCCGGGGATCTGCATAGGTGCATCTCGAAAATACTGCTTTGACGTTGCCACACCATCAAAGCACTGGCTATAAAACTCTAACGCCTCTTCACAACGACCAGCAAAAAACAGATATGGGGTAAGTTGAAACATAGCTATCTCCTTATAAGCATTAATAAAAGATAGCTGATAGAAAACAGAAGCGAAACGTTCTTAGTCGCTATTTTTGACATCTGTTAGACAGGTCACTCATCAAATTTAAGTGGAATAACAACACTCTATACGATTCGTCACATAAAAGGGTTGTGTTGGATGAATCTGAGTGCATCAATGTTGAGGTTGTAATTTCTAAGTAATAGGCACAAAAAAGCCCCGATGAAGTCGAGGCTTTGCTGTTTTGTATGAAAACTAATAAGGGTACTAGTTAGCGTGAAATATTTGATCCGTATCCAATGAGGTCATTGAGCGAATTTGACGCCACAAGTAATAGAAGATACCAAACATCATCAACATACTTGGAATTGCGATAACTGGGTAACTATATAGAGTCAACTTACCTAACTCTTCATTGAACGCGACAGTACCCGCAGGGCTGGTCACAATCCAAGTTGCCAGAAAATAGTTCATCACTGATGAAAAACCAAACGTACTCGCAAATAAATAATTCGAAACCACTAAGCAGCGTTCAAATGCTGCTTCATTTCCTCTTTGAGATAAACGCTCTCTGATTAAAGATAGGTTCAATATGGTGTCGTTTAGAATGACTTTCTTTACGATTGGATAACGAGTAAAGGTAGAAATTAATACAGCTAAACCGATCAGGCCCGGAATTAAAGCCTCTTTAACAGCCAACCAGCGAGTATCAAGCTCTAGCAGGCCGATGCCACCAGTCAATAACACACTAACGAAACCCAATGCGGCGATAAAATTGAACTTCTTATTACGAATTAGCTCCATTCCACCATAGGCAACAGGAAAGGCCAAAGCGACAACGAGCGCCACTACGGTACCAAGATGTTCATCACCACTAAATTTCATCAGAATAAAAGAAGGAAGAAAAACGTTAAAGGCAATTTCGAACAAGGGATTAGATTTTTTGTTTGCTGTATTGGTCATAATTTTCCAGTTAAAGGCACTATTTTTTCCTAGAGCTTAATATGTTATTCACGCAATTTATTCAGTATACAAGGATTGTTCATTGTCTGGCACTAGATGTAAAGCTTCAACAATTCCACTCAGTGTAACGGCATGTGACATTAGCTCGTCATTAAAGTCAATATGACCACGCTATATCGATGGCTAGCACACGGGGTTGTTTTAAAAGTATTACAGTTAAAGAGTCGAACGACGGGAAGACTGGGGTTTAGCTTTAGTTTCCTCTTTGATTACACCAAATTACACCTAGTACGTTATTACACGCTTAAAGAATGGAGATAAGACTCCTCAATATAGTGCTAACTTAGACAACAAGCCAAAAACGAAAGTACTAGATACAACAAAGCCCCAGCGTTAACTGAGGCTTTATCATTTAAATATGGTACCGGTAGGCGGACTTGAACCGCCACGCCCGAAGGCAACGGATTTTGAATCCGTCGTGTATACCAATTTCACCATACCGGCATCTTTAGGGTTTCCCCTTTCGATGGTTGGCATTATACGTAACATCACTTTCTTCGCAAGCCTAAAAGATTGAAAAGCTTTTGTTTGATGATAATTTCACCAGGAAATAACAACCTGTGCGTTTGCTCTCTTCCTTCTGGTCGCTCAACACTATATTCTTGCCGCAGTATTTACAGACTTACGAATCAATTATGACTACAACCAATACCCTACCACCAGCAGGACTAATGCGCCGTTTCGGTGCTCTTTTCTATGACTCACTAATTGTGATGGCAATATTAATGATGTCAGGAGGATTGATTGTTGCAATCTTAGAAGCGTTGGTTGCTCTTGGCGCTGTGAATTACGCGCCTTATATCGATGTCAGTGACTTACTCGGTAATCACCCTATCTGGAGCCCTATTTATACCTTTTACCTTGTCGCTATCGCCGTTTACTTTTTTGTCTTCTTTTGGACTCGTGCAGGGCAAACTTTAGGGATGCGAGCTTGGAAGCTTCAAATCCAAAATGAACAAGGTGGTGCAATTAGCGTGACACAGGCTTTAATTCGATTGGCTACGTCTGCATTTGGTCTGGCGAACCTTACTGTTCCTTTCGATCCCCAAAAGCGTGGTTTCCAAGATATCTGGGCGAAAACAAAGGTTGTCGTATTACCAAAAGCAAATTAAATAACCACTCCCCAAAAACAAGAAAAGGAAGCTATTAATTAGCTTCCTTTTTTATTGCGTTCTGATTGTTAGAGCTTTCTACGCAGCAACATCAAAGCAACAGAGAGGAATACGAGACTAGGTGCAACGGCGCCAAACATTGGTGGAATACCATAAACCAAACTTAGCGGTCCAAAGAACTCACTAGATATATAAAAAGTAAACCCAGCGATCACGCCAGAAAGTATCCTAGCGCCCATGGTCACAGTCCGTAGTGGACCAAATATAAAGGACAACGCCATCAACATCATTACCGCAATTGAGAAAGGTTGAGTCACTTTACGCCACAATGCCAGTTCATAACGAGAAGAGTCAAGCTCAGAAGCTTTCAAATAACCGACATAGTCAAACAAGCCTGTTAAAGACAATTCTTCAGGTTTTACTGTTACAACCGCTAATTTATCCGGCTCAAGTGAAGTCGTCCAACGATATTCAGTTAATATGTCTTTAGATAACTCGATACCATCACGCATATCCGTCACCTGAACATCTCTCATCAGCCACTCATTATCTTGGAGGTAATTAGCAGATTTGGCATAAACCACGGTTTCTAATTGCTTATCCGCATCAAATCGCCACATATTCAATGAGTGCAATTGGTCATCGTCGACTTTGCCAATAAAGATAAAGTCATTAGCATCACGAGCCCAAACCCCAGTTCTGACCGAGAGCAGTTGACCACCAGAGGTTGCAAATGCACGTAAATCTCGAGCCATTTTTTGCGCTTGTGGTGCGCCCCATTGCCCCAATAAAGTAACGATAATCATCAATGGTACAGCCGTTTTTAATACCGACATACCAATATTGAGCTTCGAAAAACCGGAGGCTTGCATAACAACAAGCTCAGAGCTTGAAGCGAGCATACCCAACCCGATTAGCGCCCCAAGTAAAGCTGCCATAGGGAAGAACATTTCAATATCGCGCGGAATACTTAACGCAACAAACAGTAAGGCCTGAACAAGATCATAAGTTCCGTCGCCCACCTTTCTTAACTGCTCAACATATTTAATGATGGCAGACAGACCGACAAAGGTAGTCAGAACCAGTGAGGTAGTCGCAATAATCGTTTTACCGATGTATAAGTCTAAAATCTTAAACACTTGCTTTCGCCACCTTTTTTTGTCTGATCTGATCTTTGAATTTTCGAACAGGAATACTATCCACCATATTCGCCCCTATCGCAGCCAAGAGCAATCCAGCGTTAATTGGCCACATACCAACCATCACAGGGATAGAGCCATCTTCAATAGCGGATTTCGTCGCACTAATTGATAAGAAGTACGCTAGATAAATTAGTATCGCAGGGCCCATTTTAGCAAAGCGGCCTTGACGAGGGTTTACCGCAGAGAGCGGAACCACCAACATGGTTAATAGTGGTATACAAAGCACTAAAGAAATACGCCACTGTAATTCAGCCTGCGCTCTTTTATCACCACTTTTTATTAGTGCTAGTGTTGATTTAGCTTCCCAGTCACGTCCTTTCGGCTTCACGTCTCGTTGACCAATTAATCCATCATATTCATCAAACGTTGTATTACGATAATCAAGGCGAGTAGGAATGCCTTCATAGCGAATACCTTCGTGCATGGTAATAACTTGTCGACCATCGCTGGTCTCTTTTACATCACCATAATTCGAAAACATAACACTTGGTAAGATCGTGCCACTCGGGCGAAGCTGAGCGACAAACACATTTTCAAGCTTTTTATCTTGGATATCATCGATAAACACAACCGATGACCCATCAGGTGTGCGCTGAAATGTCCCTTTTTTCAGAAGGTCTACGGTATTTTCCGATTCCAACTGCTCCATTAGCTGTGTTTCTTTCTCTTGGCTCCAAGGTGCCAACCAAAATGAGTTAAATGCGGCAAGACAGCCCGTAATAATGGCCAAGTACAGCGCAGCTTGAATCAGAAATTTATTACCAATTCCCGTCGCATTCATTACGGTTATTTCACTTTCTGCATATAAACGACCAAAAGTGAGCAAAATACCGATAAACAAACTGAGCGGCAGCATCAACAAACCCATGGTGGGCATGTTAAGACTGACAATGGATAAAATCATACGTGCAGGTATTTCACCGTCAGATGCCTCTGCCAGTACACGGATAAACTTTTGGCTGAGAAACACTAAAAAAAGCACAAAAAAGATGGCTAATTGGCTTTTGAGTGTCTCGCGGATCAAATATCTAACAATAATCACGCTGAAAGTACCTATAGAAAACTTGTTTTTTTGGTTGAATCACTATAATTTCCCGTTGAACCTTTTATTTTTAAAATTTTCACTAACTGTTAGTTCGCTTAATTAAAACGTAGTTCCAAGCATGGATTCAACAAGTAAGCTCGCATTATCTAACATTTAGTTCTATTTGTCTTCAGGATGTAGGAGTACGCATGGAGTTCAATGTAAAAAGTGGCAGTCCAGAGAAACAACGCAGCGCATGTATCGTTGTTGGAGTGTTTGAACCAAGACGTCTTTCTCCAGTAGCAGAACAGCTGGATAAAATCAGTGATGGCTATATCAGCTCATTGCTTCGCCGCGGTGATCTTGAAGGAAAACCAGGTCAGATGCTACTACTGCATCAAGTACCGGGTGTTCTATCTGAACGTGTTTTGTTAGTCGGTTGTGGTAAAGAGCGTGAACTTGGTGAGCGCCAATATAAAGAAATCATTCAAAAAACCATCAGCACACTTAACGAAACAGGTTCTATGGAAGCAGTTTGCTTTTTAACTGAACTGCACGTTAAAGGCCGAGATACTTACTGGAAAGTTCGTCAAGCGGTTGAAGCGACCAAAGACGGCCTATATACCTTTGATCAATTCAAGAGTAATAAGCCTGAGACACGCCGCCCACTACGTAAGTTAGTATTTAATGTACCAACACGTCGTGAGCTAAGCCAAGGTGAAAAAGCCATTGCTCATGGTCTTGCGATCTCTTCTGGTGTAAAAGCATCGAAAGATCTTGGCAATATGCCACCTAATATCGCAAACCCGGCTTACCTTGCCTCTCAAGCTCGTCGCTTAGCCGATGACTATGAAACCGTCACCACTAAGATCATTGGTGAAGAAGAGATGGCGAAGTTGGGTATGACTTCATACCTTGCAGTTGGCCGTGGTTCGAAAAACGAATCTATGATGTCCATCATGGAGTACAAAGGTCACGCGGATCCAGATGCGAAGCCAATCGTACTTGTCGGCAAAGGCCTGACGTTTGATTCAGGTGGTATTTCTCTTAAGCCAGGCGAAGCCATGGATGAGATGAAGTATGACATGTGTGGTGCAGCTTCTGTGTTTGGTACCATGAAGGCATTGGCTAAGCTAAACTTGCCAATCAATGTAACTGCCGTACTTGCTGGTTGTGAAAATATGCCGGGTAGCAATGCTTACCGCCCTGGTGACATTTTAACAACGATGAACGGTCAAACAGTTGAAGTCCTTAACACGGATGCCGAAGGACGCTTGGTTCTTTGTGATGCGCTGACTTATGTTGAGCGATTTGAACCAGAGTGTGTGGTTGATGTGGCTACGCTAACCGGCGCTTGTGTTATGGCGTTAGGTCATCACATCAGTGCGGTTCTTTCAAACCACAATCCACTGTCTCACGAACTAGTGAATGCCTCAGAGCAAGCGAGCGATCGCGCATGGCGTATGCCAATGGCTGATGAGTATCATGAACAGCTAAAGAGCCCATTTGCTGATATGGCAAATATTGGTGGACGTCCTGCAGGTACAATTACCGCAGGTTGTTTCTTATCTAAGTTTGCTAAGAAGTACCACTGGGCACACCTTGATATTGCAGGAACGGCTTGGAAATCTGGCGCAGCGAAAGGTTCAACCGGTCGCCCAGTCCCATTACTTGTCCAATTCCTACTGAATCGAAGTGGCCAAGAAGGCGAAGAGTAATCTTCAAAAAAGGGCCGCGAGGCCCTTTTTTATTATCTTTAATTTCATCAAAAGTAATGTACCTCATTCACTGAGAATAATATGGCCAACGCTACATTTTACATCGTCAGCCCAAAGAGTCCTCAAGCAAGCCAAGCTGGTTTTGATGATTACGTGCTATTTCTCAGTAAACACTTTGCTCAGCAAGGCGCCAAAGTATATTTAAATGGCCATGGTAAAATTCACGCGGAACGTATCGCTGAACTTTTTTGGCAATCAGAACCAGAGCACTTTGTCGCTCATAACCTCGTTGGTGAAGGACCAAAATATGGTACCAACATCGAGATTGGGCACCAAAATGTAAAGCCTACGTGGAATCGTCAGATCGTAATTAATTTGGCGGATAATAATACAACCTTTGCGAAGCAGTTCTCAGAGGTGGTAGACTTCGTTCCTTGCGAGGAAAATGCCAAGCAGCTAGCTCGAGAAAGGTATAAAATTTACCGACAAGCAGGTTTTAATCTGCAAACAATCGAGATACAGCATCCATAGTCAAACCTTATAGTTAAAGCGATCTTAGCCTAATCATTTCAGCCGTAGATCCTTCACTTATAAAGTTTGACCACATTTACTAATTCACAGTACCGATTTAAGAGCACTATGGAAAAGACATACAACCCAACATCTATCGAACAAGCGCTATACCAAGCTTGGGAAGAAAAAGGCTACTTTAAGCCACACGGCGACACTTCAAAAGAAGCGTACAGCATCATGATCCCGCCACCAAACGTTACTGGTAGCCTGCACATGGGTCACGCATTCCAAGATACCATTATGGATACCTTGATTCGTGCTGAACGTATGAAGGGCAAAAATACCCTTTGGCAAGTGGGTACCGACCACGCAGGTATCGCAACCCAAATGGTTGTTGAGCGCAAGATTGCCGCTGAAGAAGGTAAAACGAAACATGACTACGGTCGTGAAGCGTTTATCGATAAGATTTGGGATTGGAAAGCAGAGTCTGGTGGCACTATTACCCAGCAGCTTCGTCGTTTAGGCGCATCTGTCGATTGGGATCGTGAACGATTCACTATGGATGACGGTCTATCAGCGGCAACTCAAGAAGTATTTGTTCGTCTTTTCGAAGAAGATCTTATCTACCGTGGTAAGCGCCTAGTTAACTGGGATCCAAAGCTACACACTGCGATTTCTGATCTAGAAGTAGAAAACAAAGATAAAAAAGGCTTCATGTGGCACTTCCGTTACCCGCTAGCCAATGGCGTTAAAACGGCTGATGGTAAAGACTACATTGTTGTTGCTACCACTCGTCCAGAAACCATGCTTGGTGATACTGGCGTTGCGGTCAACCCTGAAGATCCTCGTTACAAAGATCTTATCGGTAAAGAGATTCTTCTTCCTGTTGTTAACCGTCTTATCCCTATCGTTGGTGATGAGCACGCAGACATGGAAAAAGGCACGGGTTGTGTGAAAATCACTCCTGCTCACGACTTTAACGATTACGAAGTAGGCAAGCGTCACGCCCTACCAATGATCAACATTCTGACTTTTAACGGTGATATCCGCGATGCAGCGGAAATCTTCAATACCAATGGTGAAGAGAGCGATGTTTACTCAACTGAACTTCCAGCTAAATACCACGGTATGGAACGCTTTGCCGCTCGTCGTGCAATCGTTGCTGAATTTGAAGAAATTGGTCTTCTTGATGAAATTAAAGATCACGACTTAACGGTTCCTTACGGTGACCGTGGCGGTGTGGTTATCGAACCAATGCTAACGGACCAATGGTACGTTCGCACAGCGCCACTTGCTGCACCAGCGGTTAAAGCGGTAGAAGACGGTGATATTCAGTTCGTACCTAAACAGTACGAAAACATGTACTTTGCTTGGATGCGTGATGTTCAAGATTGGTGTATCTCTCGTCAGCTTTGGTGGGGTCACCGTATTCCAGCTTGGTATGACAACGATGGTAAAGTCTACGTTGGACGTACAGAAGAAGAAGTACGTGAGAAAAACAACCTAGCGCCTGTTGTTGTACTTCGCCAAGACGACGATGTACTCGATACATGGTTCTCTTCTGCTCTTTGGACATTCGGCACACAAGGCTGGCCTGAAGATACTGAAGCGCTGAAAACCTTCCACCCTTCAGATGTATTGGTATCAGGCTTTGATATCATCTTCTTCTGGGTTGCTCGTATGATCATGATGACCATGCACTTCTGTAAAGATGAAGACGGCAAAGCACAAGTACCATTTAAGACGGTTTACATGACAGGCCTTATCCGTGATGAGAACGGCGACAAGATGTCGAAGTCTAAAGGTAACGTACTTGACCCAATCGATATGATTGATGGTATCGGTCTTGAAGAGCTAGTAGAGAAGCGTTGTGGCAACATGATGCAGCCTAAGCTTGCTAAGAAGATTGAAAAAGCGACACGTAAAACTTTTGAAGATGGCATCGAACCATACGGTACTGACGCACTACGTTTCACTCTTGCTGCAATGGCCTCTACTGGCCGTGACATCAACTGGGATATGAAGCGTCTTGAAGGTTACCGTAACTTCTGTAACAAGCTATGGAACGCAAGCCGATACGTGCTGATGAATACAGAAGAGCACGACTGTGGCATGACTTTATCAGCTGAAGATCGTGCAAATATGGAATTCTCTCTAGCAGATAAATGGATCGAGTCTCAGTTTGAAGTTGCTGCAAAAGAGTTCAACGCTCACCTAGACAACTACCGTCTAGATATGGCTGCAAACACGCTGTACGAATTCATCTGGAACCAATTCTGTGACTGGTACCTAGAACTAACTAAGCCCGTTCTATGGAAAGGCACAGAAGCTCAACAGCAAGCTACTCGCTACATGCTGATCACTGTTCTTGAGAAAACGCTTCGTCTTGCTCACCCTATTCTTCCTTACATCACTGAATCGATTTGGCAGAGCGTTAAGCCACTGATTGACGGTGTAGAAGGCGAGACTATCATGACTCAAGCACTTCCTCAGTTTAATGAAGCGAACTTCAATGCTGAGATTGTTGATGACATCGAATGGGTAAAAACTTTCATTACCGCTATCCGTAATCTACGTGCAGAGTACGACATTGCACCTAGCAAAGGCTTAGAAGTAATGATCAAAGTCGCTGACGAGCAAGATGCTGCTCGTATTGAAGCGAACAAGATTGTTTTGAATTCTCTAGCAAAACTAGACGAAATTAAAGTTCTTGCCGATGGCGAAGTGACTCCTGCTTGTGCGACTAAACTGGTTGGCAAGTCTGAGCTAATGATCCCAATGGCAGGCCTTATCGACAAAGATGCAGAGCTTGCTCGTCTAGATAAAGAAGTAGCTAAGACTCAAGGTGAAGTAAAGCGTATCGAAGGTAAGCTGAGTAACGAAGGTTTTGTTGCTAAAGCACCTGAAGTAGTTATCGCTAAAGAGCGTGAAAAACTTGAAAGCTATAAAGAGACTTTGGTTAAACTTGAAGAGCAAAAGGCAACGATTGCCGCTTTATAATTAGCATTAATCACAGTACCTGAACATCAAATAGTCGGCTCTTAAGCCGGCTATTTTTTTATCTATCACTTTCCACTTAAAGCATAGTGAAACGAATATCCAACCAAAACCATAAAAACAAAACATCCCACCAACATTACCAAACAAAACCGTTACAAATCGTAAGCAAAGCACTCCAATCACAAAACAATCCAGCGATAAACTCTATACTCCACCGCATAAAAAATTAGTGATACATCATCACTTGATAACAAAGCCCTACAAAATAATAAATTCAATTAGGAGTTCAATAATGAACCTTGTCGTAAAACTCATTACCGGTATTGTCGGCGGTATATTAGTCGGATCATTCGCACCAGATATTCTCGTTCGTCTGTTTCTTACGTTCCAGCAAATCGGTGGCCAACTGATCGGGTTTTCCATTCCACTGATCATTCTATTTTACATCACCAGTGGTATTGCAAGCCTGCCTAAAAACTCTGGCAATCTACTTGGTAAAACAGTTGGACTAGCGTACGGTTCAACCGTCATCGCGGGCTGTCTTGCTTTCCTTGCTGCAACGATCGTTCTATCAGGTTTATCTCCTAGTGCCGCTCCGGATATCGAAGCTCAACGCGCACTCACTGGATTTATCAGCCTTGAGATCCCTGCTATTTTTGGCGTAATGACAGCGCTAGCTCTAGCATTCCTATTTGGTATCGGTATTTCGGTTACTGGTAGCCAAACGCTAAAACAGTTCGCGGATGATGGACGCAGTATCATTGACCTGCTGCTAGCCAAAATCATCATCCCTATGCTACCAATCTACATCGCGGGTGTTTTTGCTAATATGGCCGCTGAAGGCACTGTATTTACTACTCTTAAAACCTTCGGTTTAGTATTAGTAACAGCGATTGTGGTGCACTGGATCTGGATCAGTATTCAATATGTGATTGCAGGAACTGTAAACGGAAAGTCACCGGTTAAAGCTCTAAAGACAATGCTTCCAGCTTACTTTACTGCACTAGGAACCATGTCTTCAGCAGCCACTATTCCTGTGACGCTAAAGCAAACGAAAGAAAATGGAGTTAAGGAGCCAATTGCCAACTTTACCATCCCACTATGTGCAACTATCCATTTATCAGGTTCTACAATTACGCTAGTTCTGTGTGCAACAGCAGTAATGGCACTAAGCAGCAATATCGAAATGGTATCTTTCTTTAGCATGATTCCATTTATCATGATGCTAGGCATTACTATGATTGCAGCTCCGGGAGCTCCGGGTGGCGCAGTAATGGCAGCGTTAGGCTTAATGGCTTCTATGCTTGGATTTGGTGAAGCAGAACTTGCGCTGATGATCGCTCTTTACATGGCACAAGACAGCTTTGGTACTGCGTGTAATATTACCGGTGACGGCGCTATCTCTATGTTAGTGGACAAAACCGCTGATGGTGAAGATTCAGCAAAAGTTGAGCAGCCAGTTACAACCAGCTAATCCACGTTGCTACAAGAATATTAAATAGAAATGCCAGTCTCTCGACTGGCATTTTTGTTTTCTATACAACTCTGTTTTGCTCTCGTCCGTCATTAAAGACTGAAATATTATCCATCAAAATATCGGCTAACTTTTGAATCGAAGAATCACTACCCCACGCCACGTGAGGTGTCAGCAATAGATTAGGCATGTCCATGTTCGCTAGTAACGGATTATCTTCATCGGCAGGCTCTTTAGTAAAAACATCGACGCCAGCGCCAGCAATCAAACCAAACTTTAATGCGTCCACTAACGCTTGCTCATCGACGAGACCGCCTCGCCCCGCATTGATCAAAATAGCATTGGCTTTCATCTTCTTGAGTTCAGCAGTAGAGATAAGATTTTCAGTTTGATCATTGAGTGGGCAGTGAAGAGTAATCGCATCAGAAAGCTGCAGTACCAGCTCGAAAGGAAGATAACCTTCACGGCAATCCATCATCCCTTTTTGAGATGAGCTCTTTCTTTCCGCAAACAGTACCTTCATTCCTAAAGCTTTAGCTAACGCAGCCGTCGCTTGCCCTAATGCGCCACTGCCAATAATACCCAGTGTCGAGCCAGCAATATCACCAATTGGATGAGTAAAAAAACAGAACTGCTTGTTGCGCTGCCACTCACCAACTGCGATATCTTGATGGTAACCAACTAAGTTACGTCTTAGTGTGAATAACATAGCGATGACGTGTTCAGGAACTGATTGAGTGGCATAACCTTGAACATTAGTCACGGCTATACCCGCTCTTTGGCAGAACTCAGTATCAATATTATTGTAACCTGTTGCCGATACCGCAATTAAACGCAGGTTAGGTAATTTAGCCAGAACGTCCGCATTCAATACCACTTTATTGACGATGACGATGTCCGCATTCTCTAATCGTTCAAAGACTTCATCAGGCGTAGTGTAATCATACTCAATCCACTGATGCTCAAACGGCAACGTAGCCAGCTTAATCTGAGTTGGGATCGTCGCTCTATCTAAAAACACCACTACTGGCACGGTCATATCACTTCCTTATTTGGGTTACAGGCATTTAATTGATACTAAATCTAAGACTAACAGCGTGGCAGTGTTTTGTAGTCTGGTAGCTCCTCTGGGCACTCAAAGTGTTGCCAAATTTGCTCTTCAGCATCTTGGTAAAAATCACACGGAACAAAAATACTTTGGCGTTTATTCGTCGCTGGATGATAAAAACTCAACTCTGCAGCATGAAGCTCCAAGCGAGGGCTAAATTCAAGCGCCTCAGGGGGAGCGTAAAACTCATCACCAACGATGGAATAACCCAACGCTTGCATGTGAACACGAAGCTGATGAGAACGCCCTGTAATAGGAAGAAGCCGAACTATCGACGTCTTCTCTTCACGCTCAACGACCTGATACTTTGTTTGGGACGGTTTACCATCCTCAAAACAGACTTTCTGCCTTGGTCTGTTTGGCCAATCACAGATAAGCGGTAGATCCACTTCGCCATCATCTTGATCTACATTTCCCCACACACGAGCATAATAGATCTTATGTGTTAAACGATATTGAAACTGCTTCTTCAACGAGCGCTCGGCGTCTTTATTTTTTGCCAGCAGCATTAGACCGGAAGTCGACATATCTAAGCGGTGCACCACTTGAATCTCGGGATACTCCACCACCAAACGGCTCCACATACTGTCGTAGTGCTCAGCAAGTCGACCGGGAACAGATAACAAACCCGGTGGTTTATTAACAGCCAAGATATCGTCATCTTCATAGACAATATCGATCCAAGGGTCAGTCGGTGGTGTGTATTCAAGCATCGCCATAAGGAACTTCTCAAAATTGATTTATAAGTGGAATAAAAAAATGCTTCTAATAACAGCTATATAGCTGTTATTAGAAGCAATTATACCGATTTAACCGGCCTATTCTTAACGGAGTTTATTTATCTGAATATGCTTAGATTAATTATGACTGACCACAATCAAGCGTAGCGAATCTAATTGAACCTGAGCTTTACTAATGTAGACCGTTAGCTCTTTAATTTGTGCATCAATCGCTTCAATCTCTTCATCACGAATGTTCGGGTTAACTGCTTTCAGCGCCTGTAGACGCTCTAGTTCCCCGTTAAGGCTCGCTTGCATCTCTTGCTGCGCTTGCTCACGAACCGCTTCCACGTTATCAGTTACAAGGTTTTCACCCGCTTCAATCAACGCATGTACTTCATTTTGTACCGAAGAGACAAGCTTGCTTGCTAGATGGCGATTAACGGGACTTAGCTGGCGGTTAAAGCTATCAAACTCAACCTGAGCAGAGAGATCGTTACCACGTCCATCCATCATCAGGCGAATTGGTGTTTGAGGTAGGAATCGCGTAATACCACTGCGTTTTGGTGCTTGTGCGTCCACAACATAAATAAGCTCAAGCAGTAGCGTACCAACAGGTAATGCTTTGTTTTTTAGAAGCGATACCGCAGAGGCTCCAACACCTTCACTCATAAGCAGATCGATACCACCTTGAATCATTGGGTGCTCCCAACTGATAAAGTTCATATCTTCACGTGACAGTGCGGTTTCACGATCAAAAGTAATCGTCGCGCCTTCATAAGGTAAGCCAGGGTAGCTTGGCACCATCATATGTTCAGAAGGAGTAACAACTAACGCATTTTCACCTTTATCGTCTTGGTTTAAACCAATCGTATCGAACAGGCTAAGTGCAAAGCTTACTAAATTAGTATCGCCATCTGTCGCTGAAATGGTATCGACAATCGCCTGCGCTTTTTCACCACCATTCGAGTGCATCTCAAGCAATCGGTCACGGCCATGTTCTAATTGAGATTTAAGCTCTTTATTTAACTTGGCAGATTCAGAAATAACGTCGTCTAGCTCTTCAATGTTACCTGAAGCTAACATATCAACGAGTGTATCAGAGTACTTGTCGTACACTGCGCGCCCTGTTGGACAGGTTTCTCTAAATGCATTCAAGCCTTCATCAAACCAACGAGCAAGGATCGCCTGAGACGTTCCTTGTAGATACGGCACATGAATATCAATATCACGCTCTTGACCAATACGGTCCAAGCGACCAATACGCTGCTCAAGCAAGTCTGGGTTAAACGGTAGATCAAACATTACAAGCTGATTAGCAAACTGGAAGTTACGCCCTTCAGATCCTATTTCACTACATAGGAGAACTTGTGCACCGCCCTCTTCCTGAGCAAAGTAAGCCGCTGCTTTATCACGTTCAATAATCGACATACCTTCGTGGAAAACCGTTGCACGAATGCCTTCACGCTCACGCAGAGCCTGTTCAAGCTGCAGAGCTGTACTTGCGCGAGAAGCAATGACTAAGATTTTTTCGCTGCGTTTTTCCTGCACCTTTTCAATCAACCAATTCACACGTGAATCAAACTGCCACCAGCTTGCATCATCACCTTCAAATTCTTGGAAGATCTCTTCTGGGTAAAGATTTTTTAATGCGCGAGCTTGAGGTGACATTTTGCCGCCAATCAAGCCAGATACACGCATTGACGTCGCGTATTGAGAAGGAATCTCCATAGGAAGCAGGTGAACATTTCGCTTAGGGAAGCCTTTAATCGCAGCGCGAGTATTTCTAAACAGTACTCGGCCCGTACCATGGCGGTCCATTAGATTATCAATAAGCTCTTGGCGAGCTGTTGCTTTCGCTTCTTCATGCTCATCGTTTTCAATAATGCGGAACAATGGCTCGACATCTTGCTCAGATAACAGCTCAGTAATTTGATTCTTCGCTTCATTCTCTAACTTATGGCCAGAGAAAAGTGCTGAGACAGCATCCGCAACAGGCGCGTACTGATCTTCCTCTTGAACGAAGGTGTCGTAATCATAAAAACGGTCAGGATCAAGTAGACGTAAACGAGCAAAGTGACTTTCTCGACCTAGCTGTTCAGGTGTTGCGGTAAGTAGAAGTACTCCAGCTGTTTTTTCAGCTAGCCCTTCAATCACTTGATATTCGCGACTTGGTTTCTCTTGGCTCCACTCTAGGTGGTGCGCTTCATCAACAACCAGCAGATCCCAGTCAGCATCCAATGCTTGTTCAAAGCGGCGACGGCTTTTACGGATAAAGTCCAAAGAACACAATACGTATTGCTGAGTATCAAATGGGTTCTCTGCTTCTGCAAACGCTTCAATACAACGTTCTTCATCAAAAATAGAGAAATGCAGATTGAAGCGACGCATCATTTCAACCAGCCATTGATGCTGAAGTGTCTCTGGCACAACGATAAGAATACGTTCAGCACTGCCCGATAGCACTTGCTGGTGAATGATCATACCTGCTTCAATGGTTTTACCTAGGCCAACTTCATCGGCAAGTAAAACGCGAGGAGCGTGACGACGACCCACTTCATGGGCAATGTAAAGCTGGTGAGGGATCAAACCTGCACGCATACCACATAAACCGCGCATTGGGCTTTTGTGCTGTTCAAACTGATTGGTCAACGCTTTATAACGCAGCACAAAGTTATCCATACGATCAACTTGGCCAGCGAACAGCTTATCTTGAGGCTTGTTGAAGCGGATATTATTGCTGAGCATGATCTCTCTTAGCATCACCTCTTCTTCGTTATCCGTTCGTGTACCAAGATAAAAATAAATGCCTTTATTTTCTTCAACTTGTTCAACCTTAACAGACCAGCCTTCTTGGCTTTCAACGACATCACCGACATTAAATGTCACTCGGGTTACGGGAGCATCACTGCGCGCATAGACTCGGTTTTCTTCTGCTGCAGCAAACATTACTGTCACTGTACGAGCATCCATTGCTACCACGGTACCTAAACCTAAATCGCTTTCCGTATCGCTAATCCAACGCTGGCCCAAAGCAAATGTCATGAATCGACTACCTCATTATTCTAAGTTGAAAATATTCTTTGTTATTTTAGTTTGTATTTCGGCGCGAGTATAAAAAGGATTATCAAAAGATAATTATAGTGAAAATTCCGCACCCAAAAAGGTCGCTAATCTTACTTGAAGCTGTGATGTAGGTCACGAGGTATCCTCGGATTTTTTGACAGAAGTTAGTCCGCCATCAAACTGTAAGAAAAGCATGTCATTTGTGTATTTGAGTGTTGCTATACTCGTTAATGAATACGCATAATTTTGAGTCTAAATGTTCAATTTTGGCACAAAACATGCTGTTCATAGGTATAGAAATAGATCAACACGGATTTGCAGATGTTAGTGTACAGAGCGACACTCCTACAAAGCGCGTTATGACTCTGTCCCCTTCTGCAAGCAATGATTGCAAAGCAATGCCGAACTTCGGCAAGGAGACGCTTATGACTGATACCGATCGGAAACTGTTTGTCCTTGATACCAACATCCTTCTTCACGAACCTTTTGCCATATACTCCTTTCAAGAGCACGACGTGCTCATTCCAATGACAGTCCTCGAAGAGCTTGACCGAATTAAAGACAGTAAGCGAGACGTTGCTCGTGATGCACGTGTCGCCATTCGAGCTTTAGAAGACCTTTTCCGCGATGCCTCACCCGATGAAATATCAGAAGGTATTCGTTTCTCAAAAGACATTTCGGCAACGGGTACGATTTCCATTATGGCTGACTTTGAGTTGCAAGAAACGGTCAAAGCCTTTGCTGATAAAGCCGGAGATAATCGCATTCTCAACGCGGTGCTCGATTTACAAACCAAGCACGCTCCACGCGAAGTCATCTTAATCACCAAAGACATCAATATGCGCTTACGCGCTAAAGGTGCGGGGGTACGTTTTGTTGAGGATTACCGTACTGATCAGCTCATTGATGACGTTCAATACCTCACCAAAGGATTTCAACAACGTGAAGGCGCATTCTGGGATGATGTTGAAGAGGTAGAAAGTAAGTCTCTAGGTGGGAAGACCTTCCATACTCTTAGTAGAGAACCTTTTGAACCGACCTTTATCAATCAATACATTATCGATCAAGAGAGTGACTTTGCCGCCAGAGTCGCTGAGATTTCCGACGATAGTCTCACACTGCAAGACCTCAGCCGTGAGCGCATGATGCACAAACGAGCATGGGACATTACACCGAAAAATATCTACCAAGGCATGGCTATGGATGCCCTACTTGACCCAGATATTGATCTGGTCATTCTAACTGGGGCTGCGGGAAGTGGTAAAACTCTACTGGCAATGGCTGCAGCACTAGAACAAACCATAGAAAACAAAATGTTCGATAAAATCATTGTTACTCGGAATACGCCAGACATTGGTGAGTCGATTGGCTTCTTACCCGGTAGTGAAGAAGAGAAGATGATGCCCTGGCTCGCCGCCGTCACTGATACACTTGAAGCGCTGCACAAGCATGATCATTGCACTGAAGGGTCAATGAAATACATATGCGATAAAGCAAACATTCAATTTAAGTCGATTAACTTCATGCGTGGCCGTTCAATTCAGAATGCCTTTGTCTTATTGGATGAGTGTCAAAACCTAACCGCTTCACAGATAAAAACCATCATTACGCGCTGCGGTGAAGGAACCAAGATAGTCTGCTCAGGAAATCTTGCTCAGATTGACTCTCACTATCTCACTCCCGTCACATCAGGACTCACCTACATGGTGGAGAGATTTAAGAACTTTGAAGGCAGTGCCAATATCCACTTAAATGGCGTCGTTCGTAGCCGCTTAGCCGAGTTCGCTGAAGAGAATATGTAATTTTAAACCAAGTAGCATTGGCTCATCAGTAAACAATAAGCGAGGTATCTATCTACCATCTAAGATATCTCGCTTTATTTTTAAAATAATTATTCACATTTAATGCATTTATATGTTTTACTATTCCTCAAGAAACAGTTCTCTTAAGGATTAACCCAATGGCTTTCAATTTACGTAATCGTAACTTTCTTAAACTGCTCGACTTTACCCCCAAAGAAATTCAGTTTTTGATCGATCTTTCTGCTGATTTAAAAAAAGCAAAATACTCAGGAACCGAACAAAAGAAACTGAGTGGAAAGAACATTGCTCTGATCTTTGAAAAAGCCTCAACACGAACTCGTTGCGCCTTTGAAGTAGCCGCTTTTGACCAAGGCGCTCAGGTCTCTTACCTTGGTCCTTCTGGTTCTCAGATCGGTCAAAAAGAATCAATGAAAGACACGGCCCGAGTTTTAGGGCGCATGTATGACGGCATTGAATACCGCGGTTTTGGCCAAGAAATTGTTGAAGAGCTGGGCGCTCACGCTGGCGTTCCTGTATGGAATGGCTTAACGGATGAATTCCACCCAACCCAAATTTTGGCTGACTTCCTCACTATGCTTGAGCACGGCAAAGGAAAGCTCCTGCATCAAATCAGTTTTGCTTATCTGGGTGATGCTCGTAACAACATGGGTAATTCACTCATGGTTGGTGCCGCTAAAATGGGCATGGACATTCGCCTTGTCGCACCCAAAGAGTTTTGGCCTGAAGCCTCACTGGTAAAAACTTGCCAAGAAATAGCCACTCAGACTGGAGCAAAAATCACCTTGACTGAGAACGTCGAAGAAGGCGTGAAAGAGTGTGACTTCCTTTATACTGATGTTTGGGTTTCTATGGGTGAAGCCGCTGAAGCGTGGGATGAGCGTGTAGCAAAAATGACGCCTTATCAAATCAATAGCCAAACCTTAGCCTTGACTGAAAATGCGGATGTGAAATTCATGCACTGCCTACCTGCGTTTCATAATGATGAAACGGTCATTGGTAAAGAAGTCTCTGAGAAATACGGTATGAATGGCCTAGAAGTAACAGAAGAAGTGTTTGAATCAGAGCACTCTATTGTGTTCGATGAAGCAGAGAACCGCATGCATACTATTAAGGCGATCATGGTTGCTACATTAGGCAACTAGTGGAGTACTACCTACTAAAGGAAAGCTTGACGTAATCGCTTGCGCTGACAAAACGAAGGCGTATAATGCTCGGCAATTTGTCAGAGGATTATGAAATGATGGCACCGATGTCGTGCACAATTCAGCGATATAAAAACCGCAAGCTACGATGGGTTTCCAAGCCTAGCTTTGCTGTCATTGGTTTCTGTAATTCTCTCGATTTTTAAAGCCTCCCATTATTGGGGGGCTTTTTTGTGGCTTTAAGAACATTCAAGATAGGGAAGAAGAACATGACAAACACGCTTTATAATAAGCACATTATCTCTATTCCAGAACTCTCTCGTGAAGAACTGGAACTGATAGTTGATACGGCAGGTCAGTTGAAATCTCATCCTCAACCTGAACTGATTAAGAACAAAGTAATCGCTAGTTGCTTCTTCGAGCCTTCAACTCGTACACGCCTTTCATTTGAAACTGCTATCCAACGTATTGGTGGCGATGTTATCGGTTTTGATAGTGGCGGTAACACTTCCCTAGCGAAAAAAGGCGAAACTCTGGCTGACTCGGTGCAAGTGATTTCCTCTTACGTTGATGCCTTTGTCATGCGTCACCCTCAAGAAGGTGCTGCTCGCCTTGCTTCTGAGTTCTCAAATGGCACGCCAGTTATTAACGCTGGTGACGGTGCAAACCAACATCCAACTCAAACTCTTCTTGATCTGTTTAGTATCGCCGAAACTCAAGGTCGACTAGATAACCTTAACGTCGCTTTTGTTGGTGACCTAAAATATGGTCGTACGGTTCACTCGCTAACTCAAGCTCTCGCTAAGTTTACCAATGTACGCTTCTTCTTTGTCGCACCTGAAGCTCTGGCTATGCCTGACTACATTTGTGAAGAACTAGACGAAGCAGGTATCAACTACAGCCTTCATATAGATATGGAAGAAGTGATTCCTGAGCTTGATATTCTTTATATGACTCGTGTGCAAAAAGAGCGTTTTGACGAATCGGAATATGCACACATCAAATCCGCGTACATCCTAAAAGCAAGCATGCTTGAAAACGCTCGTGAGAACTTGAAAGTTCTTCACCCACTGCCACGTGTGGATGAGATCACCACTGATGTCGATAAAACGCCGCACGCCTACTTCTTTGAGCAGGCTGAAAATGGTGTCTACGCTCGTGAAGCGCTACTTGCTCTCGTTCTAAATGAATCACTTTAACTGTAATAGAGGAAACTACTATGTCGAAAGAAACTCAATTGCAGGTTGAAGCAATTAAAAATGGCACCGTTATTGACCATATACCCGCTCAAGTTGGTATCAAAGTTCTACGTCTATTTGATATGCATAATTCCAATCAACGCGTTACGGTTGGTCTAAACCTTCCATCATCAGCGCTAGGCGCGAAAGA
Organism: Vibrio lamellibrachiae; assembly: GCF_050337265.1. NCBI lineage: Bacteria > Pseudomonadati > Pseudomonadota > Gammaproteobacteria > Vibrionales > Vibrionaceae > Vibrio > Vibrio lamellibrachiae. Next base: position 22,716 of record NZ_JAKJSU010000010.1, read on the forward strand.
TCTGCTTAAGATTGAAAATGTTTTTATCAATGAAGACCAAGCAAGCAAGCTTGCACTCTATGCACCCCACGCGACCGTGAACCAAATTGAAGAATACCAAGTAGCGAAGAAGCTAGTTTTAGAATTACCAAAACAAGTAAACGATGTATTCGAATGCCCTAACAGCAACTGTATTACTCACAATGAGCCTGTAGAAAGTAGCTTTAGTGTCATTGAAAAAAATGCTGAGATTCGTCTTAAATGCAAATACTGTGAAAAGGTATTCTCACGAGAAGTCGTGACAGAAAGATAGTTAGAGTCGCGTTCTATCTCTTCGTGACGACTTTAACATTCACGCTGTCTATCAATTAAATCCCTTTTGTATTCATTACTAAAAATAGTGATAAATACCTGAGGGTTTTTCTTTTCTACCTGTTCTATTGTGCCGTTTCCTTTACGCTGTTTTCCTTTACGTAAGGATAGTTTCACGGCAAACTGATCGCCTATTTTCCCTTCTACTGACGGAATCAATCACATGACTAAAGTTCTTCATACTGACTCAGCACCTGCAGCAATCGGCCCATACATTCAAGGTGTAGACCTTGGCAACATGGTTCTAACTTCAGGTCAAATCCCAGTAAACCCAGTAACGGGTGAAGTTTCTCCTAAAATCACAGAGCAGGCTCGTCAGTCTCTGGAAAATGTTAAAGCGGTAGTTGAAGCATCAGGCTTAACCGTAAAAGACATCGTAAAATTAACGGTTTTCGTAAAAGACTTGAATGACTTTGGCGCAGTGAATGAAGTTTACGGTGCATTCTTTGATGAGCACAACGTGGCTCACTACCCTGCTCGCTCATGCGTTGAAGTAGCTCGTTTACCAAAAGATGTTGGTATTGAAATTGAAGCGATTGCCGTTCGTAAATAATCACGACAACAGTTCTTGCGAACAATAAAATGAAGAAGGCGAGCACTATTTTATATAGAATGCTCGCCTTTTTGTTTTATCTGGTTAGTTGTTTATCTAAAACGCAAAAGAGCTTATTTAAAGCCTTTTACCTTTTTAACCAAATCATAGGCATTCTGAATTTCCTGTGACTTCTCTTTCGCCACGTTCATCATCTCAGGTGGTAAACCTTTTGCCATCAGCTTATCTGGGTGGTGTTCATTCATTAATTTACGATAAGCTCGCTTTATATCTTTCGATTCAGCCGTTTCACTGACGCCCAAGACTTCATAAGCTGCCGCTAAATGATCAGCTTGGTTTTCTTGTTGCCAAGCACCAGATTGTTGATGACCTCCATGCCCGCCATGTTGAAAACGAAAAGCAGCTTCTTGCATGCGTAAACGCTGTTCAAGTTGCGCTGATGAAAAGCCTAAACCTTGGGCTATCTTATGTAAAACATTACGCTCGCTTGGGTGAACCTCTCCATCCGCAAACGCAGCGGATATTTGAAGCTCAAGAAAGAACTGTAGTAAATCAAAACGCCCTGCAGCGGAAATTTTAACTCGCTCGAGAACACTGTCTAATGGGAATCCTGATTCTTTACCTTCACGAAACGCATTTTGTGCAGCACGGCGCTGTTCACCATGCAGATTCATTCGTTCCATCATAGTGGTCGCTAGTTGAATTTCTTGTGCTGTAACCTGACCTTTAGCTTTAGCCACGTGCCCCATAACGGCAAATGCAGCTTTAAAGAACTCATCTTGTCGCTCTGTTTGACTCGGGCCAGAACCAAAAGCTCCACCTCTAAAACCAGCACGGCTCAAACGGCGGGCTTTATCAAACTGGTGACCAATGAACAGTCCAAAAAACAATCCAAACACGCCACCAAACAAGAAGCCAAAAAAAGCGCCGAGGAATTTGCCAAAAATATGCATTATGTGCTCTCAATCTGTGAATTTTTTTGCCACTAAGTGGTCTGATAGTGCCGTAAGCATGAAATTCCTTTATGATAGGACCGTATTTTTATATTCGGAACCCATTCACCGGATAAATCAAGTTCAACAGGACAGTAAAACTCGATGCCATTTTTTCCCCGCACTTTATTAGCCGCTTCAATCAGTACTGCCATGTTAGTGCCTCAGACTCATGCTGAGACAGTACTCGATGATGACGTGCAAGAAATGCCTGCTTTCGGACAATGCCAAATATTAGACCCTATTGACCAATGCTTGGTCAATCGACCTGAGGCAGAAAATCCAAATGAGCTGCCAATTGATGTTGAAGCAAATAGCCTTGAAGCACTAAATAATCAAAAATCAGTCTATAAAGGCGATGTGATTATTACCCAAGGTAAAAAACGTATGACCGCTGATGAAGTAACGCTTCACCAAGTCGATAATATTGTTGTGGCCAAAGGAAATGTTCACTTCAGTGATGGTGAAATTAAAACCATTTCTGACAAAGCAACCAATGACCTAACAACCGATGAGCTGACCGCAGAAAACACCCAATATAATTTCCTTTGTGAACCAGGTCGTGGCGAAGCCGTGTATATGGCTAAAACGGGTAAGGCGGTTTATGAGATTGAAGATGGCAGTATTACCTCGTGTCCAGAAGGTGATAACGCTTGGAGAATGCGTGCTACTAGTATCGATATTGACCAAAATGAAGAAATAGCCACCTTTTATAATCCACGCTTTGAGATCCAAAGTGTCCCTGTTTTCTACCTGCCATTTTTAACTGTCCCTATTGGTGATACACGTAAAACGGGCTTCTTGTACCCAACTGTCAGCTATGGTTCAAGTGATGGTTTTGAGATGGAGGTTCCAGTTTATTGGAACTTAGCGCCAAACTACGACCTAGAAACCACCATTAAATATATGCAAGAACGTGGAACACAGCTAAACAGTGAGTTCCGATACCTATCTGATTTAGGTGCTGGTAATATCAAGTCTGAGTACTTACCTGATGATAAAAAATACACCGATTATGGCGATCGTTGGGGCTTTCAGTATGAACACAGTGGCATCTTCCAACAGGCTTGGAAGTTTGAGATTGATTATTCACAAGTCAGTGATATTTATTACTTTAGCCATATAGACTCTAGCATTGGTAACCGTGAAGATGGGCAACTTCTTCAAGAGGGGCAAGCAACTTACCGTAGCGAGTCTTGGGATGCCTCAGTCTTAGTTCGTGATTTTCAGGTTCTTACCACTAGTGGAAACTTACCCTATCGCTTGATGCCTCAGCTTGAGTTTAACTACTACGCACCAGAGGTTATGAAACATCTCGATTTTGATTTGATTAGCCATATTTCTCGATTTGAAACAGATGCGGATGACAGTCCTTCTGCAGTGCGTGTTCATATTGAACCGGGGGTAACCGTACCTCTTGCTAATACATGGGGGACTTGGACTACAGAGGCTAGGCTTTTAGGTACTTATTATCAACAAGATCTAGATGATGTATCAAATCCAGATTTAGAAGAAAGTGTATCACGACTAATACCAGAATTTCGAACCCACGCCGGAGTTGTACTAGAGCGCGATACCACGATCTTTGAGAGCTACACCCAAACACTTGAGCCTCAAGTACAGTATTTATATGTACCAGAAGAAGATCAAAGCGCTATTGGAGACTATGATACAACACTACTTCAAACTGATTACTACGGCCTTTTTCGTAGCCGAAAATATAGTGGTGTTGATAAAATCGCTGCAGCCAATCAATTTAGCTATGGCGCTTCCTCTCGATTTTTCGATGATGCCTATAAAGAGCGTCTAAATGTCTCTTTTGGGCAAATTTTCTATCTAGACAAAGATACTAAAAACTCTTCACTAAGCGCCTCGGAAGAAGAATCATCACCATCTAACTATTCGGCTTGGGCTGTGGAGGTAGATTTTAACTACGATGATTATCTTTTCTATCATGGTGGTATTCAGTACGATATCGACTCCAGTGAAGTGCAACTAGGTAACAGCACACTAGAATATCGCTTTAGCGGTGGATATCTTCAAACCAACTATCGTTATGTTACGAAAGAGTATTTGGAAGATACAGTTGATTTCAGCGTTGATTCAATCACCAAAGATGGTATCTCTCAGGTTGGCTTACTAGGTGGCTACCAAATTAGCCGAAAATGGAATGCAAGCGCACAATACTTTTATGACTTAACCACCGAAGAGAACTTAGAGTGGTTAGCTAATATTCGCTACCGATCTGATTGTTGGTATATCGGCTTTACATTTAGTAATCAGATAATTAGCTGGGATGGTGACTTCGTTACGAATCCAAACGCGACTCCTGTCTATGAAGAGAATATCAGTATCAACTTCGGTATTGTCGGCTTTGGTACCACTATTGGCTCAGATTCAAGTGCCGCGGGTGCTGCTAGCACAGGGAATGCACTAGGTTACGGTCGACCATTCTTCTTAAATAACTAATAATTTTAAATATTGGCTGACGTGGATATTTACCCGCAGCCAGTAATGACTTATAGGATTTCAAATGAAACTGTGGAAACAGATCCTGCTTGGCAGTATCACCAGTATAACTGCTGCAAGTGTAAATGCAGAGCCTGTGGCACTGGATAAAATTGCCGTTATCGTTAATGAAGGCGTTGTACTACAAAGTGACATTGATACAGCCTTTAAAACTCTGCACGCCAATGCAAAAGACAGCGAACAAGCACTGCCTGATGAAGATATATTACGAGAGCAAGTGCTAGAAAAATTGATTGTCGATACCATTCAGCAGCAAGAAGCAGAGCGTCTTGGCGTTCGTATTGATGATAATCGCCTGAATGAAGCTATTGCAGATATTGCAGAGAAAAACGAGCAAACAATCGCACAGCTTACTGCATCGGTTGAGAAAGAAGGTCTCACTTACGCAGCCTTTCGTGAGCAAGTTCGTAAAGAAATTGCCGCCAGTGAAGCTCGTAATGCACTCGTTCGCCGCCGCATCAATATCCTTCCAGCAGAAGTTGAGAATCTTGCTGATATCTTGGCGCAAGAAACCAACGCAACGGTTCAATATAAAGTAAGCCATATTCAGCTCCGTTTTACTGATGAACAAGAGAAATCAGAGCTAGAAGAGCAGGCAAATGATCTGGTTAAGCAACTCAATGATGGTGAAAACTTTAAAACCATGGCTTACACCTACTCTAAAGGGCCAAAAGCTTTAGAAGGTGGTGATTGGGGCTGGATGCGCAAAGAAGAGATGCCAACCATTTTTGCCGACCAAATAAAACTGCAAAACAAAGGCAGCATTATTGGTCCTTTCCGTAGTGGTATTGGTTTCCATATTCTAAAAATTGACGATGTTAAAGGCCTAGAAGTTGTTGCGGTTACAGAAGTAAATGCTCGTCATATTCTTATTAAGCCAACGGTTATCTTAAGTGATGAAGGCGTACAGCGTGATCTTCTTGAAATTACAAGACAGGTACTAAGTGGCGAAGCGACCTTTGGCGATTTAGCTCAACAGTACAGTCAAGACCCGGGTTCTGCGGTTCAAGATGGTGAATTGGGTTACCAAACGCCTGACCTTTATGTTCCAGAGTTCAAACACCAAGTCGAAACGCTTCCTGTTGGCCAGATTAGCGAACCGTTTAAAACCGTTCATGGCTGGCACATTGTTGAAGTCATCGACCGTCGTGAAGTCGATAGAACCGATTCCGCACTGAAAAATAGAGCCTACGGTATTTTGTTCAACCGTAAGTTTAACGAAGAAGCGAGCGCATGGCTGCAAGAGCTACGTGCGAGTGCCTTTGTTGAGATGGTTGAGGCAGATAACGATGACAATTAAACGTATCGTGGTCACAGCGGGTGAGCCAGCTGGTATTGGGCCCGATCTCGTTTTAGCCCTCTCGCAAGAGAACTGGGGACATCAAATTGTTGTTTGTGCTGATAAGTCTCTGATTGAACAAAGAGCAAAGCAGCTTGCTATCGATGTACAGCTGGTCGATTACAATGCTGATCTTCCAGTTACACCTCAACAAGCAGGTTCGCTCGTTATCGATCATATTGCACTAAATGCACCTTGTGAAGCAGGAAAGCTTGATGAAGCCAACGGCCACTACGTATTAAAAACGCTAGAAAGAGCCGCATTAGGCTGTATGAATAGTGAATTTGATGCTATTGTCACCGGCCCTGTTCACAAGGGGGTGATTAATCGAGCGGGTGTTGCTTTTAGTGGGCACACCGAATTCTTTGCTGAGAAGTCAAATACACCACTTGTGGTGATGATGCTAGCAACTGAAGGCTTGCGAGTTGCACTAGTAACAACGCATATTCCTTTAGCTTACGTATCAAAAGCAGTGACAGAAGAGCGACTTGAAAAGATCATTCATATCCTTCATCAAGATTTAGTCGAAAAATTTGCAATAGAGAAACCTTCTATTTATGTATGTGGTTTAAACCCTCATGCAGGCGAAGATGGCTGCCTAGGCCGTGAAGAGATAGAAACAATAACACCAACACTAGATAAAATTCGTCAAAGAGATGGAATTAACTTAATCGGCCCACTACCTGCCGATACCATCTTCAATGAGAAATACTTAGAGCAAGCTGATGCTGTCTTAGGCATGTATCATGACCAAGTCCTCCCTGTATTGAAATACAAAGGCTTCGGTCAATCCGTAAACATTACTCTTGGTCTACCCTTTATAAGAACATCGGTTGATCACGGTACTGCACTCGACCTTGCAGGGACTGGCAAAGCGGATACGGGGAGCTTTAAAACTGCTCTTACTCACGCGATTGAATTGGTAGATAAACAATCTAATTAATGCGATTTAGCACGAAACTCGAGAAAAATATGAGAAATGATGTCCACTTAGGGCACAAAGCGCGTAAACGTTTTGGTCAAAACTTCCTAAATGATCCATATATTATTGATGGTATCGTTTCAGGCATAAACCCTTTACCAGGTCAAAACCTAGTAGAGATCGGCCCTGGTTTAGGTGCAATAACAGAACCTGTTGGTAAGCTTGTCGACAAGTTTACCGTCATTGAATTAGATAGAGATCTAGCAGAACGTCTGCGTAACCACCCAGACCTAGCAGATAAGCTAACGATTCATGAAGGCGATGCTATGAAGTTTGACTTCGAGCAGCTCGTTAAGCCTAACAATAAGTTACGTATTTTCGGTAACCTACCGTATAACATCTCGACACCGTTGATGTTTCACCTTTTTGAGTTTCATAAAGACATCCAAGACATGCACTTTATGCTTCAAAAAGAAGTAGTTAACCGTTTAGCTGCAGGCCCTGGTAGCAAAGCATATGGCCGCCTAACTGTAATGGCTCAGTACTACTGTAAAGTAACGCCAGTACTAGAAGTACCACCAACAGCCTTTATTCCGCCACCAAAAGTAGATTCGGCGGTTGTTCGTTTGATGCCGTATGAGGTTCTGCCTTATCCAGCAAAAGACTTGAAGTGGTTAGATCGCGTCTGTCGTGAAGGCTTTAATCAACGCAGAAAAACAGTTCGTAACTGTTATAAAGGCCTAATTGATAAAGAAATACTTGAAGAGCTTGGTATCAACCCTAGTGTACGCCCCGAAAACCTAACCTTAGAACAGTTTGTTGATATGGCAAACTGGTTAGAAGCGAATCACTAAACCTCTTTACTCAGCCCTTTTCCTATTATTATTGATAGCTACTATCGTTATTAATAGCTAAGGGCTGAATTTTATAAGCGCACGACTGATCGGGAGTGATCATGATTGAGCCTATTCCTAGCATCCAAATTCACGTGCAAACTAAATACGTGGAAGAACAATCTACCCCTGAAAAAAACCACTATATTTTCGCGTACCTCATCACCATAAAAAACCTAAGTAACCAAACCGTACAGCTATTAAGTCGCCGCTGGTTAATTACCGACGCCAATGAAAAACAGCTGACGATTGAAGGCGATGGCGTTGTTGGTCAACAACCTCACATCAAAAGTGATGACGAATATAGTTATACCAGCGCAACCGCTATCGAAACACCTTTCGGTGTAATGCAGGGACAGTACATTTTCCTTGATGAAAACGGCAATCAATTTACCACTGAGATAACCCCATTTCGTCTCGCGATTCCTAATATCCTTAACTAAGGAGTAATCTTGTCTACCTATATTGTTGGTGATCTTCAAGGCTGTCTTGATGAACTTATTTGCTTGCTAGATCAGGTTAAATTCAACCCTAGCGAAGATGAACTCTGGGTTACCGGAGATCTCGTCGCTCGTGGCCCTAAGTCGCTAGAAACCCTTCGCTTTATCAAAAGCCTTGGTGACTCTGCGCAAATAATATTGGGTAACCATGACTTACACCTACTGGCAGTATCAATAGGAATTCATAAGATAAAAGATAGGGATCAAACAGGTCCGATTTTTGATGCAGAAGATAAAGACGAGCTACTGACTTGGCTAAGGCATCAACCGCTGCTGGCTGAACACAATGACTTTGTGATGACCCATGCAGGGATCTCCCCTCAATGGGATTTAACACAAGCGAGAAGTGCAGCCGAAGAAGTGGAACAGATTCTGAAAAGTGATCGCTGGCCTTGGCTTATAGAAAACATGTACAGTAACAGCCCATCGTTATGGCAAATAGATTTACAAGGGATTGAACGCTATCGTTATAGCATTAATGCGCTGACAAGAATGAGATACTGCTTTGCTGATTCAAGCCTAGATATGGCATGCAAACTCCCACCTAGCCATTTAGAGCAGCAAGAGAACAGTGAACTTATCCCATGGTTCAAACTCGAATCTCGTATAAAGCTAGAAAAACCAGTTATTTTTGGTCACTGGGCTGCATTAGAAGGCTACGAGAATCAGCAAGTGATTGGCTTGGATACTGGCTGTGTCTGGGGTGGAAGTCTTACGATGTTGCGCTGGGAAGATAAACAATACTTTGAGCAACCTGCACTCTCAAGTTAATAACCACCTCGATATCAATCAAAAAGGCTAGAATCATCTAGCCTTTATTAACTGAAACAGATCAATAAATGGCTACCGCTCTAATATTGTAAACGTCATGTTGTAAGCATTTTTTTCATCAGCGGTAAACTGCTCAGCATGAGTCTCGACAAACTCACTGCTCCATTGCGGAAACTGAGTATCGCCATCAATCTGAGCATCAATATAAGTGACATAGAGTTTATTCGCTTTCTCTAAGCAAGCACTATAAATCGCGCCGCCACCAATGATCATCACCTCTTCTATATCTCCAGCAACTGTCAATGCAGAATCAATTGAAGTCACAGTTGTCACGCCTTCGATTTTCAAGTTGGCGTCACGGCTGATCACAATATTTAAGCGACCCGGTAATGGACGCCCAATAGAGTCATAGGTCTTTCTTCCCATAATGACCGGCTTACCCATGGTACAACGCTTGAACCATGCGAAATCGGCTGGAAGGTGCCACGGCATTTGATTATCTTTACCAATAATTCGATTGTCTGCCATCGCGGCAATCATACTGATGATCATCTCTTTTTTCCTAATCGATTCTATACAATGGGTTTACGCCGATAGAATAACAGCCCCGGCACTGCTAAGCCAATAGCAAGACCTGCGATGATAAACATCGATTTCAAGAAATTCTCAAACAACGTTGCCACTAATTCTGGCGAATAGCCAAGTTGGTTTATTTCGACCATGGCAATCATGGCTTTAAAAGCAAAGACACCAGGCACCATTGGGATCATCGCGGCGACAGTAAATACCTTAGGGTGAGCCAAAAATCGATGCGACCAATGAACTCCTATCATTCCTACGATAGTGGCAGCAAAGAAAGTAGCCCACTCTATAGGAATTCCAAAGTGCATCATGAGGTAACGAGACCCGTGACCTATAGCACCACCTAAAGCGCAATAGATTAACGCTTTCTGCGGTACGTTAAAAACTAACGCAAACCCAACAGCCGGAATAGCAGCAAACAGCATGTCGTGGGCAAGGCCCAATAGAAGATCCATCATAGCCCCCAGCTCCATACATCTAACACGCTCATCGCGCCAACAATACCTAAACAAGTCGCTAAAGTCAGAAGACTTGCCATAACAAAACGAGCAATCCCCATATTGATATAGCCTTTGATCATATCGGCAACGGAGTTGATCAATGGAAAACCGGGAACAAGCATCAATACCGATGATGCCATGACAAGTGTCGGTTGATTACCAATAGAGAATGTCACGGCTTGAGCTGAAATAATGGTGGTAACAAATGCGGTAGCCGCAAAATTAACCATCGGATTAAAATGGCGATGGCCAATCTCTTGGCGAACCACCATGCCAATCGATGATGCTAAGAAGGTCATCATGAAGACACCAAGATCACCACCCGCCAAGCGACTAAATGCTGCGCATGACAAGCCAATCATCACTACCACTAGCCAGCGATTATAGCGCTCCGGTGTTATCTCATTGAGCTTTTTCTGAGCAAGTTCATAATCTAAAATTCCCTTTTCGAGCATAATGCAAATGCGCTGTACTTGGGTTATGACTCGCATATTAATGCCGCGATCCGGGCTTCGTCTTGCAGTGGTAATGCAGTGATCTTGATAGACAGTGGTAACGACAAGTGAACTAGCAGAGAGTGAAACTTCTACTTCATCCATGCCACTTGCAATTCCAATTCTATGGGTAATGCTCCCTACTAACGTGCTTTCAGCACCATGAGCAAGCAACATCTGCCCTGCTTGAGCGATCAGCCGAGAGACCGCTCTTTGATTTAATACCATGAGTCCTTTCCAGTATGATTTTTGACTCTTCATAGTGCCAAATAAATTGTGGTAACAATATGATTTAGACACAAAAAAACCGCAAAGCCCTAAGGGTTGCGGTTTCTAGATAGAGTTAACTGATGCGTTTAGAGTTTAATCGAAACTAGTCACGAACGTAGATAACGTGACCGTCATCTTCTTCATCGTCCCAATCATCATCATCGTCGTCACCGTCTTCGGTAATAACGTTATCGCCACTCATTGCATCTTTATGGTAATCATCCCACATGAAGTCGACTTTATCTTCTTCATCAATTTCTTCAAGTTCACGGGGTAGCTGCTCCATAAAGTCAGCCAGTTTATAACAAAGCTCTTTCGTGCCTTGCTTATTAAGCGCTGAAACTTTGTAGTAATCATCTTCCCAAGCAAGCGCTTCCAAGATCTCTTGGATCTTTTCATCCGCTTCTTCTTCTGGCATAAGATCGACTTTGTTGAATACTAGCCATCTTTGCTTACCAGCAAGCTTTTCACTGTATTGCTCAAGCTCATCGATGATCGTTAGCGCATTTTGCGCAGGATCACTTTCATCCACAGGCATGATATCAATCATGTGCAGTAGAACACGACAACGCTCTAAGTGCTTAAGGAAACGAATACCTAAGCCTGCACCATCTGCTGCACCTTCAATTAGACCAGGGATATCAGCAACAACGAAGCTCTTTCCAGGAACAACACTCACAACCCCTAAGCTAGGAATTAGAGTGGTAAATGGATAGTCTGCAACTTTCGGCTTTGCAGCAGATACAGAACGAATGAAGGTAGATTTACCCGCATTTGGTAAGCCAAGCATACCAACATCAGCCAGTAACAGTAGCTCTAGACGAAGTTCACGAACTTCACCCTTAGTACCCATCGTCTTTTGACGAGGCGCTCGGTTAACTGAAGACTTGAAACGAGTATTACCTAAACCATGCCAACCGCCTTTTGCGACCATGATTTTTTTGCCGTGTTCAGCCACTTCACCAACAATTTCATTGGTATGGATATCAACAGCACGAGTACCAACAGGCACACGTAAAACTTTGTCTTTACCGCGCTTACCAGTACAGTTTCCGCCACGGCCATTCTCGCCGCGCTCACCGTCGTAAAAACGTTGAAAGCGATAATCAATCAAGGTGTTTAGGTTTTCATCAGCCTGTAGATAAACGTCACCGCCATCACCGCCATCACCACCATCAGGTCCACCTTTGGTGATGAATTTTTCTCGCCAAAAACTTACGGTTCCATTACCGCCATCACCGGCTTCAACTTTAACCGTTGCTTCATCAACAAATTTCATTTTACACTCCACTCATGCACGTGGGAAATCACTACTATTCTAGTAGACGTTAGACCATAAATCCCACTGTGAACTAGGGCCTAGGGTATAGCGTCTGTAAAGCAGTAGCGTTTATAAATTAATTGCGCCTATAAACAGGTAATGTTTATAAACCCATAGTATCTACAAATAAAAAACCCCGCCGAATCGGCAGGGCTTTTGAATTCAGCTTAAAAGCTAATATAACTAAGCAGCTGCTTAATTACTCGCTTTCGATGCTAACGAATTTACGGTTTTTAGGACCTTTTACTGCAAATTTCACTTTACCTTCAGTAAGAGCGAAAAGAGTATGGTCTTTACCGATACCAACGTTAGTGCCAGCGTGGAACTTAGTACCACGTTGACGAACGATGATGTTACCTGCTAGAACAGATTCACCACCGAAACGCTTAACACCAAGACGTTTGCTTTCTGAATCGCGGCCGTTATTAGTAGAACCACCAGCTTTTTTATGTGCCATTGTTAAACTCTCCTAATACTTAAGCGTTAATGCCAGTGATTTTCACTTCTGTGAACCACTGACGGTGACCTTGCTCTTTACGAGAGTGCTTACGACGACGGAACTTAACGATTTTAATTTTATCGCCACGACCGTGTTGTACTACTTCCGCAGTCACTTTGCCACCTTCAACAAGAGGTGCACCAACAGCGATTTCTTCGCCGTTAGCAACAAGAAGAACTTTATCAAATTCTACAGTTGCACCAGTTTCAACGTCTAATTTCTCTAAACGAAGGGTTTGACCTTCGCTAACTCGGTGTTGTTTGCCACCAGATTGGAAAACAGCGTACATATTTTACTCCGCTTTTTCCGCACAGCCTTTGGTTGTTATTTGAACAACTCGGGTGTGCGCTAAACTAATCAATAGGGCGCAGATTCTACGGGAATCATGCGGCTATGACAAGCCATATTTTTAAATAATTGGCGAAAAGGTGTTCGCCAAAGAAAAGTGCGGCAATCATGCCCTTTAGTGATGTATTAATCAACGTTTTTTAGTGTATTATTCAGCTACTAAAGAAGATAAGAATACCTTACAGGGTCTAACCTCAGCCGGATTTATAATGGATTTTACTGCTATCCAAGCGCTTACTGCCAAAGACATGGCAAAAGTTAATGAAACGATTCAAGCTCAACTCAACTCTGATGTATCTTTAATCAACCAATTGGGATACTACATTGTCAGTGGTGGTGGCAAACGCCTACGCCCGCTGCTCGCTATTTTATCGGCACGTGCACTCGGGTATAAAGGCGAAGCTCATACAACCGCTGCTGCATTTATTGAGTTTATCCACACTGCTACCTTGTTGCACGACGATGTCGTCGATGAATCTGATATGCGCCGCGGCAAAGAAACAGCCAACGCCGCCTTTGGAAATGCAGCGAGTGTTTTAGTTGGTGACTTTATCTATACCCGCTCTTTCCAGATGATGACAACGCTAGGATCTTTAAGGATCCTTGAACTGATGAGCGACTCAGTGAATGTCATCGCAGAGGGTGAGGTTCAACAGTTAATGAACTGTAATGATCCTGACACTACTGAAGAGAGCTACATGCAGGTCATCTACTCGAAGACTGCACGCCTGTTTGAAGCCGCGACTCAAATTGGTGCCATCTTAAATGAATCACCAAAAGAAATTGAAGTTGCACTACAGAACTACGGAAAATACCTAGGAACAGCATTCCAGCTTATCGATGACGTGATGGATTACACTTCAGACGGTAAGGAGATGGGTAAAAATGTAGGTGACGACCTTGCAGAAGGTAAGCCTACCCTACCGCTACTTCATGCAATGCGTCATGGCAGTGAGGAGCAAGCCCTTATGATTCGAGATGCCATTGAACACTCGAATGGTATGGAGCGTCTTGACGATATCCTCGCAGCAATGAAAGAGAGTGGATCTCTTGAGTACACAACAGATAAAGCCCTTGCAGAGGCAGATAAAGCCATTGCTGAATTATCAATCTTGCCAGAGTCAGAATACAAGCAAGCGCTAATAGCCCTTGCTCACTTATCTGTTAAGCGAACAAAATAACCGTTAAGCGAACAAAGTAGCCGAAATCTAACAAGTCGACTTTCCTCTTTATATAGAGCAACGATTAACATGCCCTATATAAAAAGAAGATCAGGCAAAACATTCAAACAATAAAAAAGCTGATCCAAAGATCAGCTTTTCTCTTTTCTAGATGACTTACCTTACAATAAGGCTGAACATCATCCTAAATATGAACACTACTTGGCAAATTCAACGCCAATTTCAATGTCGCCATTCAGTGTTGGTAGCATGCCATCAAGTGCCGCTTTCTCGTAATCGCTAAGCTCACCATAGCTTAAAATAGCTTCTGCACCATCTTTACCCAGTTTAACTGGTTGAGCAAAGAATGGAGCGTGCTCACCTGCACCCTCTACATAAGCACACTCAATCACAGAGTCATCACCTTGTAGCGCTTTAACAAGTGCCAAACCAAAGCGACATGCAGCTTGACCCATTGAAAGTGTTGCACTGCCGCCACCGGCTTTAGCTTCAACAACTTCAGTACCCGCATTTTGAATACGCTTCGTTAGTGCTTCTACTTCTTCAGCAGTAAATTCTACACCTTCTACTTGAGATAGTAGAGGTAGAATCGTCACGCCAGAGTGACCACCAATAACAGGAACACGAATGTCACCAGGATCTTTATCTTTTAGTGCCGCAACGAAAGTTTCACTACGGATCACATCCAGAGTTGTCACGCCGAATAGTTTACGCTTGTCGTAAACGCCTGCTTTCTTAAGCACTTCAGCAGCAATAGGCACTGTTGTGTTTACTGGGTTAGTAATGATACCAACACAAGCAGTAGGACATGTAACAGCAATTTTTTCAGCAAGAGATTTAACGATCCCTGCATTCACATTAAATAGATCCGCACGATCCATTCCTGGCTTACGTGCAACACCTGCAGAAATTAGAACAACATCGGCACCTTCAAGTGCTGGCGTTGGATCTTCACCTGAATAACCTTTAATAGAAACAGGTGTTGGGATATGGCTTAAATCTGCAGCAACACCCGGTGTTACTGGAGCAATATCATATAGGGCTAAGTCAGAACCCGCTGGAAGGCGGTTTTTAAGAAGAAGGGCTAAAGCTTGGCCGATGCCACCAGCGGCACCAATTACGGCTACTTTCATTGTTGTCTCCTTGAGATTGGATCTCTTATAAAAGTTATGTAGGGTATTTTGTAATCATTTAAGGTAAAAAATATAATATTCATAACTTGATTACAATCAATTAACGTTAGCTTTGCGACCTAGCGCAACTCAATAAATACGTGCTACATGTAGCACTTGATTATTCACTCAATAACGTTAAATGACAACAACTTAACCTGCCAATCTGTATGGATAACAAAATAGTTTACAGTGACCGTATAGACAGAATTTATCCCTAGGGTTTGGCGTAATATGCATAGCTATGCGAAGATATGCACGTTCAAATCAACCAAAGAATCTAAATCATGCGCAATACAGAGAAACAAGACAATCTAGTTCGGGCTTTTAAATCCCTTCTAAAAGAAGAAAGATTCGGTTCTCAAGGCGATATTGTTGATGCTTTGAAAAATGAAGGCTTCGAGAACATCAATCAATCAAAAGTATCTCGAATGCTCACCAAGTTTGGCGCTGTCCGCACGCGAAACGCCAAAATGGAAATGGTTTACTGCTTACCAGCAGAACTTGGCGTTCCGACAGTCTCTAGCTCACTAAGAGAGCTAGTACTCGATATAGACCGCAACGCTGCCATCGTCGTCATTCATACTGGTCCAGGTGCTGCTCAATTAATTGCTCGATTGTTGGACTCATTAGGAAAATCTGAAGGCATCCTAGGCGTGGTTGCTGGAGACGATACAATTTTCATCACTCCAACGCTATCTGTGACCACCGAACAACTGTTTGAATCCGTGTGCGACCTATTTGAATACACCGGGTAAATAGATTTAGCTGTTATATTGGTCGCGATTTTATTCTAGTAATCGTGACCAAGTTCACATCTAAGAAATCTTATCCCCGCCCCAAGAAACAAACTTAAACCACTGAAATTAATGAGTTTATATTTACTTACAGTCATTAACCTCATCATTACAACTCAGCCTAATCATCTATATTTCTTAACATTGATATAATTATCCTCCTTTTTTTTGCTATTATTCAGCCACTTTTCCAGTGTATGGATTGGAAAAGATGCCGTTTCCAAACGAGGAAACTCTCAAAACGACTACACTTGTTTTGGGGTTAATAATGAATTAAGGAAGGAATATTCATGGCATTTAATAAACTTATTAAGATCGGTGTAATTGCCGCTGCAGTAATGGGCGCAGGCGCTGTTAACGCTCAAGAATTCATCACTATTGGTACTGGTTCTGTAACTGGTGTTTATTACCCAACGGGTGGTGCAATTTGTAAACTTGTGAATAAAGGCCGTAAAGACCACAACATTCGTTGTTCAGTAGAATCAACGGGTGGCTCAATCTATAACGTCAACACTATTCGCGCTGGTGAATTGGACTTTGGTGTTGTTCAGTCTGACTGGCAGTATCACGGTTACAACGGTACAAGTAAGTTTACTGAACAAGGTCCGTACAAAAAACTACGCGCAATGTTCTCTTTACATACAGAACCATTCAACATTATCGCCCGTTCTGATGCTGGTATTAATGGCGTTGAAGATTTAAAAGGTAAGCGCGTTAACATCGGTAACCCAGGTTCTGGTGACCGTGCAACAATGGGCGTTGTAATGGACGCTCTTGGTTGGACTAACGATAGCTTCAAACTAGCGTCTGAGCTAAAAGGTTCTGAACGTTCACAAGCACTTTGTGATAACAAAATTGATGCGTTTATCTACATGGTTGGTCACCCAAATGGATCAATCAAAGAAGCAACAACATCATGTGACGCTAAACTAGTTTCTGCAACTGGTCCGCAAATCGATAAGATCGTAGCTGATAACCCATACTATGCATACAGCACAGTTCCTGCTGGTATGTACCGCGGTACTGATGGCGATATAAACAGCTTTGGTGTAGCAGCTACAATGGTTACAACAACAGATGTTTCTGATGAAATTGCTTATAACGTTGCTAAAGCAGTATTTGAAAACTTTGATACGTTCAAACGTCTTCACCCTGCATTTGCTAACCTGAAGAAAGAAGACATGGTGAAAGCAGGTCTTTCTATCCCTCTTCACCCAGGTGCTGAGCAATACTACAAAGAAATTGGCTTACTTAAGTAAGTAAATGACTGAGTATATATCAAGGGGGCGTCATGCCTCCTTGATTGTTACACCCCTATTTTGATTTTCACTGCTAGAAAATCAACCCCATTTAACATCTATAATGACTACCATTTAGTGCCGTTTAAATCGATTTCAGTCTATATTTATTCTGAACGATCTATTCGCAGAAGCGCACTAAAGATAAACCAGACCATCGATAATAAGGACAAAGTACATGACGCAGACAACAACACCGTCTCAAGATGTGCAAGAAATGGTGGCACAATCCGATACAGGTGCACGTAATCCAAAGGGTATTCCCGGGCGTGTTCTTTGGTTTGTTCCACTGTGTTGGTCACTGTTCCAACTTTGGTATGCATCTCCGCTACCGTTCATTTTTAATTTTGCTGTACTTAATGACACTCAAGCTCGTGCTATTCACCTCACGTTTGCTATCTTTTTAGCCTTTACGGCTTATCCAGCATCGAAAAAATCCTCACGCGATCATATTCCAGTTGTCGACTGGTTATTGGCGCTAGCCGGAAGTTTTTCTGCTGCCTATATTTTCCTTTTTTATACCGAACTGGCTGAACGTTCTGGTGCACCGACTACCGCGGATATTGTAGCGGCAGTAACAGGTATGGTGCTTCTTTTAGAGGCAACAAGACGCGCACTAGGTCCACCATTGATGGTGGTTGCAGCGGTATTTTTGCTTTACACATTTGGCGGGCCCCACATGCCAGATGTTATTGCCCACAAAGGGGCAAGTTTGAACAAAGCGATGTCGCACCTCTGGTTAACTACTGAAGGGGTATTCGGCGTTGCACTTGGTGTTTCAACCTCGTTTGTTTTCCTATTCGTTCTCTTTGGCGCAATGCTAGAACGAGCTGGAGCGGGTGCTTACTTTATTAAAGTCGCGTTCTCCTTATTGGGTCACATGAAAGGTGGACCAGCAAAAGCAGCAGTTGTTGCATCTGGCCTATCAGGATTGGTTTCCGGTTCTTCGATCGCTAACGTAGTAACAACAGGTACCTTTACCATTCCTCTGATGAAGCGTGTCGGCTTTTCAGGTGAAAAGGCTGGCGCAGTAGAAGTTGCCGCTTCAACAAACGGTCAGTTAACACCACCAATAATGGGTGCTGCGGCATTTTTAATGGTTGAATATGTCGGTATCTCATACGTTGAGGTCATTAAAGCCGCGCTTCTGCCTGCACTGATTTCATATATCGCTCTTATCTATATTGTTCACCTAGAAGCCTGTAAGGCCGGAATGACGGGCCTTCCACGTCGTCATACACCAACATGGATTCAGAGTATTCTTTCATTCAGTGGCACCATTATTGGCTTAGGTATTATGAGTGCGATTGTTTACTATGGCGTTGGTTGGACAAAAGATGTCTTCGGTGATGCCGCAACACCGATAGTAACCATTGCCCTTTTATTAGCTTATGTTGGTTTAGTCCGTGTCTCTTCGCGATATGCAGAAGAAGGTGGACTGGATCTCGATGCCGAACTTACAGAAGTGCCTGACCCAGGCCCTACTATTAAGTCTGGTTTGCACTTCCTACTTCCAATTGTTGTTTTAGTTTGGTGTTTAACTGTAGAGCGTTTCTCTCCGGGTTTATCCGCATTCTGGGCGACTGTCTTCATGATCTTCATCTTGCTAACCCAACGTCCACTTATGGCAGTTATGTCTAAGTCAGACAATGTCTCTGAGCAAGTAAAAGCAGGCTTTGTCGACCTTGCAGAGAGCTTGGTTTCTGGCGCTCGTAATATGATTGGTATCGGTGTAGCAACAGCTGCTGCTGGTACGGTTGTAGGGGTTGTTACCTTAACGGGCATCGGTCTTGTCATGACTGACTTTGTTGAGTTTATTTCTGGCGGTAGCATTATTCTTATGTTGCTATTCACCGCCGTGATCAGCTTGATTTTGGGGATGGGCTTACCAACAACAGCAAACTACATCGTTGTATCAACTTTAATGGCTCCAGTTATCGTGACGCTTGGTGCTGCACACGGGCTTATCATTCCTCTTATCGCAGTTCACTTGTTTGTGTTCTACTTCGGTATTCTGGCTGATGATACTCCCCCTGTAGGTCTCGCCGCCTTTGCTGCTGCAGCCATCGCGAAATCCGATCCTATACGCACCGGTATTCAAGGCTTTACCTACGATATTCGAACCGCAATATTGCCATTTATGTTTATATTCAATACGCAGTTACTATTGATGGGCATTGATTCTTGGTGGCATTTGGTACTGACTATTTTCTCTTCAGTAACAGCTGTCTTGATTTTTGCTGCGGCAACACAAGGCTGGTGGTTCACTAAGAATAAATGGTGGGAAACAATCCTGCTTATCGTACTGACTTTTTCTTTCTTCCGTCCTGGTTTCTGGTGGGACATGGTCTATCCAGAGAAGGTTCTTTCACCAGGTATTGAGGTTGCTCAAATAACTGAAAACCTATCAGTGGGACAATCGCTTGAATTAAGAGTAGGAGGAGAAAATTTAGAAGGTAACTATTCTGAAAAAACGGTTCGCCTTCCATTTGAAGATTCAGCATCCACAAGTGAAGAGCGGATTGCATCTATGGGCTTAATGCTAACTAAAACCGAAGGCAAAATGATTGTTGATATGGTTGAATTTGGCAGCCCTGCGGAAGCGGCTGGTATCGATTTTGATTGGGAAATAAAATCAGTCATCCAAAATGCAGATAGACCAATGAAAGAATGGGTGTTTATTCCTTCCTTACTGATCTTAATTGCTCTAGGATTAAATCAAAGAAGACGAGCTCGAAAGGAACAGTTGAGCGCGTAAAGAGATGGCCTTATCTTAATACCTAAGCTTTAGTTTTTCTCGTGAGTTTAGTTAGATAAGGCCAATTTTTAAAAAGGATTCGCTTAGCCACTTGGTTAAAATATAAAGAGACAAATAATGTATAAACAAATCCTTGTTCCTGTAGATTTAAATGACAAAGGCTTTTCTGACAAAGCCGTTCAACTTGCCGTTTGGCATGCTAAGCACTCAAAAGCACAGATACATCTTCTTAATGTACTGCCGGGAATCCACATGTCTATGGTGGCGACTTACTTCCCGAAAGATGCAGCACAGAAGATGAAAGAAGATGTGAAAGAGCAACTAAGAAAATTTGCTGACCAGCACATCAACGAGAAAATTGTTTACAAGGTTCATGTTGCTGAAGGTAAGCCATACTCAACGATCTTGGAGCATGCTGCAAAGCTTGGAGCTGATTTGATAGTTATGCCAAGCCATAAACGTTCAAAGCTTGATAATGCAGTACTAGGCTCAGTCGCGAGCAAAGTAGTACAGAACTCACCAATCAACGTATTAGTGGTTAAGCCTCAAGGCTAATATTAATTTGCTCGTTCAACGATATCGATACTAAAACGCAGTATTCTCTCAGAATACTGCGTTTTTCTTTTTCGGTGTCATAACTCGCGAGTGAACGCTCGACATCGAAAATTCTGATTAGACTAATAGACAAACTCAATTTCACTTAATGCGACTAATTCTCAATAATAGCCCTATCGAGACAATGACCAAATTGAGAATGACCATGAGAAAAACACTGAGCTTTGCCACAATACATTTTATGATTGCCTTTAGTGTTGCTTATATACTGACTGGAGATATTCTCATTGGCAGCTTGATTGCGATGATCGAGCCTACTGTCAATACATTTGCATTCTACTTCCACGAAAAGATATGGAACCAATGGAAGTCGTTACAGCAGTTTGCTCATTCGACTAAAATAAAAACCACCAGCTTTGCTATCGTGCACTTTAGTGTTGCTTTTAGTGTTGTCTATTTATTGACTGGAGATGCATTGGTTGGCGGAATCATGGCAACCATAGAGCCTGCGTTTAACACTTGTGCTTACTACTTCCACGAGAAGTCATGGCAGCGTAAACACGCTACGAAGTACAATTCAACTTGGCAATGCGCACACTGATGTTGGTGCTGAATCAGTTTAACGGGATGTAATTATGGATCTCTTGCATGACTTGCTGAGCATAAGTTGGATATTCGGTCTCATCAATTAAACCGACATGGTACGTTCGATGGCTGTTCTCTAACTTAACATCCAACAAATAACACTGTGATTCATTATAATTGTCGATGTTAAGAAAAATAGGAGCGTCTAGTTGGAAGACCGCATTTGTTTTGGATGCTCGCACATCAATAGGAAGACGATACGTCATGCCATTGAATTTAATCAGAGCCGAAATTAGGCCCGGTTTAAACGCAGTAAAATTAAGATGTACTAACACCTCACAACCACCTACTTGGTGATTGACCAGTTCCGTTTTGACGTCATCGATACGAACGGACGGTAACACCTCTAAATAGGGCGTATACCAAATACCGATACGACTTTCAGGCTCTATCGACTCATTAAGAGAAAATGGTGTGTCGATTTCCTTGTCATCCTCTAGTAGCCAATCTTCTTCTTGTTCAAGAAACAGTATTTCAAATCGATTTCGACCTAATTGAAGATACGGCAGAATATCTTTTCGATAGCTCTCATGAAACTCTTCACAATCAAACACCGCCTCCCCATTCACTCTAATTTCGGCATGATAACCAATGCCTGAGATGACGAGATCAATAGCAGAGTTAGCCAGCATCGCTTCATCTACCTCAATATCGTGCATCAAATGCCACTCTTGCTCTGCAATTACTTCTTCAGACAGATCATTAGGTAAAACTGTACTCAATGGTGCAGGAAAAAGAATGTCTTCTTGAGGAATTGACAGATCAGTCAATGGGGATAGTTGCCAGAGGCCAGCTAGAGAGATTTGCATAATAAAATTGCGCTAGATCAAAGTTCGTAGAGTATAAGGAATACCTAAGGTTAAAGATATAGCAAAAATGAATAGAACAAAAAAGGCCTAGCAAACTGCTAGGCCTTCGATATCAGAAGTCTCGCTTAAGTTAAGCCAGTAACTCTTTTGCTGTATTCACTACATTCTCAGTTGTGAAACCGAACATCTTGAATAGCTCACCTGCAGGTGCAGATTCGCCAAATGTTGTCATACCGATGATCTTGCCACCAAAACCAACGTACTTATACCAGAAGTCAGCAATACCCGCTTCGATAGCAATACGAGCTGTTACATCTGATGGAAGTACCGCTTCACGGTATGCTGCGTCTTGCTTATCGAATGCATCTGTTGATGGCATTGAAACAACACGTACTTGCTTACCTTCCGCAGTCAGTTCAGCCGCCGCAGCTACAGCAAGTTCAATTTCAGAACCTGTTGCGATTAAGATTAACTCAGGCTTAGCTTCACAATCTTTAAGGATGTAAGCACCCTTAGCGATGTCAGCAACTTGTGCGTCTGTACGCTCTTGCTGTGCAAGGTTTTGACGAGAGAAGATTAGAGATGTAGGACCATCTTTACGCTCAACAGCCAGTTTCCATGCTACTGCAGATTCAACTTGGTCACATGGACGCCATGTGCTCATGTTTGGCGTTAGACGCAGTGATGCAATTTGCTCAACAGGTTGGTGTGTTGGACCATCTTCGCCAAGACCAATTGAGTCATGCGTGTAAACTTGAATGTTCTGAACTTTCATCAGAGCAGCCATGCGCATTGCATTACGTGCGTATTCCATAAACATTAGGAACGTTGCGCCGTATGGTACGAAACCACCGTGCAGAGCCATACCGTTCATGATAGCCGTCATACCGAACTCACGCACACCGTAATGAATGTAGTTACCTGAAGCATCATCAGCAGTCAGTGACTTAGAACCAGACCACATAGTTAGGTTAGATGGTGCAAGGTCAGCAGAGCCGCCCATGAACTCAGGAAGCATTTGACCAAATGCTTCTAATGCATTTTGTGATGCTTTACGTGATGCAATGTTTGCAGGGTTCGCTTGAAGGTCCGCAATGATTTTGCTTGTCTTCTCTTCCCACTGTGCTGGAAGCTCGCCATTTACACGACGTTTGAATTCTGCAGCAAGCTCAGGGTAAGCAGTAGCGTATGCGTCAAACTTAGCATTCCAAGCTGCTTCTTTCGCAGCGCCAGCTTCTTTTGCATCCCACTCAGCAGAAATGTCTGCTGGGATTTCGAAAGGACCATGTTCCCAACCTAGTGCTTTCTTAGTCGCTGTGATTTCATCAGCACCTAGTGGAGCACCGTGACAGTCGTGCGTACCCGCTTTATTAGGAGAACCAAAACCGATCACTGTTTTAGTACAAATAAGCGTAGGACGAGGATCTGCTTTAGCAGCGATGATTGCTGCATTAATCGCTTCAGAATCATGACCATCAACCGCTGGAATTACGTGCCAGCCGTACGCTTCAAAACGTTTAGGTGTGTCATCAGAGAACCAACCTTCAACTTCACCATCAATAGAAATGCCGTTGTCATCCCAGAAAGCAACCAACTTACCAAGACCAAGCGTACCCGCTAGAGAACAAGCTTCGTGAGAGATACCTTCCATCAGACAGCCATCACCCATGAATGCATAGGTGAAGTGATCAACGATGTCGTGACCTTCTTTATTAAATTGCGCTGCTAGCGATTTTTCAGCCAACGCCATACCAACAGCATTCGTGATGCCTTGGCCTAGTGGGCCAGTTGTCGTTTCGATACCAGGTGCGTAACCATACTCTGGGTGACCAGGAGTCTTAGAGTGCAGTTGACGGAAGTTTTTCAAATCTTCAATCGAAAGCTCGTAACCTGCTAGGTGAAGCAGAGAGTAAATCAGCATTGAGCCGTGGCCGTTAGAAAGAATAAAACGGTCGCGATCTGCCCACTCTGGATTTTGTGGGTTGTGGTTCAAGTGACCACGCCAAAGAACTTCAGCGATGTCAGCCATACCCATAGGTGCGCCAGGGTGACCTGAGTTTGCTTGTTGAACGCCGTCCATGCTAAGTGCGCGGATTGCATTGGCTAGATCTTTACGAGAAGGCATGTCTGCTCCTGAGTGCGTATGCGATTTAAAAAATAGTGGAATCTGAATTATTCGTCGAATTCAGGCGTCATATTCTCTCAAAGCCCCCTATTGACTGCAAACGTTTTACTGGAGATTTAGCTCAAATTTCCAACTATTTTCACAACTCTATACATTCACCCAATCAAATCCCAATTTTCATACGCAAACGTTTAGTTATGATATATCCAAAAAAGAACTTGTAATTCCAACATTCAAAATTAGAATAGACGTCTAGATGTAGAAACACCTACTATCATTTTTCAATTTTTATTGTGGTGAATGCTAAAATTCATCATAAACAACCAAACTAGTGGAGCTCTCATGGCTAAGCACCTATTCACTTCTGAGTCTGTTTCAGAAGGTCATCCAGACAAAATTGCAGACCAAATTTCTGATGCTGTTCTTGATGCCATCATCGAACAAGATCCAAAAGCTCGCGTAGCGTGTGAGACTTACGTTAAAACCGGTATGGTTATGGTTGGTGGTGAAATTACCACATCAGCTTGGGTTGATATCGAAGAGATCACTCGTCAAACCGTTCGTGAAATTGGCTACACTGGTTCAGACATGGGCTTTGATGCCGATTCATGTGCTGTGCTTAACACGATTGGTAAGCAGTCTCCTGACATCAACCAAGGCGTTGATAAAGCGGATCCTAAAGATCAAGGCGCTGGCGACCAAGGCATTATGTTTGGCTACGCAACGAATGAAACACCAATTCTAATGCCTGCACCAATTACTTACTCTCACCTTCTTGTTAAAAAGCAAGCTGAAGTACGTAAGAGCGGCAAACTTGATTTCCTTCGTCCAGATGCAAAATCTCAAGTAACGTTCCAATACGACCAAGGTCAAATTGTTGGTATCGATGCTGTTGTTCTTTCAACTCAGCACAGTGATGACATTTCAACACCCGATCTACGTGAAGCGGTAATGGAAGAGATCATCAAGCCAGTACTTCCTTCAGAGTGGATCAATAAAGAGACTAACTTCTTTATTAACCCAACTGGTCGTTTTGTTATCGGTGGCCCAATGGGTGACTGTGGTCTAACAGGTCGTAAGATCATCGTTGATACCTACGGCGGCGCAGCTCGTCACGGTGGCGGTGCATTCTCTGGTAAAGATCCATCAAAAGTAGACCGTTCTGCAGCATACGCGGCGCGTTACGTTGCGAAAAACATCGTTGCTGCTGGTATGGCTGATCGTTGTGAAATCCAACTTTCTTACGCAATTGGCGTTGCTGATCCAACCTCTATCATGGTTGAAACGTTTGGTACTGAAAAAGTATCACAAGAAATCATCGTTGAGGCGGTTCGTCAAAACTTCGACCTTCGCCCATACGGTCTTCAAGAAATGCTTAACCTTCTTCAACCTATCTACAAGCAGACGGCAGCATACGGTCACTTTGGCCGTGAAGAGTTCCCTTGGGAAGCGACAGATAAAGCAGCGATGCTACGTGAGTTCGCTGGTCTTAAGTAACTAGCAACTACCGAATCAAAACATAGAGCCCTTGCATATTTGCAGGGGCTTTCTTGTTTTAGCTTAATTTTTCATCAAATAATTTGTGTTTTTTTCTATTCCCACCAATAGTTAATAAAGTGTTAAATGTACTTTCTTCTTAAGCAGAAATACTGCCATTGATGAGTCACACTTTAACCTCAGCCTATGACTTCAATATCAAGCTATTACTTTAAATATAATGGTTACTTAAAACACAATAATTGATGTGGATTGTATTGCAGAGCAAGAGTTCAAACGTTCTACTACTTTGATAAACCACCTCAAATTCGTCAGTCGGCAAGTGAAAAGTCGGCAACAATTAACGAGAATAGATCAAGGAGGGTGTATGCCTCGTACGGTAAACCCATCAGAGTTTGAAACAAAAGATAAGAAAATACCTGATAGTGAATATGCTCGAACCCTACCCTGCAATCAGTTGAGCGTATCTGCTCCCTTTCACTGGCTATCATTAGGTTTAAATGACTTTATACGAATGCCTATAATAAGCATGTTTTATGGAGCCTGCTTTATGGCTGCCGCAATTGGGATTGTGTTATTGGTCCAGTGGCAAGGAACACACCTTGTCGTCATGCCAAGCCTGATTGTTTATATGCTCATTGGCCCTTTCCTTGCACTCGGTATGTATGATGCAAGCTGGGAGAGAGAAAAAGGTCACAGCCCAAGTTTAATGCACTCGATGCGGGCAATCTCCCGTAACTCAACCTCACAGTGGGCCTTCGCCGTTCTGCTAACCGTTGCGATGATATTTTGGATGCGCGTTGCAGCGTTAATCCATGCTTTATACCCATCAGTTCAAGGCGCTCCTATTCAAGAGTTTGCACCATTTTTGATTATTGGCTCAATAGTAGGGTTTATTTTTTCAGCCGTTATATTCAGTATGTCTGCGTTCTCTATTCCTCTAATGATGGAAAAGCGCGTAGATATGATGACGGCAGTCTTCTCGAGCTTCAATGCAGTAAAAAGTAACATTCCAGCGATGATCGTTTGGGCATTGGTCATTACAGGCGGGATCCTCATCGGCTTTGCTACTTACGGTATTGGGATGTTCTTTACTATGCCAATTTTAGGTTACGCCACATGGCATGGCTATCATGAAACCATCAAAAAGAAACACCACATATAAGGTCTCCTACCTTATCTTCTAAACATTATTTAATGTTACTATCATCGCCTCAGCTCAATGCTGAGGCTTTTTTATTGATGCGTATCTTATAAAAACTTACGGCAAGGAATCTCAGTGGAAGACTTTGAACTTAACTATCGTGCTCAAGCAAAGTTGAAAGTATGTATTGAGAAGGCATCCTGTTATTTTGACTACCCTTTTAAACTTCCAGTTTTGAGTTATAAGCTGCGCGGAAAAGCCGCCGGAAAAGCGTATCTGCAACTGTGGGAAGTTCGTTTAAACCCGATTCTCTTTAATGAAAACCCTCAGGCATTTTTAGATGAAGTGATTGCTCATGAAGTCGCACACCTGGTGACATTCCATCAATTTGGGCGAGTAAGGCCACACGGTAAAGAGTGGCAAGCAGTCATGCAGCAAGTTTTTGGCTTGGATGCTAA
Source organism: Vibrio lamellibrachiae (assembly GCF_050337265.1). Taxonomy (NCBI): domain Bacteria; kingdom Pseudomonadati; phylum Pseudomonadota; class Gammaproteobacteria; order Vibrionales; family Vibrionaceae; genus Vibrio; species Vibrio lamellibrachiae. The sequence goes on from NZ_JAKJSU010000010.1 coordinate 50,019, forward strand.
AACAACTCATGACTTTTCGGTGAATTCAGTACAAGGAAAAACCTTCGAATATCACTGTGGCTGTACCAATCATGCCCTATCAATTCGACGTCACAATAAAGTGCTCAGACAACAAGCCACCTATCGTTGTCAGTCATGTCAAAAAACGCTGACCTTTTCTGCTCTGTAGCTCACTTAGAAATTCACATCATTAATTAGTTTAATCCCTATCAAACCTTGTTTTTTCACGTTAAAGCATCCATGTTAGGGTCTAACTATTCCTCGCTTAGGAACTCTCTATGAGAACCCCTCGTATTTATCACTCACATCCGATTTCACAACTGGGGATGCTCGATCTTGATGACGATGCAGCAGGTCATATTGGACGTGTTTTACGAATGAAAGCGGGTCAAGAAGTGCTCCTTTTTGACGGCAGTGGTGCAGAGTTTCCAGCCGTCCTTAGTGAAGTAGGTAAAAAGCGCGTAAGTGTTGAACTCACTAAACGTATTGAACGCAGCAGCGAGTCTCCTTTAGATCTTCATTTAGGCCAGGTTATTTCTCGTGGCGATAAAATGGAGTTTACGATTCAAAAATCGGTTGAGCTTGGCGTCAACACTATTACCCCTCTTATATCAGAGCGATGCGGCGTGAAACTGGACGCGAAGCGCTTTGAGAAAAAGCTGGCTCAGTGGCAAAAAATCGCCATCAGTGCCTGCGAGCAATGCGGTCGAAACACCATTCCTGTGATTCGTCCCATTATGCAGCTTGAGCAGTGGTGTGCTGAACAAACTGAAGCCCTTAAGCTCAATCTTCACCCAAGAGCTAACTACTCTATAAACACGCTCCCTGAGCCAATTAATAAAGTTCGTTTATTGATTGGACCGGAAGGTGGACTCTCTTCACAAGAGATTGATATGACACAAGAGTATCAATTCGAAGAGACATTACTTGGTCCACGAGTATTACGTACAGAAACCGCAGCGTTGACTGCAATTACCGCCTTACAAGTTCGTTTTGGCGATCTCGGCTAACTGGAGAATTTCAATGATTAAACTGGGTATTGTGATGGATCCGATCTCATCCATTAACATTAAAAAGGATTCAAGCTTTGCCATGATGCTAGAAGCTCAGCGTCGAGGCTATGAAATCCACTATATGGAGATGGATGATCTACACTTAGATCAAGGTGAAGCCATTGCTGACACCAAAGTAGTCGAGCTCAAAGAAGATCCAAACGGCTGGTATGAGTTTAAATCAGAGCAAACCATCAAACTGTCAGAGCTAGATGCGGTATTGATGCGAAAGGATCCTCCTTTTGATACTGAGTTCATCTACGCGACCTATATTTTAGAAAGAGCGGAAGAGAAAGGGACTCTGATCGTCAATAAGCCACAGAGCTTACGTGACTGTAATGAGAAGCTTTTTACTGCTTGGTTCCCTGAGCTAACACCAACAACAATAGTGACGCGCAAAGCTGAAAAGATTAAGCAATTTCAAGAAGAGCACGGCGATGTTATTTTAAAACCGCTTGATGGCATGGGTGGTGCATCAATCTTCCGTGTTAAAGCGGGTGATCCTAACGTTAATGTCATCATTGAAACATTAACCAACCACGGCCAGAACTACGCAATGGCACAAACTTTTGTTCCTGATATTACCAACGGTGACAAACGTATTTTAGTAGTTGATGGTGAACCAATGCCGTTTGTGCTTGCTCGTATCCCGGCAAAAGGGGAAACACGTGGCAATCTAGCAGCGGGTGGTCGTGGCGAAGCTCGTCCACTGAGTGAAACCGATAAGCAGATCGCTCTAGCTGTTGCTCCAACATTAAAAGAAAAAGGCCTAATTTTTGTAGGCTTAGACGTTATTGGCGATAGATTGACTGAAATTAACGTAACGAGCCCGACTTGCATTCGTGAGATCGAAGCTGCATTCGATATTTCAATCACAGGCAAATTGATGGACGCAATTGAGCGCCGCTTGAAAGCGTAACTGTATTTGGGCAGTTTACTGCCCACTTCATGATTGGAGTTGTTATGAACCTAACAAATCATTTCTTAGTTGCCATGCCCGGAATGGAAGACCCCTACTTTCAGCATCGAGTCATTTATGTGTGCGAACACAATCAAGATGGTGCGATGGGACTAGTGATTAACGCCCCTATCGATATTACGGTCGGCGGTATGCTCAAAAAGGTTGATATCGAACCCACTCAGCCTCAGCTTAATACTAATAGCTTAGAAAAACCCGTATTGAACGGTGGCCCTGTTTCAGAGGATCGTGGCTTCATTCTTCATCAACCAAAAGATGAATATGAATCAAGCATAAAAATGACCGATCAAATATCTGTAACAACCTCTAAAGACATTCTAGAAGTACTCGGCACCGACGCAGAACCCAACAGCTATGTGATTGCTCTGGGGTATTCAGGTTGGGAAGCAGGCCAGTTAGAAGTAGAACTAGCAGAAAACACTTGGCTAACAATGGAAGCGGATCCAGATGTGATCTTCAATACACCTATTCGTGAACGCTGGCGTGCTGCGGTTCAAATGCTAGGCATCGATGCCGCGCAATTATCAACTCAAACGGGTCACGCTTAGTTCATTAGAAACAAGCTTTTTAGTAGCAACAGAGCCAAGCTCATTTTGGAATATTAAATGTCTCGAACAATTATGTCTTTTGACTACGGTACAAAAAGTATCGGCAGCGCAATTGGCCAAGATATTACTGGTACCGCCTCGCCTCTCAAGGCTTTTAAAGCGAAAGATGGCATCCCTCAATGGGATGATATTGAAAAGCTAATTAAAGAGTGGCAGCCCGATTTAATCATTGTAGGCCTACCAACAGACCTACATGGAAAAGATTTAGCGACGATTACGCCTAGAGCAAAGAAGTTCGCTAATCGACTGTTTGGCCGCTATGGGGTTCCAGTTGAACTTCATGATGAAAGGCTTTCAACCACTGAAGCTCGCTCTGATCTGTTTAGCATGGGTGGTTATAAAGCGCTGAGTAAAGGCAATGTCGATTGCCAATCAGCCGTGGTTATCTTAGAAAGTTGGTTTGAAACCCAATGGGGTGAATAGCCTATTATTCTCAATCAATAAAAAAGCTTGGTATCAACCAAGCTTTTCTGTTGCAGAAATTATCTCAATTCCAGAATATAGCCCCAAAGTAATTGGAGTTTCAGCCTCTAGTGCAAAGGGAGTTAGTCCATATCGATTTTAACGTTACTTAGCTTGCCGGAATCAAAGCTCTCTCCACGCTGAGTTTTCAGCATCAACCTTAGATCATTCGCTGAATCAGCACTGTGCATCGCATCTTGCTCACTGATCTTATCGTCGATCACCAATTGATAAAGCGCTTGATCAAATGTCTGCATACCGATCTCTTTCGATTTACCCATGGTTGCTTTTAATTCATGAAGATCACCACGGCGAATAAGATCCGAGATCCTTGGGCTATTCAATAGAACTTCAAACACTCCATGCCGCCCTTGACCATTCTTATCACGAATTAGCTGTTGGCCGATCACGCCCTTCAGGTTCATAGAAAGATCAAACAGAAACTGCTCTTTTTGCTCTTTAGGTACTAGGTGCAAAATACGCTCTAACGCTTGGTTTGCATTGTTCGCATGAAGTGTCGCCATACATAAATGCCCTGTTTCAGCAAACGTCATGGCGTATTCCATGGTTTCTCGGCTACGGATCTCACCAATCAAAATCATATCAGGCGCTTGGCGAAGCGAGTTCTTCAATGCTACCTCATAGCTTTCTGTATCAAGCCCAACCTCTCGCTGAGTCACGATGCAGCGGTTGTGTTCATGAACAAACTCGATCGGATCTTCAACCGTAAGGATATGACCCGTACGGTGGTTATTTCGATAACCCGTCATCGCGGCCATGGTGGTCGATTTACCTGAGCCTGTCGCTCCAACCACCAACACCAAACCCCGTTTAGCAATCGAGAGATTTTGCAGAACATCAGGCAGCTTAAGATCATCAAAGCTTGGGATATTGGTTTCAATGCGGCGAATAACCGCCCCCGGAAGCTCACGCTGATAAAAAGCACTCACTCTAAAACGCCCAATATCACGCACAATGGCGAAATTGGCTTCTTTGGTCTGCTTATACTCTAGAGCGCGATCAGCATCCATCATTGATGTTAATAGCTGCTTTACTTGATCTTCATTAAGCTTATCACCTTGCGCTCTTAACTCACCATCAACGCGAAATAGAATAGGTGCACCAACGGTGATGTATACATCCGATGCCTTCTCGTTGATCATGCCTTGCAAACACTGGTTCAATTCCATTTTAGGTTCTCATTAATTTTGATTTAAGCACCGATCGCCGTTCACTCGCATTAAAATAGCGACGTTTCTACTTCAATTTTCTTTTGTACTTCTTCAGGGTCAACTGCACCCTTAGCAATGAGCTGCTTGGCATTTTGTTCCATTGTCTGCATGCCGTGAGCCGCACCAGTTTGAATAATCGAGTACATCTGAGCAACCTTATCTTCTCGAATCAGGTTACGTATTGCCGGGGTTGCCATCATAATTTCATGACAGGCCACTCGGCCGCCACCAACACGCTTTAGCAGCTTCTGTGCTATCACCGCACGCATCGATTCAGACAACATTGAGCGCACCATGGCTTTATCACTACCAGGAAATACATCAATAATTCTATCGACGGTTTTAGCCGCAGAGCTGGTATGAAGCGTACCAAAGACTAAGTGACCTGTTTCTGCTGCTGTCAGCGCAAGACTGATCGTCTCTTGATCTCGAAGCTCACCAACCAAGATTACATCGGGATCTTCACGCAAAGCACTTCTCAAGGCATTTTTAAAACTATGCGTATCTCGGTGAACTTCTCGTTGATTTATCAGACACTTGTTATTCTCATGGACAAATTCAATCGGATCTTCAATGGTCAGGATATGCTTATTGTGATTACGGTTAATATAATCAACCATCGCCGCTAACGTGGTCGACTTCCCCGAACCCGTTGGCCCAGTCACCAGTACCAAACCTTTCTCATAGTTGGATATTTTTTCAAAGATCTCTGGCGCTTCAATTTGCTCTAGAGTGGGAATATGAACAGGAATGGTACGAAACACCGCCGAGCTACCACGCGACTGATTAAAAGCATTAACACGAAAGCGCCCTACGTTTGGTAATTCAAACGAAAAATCAACTTCAAGCTTCTCTTCAAACTCACTGCGCTGAGCATCGTTCATGATCTCAAAAACGAGTCGATGTACATCCGCATGACTAAAAGCAGGCACACCAAGCTTTCTTACTTCACCATCTATACGTACCATTGGAGGTACTCCTGCAGAAAGGTGTAGATCTGAAGCATTATGCTTTACACTAAAATCCAGTAACTCTGCGATATCCATTAAATTTCCTTAGTAAAGTAGCCATGAGTAGTATTCAACAAAATATTGAACATATCACCTCACAGATTGAAAGCGCACAACAAAAGTGTGGACGACCTCGAGAGTCCGTGCAACTTTTAGCAGTGAGCAAGACTAAGCCTATCGAAGCAATTCTCGATGCTGCTAAGTGTGGACAACGCACTTTTGGCGAAAATTACGTGCAAGAAGGCGTCGATAAGGTTAAACATTTTAACCAAACTTACTCTGAACTTGATTTAGAGTGGCATTTTATCGGCCCAATTCAGTCCAATAAAACACGCCTTGTTGCTGAGCACTTTGATTGGGTTCATACCATTGATCGAACTAAGACTGCGCAACGACTCAATGATCAAAGACCAGAAAGTATGGGTTCACTTCAAGTACTTATTCAAGTCAACACCAGTGGTGAACAAAGTAAATCGGGTATTAATAGTGATGAAGTTTTTGCCTTAGCTGAGTTGATTTCATCGCTACCAAACCTCACATTAAGAGGAGTGATGTCGATTCCAGCCAATGTACCCGACTATCAGTCTCAATTAGCGGAGTTTGAAAAGCTGGCCACATTGAAACAGCAGTTGGCTGAAAAATATGACCACATCGATACTCTTTCTATGGGCATGAGTGGTGATATGGATGCAGCAATTCATGCCGGCAGTACGATGGTACGGATTGGAACTGCTATCTTTGGCGCACGAGACTACGCAAACAAGTCTTAGTACCATTAAACGTAAACAAAATAACGCTCACATAATTTAGGTTGAATGAAATGGAACAGAAGAAAATAGCCTTCATCGGCGCAGGAAATATGACGCGCTCAATTATTGCGGGCCTTGTAGCAAGTGGCTACCCAGCAGCGCTAATCACGGCGACAAATCCAAGCCAACCTAAACTTGATTTCCTGAGCGAGCAATATGGCATCAATACGCAATCTGATAACTTAAATGCTGTGCAAGATGCCGATGTCGTTGTGATGGCAGTTAAGCCTCAATTGATGGCGACTGTTAGCCAAGATCTTCGCACTGTCGATTACAGTGACAAGTTGGTTATCTCTATTGCTGCCGGAATTAGTGCCGCTCGCCTTAACGAAATGTTTGATACCACACTAAGCCTTGTTCGTGTTATGCCAAATACCCCTTCTTTGCTTGGACAAGGAATGAGCGGTCTATACGCCGCAAGTGATGTAAAGCAGCAAGATAAACAGTTTTCTGCGGAGCTTATGAGCGCTGTCGGTAAAGTTTGCTGGGTAGAGCAAGAGTCTGGCATCAATAACATCATTGCAGCAGCAGGCAGTGCCCCTGCTTATTTCTTTTTGTTTATGGAAGCGATGCAGGCAGAAGCCGTAGCACAAGGTTTTGATGAATCAACGGCGCGTATGCTTGTTCAGCAATCAGCACTAGGTGCCGCAGAAATGGTTGTCGCCAACCCTGATACTCAGCTCTCAACTCTGCGTGAGCAAGTCACCTCAAAAGGTGGCACTACAGCTGAGGCTCTAAGAACATTTAACGAACATCAACTTTCAGATATTGTAGCTAAAGCGATGCAATCTGCCGTTGCTAGAGCACAAGAGATGGAACAAGAATTTTAATCTAACCGTTTGATATAAACGATTTCACTTTGTCTTAAGGACTAATTATGAGCTCAATGAGTTTTTTAATTTCAACGCTATTTGACCTGTATATCATGGTCGTCATGCTACGTATCTGGCTACAAGCTTCACGTGCTGATTTCTACAACCCATTCTCACAATTTATTGTCAAAGCGACTCAACCTGTTGTTGCGCCGCTTCGTCGTGTTATTCCATCAATTGGCAGTATTGATCTGGCAACAATTTTATTTGCTTACGTACTTTGTGTTCTGAAGTTTGTCGCTCTAGTGATGATCAATTCAAGTGGATCTTTCGCATTTAGCCCTGACTTCCTATTCCTAGGCTTATTATCACTACTTAAAGCGGCTGGCGGTCTTCTATTCTGGGTGCTGCTAATCCGTGCAATCTTAAGCTGGGTTAGCCAAGGCCGTAGCCCAATTGAGTTTGTCTTTCATCAGCTAACTGAACCAATGCTTGCACCGATTCGCCGTATTCTTCCTGCGATGGGCGGCTTTGATTTAAGCGTGCTAGTACTATTTATTGGTCTACAATTTGCGAACTTCTTGATGGGCGATTTAATCGGTCCTATCTGGCATCAGCTATAATGCCTTTAGCGGCTTGGAAAGACGGGAATGATATTGTTTTAAGGCTCTACATTCAGCCTAAAGCAAGTCGAGATAAAATTGTTGGCGTACATGGTGATGAACTTAAAATTGCCATTACAGCTCCTCCTGTTGACGGAAAAGCAAACGCACATTTGACTAAATTTCTTTCCAAACAATTTAAAGTCGCTAAAGGGTTAATAGATATTGAAAAAGGTGAGCTAGGGCGGCACAAACAGATAAGAGTTCAAAGCCCAACTCTCATCCCAAGTAATATTGAAGCCATCTTATGATGGCTTTTTAATTTGTGACTTTAGATTTTAGATAAGGAATGCTTAATGAAACAATGGATGATCTTGCTTGTCAGTGCAGTACTCGCATCACCAACATGGGCTGGACAATTTACGACGATTAAAGATGTAGAAGTGCATTATTCTGCATTTAACTCCACCTTCTTAACCAAAGAGGTGGCAACCAGTTACAAACTGAAACGTAACGGTTACTCTGCAATTTTAAACATCAGTGTGCTGGACAACTCTCAACTTGGTAAACCAGCAACAACAGCAGAAGTATCAGGCAGCGCACGAAACCTAATCGGCCAAATTCGCCAATTAAAATTTCGAGAAATCAAAGAAGCAGATGCCATCTACTATCTAGCTGAATTTCCAATCAGTAACGAAGAAGTTCTTACGTTTAATATTGACGTACACGCAGGCAACTCTGGTGCTGGGCCATTAACTTTCCAACAAAAGTTTTACGTTGAAGAGTAGCTTCAACCCATCCATATTCGAGAAGACAATGAAAAAAATAGTATTAGCGACTGGCAACCAAGGCAAAGTGCGTGAAATGGCAGACTTACTGTCTGATTTTGGTTTCGATGTTATCGCCCAAAGTGAGTTTAACGTTTCAGAAGTAGCAGAGACAGGCACGACATTTATTGAAAATGCCATCATCAAAGCGCGCCACGCTGCAAAAGAGACCGGACTGCCTGCAATCGCAGATGATTCAGGGCTAGAAGTTGATTTTCTAAATGGAGCCCCAGGCGTTTACTCTGCTCGCTATGCTGGCAAAGGAGCGACCGATCTTGAGAACCTAGAAAAATTGCTTGAGGCGATGAAAGATGCCCCACAAGAACAGCGAACAGCGCGTTTCCACTGTGTCTTAGTACTAATGCGTCATGAAAACGATCCAACTCCCATCGTATGCCACGGAAAATGGGAAGGTAGCATTCTCACCGAAGCTGAAGGTGAGAATGGGTTCGGCTACGATCCTATTTTTTACGTACCAGAAGAAGACTGTGCGTCTGCTCTTCTAGAATCAACTCGTAAAAAGCAGCTATCTCATCGCGGAAAAGCGCTTAAAAGCCTATTTGCAGCACTTGAAAAGTAAGCGACTAAAACGATGTTAAAGCCTCCTGCACTGAGCTTATATGTACACATTCCATGGTGTGTACAAAAATGTCCTTATTGCGATTTTAACTCGCATGCACAAAAAGGGAAGATCCCAGAAGAAGAGTATATTTCAGCGCTGCTTGAAGACCTAGATAGTGATATTGAGCGCTATAAACTTAACGATAATGTTCGTCCTATTCACTCCATCTTTATTGGTGGCGGCACGCCGAGTCTAATTTCAGCCGAGGGGATTGATACCCTGCTTAAGGGCATTGAGTCACGTATTCCATTTAAGAACGATATCGAAATCACAATGGAAGCCAACCCTGGCACTGTAGAAGTGGAACGCTTTACTGGCTATAAGGCGGCGGGTGTCACTCGTATTTCAATCGGAGTACAAAGCTTTGAGCAAGAGAAACTAGAGCGCTTAGGACGTATTCACGGGCCGCAAGAAGCGATCAACGCAGCCAATCTGGCTCACGATATTAAACTCAATAGTTTTAATCTCGATTTAATGCACGGCCTACCGGATCAAAGTATCGAACAAGCATTAGATGATCTTGATAAAGCAATTGAACTAAACCCTCCTCATCTCTCCTGGTATCAGCTAACGATTGAGCCGAACACCCTGTTTTACTACAAAACACCGACTCTGCCTGATGATGATGAACTGTGGGATATTTTTGAGCAAGGACATCAAAAGATCAGCGATGCCGGTTATGTTCAATACGAAATTTCTGGCTACAGCAAACCTGAGTTTCAGTGCCTGCATAATTTGAATTACTGGCGCTTTGGCGATTACTTGGGTATCGGTTGTGGTTCTCATGGAAAGCTCAGCTTTGCTGATGGACGCATCGTTCGCACAACTAAAGTTAAACACCCAAAGGGGTATCTAGCTGCGTATCAAAACCTGACTAAGCCATACCTTTCAGATGAAAACCTGGTTGAGAGTGATGACCGCCCTTTCGAGTTTTTCATGAATCGTTTTCGTTTAATGGAAGCGTGTCCGAAGCAGGACTTTATTGATACAACTGGGCTAAGCCTAGAAAGCATTAAGCCTATGACCAAGTGGGCGATTGAAAAAGGGTACTTGATTGATTCAGAGCTGAATTGGCAGATCACAGAGAAAGGTAAACTATTTTTCAACGACTTGATTGAAGTCTTTATGCCAGATAGTGAATAAAAAAAAAAGAAAAAAGCGAGCAACTAAATGCTCGCTTTTTTACTATTTTAAACCATGGCTAAGAGAAATTATTTCTCTACGCGCTGTAGTACTGGAACTTGGTATTCATACATAGCTTCAACGTCAGGCTGGTATGCACGAACCATGAAGTGCCAGTTATCATCTGGAGTTGCTAGGAAGTTCATTCCTTCAACCGCACACTCAGGTGCACCAAACATGATTTCAAAAGTACCGTCTTCATTTTCAAGCCAGTTATGGTGATAAGTACCGACAGACGTTGCGGCATCAGCATAGTCCGTCATTAAGTAACGATCATGGCCGTAAACCGTTACAGAGCCAAATGCGCCGTGTGGGATCGCTTCGAACTTACCGTAGTAACAGTCACCACCTTTCGCTTCAGGGAAACCATTGGTGTACATCGCTGTAGAGTGATGAGAAAGACCAAATGAATTTGCAATAACATACGTTGTTGCTTCCCAGTTTTTGATGTCATCTAGCGAGTAACCGACCCAGCCAAAAGGCGTATCAACATCTTGGAATGCTTCAACAAGCTCTCCACGCATCTCTAGCATTAGTGCAGAATCAAACTCAACTATGTTAACTTCGCCTTCACCTTCAGAGTTAATTGCTAGCTGTGGTTGGTACTCTTCTACAATGTGGTTAGCATCTTCTGGTGTTGCTGTTGTACCAATACGGATACCTACGATAACGTAATCGGTGTTAATGTCTTCCGCTTTAAACTCATACTCACCGCCACCAGTTTGGTAATCTACATATGTATGGTTAAAGTCTTGTACTTGAATAGAAATGAAACGATCGCCAGTATCTGGAACAGTTACTGAGAAATCATGACGCGCATCAACAACCGCTACAGAGTAAATCGTGTCTTGGTTTGGTGATACAACCCAAACCATGTCTTTAGTTGATAGTTGTTTAAAGTGGAAAAACTCATTCACACCAACTTGTTGTTGGAACAAGTTTGCGAAGAATTGGTGCTCCATGTGGATGTACTCAATTGGGCTTACGCCCCACTTTTCTTGAGTATCAACAGCCCAACCTTCAGAGCTAACAGTTGGAATGTTGTCACCTAACATAGGAACTTGAGTTTGTGCAGTTACACCGAATGCTACGGCACTGATTGCCATCGCTAGAGCTAATTTTTTCATCATTTCACCATTGGGAACAGTTATTTTCTGTCCATGATGTTATAGCGATGCTCAGGCGTTCTGAAGCGAATATATCGACTTCATTACTTTCCAAAATGGAATGTTAGGGCTAACATAATCGCGTACTTTAGCTTTAATACTTTCTCAAATGGAATAATGGTAGCAATAATATGATTGATGAGCGTCATCTACTTAGCCTAGATCTTAATCTGTTACTTCTTTTAAAAATCATCGGAGAAGAGAGAAATAGCCGTAAAGCGGCGGAAAGAATGTTCGTTACCCAATCGACGGTCAGTAAAGGGCTGAAAAAGCTGAGGCATCAACTTGGCGATGACATGTTTGTTCGAAATAAGAATGGATTAGAGCCCACTGAATATTGTGAGCAAATATTGGAACAACTCCCTGATGTGATCAATTCTATCGGGGAGATGCTGAGCAACAAAGCAGACGTCTTTGATGACACATTTTCAGGCTCAATCTGCATTGCAATTAGCCCCACATTCTATAAACCCTATAGCACAGCCATCATTCGACATTTCAATTCTTTAGTCCCTAATGCGACACTAAAAATTGTGAATTGGACATGGCAAACTGAGAATGACCTTATCAATAAGAATGTCCACTTAGCGATCAATTACTACCCTTTAGATATATCGAAATCGATTATCCAAAAACCAGTGTGCGACATTGATTTCAAATTCTGCGTCCGTAAAGAGCACCCTTTAACGAAATCTCCACATACGTTGTCAGAGTTTTCCCATTTCCCTTTAGTGCTCGCTATTCAACCTAGCTTTGCGAATCAAAAGAGTCACGTTGAACGAATATTCGATGAATCAGGGCTTCAAACTCGCGTAAGCTTCCAGTCTGATCAAATTACGTTATGCTATGAAAAGCTAAAGATCAGCGATGGGTTTATGCCTATACATAGTGGTGCAAAGCAAGAGTTACCGGCAGAGCTCCAACTGATTGACATTCCATTTGACGAGTTGCCTTTTCGACGTTTTGGTATCTACTACCCAACACCAAGTAAAGAGGCCAAAATAACCCGTTGGTTAGCTCAAGAAGTCTCATCGCTCCTAAAGCGGTTTAACTAAGCTCTAAAAGATAGAGCGACCAATTCGCTCAGATAATAGCTCAAGCGCCTGAGTACCAGCCAATGAGTTTCCCGATGCATCAAGCTCTGGAGACCAAACCGCAATACTCATTTCATTAGGCACAATAGCAACAATACCACCGCCAACACCCGATTTCCCCGGCATACCAACGCGATAAGCAAACTCCCCTGCACCATCATACAAGCCACAAGTCGCCAGTAGAGCATTGAGCTGTTTCGTTTGTGTCGGAGTAATGATCTGCTTACCCGTCTGTACCGAGGTTCCCTTGTTGGCGAGGTAGCTAAACGTCTTCGCAAGATCCACACAGCTCATTTTCAGTGAGCAAGCGTGGAAGTAATTATTGAGAACAGGAATAACATCATTTTCAAAATTACCAAATGAACGCATAAGGTAAGCTATCGCCGCGTTACGATCGCTATGCATCATTTCTGAGGCCGCTACGACCTTGTCGTAAACAATATGAGTATCACCGGACAACTGACGCACAAACTCCAATAAACGCTGTCTAGGCGCAGATAGACGGCTTTGCAATAAGTCAGCTACGATAATCGCACCAGCATTGATAAATGGATTACGTGGGATACCTTGTTCCATCTCTAGCTGGATCAACGAGTTAAAAGCCTGCCCTGACGGCTCTTTGCCCACCCGTTGCCAAATTTCTTCGGGCTTATACAGCGACATGGCAAGCGTTAGACTAAGCGCTTTTGAAATTGATTGAATGGAGAAAGCATCATCAGCATCACCAGCTTTGATCACTTCGCCTTCCTTGGTGTATACAGCAATCGCTAATTTATCATTCGCCACTTTGGCAAGAGCAGGAATATAGTTCGCGACTTTGCCTTGACCAATCAAGGGGCGAACTTCTTGCAAAATTTCGTCTAAGATCAACTGCGTTGGTTTCATCTACCGCTCCAATTCCAAGTGCTTTACATCGTCAACCTGCTCTAGACTTAAAACCTTCTAACGAAAATAGAAAGCGTAGAGGGCAAAAAAGCCAACATAACGTGTTGGCTTTTCTCGATATTAATTTTAATAAATCGATTAAGCAATGCGGTTGTATTTAATATCCCACACACCGTGACCTAATCGATGACCGCGTGCTTCAAATTTTGTCAAAGGACGCTCATCTGGACGCGGGATGTAATTACCATCCGTTGCAATATTTGCAAAACCCGGAGCTAGCTGCATAACGTCAATCATATGCTCTGCGTAGTTTTCCCAATCTGTTGCCATGTGGAAAATACCCGTTTCAAGCTGTAGCTTTCCACGTACCATTTCAGCAAATTCAGCTTTAACAATACGACGCTTGTGGTGACGCGCTTTATGCCAAGGGTCAGGGAAGAAAAGCTGTAGCGTGTGCAGACTGTTGTTTGGAATCATGTGCTCGAACACTTCAACCGCATCGTGACACATCACGCGCAAGTTCGTTACACCAGCATCACGTGCAGAAGCTAAACAAGCACCAACACCTGGGCTATGAACTTCAATACCTAGGAAGTTTTTCTCAGGTGCGTTTTTCGCCATTTCTACCAATGAAGCACCCATACCAAAGCCGATTTCTAATACAACCGGGTTTTCATTACCGAATACTTCACTCCAGTTAAGAAGTTCAGGATTGTAATCGATACCCATTGTTGGCCAGCATTCATTCATCGCATTTTCTTGGCCTTTTGTTAAGCGGCCTTCGCGACGAACAAAACTACGGATCTTACGAACCAGTTTGCCGTCTTCAGTATATTCGTTAGTGGTCACTTCACTCATTGGTATTTGCCTGCACATTGATTCATCAAAGCGGGGATTATCCAAAGAATTGCCTCAGGTGCAAGTCTTTCTACAGATAAATTCCCACACAAATTGTCTGTTTTACATCCAACCGTAATTGTGGTGCAATTTTAGGTCTATTAAAAGAAAAACATAGAGCATGTCGTGACTCCTTTCGCAAACGCCATTTTAGAATGGTATGACGCCTACGGGCGCAAAAGTTTACCTTGGCAACAAAACAAAACGGCCTACAGTGTTTGGCTATCTGAAATCATGTTGCAACAGACTCAAGTCGCGACTGTTATCCCTTACTATGAGCGATTTTTACAGCGTTTTCCTACTGTTATCGACTTAGCGAACGCAAAGCAGGATGAGGTGCTACACCTGTGGACAGGCCTTGGCTATTACGCTAGAGCGCGTAATTTACATAAAGCCGCGCAAATTGTTGCCACGGAATACAACGGCGAGTTTCCTCTACAGCTAGAGGAAATGAACGCTTTACCAGGAATTGGGCGTTCCACAGCTGCTGCGATTCTATCGTCTGTGTTTAAACAGCCTCACGCTATTTTAGATGGCAATGTGAAAAGAACTTTGGCTCGCAGCTTTGCTATTGATGGCTGGCCGGGACAAAAAAAAGTAGAAAACAAGCTCTGGGAAATTGCTGAAGCGCACACACCCGATAGCGATGTCGATAAATATAACCAAGCCATGATGGATATGGGCGCAATGGTCTGCACACGTAGCAAACCTAAGTGTACGCTCTGCCCTATTGAAACGTTATGCTTGGCAAATAAACAAGATAACCCGCTCGACTACCCGGGAAAAAAACCGAAAAAAGAGAAACCAGTAAAAGAGACTTGGTTTGTTATTTTACATCACGACAATCAAGTTTGGCTGGAGCAAAGACCTCAAAGTGGTATCTGGGGTGGTCTCTACTGTTTTCCTGAGCATACTGATGAAGCCGTTGAACATCAGCTTGATAAGCGAGCAATTCAAGATAAACATATACATAATCAACAAACGTTAATCTCATTTCGCCACACATTTAGCCATTATCACCTCGATATCACTCCGATATTGCTAGAGTTATCAAAACAACCAGATTTGATAATGGAAGAGGCCAAAGGTCTTTGGTATAACTTATCTCAACCAGATGAAGTCGGCTTAGCTGCTCCAGTAAAACAACTGCTGGAAAGCTTACCATTTGAGCTTCAATCAACTTTTAAAAAGGAATCACTATGAGCCGTACTGTATTTTGCGCTCGTTTAAACAAAGACGCGGACGGGCTAGATTTTCAACTTTACCCAGGCGAACTTGGTAAGCGTATTTTTGACAATATTTCAAAAGAGGCTTGGGCACAGTGGCAGAGCAAACAAACGATGTTGATCAACGAGAAGAAGCTCAACATGATGGATCCAGAGCATCGAAAACTGCTTGAAACTGAAATGGTTAACTTCTTATTTGAAGGTAAAGAAGTCCATATAGAAGGCTATACACCACCAAGTCAGTAATCGAAAAACAGCTAGAACGTCTTCCGATTAAATTTAGGCTTAGCACCGTTTATTAGTGGTGCTAAACCTTTACGATTGACGAAGACGTTATTTAGGGATCTATGATGAACTTAGGGAATCTATGAAAAAGGTAGCCTACTTTTTTACAGCGGCACTAGTTAGCGCAACAGTATTAACCGGATGTAGTCGAGAATTTGTTGAGAGTATTTACGACGTTAACTACGAGCCAACTAATCGATTTGCCACCAAACTTGCCGAGCTTCCTGGCCAATTTGAAAAAGATATCGGCGCTTTAGACGCACTAATCAGCAGCTTTAGTGGCAACATTGAAAAGCGTTGGGGTAGCCGAGAGATTAAAGTCGCGGGTAAAAGTAACTACGTAAAGTACATTGATAATTACCTAAGTCGCTCTGAAGTAAACTTTGACAAAGGTACGATTGTTGTTGAAACAGTCTCGCCAACAGACCCTAAAAAACATCTGAGAAATGCCATTGTCACGACATTATTGACGCCCGATGACCCGCTAAATGTCGATCTATTCTCGTCAAAAAGCATCAAACTTGAAGGGCGACCTTTTCTGTATGAACAAGTCGTCGACCAAGACGACAAACCAATTCAGTGGTCTTGGCGCGCCAATAAGTTCGCTGACTACCTCATAGCTAACCATTTGAAAACTAAAGATGTAGACTTCAAGAAAGCCTACTACGTAGAGATCCCTATGGTGGAGGATCAAGTAGAAATCCGAAGCTACAAATACGCGAGTATTGTTCGCCAAGCATCGCAAAAATACGATATTCCAGAAGACCTTATCTACGCCATCATCAAGACTGAAAGCAGCTTTAACCCCTATGCGGTGAGCTGGGCAAATGCTTATGGTTTAATGCAAGTCGTGCCAAAAACGGCAGGCCGTGATGTGTTTAAGTTAGTTAAGAAAAAACCTGGCGAGCCATCACCTGAGTACCTATTCGATCCAGCAAAGAACATCGATACGGGCACTGCATACTTCTACATCCTAAAAAACCGCTACCTCAAAGACATTAATCATCCACTCTCTCTGGAGTACAGTATGATTTCGGCTTACAACGGTGGTGCAGGTGGTGTATTAAATACATTTAACCGCAATGACCGTAAACGAGCGATGCGTGACCTCAACTCATTACAACCGAATCAAGTTTATTGGGCACTGACAAATAAGCACTCCAATGCGGAAGCAAGGCGCTACCTAGAAAAAGTAACCAACTACAAGAAAGAATTTAACTCTGGGAAAACCTAAACGAAACAATTGAGTAAATAAACAGCGGTTAATCACTTTTTTGCATTTATTTTAAAAAACCTGTTGACGAAGTGGAAGAAAATCCGTTTAATAGCGCTCCGTTGCCCGGATAGCTCAGTCGGTAGAGCAGAGGATTGAAAATCCTCGTGTCGGTGGTTCGATTCCGCCTCCGGGCACCACAATTTGATTTGTTGGTGTCTAAGTAAAATTAAACAGCAGCAGAAGCAATAAGAATTTAGTGTGCCGACTTAGCTCAGTAGGTAGAGCAACTGACTTGTAATCAGTAGGTCACCAGTTCGACTCCGGTAGTCGGCACCATTCTTTTGCCTCGATAGCTCAGTCGGTAGAGCAGAGGATTGAAAATCCTCGTGTCGGTGGTTCGATTCCGCCTCGAGGCACCATTATTTGGTGCTTAACAAATAATGGTCTTTTAGACCTGATGTTGACACAGATAATTCCCCTTTAGTTCAGTTGGTAGAACGGCGGACTGTTAATCCGTATGTCGCAAGTTCAAGTCTTGCAAGGGGAGCCACTTTAAAGAAAGCCTCATCATTTGATGAGGCTTTTTTGTATCTGAAGATTACCTATCTTCCAGTCCGCTCCCCTTTTGTCCAAAGAAAACAGACTATCCCTCGCAATTACACTTCAATCTCTATCTATGTACATAATGGCATTTAACCACAGAGTGATATAAGCCGTTTGATAACAACACTTTAGCTAGATACTTTTTTTGCTCTAGAAATTTAATCTCTATCAAGTTTTAAGATTAATCGAATATTCGAATTTACACTTCTACACTATCCTTACGCGTATATGGCAATTCGATACTTTGTATCATTTACACACCACTACTTTTGTGGAGACAGAAGCAATGAAATTAAAGACACAAGCTTATTTACTCTCAGGTCTCATACTTATCGCTCTCTTAGCGCTAACCATGACAGGTCTATGGACACTTCGCGTTGCAAGTAATATTGATAATAAGGCGCGAGTGACTGAACTATTTAAAAGTGCCTACAGTATTTTGACTGAAGTTGAAAAGATGGCAGCTGATGGCACTCTTAATGATGAGCAAGCAAAGCAGCTTGCGACACGTCTTCTGCGTAACAATATCTACAAAGATAATGAGTATGTATATGTTGCCGATGAAAATATGATATTTGTTGCGGCCCCTCATGACCCAGAGATTCACGATACTAGTTTTCACGAATTCAAAGATGGCAGCGGCAATAGCGTCGGCCAAATCATATTAAATGAGTTGAGCCGTTCAGGCCGCGGGATCATTGAATATACTTGGACTCAAAAGCAGCCTGATGGCTCCATTGAAGAAAAGCTATCTATCGCTCAAAAAACACCTCGCTGGAATTGGGTCGTAGGCACAGGGATTGGTTTCAACGAAGCAAATGCTCGTTTTTGGGCGACTGCTCAATGGCAACTATTCCTTTGCCTTGTCATTGCAGGCGGGATTCTCGCGATTGTTATCATATCCATTCGTAAGATCTTAGCCTTACTTGGTGGCGAACCTCAGGAAGTAAGTGATGCCGTTCAAGCGGTAGCCAATGGTGATATTCAGATCTCTTTTGAGAATACAGCTCCAAATGGCAGTATTTATCATGCTGTACAGCAAATGAGTCGCTCACTCGCCGAGCTCGTTACTAATCTCGATAGCTCGATGCACGCTCTACGTGGTGAATTAAGCCAAGTAGAAGCGCGTGCAGGCAGCATCGCTAGCCTAACTGACACTCAGCAGCAATCGACTGCCATGATCGCGACTGCGATGACTGAGATGGCCTCTTCAGCAATGAATGTGGCAGACTCAGCTCGAGATACGGCTAGCAACACTGATGAAGCGGATAAGCAGAGCCAGCATACTCAGCAGTTAATCCACAACACGGTAGATAACATTGAAGGGCTCGCCACTCAGCTAGGTACAGCAAGCCAAGCTGTTGCCGACCTTGATAATGACGTAAACAGCATTGTGAAGGTTCTGGACGTAATTGGCGATATCGCTGAGCAAACCAACCTACTTGCGCTTAATGCCGCCATTGAGGCTGCTCGTGCTGGTGAACAAGGTCGCGGCTTTGCCGTTGTTGCTGATGAAGTTCGTAATCTCGCAGGTCGAACTCAAGAGAGCACCAAAGAAATACAGCAGATGATCAACAACCTTCAAGAAGGCTCGCGCAACGCTATCAATACAATGGAAGTGTGTGCTGAGACAAGCCAAAGCACAGTAACAGAGTCTCAAAATGCTTCTGAAGCTCTACAGCAGATTGTTGTCGCCTTAGAGTCTATTTCAGCCATGAGTCACCAGATCGCGACTGCAGCGGCTGAACAGACCCAAGTAGGTGATGATATTTCTAAGCGTATTAACATGATTGAGGAGAGCGGTACTCAACTAAGTGGTGTTGTTACTGAGAGTCATAACAGTACACAAACCCTGACTTCTCTTTCAAATGAATTAGAAACTTGGGTCAACAAGTTCACTGTTAAGCAATAATTTGGGTAGCAAATAGTAAAAGCACGCTAGAAAGCGTGCTTTTTTTTGATTTATTACTCGCTGTCTAAGTTTTTGAGCCCTATCACAATGACCATATATCGTCCTCCAGCCCTTAATAATGAGTAAAAATGCCTCACTGAGTATAGAAAAACAACAAACGATATTTTTTTTGCAATTTAGTGTTGACCTGAAAAGAGAAAAACCGTTTAATACACCTCGTTGCCCGGATAGCTCAGTCGGTAGAGCAGAGGATTGAAAATCCTCGTGTCGGTGGTTCGATTCCGCCTCCGGGCACCACAATTTAAAAATTGTTGGTGTGTTAGTATCAGCAGTTAAGAAAGAAAGTTTAAGAAGAATATAGTGTGCCGACTTAGCTCAGTAGGTAGAGCAACTGACTTGTAATCAGTAGGTCACCAGTTCGACTCCGGTAGTCGGCACCATTCTTTCCTAACTTACTTTAGAAAAATCTGTTCCCTTTTAGTTCAGTTGGTAGAACGCCGGACTGTTAATCCGTATGTCACTGGTTCAAGTCCAGTAAAGGGAGCCACATTACAACTAACGTGAAAACGGTAGTTAAAAAATACGTGCCGACTTAGCTCAGTAGGTAGAGCAACTGACTTGTAATCAGTAGGTCACCAGTTCGACTCCGGTAGTCGGCACCATTTCTTCCCTTTAGGAAGAAATACAAAATCTGTTCCCTTTTAGTTCAGTTGGTAGAACGCCGGACTGTTAATCCGTATGTCACTGGTTCAAGTCCAGTAAAGGGAGCCATATTCAAAAAAACCTCATCATTTGATGAGGTTTTTTTATACCTATAATTTGCTACTAGCATTTCATGATCTGGCAATTTAGTCCCACTGATTAATACTTATAGCTCACTGTCCTGCCCCCCCACTCTATTCGTGCCTATATCGCTCTATGCCCTATCTTTGTATCCTTTTGAGACAACCCTCCCTAATTTACTCTAATTACCCTGTACGTATTACCAATGCACTGTTGACCACTAAATCTCAGACACAAAAAAACCAGCATCAAGTGCTGGTTTTTAAAATCTAACGAGTAAGCTTAACTCTTTGCTGTTCTAGCTTGATTCAACGTTTCTACTTCTTTATCGAGTGCTTCAAGCTTCTCTTTCATCTGCTCACGACAACCATTAGATAGCTCACGAAGAGTGCTCTTATCGTAGCCCTCTGTGCTTACGGGCGGAAGCATTTCAACGATAACATGACCATTGTTCCAACGATTAAGTTTAACGTGGCCTGTTGAGCTACACACAATCGGAATAATAGGCACTTTGGCACCAATTGCAGCGTGAAAGGCTCCCGTTTTAAATGGAAGTAATCCACGACCACGTGAACGCGTCCCTTCAGGAAACATCCATACCGAGACGCCACTTTTCTTAATGCTGTCGACAACTTGATCGATCGTTCCTTTCGCTTTAGAGCGGTTAGCGCGATCAATAAGGATATTACCGGTTAGCCAATAAAGCTGACCAAACAGAGGCATCCAAGCTAAGCTTTTTTTCCCTACCGTTACCACTTTCGGTGTTACCGCAGAAGAGATAGTAAATAGATCCCAGCTGTTTTGGTGGTTGGCAATATAGACATGCTGGCCACGCTCATATGCATCGTCAGGGATACGTAGCTCTAATTTTATACCAAATACTTTCGACATACGGCCGAAGTAGCGACCAAAGGTAAATACGTGTTTAGGATTGCGAGGGCTAAATAAGCAATAACCACAACCAAAAACAAACATGACGATCGCAAAAACAGCCAAGGCAATTATACGAAAGAGTGCAATCATTGTTGTTCTCCAATAGAACCTAATAAAAAAGCCGAAACGCTATGCCAATTAGGGATAAGGTTTCGGCTCTAATTCTGAAGCTGATATTAACTCGATTCTCTGAATCGCTCAATATTTGCACCCAGTGCAGACAGCTTATCTTCAATCTTATCGTAACCACGATCGATATGATAAATACGGTCAACAACCGTTTCACCTTGTGCAATACAACCTGCAATCACAAGGCTCGCTGAAGCGCGAAGATCGGTTGCCATCACTTGAGCACCACTTAGTTCTTCAACATCACCACAGATAACAGTATTGCCTTCAATCTCGGCTTTAGCCCCCATACGCATAAGCTCAGGAACGTGCATAAAGCGATTTTCAAAGATATTCTCGGTGATCACACCGCCGCCTTTAGCCATCAAGTTCAACAGCGTAAATTGAGCCTGCATGTCCGTTGGGAAACCAGGGTGAGGGGCAGTACGAATCGTTACCGCTTTTAGCTCTCGATCGGTCATATCAACGCTGATCCAATCATCACCGGTCTCAACGTCAGCACCCGCTTCTTCAAGCTTAGCTAATACCGCCTCTAACAGATGAGCATTAGTATTACGACATACAACCTTACCGCCAGAAACTGCAGCAGCAACAAGGAACGTGCCCGTCTCGATTCGGTCAGCGACAACTGCATGCTTACCACCAGAAAGGCGTTCAACACCTTCTATGGTAATTGTGTCAGTACCTGCACCGCTGATTTTAGCGCCTAACTTATTAAGGAAGTCAGCAGTATCAACAATTTCAGGCTCACGTGCTGAGTTATCAAGAACAGTCGTACCTGTTGCAAGCGTTGCTGCACACATAATCGTGATTGTTGCGCCTACGCTGACTTTATCCATGACGATATGAGCGCCTTTAAGACGACCGTCAACAGAAGCTTTAACGTAGCCATCTTCTAGCGTGATTGTTGCGCCAAGTTGCTCTAGTCCATGGATATGAAGATCCACAGGACGCGCACCTATTGCGCAGCCGCCAGGTAATGATACTTGACCATAACCAAAACGAGCAACCAAAGGACCAAGGGCCCAGATAGAAGCACGCATCGTTTTCACTAAGTCATACGGTGCGCAGTATTCATCAATATTACTCGGATCAACATGAACTGAGCCGTTACGTGAAACCTTCGCACCTAAGCGCTTAAGCAGCTCCATCGTCGTATCGATATCACGAAGATGTGGAACATTGCTTACCTCAACCGGCTCTTCAGCCAAGATTGAAGCAAATAAAATAGGCAGTGCTGCATTTTTAGCACCAGAGATCGTCACTTCACCGCTTAACGGTGCCTTCGATCCAATTACTCGAAACTTTTCCATTAAATAACCTTACAACGACATCAATTTTTTATCGCGTGCCCACTCAGCGGGCGTAAACGCTTTTATTGATACTGCATGGATGTCGTTTCTTTGAATGAATTCCATCAGAGGTGCATAAATAAGTTGTTGTTTTTTAACGCGGCTCATCCCATCAAAACAAGCATCAACAGCGACGACTTCGTAATGGCTTCCCTCGCCTTTTACGTGCACTTCTTGAAGGCTTAATGTCTCTTCTAAAATCTGTTGTACTTTTGCGCTATCCACAATTCACCCCTGCTTTATGTGTATGTGTTCAGTTAAGATTGATTCTATATGGCTTAACTTGAATAAGGTGCTCAGCTGCTCTGGCACGAAGCTGAGCATTATATGACAGTTTTGCTTTTTTGCATGCTCTATTAGGTGAATTAACATCACCATTCCTGCAGAATCAATTCTTTCTACATGTTTTAGTGATATTTCGACCTCTTTTTCGTCCACTTGCCATGTTTGCGCATAATTCCACAGCGACGGGACGGTTTCTCTATCAATAATGCCAAGCAAACTAACACTATCAAAACTAGACTGCTGCCACTGAGGATGACTCATCACTGTGTTCTCTCAAAATGAATAGGCTTTGCTGCTAATGACTCAAGTTCTTTCGCAACGGCTAATATTCCTTCTTGGCGAATCTTTCCGCTCCACTCTGACTGCTTGCTTGATAACAAGCTAATACCTTCTGCAATAAGGTCAAACGCGGCCCACTCTCCCGTTTTCTTATCTTTGCGCAGCTTAAACTCAAGCTTTATATTCGGTCTAGGTGCATCAATAATATCGACTTTAATAGTGGTAATTCTCTTACCAGCTTCTAAGCGCGGCTCTGGCCCTAACTCAATCGTTTGATTGGTATATTGCGTCAATACTTGAGCATAAGAGGTGACAAGATATTTACGAAACGCCTGCATAAAAACACCGACATCACTTCTATCTGCACCTTTGACATTCTGACCAAGTAGTTTTAACGCTGCGTATCTGTCATTGACGTACGGCATCAACTCCTCTTCCACAATCACTTTCAGGTGCTCAGGGTTTTGCTGCACAATATCCTGCTCCGCCTTTAAGCGTGAGAAAGCTTGCTCTGATACTTGTTTCATCATTTGATACGGCTGAGTCTTATCGAGTACTTCGGCGTGAACAGAAGTCGATACTAATAAGCAGCTAACGAATCCAATGACAGTACTGAACCAGTGGCTACTCAATTTACGAGCTTTAAACATACGACTACTCCTCAGCCTCTTTATCATCAGACCCACCTAGACTATAAAGCACTTGGCCAATCAAGTTTTCCAACACCAATGCCGATTTAGTATCTTCTACATAATCACCATCAATTAGCATCTCTTCATCATCAAAAACAAAACCTGGTATTAGGCTTATGTACTGCTCACCAATCAGACCAGAAGTCAGAATTTGTACACTTGATGTCTCAGGGAACTGTTGATAATCGCTACTTACATCCATCGACACGAAAGGCAGTAAATTATCAGGGTTTAAACCAATACTGGTTACTCGACCGACAACGACCCCACCCACTTTAACGGGAGAACGCACCTTCAAGCTTCCTATGTTGTCAAACTCAGCATGTAGGGTATAAGTATCGTTCGAACCTAGTCCTTTAACGTCAGCAACTTGAAAAATCATTATCAAGACTGCGCAAATTCCCACCAGTACGAAGCCGCCAACCCAAAATTCCATTTTTTTATTTTGTTGCATGATTAATTCCCAAACATCAATGCGGTCAGTATAAAGTCTAGCCCTAATACAGCTAGAGATGAGTGTACAACAGTACGTGTCGTGGCTTGGCTAATTCCCTCAGATGTAGGTACAGAGTCATAACCATTAAATAACGCTATCCATGTAATGGTAAAAGCAAACACCATACATTTAATCACGCTATTACCAATGTCTTTACCCAGTTCTACCGAAGATTGCATCGCTGACCAAAAGCTTCCGTGATCGATGCCTTTCCAATCGACCCCTACCAGTTGACCACCCCAAATGCCAACTGCCATAAAGATCATCGCAAGCAGCGGCATAGAAATAATCCCCGCCCAGAACCTTGGTGCAATAATTCGCTTAAGGGGATCGACAGCCATCATTTCTAGGCTTGATAGCTGTTCGGTTGCTTTCATAAGGCCAATTTCAGCAGTTAGCGCAGAGCCTGCTCGCCCTGCAAAGAGCAATGCCGTCACTACAGGGCCCAGCTCTCGTAATAGAGAGAGTGCAACCATTTGGCCTAAACTGCCCTCAGCACCGTAATCAACCAATACTACGTAACCCTGCAAGCTCAGTACCATGCCAATAAATAGACCTGATACGAGGATAATGGCTAAAGACTGAACGCCAACGCTATGCAGTTGCTTCAACAATAGAGGAAAGTTTTTTATCGGTTGTGGTCGAGTGATAAGCGCGCCATAAAGCATAAAACTGGCTCGACCAAAAGATTCACATATTGAGATCGCGCGCTGACCAATGCTTGATATAAACGCCATCAAAGTCGCAATCATTAAAATAACTCCTGTTTAATATCACGAGCAGGGTAACGAAATGGAACGGGTCCATCCGCGAAACCTTGTAAGAACTGTACAACTTTAGGATCAGTATTCTCCTCAAGTTCTTGAGGGGAGCCTTGTGCAATGACCTTTCCATCAGCAAGTAAGTAAACCCAGTCGGCAATACTCATCACTTCAGGGACATCATGAGAAACAACGACAGAGGTGACACCCAACGCCTGATTTAAGTTACGGATGAGCTCAACTAAAACCCCCATAGTGATCGGGTCTTGGCCAACAAAAGGTTCGTCATACATGATGAGTTCAGGGTCAAGCGCGATAGCTCGAGCTAAGGCTGCACGCCTTGCCATACCACCAGATAGCTCGCTTGGCATTAATTGCGCTGCACCACGTAAACCTACGGCTTCAAGTTTTAGCAGAACTAAGGTGCGAATTAACGACTCGTCTAGCTTGGTATGCTCTCGCAAAGGGTAGGCAACATTATCAAACACGCTTAAGTCGGTGAACAGAGCACCTGACTGGAACAGCATGCTCATTTTTTTACGGGCTTGATACAATTGCTTGCGATTTAGCTGAGGAATATTGTCACCATCAAACCATATTTCGCCAGAGTTAGGTGATAGCTGACCACCGATCAATCGAAGTAGCGTCGTTTTGCCTATCCCTGACGGCCCCATAATCGCGGTAATTTTTCCGGTAGGAACAGACAAGGTTATATCGTCAAAAATGACTCTTCCCGAACGAGAGAAGTTTAATTGGTTGATTGTAATGAGATCACTTGCTGGCATAGGCACTGAGTATCATCCATAAATGTGCATCCATTAGATTATGAATCATAAGCATATTACTCATTAAATTAAAGTATTAGGCTTTGAATTCGATATTGCGTCGAAAAAATTCGTCCCTTTGTTGTCAACATCGAGACAAGTTACCGACTAACAGAGAATTAATTTCATCTAAATCTTCCCTTTTAGCGACCAAACCGTCAAAATTAACGGTTATGCCATTATTGAAATAATTTTAGGAATCATCATGCTGGAAGCTGTAGCATTTCTCATTGTCGGACTCGTATTTTTAGTATGGAGTGCGGACAAACTGGTTTTTGGTGCTGCTGCACTTGCACGAAATGTTGGAATATCACCATTGGTTATCGGTATGACAATACTAGCCATGGGTTCTTCAGCACCTGAAATGATGGTTTCAGCCACTGCCGCATTGGATGGCAAAACCGATACTGCCGTTGGTAACGTATTGGGTTCAAACATCGCAAACATTGCCTTAATTCTCGGTATTACCGCGTTAATTAAGCCTCTCTCGATTAGCTCTGCGGTTCTAAGGCGTGAACTTCCTTTAATGATAGGCGTGACCTTAGTTGCTGGTGTTATTTTGTGGGATAATCACCTTGGCCGCCCTGAAGGTATACTACTGTTTGTTCTATTCGCCTTTTTCATCCTAACGATGTTACGCATCAGCAGAAATGAGAAGAAAAATGGTGATGCACTCATTGATGAACAAGAGTCCGAAGTCCCTGAGGGTGTGAGTAACATAAAAGCCGGTATGTGGGTTGTCATCGGTTTGATTATTCTGCCGATTGCAGCAAGTGTACTAGTCAATAACGCCGTAATTATCGCTAAATTCTTTGGCATGAGTGACCTAGTCATTGGTCTCACTATTATTGCCGTTGGTACCAGCTTGCCTGAGCTTGCTGCCTCTTTAGCCGGTGTATTAAAGGGCGAAGACGACATGGCGGTCGGTAACATTATTGGCTCAAATGTATTCAATATTCTCGCAGTGATGGGCATCCCTGGTATTTTAAGCCCATCGATTATTAATGCACAGGCAATGGACCGCGACTTCTGGGTCATGCTAGCCGTTTCTCTTCTACTCGTTGTTATGGCTCTGGGCAAATCTCGCAGTATTAATCGCATAGAGGGCGGAGTTCTATTCACCCTCTTTATTGCTTATCAGGCTTATCTCATCATCAATATGACTGCATAACGCAGATTTGGAGTAGCGCTATGTCCTCAACTTTTGATTATCGCCGTGTCGCCAAGCAAGTCCTGACGACTGAAATTCAAGCTTTGGAACAGCTAGAACAGTATCTTAATCAAGACTTCTCTGGAGCCTGTGAGCGAATCCTTACCAACAAAGGTAAGGTTGTTGTCATGGGAATGGGGAAGTCTGGGCACATTGGCAATAAGATTGCAGCGTCATTAGCGAGTACCGGAACGCCTTCTTTCTTTGTTCACCCTGGAGAAGCCGCTCACGGCGATTTAGGCATGATTGGTTCTAGTGATATTGTACTCGCGATTTCAAATTCGGGTGAATCGTCTGAAATTCTATCGCTGTTTCCGGTACTAAAACGTCGTAATATTTGCATCATCAGCATGACTGGCAAACCTAAATCTAATATGGCAACACTTGCGGATTTCCACTTGCAAATTACCGTACCAAAAGAAGCTTGCCCTCTTGAACTTGCACCGACCTCCAGCACAACTGCAACACTTGTGATGGGCGATGCATTAGCCGTGGCTTTAATGGAAGCACGTGGCTTTACTGCTGAAGATTTTGCAATGTCTCACCCTGGTGGTGCCCTTGGGCGCAAGTTACTGCTTAAACTGTCAGATATCATGCATTCTGGTAATACATTACCGACTGTTACTGCCGACACCCTTATTCGTGATGCTTTGCTCGAAATAAGCCAAAAGGGGCTTGGTATGACAGCTGTTGTCGATAAAGACCAACACCTCGTCGGTATATTTACCGATGGTGATTTAAGGCGTATTCTAGACAAACGTATCGACATTCATAGCTCAACCATTGGTGAAGTTATGACGAAAAATCCGAGCATTGCACATCCTGATATGCTCGCCGCAGAAGGGTTGAACTTGATGCAAGAGAAAAGCATCAATGGTCTTATGCTTTGCCATGAAGGCCGACTTGTTGGCGCACTAAATATGCATGACATGCTAAAAGCTGGAGTAATGTAATGAGTACTCATGCTCTTAAAAATCAAGTAGAAACCCTATACGGCTCTGTTGATGCTGAAATTGTTGCTATCGCCAAAGAGATCAAACTGCTTATATGCGATGTTGATGGCGTATTCTCAGATGGTCGCATCTATATGGGCAACAATGGTGAAGAGCTTAAGACTTTTCATACCCGTGATGGCTATGGTGTTAAGTCGTTAATGAACGCAGGTATTGAAATCGCCATTATTACTGGCCGTAAATCTCAAATTGTTGAAAATCGCATGACAGCTCTTGGTATTTCACTCATTTATCAAGGTCAAGACGACAAAGTAAAAGCCTATTTGGATATTTGTGACAAGCTCAATGTTGCACCAGAACAAACAGGTTATATTGGAGATGACTTAATTGACTGGCCAGTAATGGAAAAAGTCGGTTTAAAAGTCTGCGTTGCTGATGGACACCCACTGCTCGCCAAACGTGCCAACTACGTCACATCGATTAAAGGTGGTCACGGGGCCGTTCGTGAAGTGTGTGATTTAATTCTTCAAGCACGCGATGAACTTGATTGCCATAAAGGCCTTAGTATATGAGTCTGTCTCGTATTATTTATCTATTACTATTTTTTGTCATCACATGGTCGACGTATTACCTGTATGACAAAGAACAAGAGTTTGATATTCAAGTAGCACCAAACCAAGAGCTTCCAATGTTTACAGGTCGTGATATTGAGAACGTCTCTTACACGGAAAGTGGCATTCGCAGCTATATCATTACCTCGGTATATTTGGAAAACTTTGCCGAAAGTGGTGACACTTGGTTTGATTTACCAGTACTTAAAATATACAAAGAAGGTACTGAGCAAGAGTGGGAAATTACCGCTGATAGAGCCTTACTCGATAGCGATCAAATTTTGACTCTGTATGACAATGTAATTGCTAATAACCTGCTCGCTGAATCAGGTTTTGATACGATGTCGACAGAAGAACTCAGTATTAAATTAACCAATCGTGATTTTTGGGCTGACAACCAAGTTGTTCTTGTGGGCCCACAATTTGAAACAGAAGGACAGGCGATGAAAGGCAACTTTGCTGATAACAACGCTGTTCTTTACAACTATGTTCAAGGTAGATATGAAACTCTCGCACCTTAGCCTGATTGCTTGTTTGGCCGCTTCAGGTAGCGCAATGGCGCTCTCGACAGATAAAGACCAACCCGTTTACATAGATTCAGACAGCCAGCATCTTGATATGCAAAGCAATAAAGTCACTTTCATTGGTGACGTTAAGTTAAAGCAAGGCAGCATTAATATTAATGCTGACAAAGTTATTGTGCTGCGTAACCCAGAAGATGGCACCATTGAAGAGATTGAAGGGTATGGCGATCTAGCAACCTTCTCTCAACTTACAGATGATGGCAAGACGCTTTACGGTGAAGCTGAAGAGCTCTATTACAAAATGGTTGATGACCGCTTAACGATGATCAAGCGCGCCATGCTCTCTCAAGACGACAGCATCACTCGCGGTTCAAAGATCCGCTATCAGATTACAGACCAGAAGCTTATTGCTGATGGTAATAATGGCGATCGCGTATCTACAGTACTACAACCTCAAACGGTACAAGAATAACTATGTCGATACTAAAAGCTGAAAATCTGGCGAAAAGTTATAAAAACCGCCGCGTAGTTTCTGACGTGAGCCTACAGGTTGAGTCGGGACAAATTGTCGGGTTACTTGGGCCGAATGGGGCAGGTAAAACAACGTCGTTCTACATGATTGTTGGGTTGGTTGCACGTGATGAAGGTAAGATCAGTATCGATGATAAAGATATTAGTATCCTACCGATGCACAGCCGCTCTCGAATGGGGATTGGCTACCTTCCACAAGAAGCGTCTATTTTTCGTAAGCTATCAGTAGAAGATAACATCATGGCCGTTCTTGAAACTCGTGAAGAGATCACACAAGAAGAGCGACAAGATAAACTCGAGGATCTGCTCGAAGAGTT
Source organism: Vibrio lamellibrachiae (assembly GCF_050337265.1). Taxonomy (NCBI): domain Bacteria; kingdom Pseudomonadati; phylum Pseudomonadota; class Gammaproteobacteria; order Vibrionales; family Vibrionaceae; genus Vibrio; species Vibrio lamellibrachiae. The sequence goes on from NZ_JAKJSU010000010.1 coordinate 80,180, forward strand.
CCACATTCAACACATCCGAAAAAGTGCCGGTATGGCGCTTTCTGGTGGTGAGCGTCGCCGAGTCGAGATAGCACGAGCACTGGCTGCTAACCCTCAGTTCATTTTGCTTGATGAACCGTTTGCAGGTGTTGACCCAATCTCAGTTATCGATATTAAGAAAATCATTGAGCACTTACGTGATCGTGGTTTAGGTGTACTGATTACCGACCATAACGTTCGTGAAACCCTTGATGTATGTGAAAAAGCTTACATAGTGAGCCAAGGACATCTTATCGCGGAAGGAACTCCGGCAGATGTTCTCAATAATGAACAAGTAAAACAAGTTTATCTCGGTGAACAATTCCGTCTATGATTAAATAGAGAGCGAAGTGGATTCTAATAATAACAAGGTAAGCGATACTGAATGAAACCCTCATTACAGCTCAAGCTAGGTCAACAGTTAGCCATGACTCCCCAGTTGCAACAAGCGATTCGTTTGTTGCAATTGTCGACTCTCGACCTTCAGCAAGAGATTCAAGAAGCGCTTGATTCTAATCCGCTGCTCGATGTCGAAGAGCCGAGTGACGAACCCGTCGCCCAAGAAAAAAACACGACTGAAGATAAAGAACCGACGGTTGAAGTCGCCGAACCTGAATTAGCAGAACCAGATCTAAAAGACAGTTCAGAGTTAATTGAAAAGTCGGAGATCAGCAATGACCTTGAGATAGACACAACATGGGAAGATGTCTATTCCGCTAACACTGGTAGCACCGGGATTGCATTCGATGATGATGCACCTGTCTATCAAGGCGAAACAACCCAGTCACTGCAAGATTACCTATTTTGGCAACTCGATTTAACTCCATTTAGCGATACCGATAGAACCATCGCCTTAGCGATCATTGACGCTATAGACGACTATGGCTATCTCACTATCTCGACCACCGATATCTTAGAAAGCTTTGATAGCGAAGAGATAGAGCTAGACGAGATAGAAGCGGTTCGCAAACGTATTCAGCAGTTTGACCCTCTTGGGGTTGGCTCTGCAAATCTACAAGACTGCTTACTCCTTCAACTCGCTACTTTCCCTAAAGAGACACCCTGGCTAGAAGAAGCAAAGCTGGTGCTCAGCGATCACATCGATCAACTCGGTAATCGTGATTACAAACTGATCATCAAAGAGACTAAGTTAAAAGAAGCCGATCTTCGTGACGTACTCACTCTGATCCAACAACTTGATCCAAGACCCGGCAGCCGCATTACACCAGACCATGCTGAGTACGTTATTCCTGACGTCTCTGTGTTTAAAGATCATGGCAAATGGGTTGTCACCATTAACCCAGACAGTGTTCCAAAGCTAAAAGTTAATCAGCAATATGCCAGTCTTGGTAAAGGCAGTAGCCCTGATAGCCAATACATCAGAAGTAACTTGCAAGAAGCCAAGTGGTTAATCAAAAGCTTAGAAAGCAGAAACGAGACGCTGCTCAAAGTTGCCAAATGCATAGTTGAACATCAGCGCGATTTCTTCGAATATGGAGAAGAAGCGATGAAACCGATGGTTCTCAATGATGTTGCATTAGCGGTTGAAATGCATGAGTCAACCATATCTCGAGTCACGACACAGAAATTTATGCATACCCCTAGAGGTATATTCGAGTTGAAATATTTCTTCTCTAGCCATGTCAGTACTGACAACGGAGGAGAATGTTCATCCACTGCAATACGTGCTCTTATCAAAAAGTTGGTTGCGGCAGAAAATACCGCAAAACCACTCAGTGATAGCAAAATTGCAGCCTTACTGGCTGAACAAGGGATTCAGGTTGCTAGACGGACGATAGCGAAGTACCGCGAATCTTTGGGCATTGCCCCATCAAGTCAGCGTAAACGCCTGCTATAAAGGCCCAAACTGAAAAGGAAAGTCTATGCAAATCAATATTAATGCCCATCACGTTGATCTTACCGATTCAATGCAAGACTATGTAAATACCAAATTTAAAAAGCTCGAGCGGTTTTTTGACCACATAAATGACGTTCATGTGGTATTGAAGGTTGAAAAAGTACGCCAGATCGCTGAAGCTACGCTGCACGTAAATCAGGGAGATATTCACGCCACCGCAGATGATGAAAGTATGTATGCGGCGATTGACTCACTCGTGGATAAACTCGTAAGACAACTCAATAAGCACAAAGAAAAGCTAAGTAGCCATTAACCATGCAATTAAGCGAAGTATTGACATTGAACTGCACCAAAAGTGCAGTTCAATGCACCAGCAAAAAAAGAGCCCTAGAGATGATCAGCGAGATCGTTGCAAACCAAACAGGGCAAAACTCAACAGAGTTATTTGAATGTATGCTCAGCCGCGAAAAGGTTGGCAGCACAGGGATTGGTAACGGTATTGCCATTCCTCACGCACGAATGAATTCAAGTGACCACGCAATCGCTGTACTACTGCAGTGCGAGCAGCCAATCGAGTTTGGTGCGATTGATAATCGACCTGTTGATTTACTTTTTGCTTTACTGGTACCTGAAGAGCAATGTAAAGAACACCTCAAAACATTGTCATCCATGGCTGCACGCCTAAATGACAAACAAGTGTTAAAACAGCTGCGTAATGCTCAAAATGATGAAGAGCTTTACAACATCATGATCAATCACTGAGTTCTATCATGCGTTTAATTGTTGTTAGTGGTCACTCAGGTGCCGGAAAAAGCGTTGCACTGAGAGTTCTCGAAGATCTTGGATACTACTGCGTTGATAACCTTCCTGTTAATTTATTGGATGCATTTATGCACTCGGTCAGTGACAGCAAACAAAACGTAGCAGTAAGTATCGATATTCGAAACCTGCCAAAAGAACCTACATTGGTCGATGACCTCGTCACTAAACTGCAAGAGAACAGCAATATCAGTGTGCTGTTTCTTGATGCAAACCAAGAAACGCTACTTAAGCGCTACAGCGAAACCCGTCGAATCCACCCTCTCTCGCTAAGTGACTCAAAACCTTCACTTGCTCAAGCTATCGAACTAGAAAAAACGGTTCTCTCGCCAGTTAAAGAGCACGCTAACCTACTTATTGATAGCAGTAACCAGTCTCTTCACGAACTGAGTGAAACAGTAAGAATGAAAGTTGAAGGGTGTGAAAGCAAAGATCTAATCATGGTTTTCCAGTCATTTGGGTTCAAATATGGTCTGCCTAACGATGCTGACTATATCTTTGATGTCAGATTTCTACCCAATCCCCACTGGGAGCCAGAGCTTCGCCCAATGACGGGGCTCAATCAGCCGATTATTGAGTTCTTAGAAAGCCACAATGAAGTAACGGAATTAAAAAATCAGATTCAAACCTTCATTTCTAATTGGCTACCAAATTTAGAAAACAACAATCGTAGTTACCTAACGGTAGCCATTGGTTGTACTGGTGGAAAACATCGCTCCGTCTATTTGACTCAACAGATTGGTGAGTACTTTTCGAAGCTTGGCAAACAGGTTCAAATTCGTCATGCCTCTTTAGAAGAGCATCACTCATAAAACCCTGCCTCTATTTTATTAATACCGCTATTTAAAGGGACTAATATGCAGCAACAAAGTCGTACTGTTTTAATTCAAAACCGTCTTGGGCTGCACGCTCGCGCTGCTGTTAAACTTGTTGAGCTTGCTCAGTCTTTTGACGCCATCCTAACGATCATCAATCATGAAGGTACGGAAGCAACCGCTGACGGCGTAATGGGACTTCTGATGCTAGAGTCTGCTCAAGGGCAACATGTTACGATCAACGCTGAAGGTAATGACGCAATTAACGCTCTAGAAGCAATTTGTCATTTAATTGAAGACCGTTTTGAAGAAGAAGAGTAACCCTCAACGCCACTCACCACTTAAATACCCACATTATTTTTATCATCTGTCAGCCACATTATTAGTTGCTTAGGTATAGAATTAAGTTACTATTCAAAGCATTGTAAGTACTAAGAGATAGGGGGAATCCATGGCAGAGCAAATTGAATTTGATCAGGCTCACCAAGCCCTCCAAGAAGTAACCGACGCACTAGAAAATGGTCGCTTTGTCCATGTCAGACGCCAACTGCAAGACATGGAACCTGAAGATATCGCTCACCTCCTTGAAGCCTCTCCACGAAAAAGCCGTGAAGTTCTATGGCAACTGACCGATCCCGAAGATTACGGTGAGATCCTCGATGAGCTCAGCGAAGATGTCAAAGATGGACTCGTCTCGAAGATGGCTCCAGAGACACTGGCTGAAGCAACCGAAGGTATGGATACCGATGATGTTGCTTACGTTTTGCGTAGCTTGCCTGACGATGTCTCGCGTGAAGTTCTGTCACAGATGGACATTTCTGATCGTCAGCGTGTAGAAACTGCACTTTCATACTCTGAAGGTACGGCCGGCGGTATTATGAATACCGACGTTATCACTATTCGTGCAGATGTCGATGTGGATGTTGTGTTGCGATACCTTCGCATGAAAGGTGAACTGCCTGAGGCGACGGACTCACTTTATGTTATCGATCAAGAGAGTCGCTTGATTGGTCAACTGCCACTAATAGCACTATTGACCACACAACCTGATATGCCAATCATCGAGGTAATGGATGACGCAGATGAGGCAATTTCGGTAGACACCAGTGATTCTGATGTCGCTAGCCTGTTTGAGCGTCGTAATTGGGTTTCTGCACCGGTTGTCGATAAGAACCAACACCTTGTTGGCCGTATTACCATTGATGATGTGGTTGATGTAATTCGTGAAGATGCCGAACACTCGATGATGAGTATGGCGGGCCTTGATGATGATGAAGATACCTTTGCACCAGTCGTAAAATCCGCTCGCAAGCGTAGTATCTGGCTTGGTGTGAATGTCCTCGCAGCTCTAACTGCGGCATCCGTTTCCAATATGTTTGAAGCAACGCTTGAACAGATGGCAGCTATCGCCGTCTTAATGACCATCGTTCCATCGATGGGCGGTGTTGCTGGTAACCAGACCGTGGCACTCGTTATTCGTGGTCTTGCTCTGGGTCATATCGGTGACTCTAACAAGCGTGAACTACTGCTAAAGGAAGCGGCTATCGGCTTTTTAAATGGCATACTCTGGGCATTAATCATTGGCGCAATTGTTGTTGCTTGGAAGTCTGACTGGGTACTCGGTGGGATTATTTCTGCCGCTATGATGGTCAACTTACTCGTGGCTGGTATCGCCGGTGTAAGTATCCCTATCATGCTTAAAAAGATGGATATCGATCCTGCACTGGCAGGCGGCATGATGCTCACAACCATCACCGATGTCATTGGCTTGTTTGTCTTCCTTGGTTTGGCGACTTTGGTTATTTAAGTATTTGGTTATTAGAATATTTAGTTATTAAAACAAATTCCTCTGCGCTTTCTTGTGAAAGCCGGTAGTAGAAAGTTAAAAAAGGCTTAACAGCAATCACTGTTAAGCCTTTTCTCTATTCGGTATCTAGCTTTATAAGCTTAACTAAACTTGTTACTCGCCAGCAATCTTCATCGTATCAAGTAAAATAGAGCCGGTTTGAATTTGAGAGCGAGTTTCTACATCACTACCAACGGCGACGATACGTGAAAGCATATCTTTCAAATCGCCAGCAATGGTAATTTCAGAGACTGGATATTGAATTTCACCATTCTCAACCCAGAAACCAGCTGCGCCACGAGAATAGTCACCAGTCACAATGTTCACACCTTGGCCCATTACTTCAGTAACTAGCAGGCCAGTGCCAAGCTCTTTAAGCATCTGCTCAAAGTTTTGACCTGTCGATTGAACATACCAGTTGTGGATACCACCAGCATGGCCAGTTACCTGCATATTCATTTTACGCGCGGCGTAACTGGTGATTAGGTAAGTAGCCAAAACACCATCAGTGATAATTTCACGGTCTTGAGTATAAACACCTTCACTATCAAATGGGCTAGACGCTAAACCACGTAGAACATGAGGGCGCTCTGAGATGTTAAACCACTCTGGTAGAATCTTCTCACCGAGTTTATCAAGCAAGAATGATGACTTACGATATAGGTTACCACCGCTAATAGCCATGACTAAGTGACCAATAAGCCCTGTTGCCACATCAGCCGCAAACATCACAGGATAAGTTCCTGTTGCCAGCTTTCTAGCATCTAAACGGCTAATGGTTTTCTCTGCCGCTTGCTGGCCAACAGATTCTGGTGTCCATAGTTCGTCACGATGACGTGCAAGCGTATAGCTGTAATCACGCTCCATCTCACCATTTTGACCTTGACCAATTACACAACAGCTCGTGCTATGACGGCTCGATGCGTAACTTGCAAGTAGACCATGGCTATTACCATAAACCTTTACGCCATAGTGACTGTCGTAGCTTGCGCCGTCACTCTGCTTAATTTTATCGCTGAATGAGAGTGCTTTCTCTTCAGCTGCAATTGCAATCTGTGCTGCGTAATCAGGATCTGGCGTATCCGGGTGGAAAAGGTCCAAATCTGGAATATCCGTAACCATAAACTCTTTCGGTGCGGGACCTGCATTGGGATCGGCTGAAGTATATTGAGCAATATCTAATGCTGCCGCGACAGTTTGTGCAATCGCTTTATCACTCAGATCAGACGTTGATGCACTGCCCTTTTGTTGATTTCGATAAACAGTAATCCCTAACGCACCATCACTGTTAAATTCAACGTTCTCAACTTCGCACATGCGAGTAGAAACACTGAGTCCCGTTGATTTAGTGATCGCAACTTCTGCAGCATCTGCACTCACTGAAGCCATTTCAAGAGCTTTCGCGACTGCGGCTTCTAAATCAACGCGCTGTTGAGCGACTTGTTGTTTTACATCCATATCTAATCTGAGTCATTTTTGAATTATATTGGCTTAGGATAACAAGAATTTCGCAATCTCCCCACGATTGTTGTTAAAATAGACCTAATATTAGTTTAAGACAGTGATATAGGCAGAAAAGATGGCTCGTAAAAACCAGAAAGCGCCTTGGGAACCGGAAGAAGAGATCATTTGGGTGAGCAAAACCGAAATGAAGCACGATATGGATATCTTGCAAAAGTTGGGGGAAGAGCTAGTTGCTCTAACACCAACTATGTTGAAAAAGATCCCAATGAGTGAAGATCTTGCTGATGCAATTAAAGATGCGCAACGTTTCAAGAATGAAGCGAAACGTCGTCAACTGCAATACATTGGTAAGATGATGCGTACGCTCGATACTGAACCATTGCAAGCGGGGCTAGATAAGATCCGCAACAAGCACTCACAAGCAACGGTCGAATTTCATAAACTTGAAAAGCTACGCGACCGAGTGATTGAAGAAGGTGATAGTGCTATTGCTGATATTATGGATCTATACCCTGATACCGATCGCCAGCGCTTACGCCAGCTAGTTCGTCAAGCCAATAAAGAGAAGAAAGCCGGTAAGCCTGCAAAAGCCTTCCGCGAAGTTTTTCAGGTATTGAAAGAGCAGCACGAAGCGACACAAAAATAGTATAGCTTCCACGAAAAGTAACGTAAGAAGGTTGATAAGTTTATTTTATCAACCTTTTTTATTGCTTAAAAATGGTTTTAGAGATGAAAACTACTGTGCGGCTTTAACAAATTCAGCCAACTGTTTATTTTCATGCAATTCAGTCAATTGATCGACTGTATCAACAACTTCTACTTTGTAATTGGCAATGAACGCAAAGTGACTGGCAATCGACTTAGCATCATTAATATGGTGTGTCACCATCAATACAGTAATGTTTCTCTCATTAGCAAGACGTTTAACCAGCGCCAACATCTCTTCACGTAGGACAGGATCAAGGGCAGAAAAAGGCTCATCAAGTAACCAGATCGGGTGAGGCTGAACAAAGCACCGAGCTAGAGCAACACGCTGACGTTGTCCTCCTGATAAGTGTTCAGGCAACCTATCTAATAATTCATCGACCGATACTTGTTGCGCTGCATCAACCACTTGCTGCTTTTGAGCGTCATTGAGCTTCAAACCTGGGTGCAGGCCCAAGCCTATGTTTTCTCGAACTGTGAGATGAGCAAAAAGATTGTGCTCTTGGAATAACATCGAAAATGGACGCAGGTAAGGTGCCTGACCCACAACCGAATTTTCTTCCACTTCAATCGAGCCAGAAACAGGGTCGATAAACCCAGCGACCAAACTTAGTAAAGTCGATTTACCCGCCCCACTCGGCCCCATTAAAGCCGTAATTGTGCCTTTCTCAATGTTCAAATCAAAACAAAAGCACTCTTGATGATAGTGGTAATCTATATTTTTTAAACTTAACACTTACCCACTCTCCCATTAGCTTTAAATAACATTTCAATCACTGCAAAACAGCTCACACTCAATAGTAATAACGTTACTGAAACAACCGCGGCTGCATCCATTTGATAGCTGCCTAATAATTGAAATAAATACAAAGGTAGTGTTCTGAACTCTTGGCTGCCAAACAGTGCAATGGCACTGAGATCGCCTATAGAAAACATAAAGCTTATCGCAAAGGCATGCGCCATTGGTTTGCGAAGCGCTCTTAATTCAACCACTCTAAATCGTTGCCAACCTTTCATTCCAAGACTGGCACACACATATTGATATTGCTGGGCAATGTGCAGCATGGGCTGAGCGAGGGTTTTAATCACATAAGGCAGTGCCATCAAGGCATTTACTGAAACCACCACCACACTCGCAACGCTAAATACATCAGTAATATTTCGCAGCAACAAAAATAGTCCAGTACTCACGACTAAGCCGGGCGTCACCAAAATGATAGTGCCCATTAACTCTATTTGGTCGGCATGACGATGTTGGCTCCTCAAGCGAAGTGTGCGGCTAGTAACGAGAATACTCACCCCGACGGTCACGGCAATAATGCTGGCCAAGCTGGCGACTTTAAGAGAGGACCACAGCGCAGACCAAAAACGGCTGTCACTTAACACAACAGGTAATTGACTATTCATCCCGCTAAGGATAACCATAAGTAAAGGGGGTAACACGAGCAATAGAGCACCCATGATCCAAAAGCTATCCCACCCTTTTGAACGCCATGTATCATTGATCAAATAGAGGCGCTTTTGTGTTGCACCAGAGCTTACGGGTAAAGGCTTTGACAGTCGTTGAATACTAAATGCAATCACCGCACAAAGCAGCATTTGCCATATCGCAAGTAACGCACCAGCCTGAAGATCAAACTCAAATTTGATTGCCTGATAGATGGCAAGCTCGATAGTGGTTGATTTTGGTCCGCCTCCCAATGCCATCACCGTTGCAAAACTGGTGAAACAGAGCATAAACACCAAGCCAAACACATGTGGCAGTTGCTGCTTCAGCCTTGGCCATTCAACCCATTTAAACTTATCCCAGTGACTCATGCCCAAGTGCGCGCAAAGTTTATGTTGCTCAGTAGGCACGGTTTCCAATGCTTGCAGTAACAGTCGGCTGGCATAAGGGAGATTAAAGAAAACGTGAGCAAGCAAGATTCCATTCAACCCATAGATCGAGAATGGCATTGTGCTATCAAAGCGCTGGAGCCATACCGATATCAACCCACTGTTTCCGTAAATCGCAAGCAAACCAAATACGCCAACCAATACAGGCAACACCAGTGTTGTAGCAAACAGTTTGAGTACGAGATCTTTACCTTTAAAATGGCGACGCGACAGTGCATGCGCAACTGGAATTGCAAATCCGACACTGAGCAATGAGGATAATAGTGCCTGATAGAAACTGAACTTAGTGACATGACGATAGTAAGGATCGCCCCATACTAAACTAAGATCGAAGGACGGCGCTTCTAACAATAATGCTGTTAATGCAGAAATGACAAAGGTCGCGATAGCTATCGCGACCCATATGCCAATCTTAGGAATGGAATTCAATACTGACTCTCAGTTAATCTAATCACCACAGCTTACATCGTTAATGCGCTTTGCCACTCACGAATCCAAGCTTTACGCTCTGCTGCTACTTTGTCTGAACTAAAGCTAAGGGCTTTTTGTGGCAGTGTTAATGTCTCATAACCTTGAGGCAGCTTAATGTCTGTCACAGGATACATCCAGTTTCCGGTTGGCATCGCTGATTGGAATTCATCACTTAGAATGAACGCCATAAACTCATCGGCTAATTTCTGGTTAGTAGAGCTGTTCACTTTCGCTGCAACTTCTATCTGCGTGTAGTGTCCTTCTGAGAAATCTGCCGCTGCGTATTTCGCATCATCTTCGGCAATCAGGTGATAAGCTGGCGATGTTGTGTATGAAAGCACTAGATCAGATTCACCTTTCAGGAACATAGAATACGCTTCAGACCAACCTTTCGTCACGGTCACCGTCTTTTTAGCTAGCTGCTGCCATGCATCATTACTCTCTTCACCGTAGACTGACTTCATCCACAACAATAAGCCTTGTCCGGGTGTTGATGTGCGCGGATCCTGGTAGATCACTTTCAGATCATCACGCTCTTCTACTAACTCTTTTAAGCTCTTTGGTGGATTAGCTAACGTCTCTTTGTTGTAAACAAAAGCAAAGTAACCAAAGTCATAAGGTACGAAGGTATCATCACTCCAACCATTTGGTAGAGCAACATTCGATGTATCTACTTTGTGCGTAGCCAACAGCCCTGTTTTCTTCGCTTCCGCCATCAAGTTGTTATCAAGGCCTAGAACGATATCCGCTTTGCTATTTTTTCCTTCTAAGCGAAGGCGATTAAGAATAGAAACACCATCATCCAGTGCGACAAATTTAACGTCACAACCACATTGAGCTTCAAACGCTTTTTCAACCGTTGGACCCGGGCCCCAGTCTGCAGCAAACGAATCGTATGTATAGACAGTCAGGGTATCTGAAGCTTGCGCCATGAATGACAAAGCGGATAGAGATGTTAGTGTCGCTAGGGTAATTGTATTTAGAGGGTTTTTCACTGCTCGCTCTCCTTAGTTGAGCAGCGCAGAAACAAGGTGGGACAGTGGTATACGATATATAGCCACTACAAGAATCGACACTGCTATTTGAGATAAACAAGTGCGATGCTCCACCCTCAATTCCTACGCCAGCATTATCTGGTTCAGGTTAATAACGGTTTATTTGTCACGACAGATAAACCGAAATGCGGGTCCCAAGCTTGGCTTGATCTCAGCTGACACGTAGATACGTATCTGGCTCCCCGATGAGTCATTTGTGATTGTAATTTGTATTGAGTGACTTATCCATAAGGATTAACGTTTCTTCAACAACTAAACTAACAAACCTGGATGAAAGATCCTTATTTAGAGTAGCCCCAACGTGGTACTAGCCCTTGCTCTACACCTAAATGGTCTAATATTCTCGCTACCATAAAATCAACAAGATCCTCGATAGACTGAGGTTGATGATAAAAACCTGGCGAGGCAGGCATGATAGTTACGCCCATTTGTGACAACTTGTGCATATTCTCTAAATGAAGTGTCGAGAATGGCGTTTCACGAACCACTAAAAGAAGCTGTCCTCGCTCTTTCATCACCACATCGGCAGCACGTTCAATTAAGTTGTCAGACATACCGTGAGCTATTGCCGCAACACTGCCCGCAGAACAGGGACAAACGACCATTTGCTTTGGTGCGGCAGAGCCTGACGCAACCGGAGAAAACCAATCCTCTTTACCACAAACTTCTAAATTATCGCCATCGCAACCTAAGTGTTCAACCAGCGCTTTTTTGCAAGCATCAGGACCACTCGGTAGCTTTAACCCGTGCTCGGTAGCCATTACGACGCGCGCAGCTGAAGAGATAAGCAAATACACTTTATAATCGGCAGCTAGTAAGCACTCCAATAAACGAATACCATAAGGAGCACCAGATGCACCTGTAAACGCCAGTGTTATGGCTTTTTTAGTCTGTTCTTTCATCTCTAATTACTTTTCAATTTTCTATAAATCATCAATTAAGCTTCTAATGCATTAAGTAACTTATCGTGAATGCCTTCAAAACCACCATTGCTCATGACTAATATTTGATCGCCTGACTGTGCCTCTAAACTAATTTTAGCGACTAATTCATTAATATCATTGCTGACATGTGTATTCTGTTGGCATTTATCCGCAATGTCTTGCAAAGACCAATCAATATTATCTGGCTGATAAAGAAAAACTGAATCGGCTTTAGTCAGTGATGCAGCCAATGTTTCCTTATGCACACCTCGCTTCATTGTCGCAGATCGTGGCTCTAGAACAGCAATGATCTTATTCTCACCGACTTTATTACGTAAGCCATCTAAAGTGAGTTCAATCGCGGTTGGGTGATGCGCAAAATCATCATAGATCGTCACACCATTAACCACACCTTTAAGCTCTAATCGACGCTTGGTATTGATGAATTGCCCCAAAGCTTCACACGCGAGATCGGGGGTAACACCAACATGTCTTGCCGCTGCAATCGCCATTAAGGCGTTATCAACATTATGATCACCAACTAAATCCCATGCCACTCGACCGATACATTCATCATACAAATAGACATCAAATACAGAGCCATCATTTTTTACCTTTTCCGCTCGCCACTCCCCTTTAGGACCGGTAAGTTCTGTTTCACTCCAACAGCCTCGTTGCAAAACATCATCAATATCTGAGTTTTGTTTTGGTGCTAATATTCGGCCATTGCCTGGGACGGTTCTTACTAAATGATGAAATTGACGCTTAATCGCCTCAAGATCATCAAAGATATCAGCATGATCGAACTCAAGGTTATTCATGACGAGTGTTCTAGGGTGGTAGTGAACAAACTTGGAACGCTTATCAAAAAAAGCACTGTCGTATTCATCTGCTTCAACTATAAAAAACATACTCTCGCCTAAACGAGCCGATATTCCAAAGTTTCCAAGCACCCCTCCGACTAAAAATCCCGGTTTATAACCACACGACTCTAAAATCCAAGCAAGCATGCTAGAAGTCGTTGTTTTGCCATGCGTTCCTGAAACCGCGAGTACCCAGCGGTCATGAAGCAAGAACTCTTGCAGCCATTGCGGCCCAGAGGTGTAACGGATGTTGGTATTTAAAACATGTTCAACACAAGGGTTACCTCGGCTCATGGCATTACCAATAACCACTAAGTCAGGTTGTGGGTCAAGCTGTGACGGGGCAAAGCCCTCAATGATTTCAATACCTTGAGACTCAAGCAACGTACTCATAGGTGGATACACATTGGCATCTGAACCCGTTACTTTATGCCCGAGTTGACGCGCTAATACTGCTGCGCCGCCCATGAATGTGCCACAAATTCCCAAGATATGAATATGCATACAACTTAGCCTTACGAAGTGATTTTCGATTGAGAGTCTCATTATCGCCATTTCGCCATCAAAGGGAAGTGAGATTGCAAATCGCTGACAAACGACAAATGATTTGAGAACTCAATCGGTTACTTCATTACCATAAATAAGATCTAACGCTTACACTATATTTAGTGTGATTGCATAAAGCCCAATTAAGAGGCAAACGTTATCGCCACGCCCCCATACTCATTATTGTTAAGGATATAACATGTCTGAAATGCGCACCCTTGGCGAGTTCATTGTTTCAAAACAAGCGGACTTCCCCCACGCTAGCGGTGATCTTTCATCTCTTATTTCTTCAATTCGACTTGCTGCAAAAATCGTAAACAGAGAAATAAATAAAGCAGGACTCGCTGATATCACAGGTTCTGTTGGAACAGATAATGTTCAAGGTGAAGAGCAACAAAAACTGGATCTGTACGCAAACGAGAAATTTAAAGCAGCGCTAGAAGCTCGCGATCAAGTTTGTGGCGTTGCCAGTGAAGAAGAAGATGAAGCCGTTGCGTTTAATAAAGAACTCAATAAGAACGCTAAATACGTCGTCTTAATGGATCCACTTGATGGCTCATCTAATATTGATGTGAATGTTTCTGTCGGAACAATTTTCTCAATATACCGCCGAGTTTCCCCTGTAGGTACACCACCAACACAAGAAGATTTCCTTCAACCAGGCAACAAACAGGTTGCTGCTGGTTATGTCGTCTACGGTTCTTCAACGATGTTGGTTTACACCACGGGTAATGGTGTTAACGGCTTTACTTACGACCCTTCGATTGGCACATTCTGTCTTTCTCATCCTGATATGATGACGCCAGACAATGGCAAAATTTACTCCATCAATGAAGGTAACTACATTCGCTTCCCAACGGGCGTAAAGAAATACATTAAATACTGCCAAGAGAATGAACCAGAAGATGGACGCCCATATACTTCAAGATATATCGGTTCATTGGTTTCAGACTTCCACCGTAACTTGTTAAAAGGTGGTATCTATCTTTACCCGAGCACCCAAGCTCACCCGAACGGTAAGCTTCGCCTATTGTACGAGTGCAACCCAATGGCATTTATCATTGAACAAGCAGGCGGCTCAGCTTCTGATGGTGTTAATCGCATCATGGATTTAAAGCCAACTGAACTACACCAGCGTGTTCCTTTCTTCACTGGTTCGAAAAGCATGGTGAATAAAGTTGAAGAGTTTATTAAAAACAACCAAGACTAATCAATAATAGTATTTTTATAGACAGGTCAGCCAAAACTGACTTGTCTATTTTCATTGTTAACGTTCCCTATCCCCCTGATTTGCCACACTTCATAAATGTGCCCCTACAATTTAGCATCCTGCTGATTAATGACTAAACTTTAACCATCAATAACATTCATATCTCAAAGCAATTTTGAAATACGGCTTGCTATGCGAATACCAATATTAAGGAGTTTTTGATGAGTTTGAATCTCGTACCTGCAGGAAAATCGCTGCCTGACGACCTCTATGTCATTATCGAAATACCAGCCAATGCCGACCCAATAAAATATGAAGTGGATAAAGATTCCGGTGCGGTATTTGTGGATCGATTTATGTCAGCACCGATGTTCTACCCTTGCAACTATGGCTACATAAATGACACGCTTTCATTAGATGGTGACCCGGTCGATGTACTCGTCCCAACCCCTTTCCCATTAATACCGGGTTCAGTGATTCGTTGTCGCCCAGTAGGCGTTCTGATGATGAGTGATGAATCAGGTGAAGACGCAAAAGTCTTTGCTGTCCCTCACTCTAAACTATCCAAAGAGTATGATGATATTCAGGATGTGGGCGATATCCCTGAGCTATTAAAAGCACAAGTTAGCCACTTTTTTGAGCGTTATAAAGATTTGGAAGCTGGAAAGTGGGTCAAAGTCGATGGCTGGAAAGATGTAAAGGCTGCGAGAGAAGAGATTATGCTTTCTCATAAACGAGCTCAAAAATAATATTGGATACAGTGAAAAAACAATGTTCAGCTAAGGATCATTAAGCTGAACATTGTTGATATCTCAAGTAAAAAACTAGCTAAAGCGCACCACTAGACTCTCTGCCGGAATTATAATCTTGCCTAAAGAAGGTCTTGATATCGTCACAAACACCTCGATATGGCTTGCCCATGACGCCAAGCATGTGAGCGCTTTGAGAGCAATATTCCACCTTACCCTCGTCATATCCAGTGCTGTAAGCCATATATAACTCATCCGTTAATATGTCTTGTGAGTCATGTTTTGCTAGCCTTTCCTGAGAATGAAACAGTTGGCCATCAAGACCGCGCTGCTTGCCGAATTCAGCCCAGTCTGCTTCAGCTATAGATTCAGGCGTCATTAATTGCGCACAACCAACAGTAAACAGTACTACCAGTAACCATAAATATTTCATCACTTTTCCCTTTATCCGGTTTAGTACAATACATTTAGGTACTACTCATAACCTAGTGATAAGAGACCCGCTGATGACACTGTTTCTTTCACAACAAAAGCGTCATCATTCAAATTCAAACTGATAAAGCAGGTCCACCGCGTTATCTACGCCAGAGAGAACTTCAAGGTACAAGTCACTCATCAATCTATACCTAATAGTAAACTCCCCAACGGCATCAAAAATACCAACACCATATTTCACTTGAAGTCCGGGTAACACATAGCCACTCACAGTCACTTGAGACTCTTCACCCGACCCTGCTGTATCTAATTGTAGGTCTTGTACACCAAATGCTTCGCCTATTTCGCCAACAACTTTACCGCTTTTCGCAAGGCTGAGGCCAATCAATGTCGTTGTCATGGCATTACCACCAGTTTCAGCATCAATGTCTTGGCCTCGAAGAAGATAAGAGAGTGCATTGGCCTGTGGCATGGCAGGTTCTGAAAAAATAGTGACCGTAGGCTCATCAACAGATCCATCAACACGAACACCTGCTACAACATCATCTCGGGTATTTTCTGGATTACGAATCGCACTGATGGAGACATAAGGCTGGTCCACTGGACCGTTCATTAATATTTTACCTTCATCAATAATAAGGTCTTGGCCAAAGGAGCGATATGTTCCCTCTAAGATATTGATTTCACCATGAATGATTGGGCCTTTATCTTTTTGAGTCACATTAAGCTGCCCGACTAAGTTGCCCTCTAGGCCAAACGCCGATAACGTAAATGCATCACCAATCGTAATTTGAATGTCTGTTTCAATAGCAAAAACGCTAGCAGCGGAATCATCAATAGGTTGCATAGATTCATCAAGAAGAATTTGATCTTTAGAAATGCCAATCGCGCTCGGAGGAAGATCTTCAACGACTATATTGCCCCATGGTAAATCGATGGTTCCGGTCACTTTCGCCTGTTCTGGTGCGAGGCTAATCATCATGTCAGGGCTCACCTTCACTTTAAGCATTGGTGGTTGACTAACGAGTAACTCATTAGCAAAGATTCGAATATGGCTACTCCAAGCTTCTAGGTCTTTCCAATCCGCATCACCCTCAATACTTAAAGGGCCATCAGGAGTCTCTATACTGGCTTGAAGTGTCGCATCTGTTCCGCCAAATGTTGCTATGACTTCGCCACCTTGAATATCCAAGGGTGACAGTTCACCACGTAGTAGTATCTCCTCGACTCGCAGTTCACCGGTAACATTCGGCTTAGCTAATTCGCCACTCAATGCCAGCTGTGAGTTAACTTGCGCGTCAAATTTATTGTATTCACCAATGAGCGGAGATAAAAAGGCTAAACCAATTTTTGACAGGCGAAGATCACCTTCAAGCTGCTTATCTGGCTGCTCAACATTTGGAATGGTGACATCTCCCGATATTTCACCATTGTCAGTTAAATCGAATAACCAATTCGCTTGCAGTTGGTTATCTGCCAACTTTGCATTTAACGCAACTGAATTCCAACCAACACGTAAGGGAGCATTAGGCAAACTCGTCACCTGCCCAGCTGGCATTTGAACTCTAGCACTCACTTCTGGAGCGATATTTGGGCCCCACTTTGCACTCGCTTGAGCATTCACCTCGCCCTCGATGGCTGTATCTTGAGGCATTAATGGAGCTAATTGGTCAAAGTTAAAGTGGTGAATGGAAAGCTCAGCCTCTCCTTGTTCTCCAACATTAATATCCTTATCAAGGCATATTGAAGAACCATCTTGTCGCCAACAATGCGCTGCAATAAACGCTTGCTGTTTATCAACATCAACACTTATTTTAGTCTCGTCCTCTAACTGCCATTGGCCTTGTATCATCGTCAGTGATAAACGCTCTAGTGCCCCCTTCCAGCTTATACTTGGCTCTTGTTGCAATGCCCCGGAGATAGCTAGGCTTGTCGAGAGTATTTCAGATTGAATATCGATAAGTAGTTCGTGATCATCAAGTGCTCCCTTCAATTTCAGATCCACATCATCAATCAGGTGTTGTTGATATTGGATCTGTTTCGACTGAATATGAACATTGACTAGAGGTTCGGGGAGAGGTTTAAGATCCCCACTCACTGATAGAAGATCCATGCTCGCTTCATCTTGCCAAGACAGATCATGCGCCGTCATTGCAAGATGAACGCTCGGCTCTGTAAGCTGCCCTGACAGTGCTACATCCCCTAACATTGATCCATTAAGATCAGGAATAGACTTAGCGAATTCGGGAATTGATAATGCAACCTTCATGTTCCACTGCTGACTTAACTCGCCTTTTGCTTCAACAGAGTTTGGACCATGAGAGAGTTTTAAACTTGGCGTTTGAATATGAAAAGAACCATCGCCCAGTTTATCTGATGCGGTCAACGATCCAGCAATATTCAGTGGATAATCACGAAGTATTCCATCAATATCGATAACTGGGGTGTCAGTTAGCCAACCCCCTTGTTCCGTCAGTGCTCCTTTTGTATGAATATCACCACTGATGTTCCCTTCGGCTTCCGGCCAATACAAACCGGGCTGAATATGGTTTAGGTAGAGTTTTCCTTGCCAATTAATCGGGTCACTCCAGTTCGCGAAGACTTCCCCATCAATCGTTCCACCCAGTGTTTCAAGCTGTATCTGCTTAACATTAATCTGCTCTAAGTCGCCATCACCTTCCATCTCTATCGCTATATCAGGAAAGCTCACACCTTTGATACCGGCATCAAGTGCGAGTTTATACCCATCAAGGCTGCCCGAACTTGATAGCTGTTTAATATCCACCTGATAATCAGCTTTACCCGACAATGGCCACTGAGCTTGGGTTCCATTTAGTAAAACGCTATAAGGCAAGCTAGGCTCAAGCGGCTGAATATCTACTTGTAAGTAAGCCTTTACTAACCCACTAAACTCACTCTCGATTGAAAGCTCTGCAACACTACCTGTCGCTGTTAATGACACCTTTTGCCCATTGGCCTGTGGGTGCTTCACCAACGCGGATAATTGAGCCTCCAACGGATAGCCATCTTGTAAATCAATGCTTGCCGATAAGTCAGCCTCAACCTCTGGCATCGCGAGCTCTAGCTGATTAATAACGACTATTGAACCTGAGGCATTTGCTTCTAATCCAAGATGATTGACGACAATAGGTGACGCTTGCTCTAACTTGAACTCATTGATATCAAAGCGTTCAACAACTAACGAGAGTGGCATCGTCACTGACGGGAGCTCAATTGGCGTAGGCTCATTATTATCTGATGGTGTCCCCGGTTTACTTTGATCGGCGGCCTCACTCCCATCTGAAGTGGCTAGAGAAAGAGATATATCCTGCCAAACCGTTGGGCGTAGACGTAATTGATTATTCTGGAATCGGGCGCCCGTTGTCAGACTATGCCAACTCACTTGATTCTGCAAAATATCAAGATTGATATTCGATAAGCGAACCTTACTAATTCGAATTGGTATTGGTGTTGAAATTTTTAACGGCTTTGTATTGCTCTCAGCCTTCGGTGGTACATCTTCAGACTCAGGCAGTTGAGGCATTGAAAAGTTAAGGCCATCAGCCGTCAGTTCATTAATACAAATTGAAGGCTCTAAAAAACAGCTAGGGTTGATGGCGAGTGTTATTGATTCCGCATTAAGATCAATAAATAGATCTTCATCTTGAAAGGTAATTTGATTAAGCGTAAAGCGAGGAAAAATAGCCCCTTTAGAGCTACCGACTTGAAGTTGAGGTAACGCTTGTTGTGCCCCCCATAGAGCAATATTGAGCCCTGTATTGGTGTATAACAAACCAATTACTAAAATCAGTAACAATATAACCAATGAGATAAGACTCATTGAAAACCACTTTGTCCACTTCAGAACTACTTTAGTCATACTGCTGTCTTCATCATAATTCTGGGCCTAAAGTGAAGTGAATTTTGTACTCATCTCCCCCTTCTTCTACATCGAGCCCTTTGGCAAAATCAAGACGTATCGGACCTACTGGAGATGCCCAACGAATACCAACACCAGCACCGGCTTTAAAGTCAGCTGACTCATTGAAGGCATCACCATAATCATAAAACGTTGCTACCCACCAATTACCGACAACACGATATTGGTACTCAAGTGAGGTAGTTAACATATATTTACCACCGGTTAAGGCATCAATCTCATCTTTTGGAGAGATCGATTCATAGCCATAACCACGTAGATTGTTATCACCACCAGCAAAAAACAGCAGTGACGGTGATAATTTTTCGAACTCGCGAGTAAAGTTAGCGCCGCCATCAATGCGGAATAGCCCTCGGTGGTTATTACCAATGCCGCGAATCCACGAAGTACCACCAACCAATCGGACTAAACGGGTTTCTGATAAAAGAGCTGGATCACCATACTCGAGGGTAATGGATTTACGGTCCCCCCACATCGGCATGCTGCCCCCTTTGGTCCGTGTACGCGAGAAAGAGACACCGGGAAGAACAAATTGACCTACATCATCTTGAAGCCCTTGCTCATAGTTTTCGATCAGATAACGAACTCGAACAGTTTGATGCCAACCGCTGTCTAAAAGCCAGTGACGACCAACAGATAAGTTAGATTCCAGACTCTTGGTATCCAACTTATCCACTTTTTTCATTCCGTATTGAATTTGATAATACTCATGAAGAGCATCATCTAAAGGGATCTTATAACCCGCGACAACACTCTGCTCAGGCACAGAAAGTGAAATGCTACTGTCAAAGCTGTGTCCTCGATCGTTAACCCACGGTTTTTTCCACTTTAGCGTGCCTCGGACACCCACATCGGTTGAATAACCAAGACCTGTTTCAAGTTGATTACGAGATTGTGGCGACAATGAAACTTTCATCGACAGCTCTCGATTGTCGTCCAGCTGACTCAAATCGGGCTCAACAAAGACAGATGAGAACCAGTCGGTATTAGAAAGGTTTTGATTGTACTCACCCACCTTTGAAATAAGGTACGGGTCTCCTTTCTGATAGGGCTGAAGAGATTGAACGCGCTCATCTCTTATTTGGCTACCAGTGATAAAGGTCGAGCCAAAATGATAACGAATACCACTGTCGTAATGCAGACGAATCATCGCTTGATTTAGGCTGGGAACAACCTCTAATCGGCTAACAGAAAAATCGCCCTTAAAGTAGCCTTTTTGCAGCGCCATATTACGAATCGAAGACTTCAGCGCATCATACCGACCATGATTGAGCGGCTGACCAATGACCAAGCCACTGTTTGAGATTAATTGAGAAAAAGTAGCATCGTTTTGTGCTTCACCAGTGATCACTATATCAAGCTCTGTAATCACCACAGGCTCACCCGGAGTAACATGGACGATCAGCTCTTTTCCATCCACGATTTCAAAACGAAATTTAGGATCGTAGTAACCCAGTGCATTAATCGCTTCAGTAATATTAGTTTCAATTCGAGACTGAAAGCGTAAAGAGACTTCATAATCTGTTTCAGGGATCGACAACAAATAAGCATCCACATTATCTTGTAATGCGCCTTCTAGCCCAACTACGCTTAACTCAATCTCACTTGCCGTAGCGAAATTGGATAAAACAAGGCTCAAGATTAATACTGGAAATCGCTTAGTTATCATGCTTAATTGATATAAACCACAAATGAGAGTTACTGCTAATAAAAATAATACCTAGATTAATTCAGTTAGTCTTTAGCTATTCATATAATTAGCACTTTTTATTAACCTCTTAATACTAACCAGGTTACATATATTATGAGATCGATCGTGATGAATCCAAAACAAGTGATGGTTACCCCACATGATGCACTACCTGGCCGAGACACTGCATTAGTGCCACCTGTAATGCATTATGTAAATAACACGCCTATTACCGAATCTCCTCAACTTGGTCAACACCAAGTGTTATTTGGAATGGGCTGCTTTTGGGGCGCCGAGCGATTGTTCTGGCCATTAGAGGGAGTCACTAGTACTTCTGTTGGCTATGCCGGCGGTTATACGAAAAACCCGACCTATGAAGAGACGTGCACCGGACAAACTGGCCATACTGAAGTCGTGCGTATTTTTTACGACCCGTCGATCATTTCGCTCACACAACTCCTGACTCATTTTTGGGAGCGACATGATCCAACCCAAGGCATGCAACAAGGTAACGATACTGGCACACAATACCGATCAGCCATCTATATCTACAGTGATGAGCAAGCAGCGACGGTTACTGAATCTAAACAGCAGTATCAAAGCCTTCTTTCTAAGCAAGGTAAAGGCGAGATTACAACCGAAGTACTACCCGCTGGCCGCTTTTACTATGCAGAAGAGTATCATCAACAGTATCTTGCTAAGAATCCTAATGGTTATTGTGGATTAGGCGGTACAGGCGTTTGTTTTCTCAAATAATCTCTCTACTCTGCAACGAATTAGAGTAATTAGACCAAATAAGCCACAGAGTTCACGCCTTAGTTAACTGGATTTCTCTCTTTGATAGGGTTTGGGTATATACTTTTTCGGCCAATCAAAAGGAATATAATAATGAAAAAGAAACAACTTCTTACTCTGATACTTGCTTGCTCTCCATTTCTAACTAACGCTCACAACATCTCTTTGGGTGAACCCGTTAACGATGTTGAGGTTAAAAAGCATGGGGAAATCATACTAACGGATGGCGAAACCAGCTTTCAATCATGGAATAATCAAGCCATGTTAGGCAAGGTTCGTGTTATCCAAGCTATCGCAGGGCGTGGCAGTTCAAAAGAACTCAACGCGCCACTAATGGCCGCAATCACAGCGGCTAAGTTCCCAGAAGATGTATATCAAACCACCACCATCATTAACCAAGATGATGCGATGTGGGGAACAGGCTCAATAGTAAAATCCAAAGCTCAAAACAGTAAGAAAGAGTTTCCTTGGTCATCAATGGTTCTCGATGCTGATGGTGCTGTAGCAGAGGCATGGGGACTAGAAGAAGAGTCGTCGGCCATTATTGTTCAAGACAAAGATGGAGTCGTTGTTTTTGTTCAGGAAGGAGCTTTAGATGAAAGCAACATAGAGTCTATTTTAACGCTTATCCGTGGACAGCTTTAATTAGCCAAACAAAGGAAATTAACAAGCCTTAATCAATACTCTATTATCAGCGATAGCCTTTGTGTTATCGCTGTTTTTCTTAGTGGAATTTTTACTCAAATTACTCTGACATTCATGCCAACAATATTGTTATACTATAACACTTACACTCTACTGGACTGCTCACGTTGCCATGATTCAGCCGATAACAGCTACTCAACGACTGATCTCGCTATGCTCTTTACTTGGAGTATTATGGCTTAATTTCGCATACGTGGAACATCAGTATGATTTTCATCCAGAGCACCATAGCCAACACCAGTGCCAACTATTTTCAGCAGTGGCTAACGGGCTTACACACGCTATGCCCACAGGGCTTGATCAAGTCCTTCTAAGCAGTGCGCCACTTTTCTATATCACAGCGACAATCGTTGTTCCTTTCCATGCTTACTTAGCGCGCTCTCCTCCATTTCAACTAATCTCTTACTATTAGATGTACTATATATATTCAACAATTAAGGATTAGATCCAAATGAAAATGAAGACAACGCTTGCTGTAACTATCGGCTTACTTATGAGTACTCCAATCCTCGCTGATAGCACTTTTCGCCAACATGAAGCACACGTTCACGGCCATGTAGAATTCAATATCGCTCAAGATGCACACGAACTACTGATTGAAGTCACCGCTCCTGGTGCTGATGTCGTTGGATTTGAGCATCAACCACAAAACGAACAACAAAAAGAGACGCTAGCAAGCGCACTTAAAACTTTAGACAATGTAGACAATATTTTCGCTTTAAACGCTGCAGCAAAATGTCATGTTGAATTTAAGTCAGTGACACATACGTTAGGTGGTGATGACCATGACGATCACGAACATCATGACCACGACAAGCATGATGGACATGATGATCACAAACACCATGACCACGATAAGCATGAAGGCCATGACGATCACAAACACCATGACCACGATAAGCATGAAGGCCATGACGATCACAAACATCATGACCACGATAAGCATGAAGGTCATGATGATCACAAGCACCACGACCACGACAAGCACGATGGACATGACGATCATGAAGGGCATGACCATGGCGATCATAATGATGGGCACGGCACTTTCACGATTGAATACCACTTTCACTGTGATGACATAAATAAACTGCAAACTATCTCAACCGATTGGTTCGAACAATTTAAAGGCACAGAATCGATCAGTGTTAACTTACTTACTGACAAAGCACAGTCGGCAACGAAATTAACACCGAAGAACAATACAGTCTCTTTTTAGCCTTCATTATTAAGATATTTTTGCTAGGGTAAGTCACTTGCCCTAGCACATTCACTGATTGGAATTTGAAATGGATAGTACCTTGTCTGATACCGCTAACACGGTAGTCAACATAACGAATTTGCAGTTTACTTGGCCAAATGCTAGCCAAGCGATATTAGATATCCCCGAGTTTTCGATTCAAGAGGGTGAGCACGTCTTTATTAAAGGTCCAAGTGGTTGTGGTAAATCAACACTGCTAGGGCTACTAACTGGCATCAACCAAGTGCAGCAAGGTCAGGTTGATGTATTAGGTACGGAAATTCGTACGCTTAACCCAAGCTTACGTGATAAATTTCGTGCCGATAATATCGGTTATATTTTTCAGCAATTTAATCTTCTTCCATATCTGAGTGTGATTGAGAATGTCATCCTGCCTTGTCAATTTTCTACACAACGAAAAAAACAACTGCAGCAGTCTCCAGAGCAAGAAGCGAAAGAACTCTTAACTCGTTTGCACCTACCACAGGAACTACTCAATAAACCGGTGATTGAGCTGAGTATTGGGCAGCAACAACGAGTCGCGGCAGCAAGAGCCCTGATCGGCTCACCCAAGCTCATTATCGCTGATGAACCAACTTCGGCACTTGACCATGAAAACCGTAGCGCATTTATCGAGCTTTTGATGGAGCAGGCAAACCTTGCTAAATCCACCTTAGTATTTGTTAGTCACGATCCAACACTCGAAGCGCTGTTTGACCGCTCCATTAATCTAAAGCAGTTAAATAAAGCAGGTGAAAACCAATGAAAGCCATAACAAGCCTTGCTTGGAAAAGTGTTCGTAATAGAAAAGCGACAGCAATACTCACTATTTTAACCGTCGCCATTTCAGTCATATTGCTGATGGGCGTTGAGCGTATACGAACTCAAGCGAAAGATAGTTTTGCCAATACGATTTCCGGCACTGACTTGATTGTTGGCGGACGCTCAGGGCAAGTGAACCTACTACTCTACTCTGTATTTAGAATTGGTAACGCCACCAACAACATCGACTGGAAAAGCTACCAAGAGTTTCGTCAACACCGAGCGGTAGACTGGGCGATTCCTATCTCTTTAGGCGATTCACATCGCGGTTTCCGAGTGATGGGAACCAATGACAGCTACTTTGAACATTATAAATATGGAAGTAAGCAATCACTTACTTTCAGTGCAGGTAAGCCATTCAATACTCTTTTTGAAACGGTTATCGGTTCAGATGTCGCAAGATCTCTAGATTACAAGGTAGGCAGCGAAATCATCATTGCTCATGGCATTGGTGACGTTGGATTCAGTCGACACGACAACCTTCCCTTTACCGTCGTCGGTATTCTTGCGCCTACAGGGACACCAGTAGATAAAACGGTCCACACTTCTCTTGAAGCTATTGAAGCCATTCATGTCGGTTGGGAGTCGGGGGCAAACCTAGGTAATGCACCTTCAGCCGAGCAACTAAGCCAGCATCAATTTGAACCTAAGCAGATCACAGCAATGATGCTTGGGCTAAAATCTAAAATTCAAACATTTGCTCTACAACGCCAAATCAATACTTACCCACAAGAACCGTTAAGCGCTATTATGCCCGGCGTTGCTCTACATGAGCTTTGGGGAATGATGTCGGTTGCAGAGCAGGCACTAATGGCTGTCTCAATATTTGTTGTTATCGCAGGCTTACTTGGTATGCTCAGCAGTCTATTAACGAGCCTTCAAGAGAGAAGGCGAGAAATGGCAATTCTCAGAGCGATGGGCGCACGTCCAAAACATGTCTTTGCCCTACTCATTAGTGAGGCAAGCGCACTGACATTTGTTGGTATTTTAGTTGGTGTGAGTGGCTTATATCTCGCCCTAGCAGTTGGACAACCAATAATCCAGCAACAATATGGAATAACCATTACCATGAGTGCGATTACCACCTACGAGTGGACTCTGTTAGGATTTGTTCAACTGGCGGGTATTATCATCGGCTTTATTCCAGCGCTAAGAGCTTACAGACAGTCTCTAAGCGACGGTATGACTATTAGGATTTAGGAATCAATATGAATAAAATTCTCTTAAGCATTGTGTTGTCTCTAGCAGCACTAGTGCCTAACATTGCTACAGCTGCTGGCACAGCTGAAGAAGCGATGGTGCTAAATTGGATAGATTTAGTTCCAGAATCTGAGCGAAATCAATTTGATAATGCGGGCATGCCTGCGCTTGATCACTCTGGCGATGTAATGGCACAGTCAAAAGTTGGGACTGTTCGACCTGAACTTAATAATAGTAAAGTTAAAATTCCAGGTTTTGTTATTCCGCTTGAAGGGGATGCAAATAAAGTCACTGAATTTCTACTTGTACCCTATTTTGGTGCTTGTATTCACGTTCCGCCACCGCCGCCCAATCAGATTATCTACGTGAAGTTTCCTGAAGGTGCACCCGTGCAACAATTATGGGATGTGATATATGTAACAGGAACGTTAAAAACCGAAACAATCAGTCATGAACTAGCAGAAACCGCTTACTTCCTAGAAGGGACTGCTATTACTGAATATGACGACATGTAGCCGTTAACGTAACAAACTGACCTGTCAATCTTCTACTCTATGATAGAAAGCTAGATAAATACGCTAATATCGCCATATATAGCAGTAAGAGTAGAAGGATTGATAGGTGCTTTTTAACTTTATTCTCTTTGATATACTTCATAAGCCCTCTCAATCAATGATAACAACTTTAACAAATTGTTATCATCTTTAATAGTCTCATTTTTTGTACATCATTTAGTCTTTCTCTAGCAGTCCTGCTCATAACACGTTACATTTTAAGTAGTTGTGAAAAAGCTCAGTGGCATGAGGGACATCTATGGCAAGTGATAACAAACCCATCGTTATCGAACATGAACCGACAGGTAACACCAAGAAGCAACAAGAGAAAAAATCGACCTACATTAAAGACAGTGCTAGCTGTGTGCTTAATATCGCTCAAACTTATGGTCTAGACGCGCTTCTGCAAGAAGATCCAGTGGAAAAAACACCACTTGATAGAGCAATGGAAAGAGAGCGAAAAAGGCACGAGCAACGGCAGAAGAATCTCGAACAAATCCTTAAAGCCACTCATGCCGCATGTCGAGATGAAACCGCAGGAAAGCCCGATAGAGATTGGCTATATCGATATTTTGATATGGCACAAGAGATACATAACCCTTCAATGCAAAGGTTATGGGCACAGGTCTTAAAGCGAGAAGTGACGAACCCAGGCTCTACCTCAATGAAAGCGCTCAAAGTGCTACAAGATATGAGTCCAAAAGAAGCTCAGGTACTGCAGAAAGCAGCCTCACTAGCTTGCAGCTTTGGTACCGATAACAGTAAGAAATTATTGGTTGGCTATAAAGCACGTAATGGAATATTTAGCTTTGGTAAACGGGACACCACAACCGCCGTCAATACCGGTAATTTTCAGCTTCCCTATTCGAGTTTATTGGTCTTAATTGAACTTGGGTTACTGCATGGTACTGAGCTTGAATCGGGGGAGATAGAGATCGATCCTCCACTACCATTAAGCTATCAGGGTAAGAATCATTCGCTTCAGCCTCAAACGAAAGGTGTGAGACTGCTTTATTATCGCTTTAGCCCTACAGGTAACGAGCTATGTAAGCTTTTAGGTAATAAACCGAATGCCCAGTATTACGATCAAGTGATCGCACTACTGAGCCAAAAGTTCACGGTGCATACAGATGTGAAAAGTACCATCCATCACACCGTTTAATTCGCCTAACCTCACGTTTAACCCGCTTGAATAATGCCTTGTTTACGAAGTACAGCAAGGCATTGCTCGACTAATTCATCAATAGAAGACTCACCCGCCAGTAGATCAATTTCAGGATTAGTTGGCGCTTCATACACAGAATCGATTCCGGTAAAATTAGTGATCTCTCCTGCTCGAGCCTTTTTGTATAAGCCTTTCGGATCACGCTTCTCACACACATCTAGAGGCGCATTCACAAACACCTCCAAAAACTCTCCACTTGGTAGCATCTCTCGAACTAACTGACGCTCTGAGCGATGTGGTGAGATAAATGCTGACAATACAATAAGCCCAGCATCTGCCATCAGTTTAGACAGTTCACCAATACGACGAATGTTCTCACGACGATCTTGCTCTGAAAAACCAAGATCGCTACATAACCCATGGCGAACGTTATCGCCATCTAACAGATAGGTATGGTAGCCAAGTTCAGCGAGTTTATTTTCAAGCGCACCAGCAACGGTTGATTTACCCGATCCAGAAAGGCCTGTAAACCAAAGCACTGATGGTTTTTGCTGCTTTATTTTCGCTCGATACTCTTTATCAATAACGTGTTGGTGCCACACAACATTTTCATCTTTCTCTGGCGTCAAAGTAGCCATAACTTACTTCCTTAAATTAAAGCTTTAAATTCAAAATGGGAAAAAAATAGGAATTAGGCTTAGTACAAGCACTGAGTACACAATCGAAATTGGGATCCCTATTCTCATATAATCAGTTAATTTGTAGTTGCCCACGCTGTAAACCAGAAGGTTGGTTTGATACCCGTAAGGAGAGATAAAACTCGCGCTTGCACCAAACAACACAGCCATAATAAACGGCATAGGATCGACGTTGTAACCTAGTGCCATACTGTAGCCAATAGGAAAAGCCAATGCGGCCGCTGCATTATTGGTCACTAACTCTGTCAATATTAATGTCATTAAGTAGACTGCGATTAACGCGCCAAATACGCCCCAGCCATTAAAGGCTTCCATAAACATCTCACCCATACGAACTGATAAGCCAGAGGAAAGCATTAGTTGAGCAATTGAGAGGGCAGAGCCAACAATAACCACAATATCAATAGGGAAGCGACGACGAAGCTCATTAATTTTCACAACGCCAAAGGCAAGCAGCACCAGTATGTAAACCAAAAGCCCTTTAATAATGGGAACCAGCTCTAGCAAAGCTAAACCAATGACCAAAGCGAAACCCGCTAATACAAGGCTGGATTTATTGGAATCTAACTTGGCACTGGAATCTAAATCATTAATCAAAACAAACTCACGACGATGCGCACGACGCTCGGTCTCAAAACGCTTACCAGGGACAAGAACCAAAGTGTCACCAGCGGTAAGAACGATATTGCCAAGACCACCTTCTAAGCGCTCGTGACCACGTCGAATAGCCACGACGACCGCATCAAAACGGTCACGAAAATGGCTCGATTTAAGTGTCTTATTACAAAAACTGGCGGATGAACTCACGACCGCTTCAACGAACCCCTGCCCATTCAAGTGATGTTGCCCAAACAGAGTCAATCCTTGTATCTCTTGCAGTGTCGCAACGCTTTCTATGTCTCCACAAAACAGCAACCTATCTTTAGCTTGAAGCACAAAATCAGGCTCAACCGATGGCATGCTCTCACCATCGCGAATCACTTCGGCTAAAAACAGTTTTCTCAGTGCTCGCAGATTATTTTCACTAATGCTTTTGTCCACCAACGGCGAACCCGGCTCGACAATCGCTTCTAAAAAGTAAGGCAGATCATCTTGCGCGTGGTCATCATAGTTAGGTAGCAGGTAGCTTAATGGGATCAGAATAATCACCCCACCCACTAAGACTGCTAATCCAATGAGAGTCGGAGTGAAAAATGTGAGACTAGGCAAGCCAACATCTTCAACAAAACTATTTATAATCAGGTTTGTTGAGGTGCCAATCAGAGTCAATGTACCGCCTAAAATAGCGGCGTATGAGAGTGGAATTAACAACTTTGATGGTGCGTGCTTTTGGTTGCGTTTAATGGCACCAATCAGTGAAACCACCACTGCAGTATTATTGGTAAATGACGATAACAGTGCCGTCGAAATACCCAACTTGGCGACAACTGTGCCTAAACGCCCTTCTGAGATATTTCGGCTAACCCAGCTAATCAATCGTGTTTTCTCAAGCGCACACGACGCCAAAATGAGTAGCACTAACGTTAATAAGGATGAATTAGTGAAATTAGTCGCAATCGAAGTAAGCTCAATCGTTCCTGCCATAAACGCTAAAAATGCCGCGCTAGCAAAAATAATACTCGGCTTTATTCGAGTGACCAACAAGCAGGTGATGATGCCAAGTAGCATCGCCATGACCAATCCTTGCTCCCACATAATCCATCCTTAGATATGATAGTGACTGCTCACTTCATATTGTTACTTATCAAAGTATTTCATTTAAACAGTCACTTACCAAAGCACTATTTTAATAGTTGGCTAAGATCTTTCGCATTCCAGTGTGGGAAGTGCTTACGAACTAGCGCATTTAGCTCTACTTCAAATGCTGAAATATTACCTACTTGCAGCTCAACCTCAGCTAAACTTTCACGCACCAGACCAGCACCTACCGTGACATTGCTAAGGCGATCAATAATGATAAAGCCACCTGTATCAGTACAATCTTGGTAGCTATCTACAGCGACGGATTCCGTGAATGTCCACTCACAAGAGCCAATACCGTTTAAAGGAAGCTCAGCGGCTGAGAAGGTCGACAGATTATTGATGTCATACTGGTAACGAATTGCCTCAACACGGCCTACCGTTTTCTTACCTGCAATCTTAATATCGTACTCACGCCCAGGTTGCAGAGCTTGCTCTGTCATCCACACCACATCCGCAGAAAGGTGATTAGTCGATTCGACTTGAGCACTATCAAGTACGATCAAGTCACCGCGGCTGATATCGATCTCATCTTCCAATGTTAGTGTTACAGCAAGGCCTGCTTGCGCCTCTTCTAAATCGCCATCAAACGTAACAATACGTGCAATTTTCGACTCTTTGCCTGAAGGAAGCGCTTTGATTTTATCGCCAACTTTAGCCGTGCCTGAAGCGATGGTGCCAGCAAAGCCACGAAAGTCTAAGTTCGGACGATTCACATACTGAACAGGGAAACGGAATTCACCTTCTAGTTTTGACCGATCGATATCAACGGTTTCAAGTAACTCAAGCAGTGTTGACCCTTTAAACCAACTCATCTCTTTGCTTGGCGATGCTACGTTCTCACCCTCTAGCGCAGAAAGAGGAAGTATTTGAATATCGGTTTCACCTTGTAGGTTTTCAGCAAACGAGAGGTATTCGTTACGAATTCTTTCAAACGTTTCCTGCGAATAATCGACCAAGTCCATCTTATTCACGGCAACGACAAAGTGCTTAATGCCGACCAAATTAGAGATAAACGAATGACGACGTGTTTGGTCCAACACCCCTTTACGGGCATCAATCAATATAATCGCAACATCACACGTAGACGCACCGGTTGCCATGTTTCTTGTATACTGCTCGTGCCCCGGAGTATCTGCGATGATGAACTTACGTTTTTGAGTTGAGAAATAGCGATACGCTACATCAATGGTAATGCCCTGCTCACGCTCAGCCTGCAAACCATCCACTAATAGAGCAAGGTCTGGCTTTTCACCTGTCGTCCCAACACGTTGGCTGTCATTGTGTACCGCTGCTAGTTGATCTTCATAAATCTGATGAGTGTCATGAAGTAAGCGTCCAATTAAAGTACTTTTTCCATCATCTACCGAGCCACAAGTAAGGAATCTAAGTAATGATTTATGTTGATGTTGATTTAGGTAGCCTTCAATACCAAGCTCAGCCACCTGAGCTTCAATTACATTGTTCATATTCTTTCCTTAGATCCTTAGAAATAACCTTGTCGCTTCTTCAATTCCATTGATCCTGACTGATCATGGTCGATCGCCCGCCCTTGGCGCTCACTCGATGTTGCCACCAACATCTCTTCAATAATGCCAGGCAGTGTATTCGCTTCTGATTCAACAGCACCGGTTAGTGGGTAGCAGCCAAGAGTACGAAAACGAACATACTTCTCTTCAATAACTTCGCCTTCTTGTAGCTCTAAGCGATCATCATCAGCCATGATTAGCATTCCATCACGCTCAACGACCGGACGCTTATCTGCAAGGTAAAGCGGTACAATCTCAATATTCTCAAGATAGATGTATTGCCAAATGTCGAGTTCAGTCCAATTCGATAACGGAAATACTCGGATACTCTCGCCTTTATTCACCTGACCGTTATACGTTTTCCATAGCTCCGGGCGTTGATTCTTAGGATCCCATGTATGGTTCTTATCTCTAAATGAATAAACACGCTCTTTTGCTCGTGATTTCTCTTCATCGCGACGTGCGCCACCAAAAGCCGCATCAAACCCGTATTTATTTAATGCTTGCTTTAAGCCTTGAGTTTTCATTATGTCAGTATGCTTTGAAGAGCCGTGTTTAAACGGGCTACAACCCATTGCCAACCCTTCTGGATTTTTATGAATCAAAAGATCAAAGCCATGTTTTTTCGCTACATGATCGCGAAACTCGATCATTTCACGAAACTTCCAATCCGTATCGACGTGCAATAACGGGAACGGTATTTTCCCTGGATAGAAAGCCTTGCGAGCAAGGTGAAGCATGACCGATGAGTCTTTACCAATCGAGTACATCATTACTGGGTTATCAAACTCAGCAGCGACCTCTCGAATAATATGAATACTCTCAGCTTCAAGTTGCTTCAAGTGGGTTAAGCGTTGTTGATCCATATCTATTTCCTTGTAAGCCTTTAGGCTTAATTTTGTCCCTAAATCTATGGTCAGGATTATATTGAGTTGGCAATAGCACTATTGTTGAAATGAGTATTAGAAAAGATTCCATCTAACCTTTAAGACAAAAGCGTCTATCCTAATCAACAGTAATGATTTTTTGGGGCGGGTTAGAATGTACACAGAATTTAATGTGTCACCATAATCGCATCCATTTTATCTATGAGTGCATTATGACCATCTCTTTATATTACTTGAAATTCTAAAAGTTCATTTTTTATAACAAAAATGGATAAGCAAAATAATCTTCTGATTTTCAAGCACAATTGAAGTTGAACATTGCATTTACATTAGTGAGATCTTGTTGGCAGTTATTTGACCCATCATGCAAGCAGATCACGTTTTAATATAACCACAACACTTTGTTGCACTAGTTTTTGTTACATTAATCAAGATTATTCTTTATCCCCCGTAATGGAGAACAAAATGAAAATGGCAGTGAAACCCCTTTCGATGGCAGTTCTTGGTGGCATGTTAATGATGGCTGGCCCTGTAATGGCCGATACCATCAAGCTACGTATCATCGAAACAACAGATATTCACACCAACGTGATGGATTACGATTACTACAAAGATGCTCCGTCACAAAAAATCGGCCTTGCTCGCACCGCGACACTAGTAAAACAAGCACAACAAGAAGTAAAAAATAGTGTTTTAGTCGATAATG
The DNA here is from genome assembly GCF_050337265.1 of Vibrio lamellibrachiae. Lineage (NCBI taxonomy): Bacteria > Pseudomonadati > Pseudomonadota > Gammaproteobacteria > Vibrionales > Vibrionaceae > Vibrio > Vibrio lamellibrachiae. The sequence goes on from NZ_JAKJSU010000010.1 coordinate 113,524, forward strand.
GTGATCTTATCCAAGGCAGCCCAATGGGTGACTACATGGCTGCAAAAGGCATTGAAGCAGGCGAAGTTCACCCTGTTTACAAGGCAATGAACCAGCTTAATTATGATGTGGGTAACATTGGTAACCATGAATTCAACTACGGTTTAGATTTCCTCGCAAAAACGCTTGATGGCGCAAACTTCCCATACGTTAGTGCCAACGTATTTGATGAGAAGACCGGCGATCATTACTTCAAGCCGTATCTAATTAAGACTCACACTTTTAAAGATGTGGATGGAAAAGCTCACGAAATCAAAGTGGGTTACATCGGCTTTGTTCCACCACAAATCATGGTTTGGGATAAGAAGAATCTAGAAGGTCAAGTCTTCGCGAAAGACATCAAAAAGATGGCAGAGAAGCTTGTTCCTGAAATGAAGAAAGAAGGCGCAGATGTTATCGTCGCGATTCCTCACTCAGGTGTTTCTTCTGATCCTCATAAGCTAGGCGCTGAAAACTCTACTTATTACTTGTCAGAAGTAGATGGCATTGATGCAATCGCATTTGGTCACTCTCATGCTGTATTCCCTGGTCGTGGTTTCGACAACATTCAAGGTGTTGATAACGAGAAAGGTACGATCAACGGTGTTACCGCTGTTATGCCTGGTCGCTGGGGTAGCCATGTTGGTGTAATGGATCTAGTTCTAAAACAGCAAGACGGTAACTGGAGCGTGGTTAAAGGCCAATCAGAAGCTCGACCAATATTCGATAAAGCGAACAAAAAATCTTTAGCCAAAGCTGATCCCGGTATTATTGAAGCACTTAAAGACGATCATAAAGGCACTCGTGACTTTGTTAACCAACCCATTGGTAAAGCAAATGACGTGATGTACAGCTTCTTGTCACTGGTTCAAGATGATCCAACGGTTCAAATCGTCAACCTTGCACAGAAAGATTACGTAGAGACGTTTATTCAAGGTGACCCTGATCTTGATGGCATCCCAGTGCTTTCAGCTGCTGCACCATTTAAAGCCGGTGGTCGTAAGAATGATCCTGCTAACTTTACTGAAGTAGAGTCTGGCCAACTAACATTCCGTAACGCTGCTGACTTATACCTTTACCCGAACACGCTCGTTGCGCTTAAAGTGACAGGTCGTGAAGTGCAAGAGTGGTTAGAGTGTTCTGCAGGTCAATTTAAGCATATCGATGCAACAACAACAGCACCACAATCGCTTATCGATTGGGATGGTTTCCGTACTTACAACTTCGATGTAATGGATGGCGTTGAATACAAGATTGATGTCACTATGGCGCCAAAATATGACGGTAACTGTAAAGTTATCAATGCTGGTTCGCAGCGAATTGTTGACCTGACTTACCAAGGTAAGCCAATTAACATGAACCAAACGTTCATCATTGCAACCAACAACTACCGTGCCTTCAGTAACAAATTCCCAGGTACGGGGGCTGATTACATTGCCTTTGAAGCACCAGATGAAAACCGTACTGTTGTTGCTAACTACATCTCTCGTGTAAGCCAAGAGAAAGGTGAAGTAACACCAAGTGCTGATAACAACTGGTCATTTGCGCCAATCAAATCGGATAAAGCGTTAGATATCCGCTTTGAAACATCGCCAAGTGAAAAAGCTGCGCAATTTATCAAAGAAAAAGGTCAATACCCAATGCAGAAAGTCGCAACAGATGATGTTGGCTTTGCTGTTTACAAGATTGATCTACAAAAGTAGATAACAGTTAGATACAGTAACAAGCCGTAGCCTTTCGCTGCGGCTTTTTTTATGGAGAAAATATGACTGAACGGTTCTTAAAATATCTAGCAGAGAATGGGTTTTCTCCATCTGAAGTAGAAGCGATTGATGAATCAAGTGCTCTTATGGAACTGCCAACTCGGCATATCCTCGTTAACCAGGGTGCGCATGCCGACGGCATTTACTTTGTTCTTGATGGTATTTGTCACGCAAGTTATTTGACTGAAAAAGGGAAAGAGTACAGCAAAGAGTTCTATTGGGAACAAGATTGGATGATAGGGTTTGAAAGCGTTATAAAGAACCAACCTTCTCCCTATCTTTTAGAGACGTTAACCGCGGTGACTCTCATCTACCTTCCGCTTAATACATTGCACTACTGGCGAGACGAGAAACACACCATCTACCTAAAGCTGCTTGAAGCTCAATTGATGTATAAAGAGAACAAAGAGCGCTTCATGCTTCTCTTCACACCTCAAGAACGCTATCAACTTTTCTGTGAGCACTACCCTGAACTTCTTTCTCGTTTAAATGATTATCAAATTGCCGCTTATCTAGGAATTACCGCAATAAGCCTAAGCCGAATTAAAAATCGCACCACATAATTAACAATTGTTAATGCTGATCTGAATAAAAAATAGCTATAGTGAGCTAACTTTATCCCTAGGCCCAAAATAATAATGAAACAAATTATCTGGCACAATCTTCGATTCGATCAGCTAACAACATTACAGCTCTACCAATTACTGCAACTGCGTGTCGATGTGTTTGTCGTTGAACAAAATTGCCCATACCCAGAACTTGATAACAAAGACATCCAGCAAGATGTACATCACTTGTTAGGCTATATCGATGATCGTTTAGTTGCCTGCGCTCGGCTTCTTCCCCGTGATATTAGCTATGCCGATGTCAGTATCGGTCGCATTGCAACCTCAAGCACAGTTCGTGGGACAGGGTTGGGTAACGTGCTGGTGCGTACTGCATTAGCCAATTGCCAATCTTTATGGCCAAACCAATCGATCACAATTGGTGCACAAGAGCATCTAGCCAATTTTTACGCTTCTCACGGCTTTGCAAAGATTTCTGAAATGTATTTGGAAGATGATATCCCTCATATTGACATGAGATGTGAGAAGTAGAGTGTTCAAGCTGTCAGCAACGTCTCTGGGTATCCTATTACTCGTATTGGGCAACCTAACAGCTTCACTATCAGACGTTGCGGTAAAAATGCTTGAAGGGGGGATTTCACCGTTTCAATATATTTTCCTTAGGCAATTGATATCTCTGATCGTGTTGGTTCCTTTCTGGCTTCAATTGACAAAACCCCAAAGAGGTCTAACTAACCCCTACCTAACACTAGTTCGTGCAAAGCTAGTTCTCATCGGCAGTGGCTGCATGATGGTAGCAATCACTCACTTACCTTTAGCAACTGCCAATGCCGTGTTCTACGCGGCCCCTCTATTAATGCTGCCTTTATCGATCTGGTTGCTACAAGAGAGACCAAATAGAGGGAAAGTATTAGCAACCATTATTGGGTTTGTTGGGGTGCTGATCGTTTTGCGTCCATCAGAGTTTCATTGGGCCGCGATATTTGCCGTAGGAACAGCATTAACTCTGGCGCTATTTAATATTCTGGTTCGTAAGATTCCCAAAGAACAACCGGTCATCAGCACATTAATGTGGACAACTCTACTGTCATTACCAGCATCGGGGGTTCTTGCTTGGGTATTTTGGCAGCCAATTGAATTAATGGAGCTTGGGTGGGTTGCGGTCAGTGCACTACTTATATTGACCTACAACGGACTTGCAGTGATGGCGTACAAAAAAACTCACGCTTATCAAATTGCTATTGCAGAATATTCGGGGTTGGTTTTTGTCACCCTTTTCGGCATCTGGTGGTTTGATGAAACACCAAACTTACTAACCTTGGTTGGCATTGGCCTAATTGTACTGCCCTTAATGCCAATTAAGAGACTGATTAAACGTTAGTTCGTATTCGCTTTAATCTCTGTCAGACGCTTAATTGCTCATATAAATAAATCTAAATGCTATTTACTGCGACCAAAACCACCGTCAGATAAACGGAAAAACATCACTGAATTTTTGCTCTTTTCAAGCTGTAAAATATCCAGTTTTCCATCGTCTGCGAGTTTAAACCTAACCAGTTGACCTTGTTTTATATGGCTGAGTGGCTTGTCTGTACCTTCCACTTGAACTAACGCGTTTAGGTCAGTCATTGGTAAACCATTCGTACGAAAAACCTTAGAAAGCGTGTCTCCAGTTTTAACCGTATACTCATTCCAGATATCCGACGTTGGTGAAGCGGCTTTCTGTTTTGACTGTTCACTCAGGCCTTGGGTATTAATTGCGATCTCAACCCTTTCGTTAAGCGCGGTTATCGTCGGCTTCTCTTCTTTAGAATTAGGAAGTAGCAATAAAACACCAACCACAGGGATCAACACCATCAAAGCACGTCGATGGAGCTGCGGTAGCTTTTGCCAAAGGAGTTTTGCCCTTTGAATATGTGCTTGCCAATCGATAGCATTTAATCGACTCTTGGCCAGTTCCACGTAATCAGTCTTTTGTGGCTTCTTCTTACGACGATTCATTAATATCCGTCTCCTAAACTCAATACTTCATAGTATAAAAACCATCAGCGCTTGAGTATATATTAATTCTAGATTCAACGTCATTGAGCAGTAAAATCTTACGATTTTTGTATCGATGTAAGATAAAGCTCACATTGTCATTGCTTGGCTGTGTCGATTTCTTTAAGCCGTTTAAACCTGATTGGTTAACTGGTATCCTGTACGCCTTAAATTTCTTTAACTAAGAGTAACATTCATGTCTGAAGTAAAATTCGAAACTGTTGAGCAAAAAGCAAGCTACGGTATTGGTCTACAAATGGGTCAACAACTAGCAGGTAGTGGTCTAGAAGGTCTTAACGTTGACGCTATCGCTGCTGGTATTGCTACAGCTCTAACTGGTGACATGCCAGCTATTGAGATTGATGAAATCAACAACGCTCTTCAAGAACTACACACTCGCGCTGAAGGCGCACGCGCTGAAGCTGCTAAAGCGGCATCTGCTGACAGTGAAGTATTCCTAGCTGACAACGCTCTACGTTCAGAAGTAACGGTTCTTGAGTCTGGTCTACAATACGAAATCCTTACTGAAGGTACTGGTGAAGTACCAACTTCAGATAAGCAAGTACGTGTTCACTACCACGGTGAGCTAACTGACGGTACTGTATTCGACAGCTCTGTATCTCGTGGCGAACCTGCTGAGTTCCCAGTAACTGGCGTAATCAAAGGTTGGGTTGAAGCTCTTCAACTAATGCCTGTAGGTTCTAAGTGGAAACTATACATCCCACAAGATCTTGCATACGGTGAGCGTGGCGCTGGCGCTGCAATCCCACCATTTGCTGCACTAGTATTTGAAGTTGAGCTTCTAGCGATTCTTTAATCTATAGCATCTACTGCCGCTTACGGTAGAGTAGATATTAAAAAGGTTAGCTAATTAGCTAACCTTTTTTGTGCCCAAAATTTATCGCAATAATATGTGATTATCAAAACAGAAAATGGCAGGCACAAAAAAGCCGAGCTTTCGCTCGGCTTTTTAAGTTCATTCGAACTTTTACTCAGCTGCTTCTTCTGCTACTGGGCGATCTACAAGCTCAATGTAAGCCATTGGAGCTTTATCACCAGTACGGAAACCAGCTTTTAGGATACGAGTGTAACCGCCTTGGCGGGTAGCAAAACGTGGACCTAGTTCGTTGAACAGTTTTGCAACTACTTCGTTATCACGAGTACGTGCAAATGCTAAACGACGGTTAGCAACGCTATCCGTTTTAGCTAGCGTAATCAAAGGCTCAACGACGCGGCGAAGCTCTTTTGCTTTTGGCAAAGTAGTCTTGATAACTTCATGACTAACTAGAGAGCATGCCATATTGCTAAACATCGCTTTACGATGTGAGCTGTTGCGGTTGAGTTGACGACCACTCTTACGATGGCGCATGACCTAATCCTTCTAACTAATATCGATTAATCTTCAGCGATAGACGCTGGCGGCCAATTTTCTAGGCGCATGCCCAGAGAAAGACCACGTGATGCAAGTACGTCTTTAATCTCTGTAAGAGATTTTTTACCAAGGTTAGGCGTTTTAAGTAGCTCAACCTCAGTACGCTGTACAAGATCACCGATGTAGTGAATCGCTTCTGCTTTCAAACAGTTAGCAGAGCGAACTGTTAGTTCAAGATCGTCTACAGGACGAAGTAGGATAGGATCGAATTCTGGCTTCTCTTCCTTCTCCTCAGGAACACGTACATCACGAAGATCTACGAATGCATCCAGTTGTTCAGCTAAAATTGTAGCTGCACGACGGATAGCTTCCTCAGGTTCAAGAGTACCGTTCGTTTCCATATCGATAACAAGTTTGTCCAAGTCAGTACGTTGTTCAACACGTGCCGCTTCAACAGAGTAGGCAATTTTGTCTACTGGGCTGTATGTAGCGTCAACGAGTAAACGACCAATTGGACGCTCATCTTCTTCGGTATGAATGCGAGCGGAAGCTGGAACATAACCACGACCACGTTCAACTTTGATACGCATAGCGATCTCAGCGTTGTCATCCGTTAGGTGACAAATAACGTGTTCAGGATTTACGACCTCTACATCACCATCATGGGTGATGTCACCTGCAACCACAGGGCCTGAGCCTGATTTATTCAGTGTTATAAACACTTCATCTTTGCCTTCAGCAACGCGAACAGCTAGACCTTTCAGGTTAAGAAGAATCTCAAGGATATCTTCTTGTACACCTTCTTTGGTACTGTATTCGTGTAATACGCCTTCAATCTCAACTTCTGTTACAGCACAACCTGGCATAGAAGATAGAAGAATGCGGCGAAGAGCATTACCTAGAGTGTGGCCAAAACCACGCTCTAACGGCTCAAGAGTTACTTTTGCGTGTGTCGTGTTGATCTGTTCGATGTCAACAAGACGTGGCTTAAGAAATTCTGTTACAGAACCCTGCATTGTGTCCTCTCTTTATTTTAAACCTTACTTAGAGTAAAGCTCGACGATCAATTGTTCGTTGATGTCAGCTGATAGGTCAGAACGCTCAGGCATACGCTTGAATGTACCTTCCATTTGGCCAGCATCTACTTCAATCCAAGTTGGTTTCTCACGTTGTCCAGCTACTTCTAGAGCAGCAGTTACACGAGCTTGCTTTTTAGCTTTCTCGCGAATTGAAACAACGTCGTTAGCCGCAACTTTGAACGAAGGAACGTTTACAACGTTTCCGTTAACTAGGATAGCTTTATGGCTAACTAGTTGACGAGATTCAGCACGAGTAGCGCCAAAGCCCATACGGTAAACTACGTTGTCTAGACGACCTTCTAGAAGCTGAAGTAGGTTTGCACCTGTGTTGCCTTTAAGGCGAGCAGCTTCTTTGTAGTAGTTACGGAATTGTTTTTCTAGAACGCCGTAGATACGACGAACTTTTTGCTTCTCACGAAGCTGAACGCCATACTCAGATAGACGACCGCGACGAGCGCCGTGTACACCTGGTGCGTTATCAATTTTACACTTGGTATCGATCGCACGTACACCAGACTTAAGAAATAAGTCAGTGCCTTCGCGACGGCTAAGCTTAAGCTTAGGGCCCAAATATCTTGCCATGATTCTTCTCCAATATTCCTAAAAACGAAACTTAAACGCGACGTTTCTTAGGTGGACGACAACCGTTATGAGGGATTGGTGTAGCATCAACAATGTTTGTGATGCGGTAACCAGCAGCGTTCAGTGCGCGAACAGTAGATTCACGACCTGGACCTGGACCCTTAACCATAACTTCCAAGTTCTTAAGACCGTATTCTTTAGCCATTTCAGCACAACGTTCAGCAGCAACTTGTGCAGCGAACGGAGTAGATTTACGAGAACCGCGGAAACCAGAACCACCAGCAGTAGCCCAAGCAAGAGCATTGCCTTGGCGATCTGTGATAGTTACGATTGTATTATTAAAAGAAGCATGAATGTGCGCTACGCCATCAGCTACTTGCTTGCGTACGCGCTTACGCGCGCGAGTTGGTTGTTTTGCCATTGTACTCTACCTTATCCGACTATTTCTTGATCGGCTTGCGCGGACCCTTACGGGTGCGAGCGTTGGTTTTAGTACGCTGTCCACGTAGTGGTAGACTGCGACGATGACGAAGACCGCGGTAACAGCCAAGGTCCATAAGACGCTTGATGTTCATCGATACTTCACGACGTAGATCACCTTCTACAGTGTATTTAGCTACACCATCACGCAGTTGATCGATCTGTTCTTCAGTTAGTTCACTGATCTTAACATCTTCAGCAATACCTGACTCAGCTAGGATAGCTTGAGAGCGGGTTTTACCGATGCCGTAAATTGCTGTTAAAGCGATTACAGCGTGTTTTTGATCAGGAATGTTAATGCCAGCTATACGGGCCACTATTCACTCCTAGTACTTTGATAAAGAATTATCCGCAGCAGAGCCCGTGAGGATACGCTGCGGCATACTACTTCTTTTGCACGCAAAAGGTAGGCCGAGGAATATACTCGACACTACCTAGTTTTACAAGTAAAAAATTCTGCTAATTAGCCTTGGCGTTGTTTATGCTTTGGCTCACTGCAAATCACGCGAACGACACCGTTACGCTTGATAACTTTACAGTTACGGCAGATTCTTTTAACGGAAGCACGAACTTTCATTGCTAAACTCCGTAAATGAAATCTTCAGTCTACCGTCGATTTAACGACCGTAGCCCTTCAGATTTGCTTTTTTCAACACAGAATCATACTGTTGTGACATCAGATGAGTCTGTACCTGTGCCATAAAGTCCATGATAACTACCACTACGATTAGTAGTGATGTGCCGCCGAAGTAGAAACGTACGTTCCACGCGACCATCATGAACTCAGGAATCAGACAAATAAAGGTAATGTATAACGCACCCGCGAGGGTTAAACGCGTCATTACTTTATCAATATATTTTGCTGTCTGCTCACCTGGGCGGATACCGGGTACGAATGCACCAGACTTCTTCAAATTATCTGCTGTTTCACGGGGATTGAAAACCAACGCCGTGTAAAAGAAACAGAAGAAAATTATCGCTGCTGCATAAAGCATTACGTACAAAGGCTGACCTGGACTAAGAGCCAAAGACACATCAGTTAACCAACCGAATGCGCTGCTCTCGCCATTTTGACCAAACCATTGTGCTAATGTTCCTGGGAACAAAATGATGCTTGATGCAAAAATCGCTGGTATTACACCTGCCATATTAATCTTAAGTGGCAAGTGAGAACTTTGTGCTGCAAACACTTTACGACCTTGTTGACGCTTTGCATAGTTAACGACGATACGACGTTGACCACGCTCCATGAAAACTACGAAGTAAATAACAGCAAAAGATAATACTGCAATTAACAATAGAAGAAGTACGTGCAATTCACCTTGACGCGCTTGCTCAATTGTTTGTCCGATTGCCGAAGGCAACCCAGCAACAATACCTGCAAATATTAGTATCGAAATACCATTACCAATTCCACGCTCTGTAATTTGTTCACCTAACCACATCAAAAACATGGTGCCGGTTACTAAACTTACGGTAGCAATTAGCGTAAACATGGTTTGGTTGATAACAACCAGATTATCGACCATGTTTGGAAGGCCAGTTGCAATACCTATGCCTTGGAATGTTGCAAGTACAAGCGTGCCATAACGCGTATATTGGCTTATCTTACGACGGCCTGCTTCACCCTCTTTCTTGAGTTCGGCTAACGCTGGATGAACTACAGTTAGCAATTGGACAACAATAGATGCCGAAATATACGGCATGATGCCCAACGCTAATATAGATGCACGCTCAAGAGCACCACCGGAGAACATGTTAAACATCTCTACGATGGTACCTTTTTGCTGATCGAACAAATCGGCAAGTACAGCTGCGTCAATACCAGGAATCGGCACAAAAGAGCCGGCTCGGAATACTAAAAGTGCACCAATTACGAATAATAAGCGCGACTTTAGTTCACTTAAGCCGCTCTGAGCACTACGAAAATCTTGTCCTGGTTTCTTAGCCATCTGTACCTCGTTCCTCGAGATTATTCCTCGATTTTACCGCCTGCAGCTTCGATTGCAGCTTTAGCGCCTTTAGTCACGCGTAGACCTTTAACAGTTACCGCTTTACCAATTTCACCAGAAAGAACGATTTTTGCAAATTCGATGTTCTTAGTGATGATGTTAGCAGCTTTAAGGCTGTTAAGATCAACAACGTCACCAGTTACTTTCGCTAGTTCACCTAGACGAACTTCAGCAGACACTAGGCTCTTACGAGAAGTGAAACCGAATTTTGGTAGACGTTGTTTCAAAGGCATTTGACCGCCTTCAAAACCTGGACGAACAGAGCCGCCAGAACGTGACTTTTGACCTTTGTGACCACGGCCACCTGTTTTACCAGTGCCAGAACCGATACCACGACCTACACGCTTCTTAGAAGGTTTAGAGCCAGCAGCCGGTGATAGAGTATTCAAACGCATTCTGATTACTCCTCAATCTTAACCATGTAGTAAACCTTGTTGATCATACCGCGTGTACACGGAGTATCTTCAAGTTCTACTGTATGGTTGATGCGACGAAGGCCTAAACCCTTTAAGCACGCTTTGTGCTTAGGTAGGCGACCAATTGAGCTTTTAGTTTGAGTTACTTTAATAGTTGCCATTGTGTTCTACTCCGAAATACTTTCAACAGTTAGACCACGCTTAGCAGCAACCATTTCTGGCGACTTAACATCTACTAGACCAGCAACAGTTGCGCGAACAACGTTGATTGGGTTTGTAGAACCGTACGCTTTCGCAAGTACGTTATGTACACCAGCAACTTCAAGCACTGCACGCATAGCACCACCGGCGATAACACCAGTACCTTCTGCTGCAGGTTGCATGTAAACTTTAGAGCCCGAGTGACGACCTTTCACCGCGTGGTGAAGAGTGCCTTCGTTAAGTGCGATAGTAACCATGTTACGACGCGCTTTTTCCATTGCTTTTTGAATCGCAGCTGGTACTTCACGTGCTTTGCCGTAACCGAAACCAATGCGACCATTACCGTCACCAACTACTGTTAGTGCAGTGAAGCTCATGATTCGACCACCTTTAACCGTCTTAGAAACACGGTTAACTGCGATTAGCTTTTCTTGCAAATCACTAGCTTGTTGTTGTTCTTTAGCCATCTTCCAACCCTACCTTAGAATTTCAGACCAGCTTCGCGAGCAGAATCTGCTAGCGCCGCTACTCGACCGTGGTATTGGAAACCAGAACGATCAAATGCAACTGAAGCTACGCCTTTTTCAAGAGCGCGCTCAGCAATAATTTTACCTACTGCTTTAGCTGCATCGATGTTACCAGTATTCGTAATTTGCTCACGGACCGCTTTTTCTACTGTAGATGCTGCAGCAATAACTTCAGATCCATTAGATGCGATAACCTGAGCATACACGTGACGAGGAGTACGGTGTATTACTAGGCGAGTTGCACCCAGTTCTGCAATCTTACGACGTGCGCGTGTAGCACGACGGATGCGAGATGCTTTCTTATCCATAGTGTTACCTTACTTCTTCTTAGCTTCTTTAGTACGCACGATTTCATCGGCGTAACGAACACCCTTGCCTTTATAAGGCTCAGGTTCACGATAAGAACGAATATCAGCCGCAACTTGACCTACTAATTGCTTATCGCAACCAGTAATAACGATCTCAGTTTGACTAGGACATTCAGCCTTAATACCTTCTGGAAGAGCATGCTCGACCGGATGGGAGAAGCCAAGGGTTAGGCCTACAGAGTTGCCTTTCATAGCAGCACGGTAACCTACACCTTTAAGAGTTAGCTTCTTAGTGAAGCCTACAGTAACACCAACAACCATGTTGTTAACTAGTGCACGAGCAGTACCTGCTTGTGCCCAAGCTTTAGAAACACCTTCGCGTGGACCGAAAGTTAGGTTGTTTTCTTCCTGTGCGATAACTACAGCGTTGTTTAGAACGCGAGTCAGCTCACCCTTACCACCTTTTACAGTGATTTCTTGGCCATTTAGTTTCACCTCTACGCCAGCTGGAATAGCGACAGGTGCTTTAGCAACACGAGACATAGTCTACTCCTTAAGCGACGTAACAGATGATTTCACCACCAAGACCGGCTTTACGTGCAGCGCGATCGGTCATAAGACCTTTGGAAGTGGAAACTACAGCAACACCAAGGCCACCCATCACTGACGGAAGCGAGTCTTTATTCTTGTAGACGCGCAGGCCAGGACGTGAAACACGTTGGATTTGCTCAATTACTGGTTTAGCTTGGAAGTACTTAAGAGTAACTTCTAGCTCTGGTTTTGCTTCGCTGTTTACAGCGAAATCAGCAACGTAACCTTCAGCTTTCAGTAGTGCAGCAATTGCAACTTTAAGCTTTGAAGAAGGCATTGTAACAGCAACTTTATTTGCTGCCTGACCGTTACGTACTCGGGTCAGCATATCCGAGATCGGATCTTGCATGCTCATAAGATTTACTCCAAATGATTAAGTGGCAATTACCAGCTAGCCTTACGAAGACCCGGAATCTCGCCTTTCATGCAAGCTTCACGAACCTTAATACGGCTTAGACCGAACTTACGCAGGAAACCGTGTGGACGACCAGTTTGGTTGCAACGGTTGCGCTGACGAGATGCACTTGAATCACGTGGAAGAGATTGCAATTTAAGAACTGCATTCCAACGATCTTCTTCTGATGCGTTTACATCGCTAATGATAACTTTTAACGCAGAACGCTTAGTAGCGAACTGAGCAACAAGTTTTGCACGTTTAGCTTCACGTGCTTTCATTGATTGTTTAGCCATAACAGTAACCCTTCACCTTACTTACGGAATGGGAAGTTAAATGCAGTCAGCAGAGCGCGCCCTTCCTCATCGGATTTAGCAGTTGTCGTGATAGTAATATCAAGACCACGTACTCGATCTACTTTATCGTAGTCGATTTCCGGGAAGATGATTTGCTCGCGAACGCCCATGCTGTAGTTACCGCGTCCGTCAAAAGACTTAGCGCTAACACCACGGAAGTCACGTACACGCGGAAGAGCAATTGAGATTAAACGCTCAAGAAACTCCCACATACGCTCGCCACGTAAGGTTACTTTACAACCAATTGGGTAGCCTTCACGAATTTTGAAACCTGCAACAGATTTACGCGCTTTAGTGATAAGTGGCTTTTGACCAGAGATCGTTGCCATATCAGCAGCTGCGTTTTCAAGCAGTTTCTTATCGTTGATTGCTTCACCAACGCCCATGTTTAGGGTGATTTTATCAATCCTAGGGACTTGCATGACGCTTGAGTAGCTGAACTCTTTGGTAAGCTCAGCGACTACAGACGACTTGTAGTAATCATGCAGTTTCGCCATAGTAGAACTCCAAATTACATTCTAATTAGTTAGAAACGATTTCGCCGTTAGACTTAAAGAAACGAACTTTCTTACCATCTTCAATGCGGAAACCGATACGGTCTGCTTTACCAGTAGCCGTGTTAAAGACTGCAACGTTAGAAGCATCAATAGCTGCTTCTTGTTCAACGATGCCACCTTGTTGACCTAGAGCCGGTACAGGCTTTTGGTGTTTTTTAACAAGGTTGATACCTTCAACGATTAGTTTACCAGTAACCAGAACCTTAGTTACTTTACCTTTCTTGCCTTTATCTTTACCAGCAAGAACGATTACTTCGTCATTACGACGGATTTTAGCTGCCATGTTGCCGCTCCTTACAGAACTTCTGGTGCAAGTGACACAATTTTCATGAATTTCGCATTACGAAGTTCACGAGTCACAGGACCAAAGATACGTGTGCCGACTGGTTGCTCAGTAGTGTCATTCAACAGTACGCAAGCATTTCGGTCGAAGCGAATGACAGAACCGTCTGGACGACGAACGCCTTTACGAGTGCGCACGACCACCGCTTTCAGAACGTCACCTTTCTTAACTTTACCGCGAGGAATTGCTTCCTTAACAGTAACTTTAATGACGTCTCCGATATGTGCATAACGGCGATGTGAACCACCCAGGACCTTAATACACATTACTCTACGAGCGCCGGAGTTATCCGCAGCCTCGAGTGTACTTTGCATTTGGATCATGTTAGTGCTCCGCTAAATATTAATACTAGACCCTCTCGGGTCGGGCTCCCCCTATATGAGGGACGCGAATTGTACCACCCTTTCTTTCGATTGGATAGACAAAAAACAAGCGGCCCCAAAAATAGTCTGGAGCCGCTTGATAATCAAAGAAAAATTGAAATTAACCTTTCGCTTTTTCTAAGATTGATACCAATGTCCAAGACTTAGTCTTAGACAGAGGACGACACTCAGCGATCTCAACTTTGTCGCCTAGGCCACAAGTGTTGTTCTCGTCGTGTGCGTGTACTTTAGTCGTGCGCTTAGTGTACTTACCGTAAATCGGGTGTTTCACTGTGCGTTCGATAGCAACAACGATAGACTTGTCCATCTTGTCACTAATAACACGACCTTGCTGGGTACGTTTCTGTTCGCTCATTATGCGCCTGCCTTTTCAGTCAAAACAGTTTTCACACGTGCGATGTCACGGCGTACAGCTTTAAGAGTATGAGTTTGCTGTAGTTGACCAGTTGCAGCTTGCATGCGCAAGTTAAACTGTTCACGTAGCAATTCTAATAGCTCAGCATTAAGCTCTTCAACGTTTTTCTCGCGTAGATCTTGTGCTTTCATCACATCACCTGCTTAGTTACAAATGTAGTTTTGAACGGCAGTTTGCGAGCCGCAAGACGGAACGCTTCACGAGCCAATTCTTCAGGTACACCGTCCATTTCGTACATAACCTTTCCAGGTTGGATTTGGGCAACCCAGTACGCAACTGAACCTTTACCTTTACCCTGACGAACTTCAAGTGGTTTTTCAGTGATAGGCTTGTCTGGGAACACACGGATCCAGATTTTACCTTGACGCTTAACGTGACGCGTCATTGCACGACGTGCCGCTTCAATTTGACGAGCAGTCAAACGACCACGGCCAACAGCTTTAAGACCAAATGTGCCGAAGCTTACATCTGTGCCTTTAGCTAGACCACGGTTGCGACCAGTCATAACCTTGCGGAACTTAGTACGTTTAGGTTGTAGCATCTGTCGACTCCTTACTTACGGCCTTTACGCTGCTTCTTAGGCTTGTCGCCTTTTGGCTCAACAGCGTTAGCTGCTGGCATACCACCTAGAATCTCACCTTTGAAGATCCAAGTTTTAATGCCGATCACACCGTATTGGGTGTGAGCCGAAGAAGTTGCATAATCAATGTCTGCACGTAGAGTGTGTAGAGGCACACGGCCTTCACGGTACCACTCAGCACGTGCGATTTCAGCGCCGCCAAGACGACCGCTTACTTGCACTTTGATGCCTTTAGCGCCTAGACGCATAGCATTCTGTACCGCGCGCTTCATAGCACGACGGAACATTACGCGACGCTCTAGTTGAGACGCGATGCTATCACCCACAAGTTGAGCATCAAGCTCAGGCTTACGTACTTCAGCGATGTTAATTTGCGCTGGTACACCTGCGATTTTAGCTACAGCTGCGCGTAGTTTTTCTACGTCTTCACCTTTCTTACCGATTACTACGCCTGGACGAGCAGTGTGAATAGTCACACGAATACTCTTAGCAGGACGCTCGATAACGATACGTGATAGAGATGCTTTTTTCAGTTCTTTAGTTAAGAACTGACGTACCTTGAAGTCGCCGTCTAGGTTGTCAGCGAAATCTTTGGTATTAGCAAACCATGTAGCATTCCAAGGCTTTACAATGCCAAGACGAATGCCATTAGGATGTACTTTCTGACCCATTGCTTACTCTCCTAGTCTAGCGATCAGCTACAACAATACTGATGTGGCTTGAACGCTTCAAGATACGATCCGCACGACCTTTAGCACGAGGCATAATACGCTTCATGATAGGGCCTTCGTCTACGAAGATTTTAGCGACATTTAGATCGTCGATATCTGCACCTTCGTTGTGTTCCGCGTTAGCGATTGCTGATTCAAGAACTTTCTTAATTAGTTCAGCAGCTTTTTTGTTGCTGAACGTTAAGATTTCTAGAGCCTGATCAACAGATTTACCGCGAATTTGGTCTGCAACTAAGCGAGCTTTCTGAGGCGAAATGCGAGCAAAGTTATGTTTAGCTAGTGCTTCCATCATCTACTCCTAACGCTTCTTAGCTTTCTTATCTGCAGCGTGGCCGCGATAAGTACGTGTTGGTGCGAATTCGCCCAGTTTGTGACCGATCATTTCTTCGGTAACAAATACTGGTACGTGCTGACGACCATTATGGACAGCGATGGTCAAACCAATCATTGTTGGGATGATCATTGAGCGACGGGACCAAGTCTTAATAGGCTTTTTGTCTCCGCTTTCCACCGCTTTCTCTACCTTCTTCAGCAAGTGTAGGTCAATAAAAGGACCTTTCTTGAGAGAACGTGGCATGGCGATTCCTCTTTATAGATTATTTAGTGCGACGACGTACAATGTACTTGTCGGTGCGTTTGTTTTTACGAGTCTTGAAGCCTTTGGTAGGTTGGCCCCATGGTGAAACTGGGTGACGACCGCCAGATGTGCGACCTTCACCACCACCGTGTGGGTGATCAACCGGGTTCATTACCACACCGCGAACGGTTGGACGAACACCACGCCAGCGACTAGCACCAGCTTTACCTAATTCACGTAGCATATGCTCAGAGTTACCAACTTCACCGACCGTTGCACGGCCTTCAGAAAGTACTTTGCGCATTTCGCCAGAACGTAGACGGATAGTTACGTATGCACCGTCGCGAGCGACGATTTGAGCATAAGCACCAGCCGAACGAGCTAGCTGTGCACCTTTACCAGGCTTAAGTTCAACACAGTGTACAGTAGAACCTACTGGAATGTTGCGCATCGGCAGAGTGTTACCTGCTTTGATTGGCGCATCAGCACCAGATTGAATCTGGTCACCTGCGTTAACACCTTTAGGTGCGATAATGTAACGACGCTCACCGTCTGCGTACAGAACTAGAGCGATGTTAGCGCTACGGTTTGGATCGTATTCTAGACGCTCAACTTTCGCTGGAATACCGTCTTTAGTACGTTTGAAGTCAACTACACGGTAATGGTGTTTATGACCACCACCGATGTGACGTACTGTAATACGACCGTTGTTATTACGACCACCATTCTTAGAGTTTTTCTCTAGAAGTGGTGCGTATGGCTTACCCTTGTGTAGGTCAGCGTTAACAACTTTAACAACGTGACGACGACCAGGGGAAGTCGGCTTACATTTAACAATAGCCATTTTTAACTACTCCTGTTACTCAGCACCGCCAACGAAGTCAAGATCTTGACCTTCGTTCAAGGTTACGTACGCTTTCTTAACGTCGCTGCGGCGACCTTGGCGTAGTCCTTGACGTTTGGTCTTACCCTTAGTAATAAGAGTATTTACAGACTTAACTTCAACTTCAAATAGCTTCTCTACAGCTGCTTTGATCTCTTTCTTAGTTGCATCGATAGATACTTTGAAAACGATAGTGTTCGCTTTCTCAGCAGCCATAGTTGCTTTTTCAGAGATATGTGGAGCACGTAGAACTTTTAGTAGACGCTCTTCAGTGATCATGCTAGAAGCTCCTCAACTTGCTTAACTGCTTCAGCAGTTATTAGAACCTTGTCGAAAGCGATTAGGCTTGCTGGATCAATACCAGCTACGTCACGCGCATCAACTTTATATAGGTTACGAGCAGCTAAGAATAGATTCTCATCTACTTCGGCAGTCACAATAAGAACATCACTTAACTCAAGTTCATTAAGTTTAGCTACTAGTTCTTTTGTCTTTGGTGCTTCTACTGAGAAGTTATCAACAACGATTAAACGCTCTTGACGAACAAGCTCAGAAAGAATGCTTTTCATAGCACCGCGGTACATTTTTTTGTTTACTTTTTGGCTGTGATCTTGTGGTTTCGCAGCAAAAGTAACACCACCTGTACGCCAGATTGGGCTACGAATTGTACCAGCACGCGCACGGCCAGTACCTTTTTGACGCCATGGCTTAGCACCACCGCCAGAAACTTCTGAACGCGTCTTTTGAGCACGAGTACCTTGACGAGCACCTGCTGCAAATGCAACAACTACTTGGTGAACAAGGGCTTCGTTGAACTCACGTCCGAAAGTAGTTTCGGAAACAGTTAGTGCATCAGCACCTTTAACCATCAATTCCATTACTTACTCCTAGACGTTATGCTTTAATAGCTGGTTTTACGATCACGTTGCCACCTGTTGAGCCCGGAACCGCACCTTTAATAAGGAGAAGATTGCGCTCAGCGTCAACACGTACGATCTCTAGGTTTTGAGTCGTTACACGCTCAGCACCCATGTGACCTGCCATTTTTTTGCCTTTGAATACGCGACCTGGAGTTTGACATTGGCCAATTGAACCCGGTGCACGGTGAGACAAAGAGTTACCGTGAGTCATATCTTGAGTAGAGAAATTCCAACGCTTGATAGCGCCTTGGAAGCCTTTACCTTTAGAAGTACCAGTAACGTCTACTTTCTTAATTTCATTGAATAGTTCTACGTTTAGCTCAGCGCCAACTTCAAACTCTTCTCCGTTTTCTAAACGGAATTCCCAAAGACCACGACCAGCTTCAACACCTGCTTTCGCAAAGTGACCAGCTTCTGGCTTAGATACGCGGTTAGCTTTCTTAGTTCCAGCTGTTACTTGGATTGCTGCGTAGCCGTCGTTCTCAATAGTACGTACTTGAGAAACACGGTTAGCTTCAACTTCAACAACAGTTACTGGGATAGAAACGCCTTCTTCGGTAAATACGCGGGTCATACCCACTTTACGTCCGACTAGACCAATCATTATTCTAATCTCCCTTAACCTAGGCTGATTTGTACATCAACGCCTGCAGCAAGATCTAAACGCATTAGAGCATCAACAGTTTTATCTGTTGGCTCAACGATGTCGATCAAACGCTTGTGAGTACGAATTTCGTACTGGTCACGTGCATCTTTGTTGACGTGTGGAGAGACAAGAACAGTGAAACGCTCTTTACGAGTAGGTAGTGGAATAGGACCACGAACCTGTGCGCCGGTACGCTTTGCTGTTTCTACGATTTCCGCAGTAGAAGCATCGATTAACTTGTAATCAAATGCTTTAAGGCGGATTCGGATACGTTGGTTCTGCATGAGACAGAGCTCCAATAATTAAATATTACACAAACAATATCGCCACTCAAGCTCGTTAAGACGAGAGAATGCCGATTGATTTATGTGAAACCGTAGCATCCAAGATTAGGACGCATTGTCAGTTAATTTTCGATTAACTAGCCCCGTAGACAAAGTCACCTTTGGTACAGTTATTCTTTAAAAATAGATAGTTAATTGTATTAACTGCGAACATAAGCTGAGTCTACATTACCTAACTAATCTAACGAAAAGTTAGCTCCTCGACGCTCATTGGTTCACAACTGGCTTAACCAGTGCGGTGCATTATACAGATCACAGTTTCACTTGCAAGGGGTGTTTGAATATTAATCGAAAGGGGGCAACAACAAAGAGGCGTAGAGGATAAACGAGGATGGTAAGAAGATGAAAAGAGGGTTACGTGGCCTCTTTTCATCTTATCTTTACAAATTAAGCTAAGCGCTGACGAACCGCTTCAAACAAGCAAATGCCCGAAGCGACCGATACGTTCAGACTTGATACGCTACCGGCCATTGGGATTTTGATCAGATCATCACAAGTTTCACGGGTTAGACGACGCATGCCATCCCCTTCCGCTCCCATAACAATGGCAAGTGGGCCAGCCAGCTTAGCTTGATAAATATCATGAGTTGCTTCGCCCGCGGTGCCAACAAACCAAATGCCCTGCTCTTGCAGTGCTCGCATTGTACGCGCTAGATTAGTTACTCGCACTAGTGGAACCGTTTCAGCAGCGCCACAAGCAACTTTACTTACTGTTGCACTTAACGGAGCAGATCTGTCCTTAGGGACAATCACCGCTGCCGCGCCAGCCGCATCAGCATTACGTAAACATGCGCCAAGGTTATGCGGATCAGTCACACCATCAAGAACCAACAGTAGCGGTTGTTCATGTTGCGCTAAAATCGCATCAAGATCTTGTTCATTAAGTTGCTTAGCTGCTTTAACTTTCGCAATCAGCCCCTGGTGATTCGCACCTTGAGCTTTGTCATCTAATGCTTTACGACCCATCTGCTGAATAGAAACGCCACAAACGTTCAGCTCATTCAGTAGTGGCAACATACGATCGTCTTGGCGTCCTTTTAATACATACGCTTCAATTAATCTTGCTGGGTCTTTCTCTAGCACCGCTTTAACCGCGTGAATGCCGTAAATAAATTCGTTACTCATTATATAATCCAGTACTTACTTTTTAGCGCGGGGTTTATCTGTGCCTGCGCGAGATTTCTTCTTACGGCCTGTAGCCTTGCTCTTTTTCTTGCCGCCCTTGTTCGAGGTATCTTCATTACTACCATCAGGGCGTTTGGTTGGCTCGACCATCGCTTGAGCTTTAGCACCCGGCTTTCTACCTTTACTAGAGCTGCGACGCTTATTCTTCGCTTTCTCTTGAGCTTCAGCTGCACGCTTTTTGGTTGTCTTACCTTTACCACGAACTTTACGTTCAGTTCCAACCAGTTCAAAGTCAATTTGGCGGCTGTCTAAATTGACGGCTTTAACTGTCACTTTTACTGAATCGCCTAAGCGATAAATCATGCCACCACTTTCACCAACAAGGCGTTGCCCCATTGCATCAAATTGGTAATAGTCATTCGCGAGTGAAGAGATATGTACTAGACCATCAATATGGAGCTCAGTTAAGCGAACAAAGAAACCGAAGCCAGTGACATTAGCAATCACACCATCCATCTCTTCGCCAACATGATCCTGCATGTATTCACATTTCAGCCAATCATTCACTTCACGAGTGGCATCATCAGCACGACGCTCTGTCATTGAACATTGCTCGCCGTAAAAGTCCATGTCATCAAATGAGTAGTGGTAACCACCCGTTGGTGTCCAGCGATCGGTGTTACGCCCTTCGCCTTTTGCGATCAGGTATTTGATTGCACGGTGCAGCAGTAGATCTGGGTAACGACGTATCGGCGAGGTAAAGTGCGCATAACGCTTGAGCGCTAGACCAAAGTGCCCACAGTTATCCGCATTGTAAACGGCCTGCTTCATTGAGCGCAGCAACATGGTTTGAATCAGCTCTTTATCTTCACGCTCACCGATTTGATGCATTAATTCTGCGTAGTCGGTTGGCGATGGTTGTAATCCGCCACCTAGCGTTAAGCCAAGCTCACTTAAAAAGCTCTTAAATCCAGTTAGTCGCTCTTCTCCTGGAGTTTCATGAATACGGTACAAAGCCGCTTCTTTCGCTTTCTCAACCAGAGAGGCGGAAGCAATATTGGCTAAAATCATACACTCTTCGATGATCTTATGTGCGTCGTTACGAATTACTGGTTCAATACGGTCAATTTTACGGTCCGCATTGAAAACAAATTTGGTTTCAACTGTTTCAAATTCTATCGCGCCACGCTTATCACGCGTTTGCTTAAGAATTTTATACATTTTATGAAGCTCTTCTAAATGAGGAACTTCTTTCTCATAACGTTGGCGCAGCTCTTCAGCGCCATCAAGAATTGAACCTACCTTGTTATAGGTAAGACGAGCATGAGAGTTCATCACCGCTTCATAATGCTTGTAACCCGACAGCTTACCACTCGCTGAGATGGTCATTTCACAAACCATACACAGGCGATCTACTTGTGGATTCAACGAACACAGACCGTTCGATAGCACTTCCGGAAGCATAGGGACAACTTGAGATGGGAAGTAAACTGAGTTACCACGGTTAATGGCTTCCTTGTCTAAAGCCGTATCTGTGCGAACGTAATAACTTACATCAGCAATAGCTACCCAGAGACGCCAGCCTCCGCCTTTCTTCGCTTCACAATAAACAGCGTCATCAAAGTCGCGAGCGTCTTCACCATCAATGGTGACTAATGGCAGATCGCGAAGATCGACACGATCTTGCTTCGCTTCTTCAGGAACGTGCTCGCCTAAGTTAGCGATCTGTTTATCAACTGCGTCAGGCCATACATTTGGAATTTGATGAGTACGAATCGCTATTTGCGTTTCCATACCAGGTGCCATACTTTCGCCAAGTACTTCCGTTACTTTACCCATCATGCCGCGGCTACGTGTGCCACGATCTGTCAGTTCAATCACCACGACGTTACCCATTCGAGCGCCACCTTTGTGCTCGTTCGGGATAAGAATATCTTGGGTAATACGCGAGTCATCAGTCACAACAAACGAGTGACCGTACTCTAGAAAGAATCGACCGACTAAAGGTGTTTTACGCTCTTCTAATACTCGAACCAAACGACCTTCTTTTCGGCCACGTTTGTCTGTGCCTGCTGGCTGAACTAAAACAAGATCGCCGTGGATAATATGACGCATCTGGTGATGTGGTAGCAGTACATCGTTGTCTTTACCGATGCTGCCTTCTGGTCTCACCCAACCAAAACCATCTTTATGACCAATCACTAAACCTTTAACAAGTTCTAGTTTTTCAGGTAATGCGTAACATTGACGGCGAGTAAAGATAAGCTGACCATCTCGCTCCATGGCACGAAGACGGCGGCGAAGCCCTTCGTATTGCTCTTCCCCTTGCAACTTTAGCGCTTCGAACAAGTCGTTACGGTTCATAGGCACGTTGGCCTCTCTTAAGAACTCAATAATAAACTCTCGACTTGGCACTGGGTTTTCATAGTTCTTTGATTCACGATCGGCAAACGGATCGTTATTGATTTTTTCTGACATATACTCGCCTACTGAAGCAAGGAGGGATTAACTTTAGTATATCTGACTCCCAAGCCAAGCTACAGAATTGCTTTTAAGATAAAGAAACAAAAAGCCTAGCAATCAATTGCTAGGCATTTCAGAAGTAATTCATTTTTACCAGAATGTGTCACGCCGTTTGGCTCTGGCAATAATATTGTCTGGCATTCGATTTTCCAGACTTTGCCGCAGTACCGAAATACGGCGGTGTGTTCGTTGATCGGCGGTTACCGAGTTATATAGCCATCGGTAAGCGTCTTCATAATCAAGCGGGCTACCATAATCACGCAATAGTAGTTCCGCTAGATGAATACGTGCATCTAGATTACCCATTGCGGCTGCTTCGCGAAGATAAGGAATTGCTCTCTCTTTATCTTGCTGTACCAGTGTGCCACGAGAGTAGTAACTACCTAACTGTTCTAGTGCTGAAGGTAAACCTTGATGCGCAGCGTTTTCCATATAATAGATGCCGAGCTCTACGTCTTGCTCGACACAAACGCCCCACGCCAACATATCACCATAAAGGAATTCATAAGAAGGCAGGCTAATACGAGTCGCACGCGCCACGATATCTTCCACTAACTGGCACTTATCAGCTTTGACACGCTCTAGGTGTCTGTTTTGTTCTATCAGTTTAATTAGCTCAGCTTCAGAATATATGGGAATAGGTTCACCCACTTCTGCCACTTTTGCATGACTCAATGATGAACTCAATACCACTAATAACGAAGCTGCTACCGTTCGTAGCTTCATATCTGCACTCTTTATCAATTCCGATAGCCCCTTAAGTATAGTGAAATTTCACATCAAGGGCATGGGCATGATTTCTTTATCGGCAACAGAGATAAACTCTTTAGGCAAAACTTGCCGAGATCGGCAATTTATTGCCACCGAGCGAGCAAAATAACATCAATTAGGGCATAAAAAAACCGACCATTTAGGCCGGTTAATACAAAAGCTTATATTTCAACCATTTACTTATTACTAAGCGTTAAATGGGTGAACCTTCACAATTGTTTCATTACGATCAGGACCTGTTGATACGATATCAATCGGTACACCTGTTAGTTCTTCGATACGCTTGATGTAATCTAGCGCCGCTTGTGGAAGCGCGTCTAGAGATTGTGCACCAAAAGTATTTTCAGACCAGCCTGGCATTGTTTCGTACATTGGCGTTGCTTCTTCAAATGACTCAGCAGCCATTGGAGAAACTTCCAAGATAGAACCGTCTTTCATCTTGTAACCAGTACAGATTTTTAGTTCTTTTAGGCCATCTAGTACGTCTAGTTTCGTTAGACACATACCAGATAAAGAGTTGATTTGAATTGCACGACGCATAGCGACAGCATCAAACCAACCAGTACGACGTAGACGACCAGTAGTTGCGCCAAACTCGTGGCCAACATCACCTAGATGTTTACCTACAGGGTCTTGCTTATCTAGACCATCGTATAGTTCTGTTGGGAACGGACCTGAACCTACACGAGTACAGTAAGCTTTAGTAATACCCAAAATGTAGCCGATATGACGAGGACCAAAACCTGAACCCGCAGCAACACCACCAGCAGTCGTGTTAGAAGACGTTACGTATGGGTAAGTACCGTGGTCGATATCTAGTAGAGTACCTTGAGCGCCTTCAAACATAACTTTGTCGCCACGTTTACGTGCTGCGTCTAGCTCGTCAGTTACATCCATAACCATAGCGGTTAGCATGTCTGCGTAGCCTTTACATTGCTCAAGAACTTCATCGTAGCTAATCGTCTCAGCTTTGTAGAAATGCTCTAGTTGGAAGTTATGGAATTCCATCACTTCTTTTAGCTTTTCTGCAAAGGCTTCCATATCGAAAAGGTCACCAACGCGCAGACCGCGACGTGCAACTTTATCTTCGTATGCTGGACCGATACCACGACCTGTTGTACCAATTGCTTTCTTACCACGTGCGATTTCACGCGCTTGGTCGATAGCAATATGGTAAGGAAGAATTAATGGACAAGCTTCAGAAACGTACAGACGCTCGCGGACTGGAATGCCACGTGCTTCTAGAGGTTTCATTTCTTGAATCAGAGCTTCAGGAGAAAGTACAACACCGTTACCAATAACACATTTGATGTTATCGCGAAGGATACCTGATGGAATTAAGTGAAGAACGGTTTTTTCACCGTCAATGACTAGAGTGTGACCTGCATTGTGACCACCTTGATAGCGAACCACATATTTTGCATCTTCAGTTAAAAGGTCAACAATTTTACCTTTACCTTCGTCACCCCATTGGGTGCCAAGAACGACTACGTTATTTCCCATCTTTCCAATTCTAATAGCTAGTTAAAAATGGATTCTAGCACCGAATCACACTTCGTGCAGTCATTTTCTAACCATAACTATGCAAACACAAACTAAGTCATTGAGCTGCTGGAGAAAGATACAACAGCCTCATTGCTACTAAACAGGTGACTTGTGCTCGCTATTTTCTAATCGTAGAAACAAAAACGCTACTCAATGTATGAGTAGCGTTCTATTTAGAATAAGCATCCAATGTAATAAGATTACATGGGAACTAACTCAGAAAAATTTGTGCTCAATTAGTGAGAGCTACAGCCACCGCCACCGCAGCAACCTTCTTTTTCTTTTTTCTCTTCATGGCCTTCGCCACCACAACAACCACCTTCGTGATCATGGTCGTGACCACAGCTACCACCGTCTTTATGGATATGGCCGTGCTCAACTTCTTCAGCCGTCGCTTCACGAACAGCAACAACTTCAACATCAAATACTAGAGTTTGACCAGCAAGCATGTGGTTTCCATCAACAACAACTTCATCGCCATCAACTTCTGTTACTTCTACAGGGATAGGACCTTGGTCAGTATCCGCTAGGAAACGCATACCTACTTCAATCTCTTCTACACCTTGGAATACATCAGCAGGAACGCGTTGAACTAGTGCGTCATTGTGCTCACCGTAACCGTCTTCAGGAGAAATAGTTGCAGAGAACTTATCGCCAGCAACTTTACCTTCAAGCTTGCTCTCAAGGCCTGTCACTAGATTGTTGTGACCGTGAAGGTAATCAAGTGGTGCATCAACAGTGGATTGGTCTACTACTGCACCTTCAACTTTTACTTCATATGCCAAGCTAACGACAACGTTCTTTTCAATTTTCATATTTGCTCCGAGGCAGTTTGGGCTTGAGACTATCCTCAAGCAAAAATTATTCTCTTGAGTCTTACCCCAAGTCAGTTGGATATATTATGGGGATCAAATAATGAAACTCAATTATTCCGGCTTAAAAATTCCAATCATTTCTTGTGAAGCATGTTCACTGGTGTCTACAGACTTAGGTTTACGCTGGTCAACATGCTGACATTCAACACATTCAACCATTTCAATATTGTTTTCAATCCACCAACGTAATGCATCTTGTGCCTGACACTTTGGGCAGCTTGCCCCAGCAATAAATCGTTTTTTCACTCTCTGTTCCTGATTACTCATAAAAAACTCCTTTGGTCACTGGTTAGCTAAATCCAGCAGTCTTACTTTTCCCAATAATTATGAGATTGACGATCGTTATCCATTTCTCGCCCAAAGATCTCTTCTAACTCTTTACGAGCCTCTTTCGCTCTTAACGCAAGTTGCTTATCTTCGCTATGCTGCGGCAATAGCTCTTTTAGCATCGCGTTATCCAACTTTCTAAAGTGAGCTTCGGCACGTTTTGCTTGGTACGGATGCATGCCTAACTCCGTCAACGCTTGTCTTCCTAAATCTAACGCCCCTAAGAAGGTTTCACGTGAGTAGTTATCAACGCCATGACTGAGCAATTGATACGCTTCCACGCGGCTACGAGCACGCGCCAACACCTTAAGCTTAGGAAAGTGCTGTTTACATAGATCGACGATTTTGATTATTTCATCAGGCGTATCGGTACAAATGATAATTGCTTCAGCCTTATCTGCGCCCGCTGCACGCAATAAATCAAGCTGAGTAGCATCGCCATAAAACACTTTATAACCAAACTTTCTTAACAGCTTTATTTGGCTGGCATCACTTTCCAATACCGTGATTTTGATTTTATTCGCATACATTAATCGTCCAATAACCTGACCGAAACGACCAAAGCCTGCAATTATCACTCGAGGCTCTTTATTAATAATGTCTGACGATAATGTACTCGACTCTTGTTGATTCAGATATTTGGCAAACCACTTAGCTTGTAGCATAAGCAGAACCGGTGTAGTGACCATTGATAAGCTCACTACGACTAATAGAAAAGATAGCTGCTCTGGTGATAGCAAACCTTCAGCGGTAGCCGCGGTAAAAATAACGAAGGCAAACTCACCACCTTGGCTCAAAATAGCCGACATTTTACTACGTGCTTTCGCGCGAATACCAAAAGAGCGAGCCAATAAATAAAGCACCCACCCTTTGACAAAAACTAATGCAGCGACTGCCAGCAGTACTTTCATCGGCTCCAAAGCTAATAAACCTAAGTTCGCTGCCATACCAACAGATATAAAGAACAATCCAAGTAACAATCCCTTAAATGGTTCTATCGCAATCTCTAATTCATGACGGTACTCGCTTTCCGCTAAGAGAACGCCTGCGAGGAAGGTTCCCAACGCCATTGATAAACCAAGTTGCTTCATTACTAACGCAATACCAATGACCAGCAATAGTGCCGCTATGGTAAATAGCTCTCTTACTCCGCTGAGTACAACATATCGAAATAAAGGTCTAAGTAAGAAGTGGCCAATGACTAGCAGTGCCGTCACTCCGCCTAGCATCCATATCGCATCAAGCCAATCCCCGGCGGTGTTTCCCGCGAGTATCGGTAAAATAGCTAACATTGGGATAACTGCTACATCCTGAAAGAGCAAAACGGCAAAACCAGATTGTCCAGTTTCCCCGCCAGCAAGCCCTCGCTCTTCAATGACTCTTAAGGCTATAGCCGTGGAAGAGAGAGCTAATCCCATGCCGATAACAAGGCTAGTCTGCCAACTTAAATCAAAAGCACTGACAATGAGAGAAATGATAACGGTAGTAATCAAAACCTGAGCACCACCTAAACCTAAGATGGGGCCTCTCATTTGCCACAGTTTTTTAGGATTAAGCTCTAGGCCAATTAAAAACAGTAGTAGGACCACACCAAACTCGGCAAAATGTAGAATATCCTCAACATCACTGATCAATCCAAGTCCCCAGGGACCAATCGCCACGCCTGCTAACAAGTAACCTAACACTGACCCTAACCCGATTCGTTGAGCTAACGGGACAGCAACTACAGCGGCAGTTAGAAAGATGACGCTGCTTTGTAGAAAGTCATATTCAAGCGCCATTGCTTTCCCCTTTCTGGGTCGTTGAAGATTCATTTTCTAACGGAGATTGTTCTGTAATAGAAGCGTGTTCGTTAGTAGAAGAAAGCTCCTTCATCGGTGATAGCAGCCACTGACGATAACATTCAGCATGTTGATAGCGATCCATATCCGTAGCATTGCGAGACCAATACAACACTAAAGGTTCAACCCATTGCATCTGACAAAGCGCCGCCATCAACTCAAAGGGTTGGAGAATTTGTTCTAACGGATACTTGTTATAACCTTTATCTCCAAAAGCGACTTCTTTACCGCCCGTGGTGATCACATTACGCCAAACCTTGTCCTTTAGTTCGCTTGCACTACCAAAGGCAAACCCCTTACTTAACACGCGATCAAACCACTCTTTAAGCAGAGATGGGCATGAGTACATATAAAGAGGGTGCTGAAAAACAATCACATCATGGTCAAGAAGGCGCTGATGCTCTGCAGCGACATCAATGAAGAAATCAGGATAGTGGGCGTATAAGTCGTGGATCGTCACATGATTAAGTGACTCAATTTTTTTAATCATCACTTGGTTAGCGATTGAGTTGTCAGGCTCTGGGTGAGCATAAATCACTAATACTTTTGGGGATTGTTGGTTCTGCTTATTAAGTTCCGTCATTTCGAGAGCAAGCATCCTAACGTGTTATAAAGTTGTTATTCTTTTTTAGCATCATAACGCAATTTGTATAATGATCGACATTTATCCTTATTCCCCCTACTATTTGTCGCCATAAATGCCACCACGTGCTAGTTAACATTCTATGATTATCTTTTCTGACATCCAGTTACTCAGAGGTGGTAAGCCTCTTTTAGATCAAGCATCCGCAACCATCCACCCTGGCGACAAAGTCGGCCTTGTGGGAAAAAATGGCTGCGGTAAGTCAACCTTGTTTGCTCTACTCAAAGATGAGCTGTCTATTGATGCAGGTTCATTTAGCCAACCTTCGCATTGGGAGCTCGCTTGGGTTGCTCAGGAGACGCCAGCACTTGAGCGTGGCGCACTAGAATATGTTATCGACGGCGATCGCGAATACCGTTCACTAGAAAATGACTTAATTAAGGCAGAAGAAGCTGATAACGGCACTTTGGTGGCTGAGCTGCATGGAAAGATAGAAACCATTGGTGGTTATACAATTAAATCTCGTGCCGCAGAGTTATTAGATGGCTTAGGATTTACCCAAGAGCAGATGAGCTGGAACCTGACCCAGTTCTCTGGTGGTTGGAGAATGAGACTCAACTTAGCCCAAGCGCTACTTTGTCGTTCAGATCTGTTACTTCTTGATGAACCAACCAACCACTTAGATTTAGATGCTGTTATGTGGCTAGAACGCTGGCTACAAAACTATCCTGGTACACTGATCCTGATTTCCCATGACCGAGATTTTCTTGACCCTATTGTGGGTCGAATTATCCATGTAGAAAATCAGCAGCTCAACGAGTACACCGGTAACTACTCCTCTTTTGAAACACAGCGTGCACAAAAGCTCGTACTGCAACAAGCGATGTATCAAAAACAGCAGAAGCAAGTGAATCACATGCAGAGCTATATTGATCGCTTCCGTTATAAAGCGTCCAAAGCAAAGCAAGCTCAGAGCCGAATCAAAGCTTTGGAAAAAATGGAAAAAGTGCTTCCAGCTCAGTTTGATAACCCATTCAGCTTTGAGTTCAAAGAACCCGCTGCGTTGCCGAATCCAATTTTGATGATGGATGATGTTAGTGCAGGCTACGATGACACTCTAATCTTAGAGAAAATTCGCCTTAATCTTGTTCCGGGAAGTCGTATTGGTTTGCTTGGTCGTAACGGCGCAGGTAAGTCGACATTAATTAAACTACTTTCTGGTGAACTTAAACCTCAGTCGGGCGATTTAGGCTTTTCTCAAGGCGTTAAAATTGGCTACTTTGCTCAGCATCAGCTCGAAACGCTACACCCTGACGAAACGCCTCTGCAACACATGATGCAGATTGCTCCGGGCAAAACCGAACAACAACTAAGAGATTATTTGGGTAGCTTTGGTTTCCAAGGAGAAAAAGCTCTCGATAAAGTGGCGCCGTTTTCTGGTGGAGAGAAAGCACGATTAGTTTTAGCTCTCGTGGTATGGCAAAAGCCAAACCTATTGCTACTTGATGAACCAACTAACCACCTTGATCTCGATATGCGTCAAGCGCTCACCTTTGCCCTACAAACCTTCGAAGGCGCAATGGTTATTGTCAGTCACGATCGCTACCTATTACGCGCAACAACGGATGACCTCTATTTGGTTCATGACCGCCAAGTTGCTCCATTTGATGGTGATTTGAACGATTACTATAAGTGGCTAACCGAACAGCAAAAAATTGAACGTAAAGAGGCGCAATCTCAACAACCATCAAAAGATGGCAGCAACAGCGCAATGGCGAAAAAAGAGCAGAAGCGCAAAGAAGCCGAATTCAGAAAGCTCACCGCTCCACTACGTAAAAACTTAACCAAATTAGAGAAACAGATGGATAAGTTTAGTGAAGCGATCTCT
Source organism: Vibrio lamellibrachiae (assembly GCF_050337265.1). Classification (NCBI taxonomy): domain Bacteria; kingdom Pseudomonadati; phylum Pseudomonadota; class Gammaproteobacteria; order Vibrionales; family Vibrionaceae; genus Vibrio; species Vibrio lamellibrachiae. Next base: position 144,086 of record NZ_JAKJSU010000010.1, read on the forward strand.
CAAGCTGAAGAGCAATTATCAGATACTTCACTGTATGAAGCTGAAAATAAAGCTAAGCTTACTGAAGTATTAGCGCTTCAAGCGACCAGTAAGTCAAAACTTGAAGAGGTCGAAATGGAATGGATGGCAGAGCAAGAAGCTCTGGAGCAGATGGAAGAGGAATTTAATCGATAATGACTCAAATGCACGCTGAACTCTCTCTAACACTTGAAAGGCTATGGCAATTTAGTCTTCAATATTACGGTGTGCGGGAAGTGAAACAGGCGTGTTTAGAGTTGCAGAATCAATATCATGGAAACGTAAACTTGCTGCTACTGCTAAAATGGCTTGATGAGCAGCAAGTCTGTTTTCTTGATGAAGATTGGCACAAAGTCGAAGAGTGCCTTGGCCGCTCCGAAGCACTGCTCCATAGCTACCGAGAACTAAGACGTAAACTCAAATTGCACCTTCCAGATACGCTTTACCGCGAATCACTGCAATTCGAACTTCAGCTTGAGAGGCAACAACAATCCGATCTTGTCGAATGCATCAATGGGCTTCCTTTAACCAGTCAGCTGTCATCAAACAATAACGCTCACCTTTCACTAACGCAGCGTTACTGCCGTCAACTTGGCGGCGAACACCTTTATCAAGCTTTTTCAGCGCCAGCACCTTACAAAAATGACGATAGAAAACAATAACAGCCACAAACATTAACGGTTTATCATGACTCAATTTATTGCAGCGACGGGAATTAAAAACCCGAACTTACAAACACTTGCGCCGCGTTTTATGCGTAAAAAAGCGCTTTTCGAACCCGTTTGGCAAACGCTCGATACAGCTGATGGCGATTTTGTCGATCTAGCGTGGAGTGAAGACCCAATATCTGAGCAAGCTGCTAATAAACCTATTTTTGTCCTATTCCATGGTTTAGAAGGCAGTTTTTATAGCCCTTATGCCAACGGTTTAATGCAAGCATTCGCCAAACAAGGTTGGTTATCCGTCATGATGCACTTTCGTGGCTGCAGCGGTAAACCGAATAATCTAGCGAGAGCTTACCACTCAGGTGAAATTGAAGATGCTCGCTACTTCTTAAACTACCTCAATATGCGCTTTCCAAATAATACTAAGGTTGCTGTTGGTATTTCTCTTGGTGGCAACATGCTAGCAAACTATCTTGCTCACTATAAAGAGCAGCCTATGTTAGACGCCGCAACGATTGTCTCTGCACCGCTGGATCTATCATCCTGCTCTAAACGTATTGAACAGGGGTTTTCCAAGATTTATCGCCGTTACTTAGTCTCATCGTTGAAAAAGAGCGCATTGCATAAACACCGTTTGCTAAAAGGAGAACTAGGGCTTTCTTATAAGCGTATCAAGCGTATCTCAAAGCTGTATGAATTTGACGAGCTCATCACCGCACCTCTGCATGGATTCGAGAGTGCACAGAACTATTACCAACGCTGTTCTGGTATACATCGACTGCAAGAAATTAAGCTTCCATTGCAGATTATTCATGCCAAAGACGACCCGTTCATGACTCACGATGTCATCCCTAGTTTTATTCTTCCCGATAACATCGACTATCGACTCCTCGACCATGGCGGCCATGTTGGTTTTATATCCGGCAGCTTAGCCAACCCTAGTTTCTGGCTAGAGAAAATGCTACCGGCTTACTATGACTCGCTAAAACAAAAAGACCCAATCAAAACAAAATTGAACAACTAGAAAGAGCGCTATGATTATTCCTTGGCAACAGATAGAAAACGAGACACTAGAAAACCTCATCAAAGAATTTGTCCTTCGTGAAGGGACCGATTACGGTGAACATGAATGTTCATTACAAGATAAAATCGAGCAGGTAAAAACTCTGTTAAAAAGCGGCGAAGCGACGGTTGTGTTCTCAGAGTTACATGAAACAGTGGACATAAAATTACGCAATTCGCTATAGCCTTCTCGCTTTTCACTTCACTCCTTTGCTCAACGTAGACCTTTCTATTTTGCATGCTATAGTGAAAAACTGGCTTTGGGGCTTCAATCAATATGAAGCTTCAGGCTCTAAACAAGTACGTTACATCTACGACAAGGTTTGTCATGTCAGCAAAACATCCAATTATCGCAGTAACCGGCTCTTCAGGAGCAGGAACGACCACCACATCTGAAGCGTTTCGAAAAATGTTCAATATGATGAGCGTGAAACCAGCATGGGTTGAAGGCGATAGTTTCCACCGCTTTACCAGACCAGAAATGGATGTTGAAATCCGTAAATCTAGAGAGCAAGGTAAGCACATCAGCTACTTTGGCCCACAAGCCAATGACTTCCCTACTCTTGAAGAGTTTTTCCGTACTTATGGTAATGAAGGCTCAGGACAAGTCCGTCGCTACCTGCATACCTTTGATGAAGCGGTCCCTTACAACCAGATGCCCGGCACATTTACGCCTTGGCAAGACCTACCCGAAGACTCCGATGTGTTGTTCTACGAAGGCTTACATGGTGGTGTGGTTGATGGGGATGTTAATGTCGCCCAGCACGTTGACCTGCTTATTGGCATGGTACCGATTGTAAACCTTGAGTGGATTCAAAAGTTCGTTCGAGATACCCGCGATCGTGGTCACTCACGAGAAGCGGTTATGGACTCGATTGTTCGTTCAATGGATGACTACCTAAATTACATTACGCCGCAATTTTCTCGTACTCATATCAACTTCCAACGAGTCCCAACGGTTGATACTTCGAACCCATTAAATGCAAAGGGAATACCGAGTTTAGATGAAAGCTTTGTTGTAATACGTTTGCGCGGAATAAAGAATGTCGACTTCCCATATCTTCTGGCAATGATTGATGGTTCATTTATGTCGCGACACAATACTCTGGTTGTACCGGGGGGAAAGATGAGCTTCGCTATGGAACTCATTGCAAGACCTATCTTGCAGCAGCTAATTGAGACAGGGAAAATCGGATAAACTCTCACCGGAGCGACCGATTACTTTTCATACCGTGATCATGTGCACGTTTTTGCGTAAAATATCCTCGTTTAGACCCGATTAAAATCAAGAAATCCTGTGCAAAAAAGGATACTATTCTTAACCGAAATACAAGATAGCTTGCAGCACAAGTAACGTGCGCATATCCAAAGCAGGCTTATTATGCTTAGCTGCATAAATGGAAAGCTACCAGTACACCTTCAGAGGAAGTGAGATATTATGGTTTTAGGCAAACCTCAAACAGATCCAACACTAGAGTGGTTTCTTTCACACTGTCATATTCATAAGTACCCTTCAAAAAGCACGCTAATTCACGCGGGTGAAAAAGCTGAGACGTTGTACTACATCGTTAAAGGCTCTGTAGCGGTACTAATCAAGGATGAAGAAGGTAAGGAGATGATTCTTTCTTACCTAAACCAAGGTGACTTTATTGGTGAACTAGGCTTATTCGAAGAAGACCAAGAACGTACCGCATGGGTTCGTGCTAAGTCTCCTTGTGAAGTAGCTGAAATCTCTTTCAAGAAATTCCGCCAACTTATCCAAGTTAACCCAGATATCCTAATGCGTCTTTCGTCACAGATGGCTAACCGCCTACAAGTGACAAGCCAAAAAGTAGGTGATCTAGCGTTCCTTGACGTTACAGGCCGTATTGCACAAACGCTACTTAACCTAGCGAAACAACCTGATGCAATGACTCACCCAGATGGCATGCAGATTAAGATCACTCGTCAAGAGATTGGTCAAATCGTTGGCTGTTCTCGTGAAACCGTTGGTCGTATCTTGAAGATGCTAGAAGAGCAGAATCTGATTTCTGCCCACGGTAAGACTATCGTTGTTTACGGTACTCGTTAATTTCTAACTAATTAGAGATTAAGAAAAATATTAAAGCCACCAGCTGCGAAAGTTGGTGGCTTTTTCGTTTCTTAGCCGTAGAGCTAATGAAAAGTTTTAACTAACGTTAGCTGTCCGTACTTTCAAAGATTTTATCCGCTGAAGCCGCAACAAAACCGGTATATAGCGAACCATTTACCATCGGATATCGCTTAGCAAATTCATAAAATCCGCCCGGAATAATTTCTATCCCTTCAGTAAAGCTAACCGCTACTTTATCGGCCATGGTCGACGACTGCTCAAGTAGTACCTCAGCCGAGCCTTTCACTTCACCACCCGCTTCATTAATGACAAAACCAGAAGTACGTAAATGGTCATTGACCTGCTTCACTTCATCGAATTCATTAAGCTGATTCACACTCACGGTAAAGTGATTCGCACCATAGCCATGAGCGGCTAACCAAGCCGCATACTCACTTTCTTTTGCTAACACTTGGAAATCAGCATAACTCAAGTCCCAAAGTCGGCCACCGGATAAGAACTCATGACCTTTTAGGTTACTATGATCCAATTGCTCTACAAGCTTGGCGACGATCTGCTGCAGTTCAACAGAACACTCATCAACCTTGAGTTCGCTGATGAACACTTTCGGCTGATTAGGGTCTGGATGCTCATAGTGTTTTGCCACAAGTTTTTTGCTCTCAAACTCATAATCACCACAAGCAACATATCCCACATCCAAAAACGGCTTAGCCAACGTCTCAATACCAAGAGGCGCTAGATTGAATGTTCGCAACGCAATATGATCATTAATTAATTCATCGTTCTCACGCAGTAATTGATGAACTTTGTCTGCCGATGGGCACAAACGCTCAATATAATCATTCCATAAAGCGCTAAATAGAGTATCCGGTGTCATAACGTGTCCTTGTTTAGAGTTCGAGTTACAATTCAATGCCAGGGCTGAACGTCGTAGGAAGAAGCGTTTCATCGCCTTCCATTGATGCCATTGGGTACGCACAATAATCCGCGGCGTAGTAAGCGCTTGGTCTTAAGTTACCGGAAGCTCCCGGACCACCAAATGGTGCATCCCCGCTTGCTCCTGTTAACTGGCGATTTCGATTAACGATACCCGCACGAATATGGTCAACAAAGTAATTCCATTCACTATCATCGGTAGACACTAAGCCTGCCGATAAACCAAATCGTGTATCATTTGCCATTTCGACAGCACTTTCGAGACCTTGATAACGAACAACTTGTAGAAGTGGCCCGAAGTACTCTTCATCAGGTAGTTCGTCAATTGCGGTCACATCAATAATGCCAGGAGTGACAAAAGCAGCGTCTCCTGCTCTGGCTTCAACAAGGCTCTTACCACCCAATGATTGCAGCTCACTCTGAGCATCAAGTATCACTTTTGCCGCAGCCATCGAGATCTGCGGGCCCATGAATGGCGCGGGCTCTGCAAACGGCTGGTCAACGTTGATTTTCTGAGTTGCTTTAACCAGTGCAACCAACAGTGCGTCACCCTTTTCACCTTGAGGTACATAAAGGCGACGAGCACACGTACAGCGTTGACCTGCGCTGATAAAGGCAGACTGTATAATCGTATACACGGTAGCGTCTAAGTCACCATAATCGTTTGAGATAACCATTGGGTTATTGCCACCCATCTCAAGCGCAAGCATTTTACCCGGCTGCCCAGCAAACTGACGATGCAGTACATGCCCTGTATTCGCGCTGCCAGTAAACAATACGCCATCAATGCCTTTCGCATCGGCTAATGCAATACCTGTCTCTTTAGCGCCTTGAACTAGGTTAAGCACACCTGCAGGTAAACCGGCTTGTTGCCACAACTTCATAGCAAATTCACCTATCCACGGCGTCTGCTCTGAAGGTTTAAATACCACAGTATTTCCAGCTAGTAAGGCTGGAACAATATGACCATTGGGTAGATGGGCAGGAAAGTTGTACGGGCCAAAGACCGCCATAACACCGAGCGGCTTATGACGAAGAACAATTTGGTTACCTGCGGCTTCGCGTCTCGCGTCACCTGTTCGCTCATGATAAGCACGAATAGAGATGGCTATTTTACCGGCCATTGCACCCGCTTCCGTACGAGTTTCCCAGATTGGCTTGCCCGTTTCTTTAGCAATGATTTCAGCGATTTCTTCGCTGTTCTCTTTTACTTTTTCAGCAAACCTTAGAACGACCTGTTCTCTCTCTGCGAAACTTGTTTTCTTCCACTCAACAAGCGCCTTTCGAGCAGCACTAACGGCCGATTCGACTTGAGCTGGCGTAGCACTATCGCCTTGCCAAATCTGCTGATTGTTGTACGGGCTCGTTGAAATCATCGCATCGCCTTGTCCTGCGATCCATTCTCCACCAATCCAATGAGTCATAAATAAATCCTTTTCTTGTTACTGCAAAACTTTCCACGTGGAAAATTGTTTATAGAGTTTTCTACTGCTGAACTGACCACCTTTAAGCAGCCTATTACTGAGCAAGCATCCGTACATAGTCGCCTTGAACAACTTGCAATGCCTTTGCTACATCTGGCGCTAAAATAACGCTGTCGCTGGCTTGGTCATACGCAGCCTTTGCCGCAGTCGCTCTAAAGTTCTCAAATGACGTATTTGAAATTAGGTAGTGATCTGCACTAGTGTGCTCAGCAATAACGACTTTTGATCTAAAAGAGTTTCTGATTGAATCAATGTTTCGCGCATCACACTCAACCGTCGGGCCTGCATCAAAAATATCGACATAGTTTCGACAAGTGAAACCTTCTCGCTCTAGCAATTTAAGTGCAGGTAGAGTGTTCTCGTGCACTTGTCCAATGACGGCCTGAGCCTCTTTGCTCAACAAGTTTACGTAGATTGGAAGCTTAGGCATGAGGTCAGCAATAAAACCTTTCTTACCGATACCGGTTAAGTAATCTGCCATGGTGAAATCAATGGAGAAAAAGTGCTCTTGTAGCCACTGCCAAAAAGGAGAATTACCTTCTTCATCTGAAACACCACGCATCTCAGCAAAGATGGTTTTAGAGAAACGATGTGGATGCTCAGCCAACATTAAGAATCGGCACTTAGACATCAAGCGACCATTAAGACCGCCACGAAAGCTTGGGCGCAAAAACAGAGTACATATTTCGCTGCAACCCGTGTAGTTATTACCAAACGTCAGCAATTTAACCACATTGTTCACACCCAGTTTTGGTGAGGCGTGTACAACGGTGCTGATGTGGTAAGAGTAAAATGGAACATCCCAGCCAATAGAGGCCTCGACTCCCGTACACCCTGCTACCTCTTCGGTTTCACTATCAAAGCCAACCATCAGGTAGCCTTCATCACCCGGCTCGGTAACGCCATCTTTAGTAAAGCTATATTCAGAGTGTTGTATACGATTAGTAAGGAGTTCTTCATTAACAGGAAGAGATGTAAAACCATGACCAGACTCAACAGCGCAAGTATGCAAAGCATCGTAGTCAGACATTGTAATTGGACGAATTACCAGCATCGAAATTCCCTCCTGATGCGAGTGAAGCTAAAAAGCTGTGGGGCTAAATAGAAACTTAGCCCCGAGTGGTATTCATTTGAATACTCATTAATTATAGAAGTGCTTAACTTTATTTTTTAAGTGAACAACTAACTGTTCTTTAAGTGAGCGACTAGGCTGAAAGTGATGCAATCGCTGCATCAAGCTTAGCAAGGCCCTGTTCAATCTCTTGTGTGGTAATCACTAAAGAGGGTGTAAAGCGTACGATATTCACGCCTGCCACCAAGACCATTAGCCCTTGCTGACCAGCTGCAACCAAAACATCACGTGCTCTACCTTGCCACTGATCGTTCAGTACTGCGCCCAGCAATAAGCCCTTACCACGCACTTCTGAGAAGATTTGGTACTTATCATTAATCTTAGCCAGCCCTTCGCGGAAAATAGCTTCACGCTCTTTTACACCCGCTAAAGTTTCAGGCTGACTCACAATATCAACAACCGCTTCGGCAACAGCACACGCCAATGGATTACCACCGTAAGTCGAACCGTGAGTACCCACTTTCAAATGTTCGGCAAGTTTAGATGTGGTAAGCATTGCGCCAACAGGGAAGCCGCCACCTAAAGATTTCGCTGTACTCAAAATGTCAGGTGTAACGCCTAGACCTTGATACGCATAAAATTCACCAGTACGACCATTTCCGGTCTGTACTTCATCAAAAATCAGCAGTGCATTGTGTTTGTCACATAGCTCGCGAACTTTTTTGGCAAACTCATCGGTAGGAGAAACAATTCCGCCTTCGCCTTGAAGTGGCTCCATCATAATGGCGCAGGTACGCTCTGACATATGCGCTTCTAGAGCTTCAATATCATTGTATGGAAGATGAGTAACATCGCCAGGTTTAGGTCCAAAGCCATCAGAATAAGCAGCTTGACCACCCACGGTTACAGTAAAGAACGTACGACCATGGAAACCTTGTTGGAAAGCAATGATTTCAGATTTTTCTTCGCCGTGAACATCGGCAGCCCAGCGACGAGCGAGCTTTAACGCTGCTTCATTTGCTTCAGCACCAGAGTTAGCAAAGAAGACTTTTTCAGCAAAACTCACTTCCGTCAGTTTTTTTGCAAGACGCAGTGCTGGCTCATTGGTCATCACATTACTCAAGTGCCAGATCTTATTGCCTTGCTCAGTAAGCGCATTCACCATCGCCGGGTGGCAATGACCTAAACAACTCACCGCGATACCACCAGCGAAGTCAATGTACTCTCGACCATCTTGATCCCAAACGCGTGCGCCTTCCCCTTTTACAGGAATCATTTCCATTGGGTTATAACAAGGTACCATCACCTCATTGAATAAACTGCGTTCTACTTTTTCAACGTTTTCCATTGTCATTGCACATTCCTTCTTAACACGACCAACAAGCAGTTCAGCGTATTAGCCCCCTAAAAATGAAGGCATATATTATTTCGCATTTTGACTGCTGCAGCATTGTATTTACATTTAATTAACCATTTCAATAGTGATTTATTCTTTTCAAGCACGGAAGCATCCACCAGTAATCACTTCACATGACTATTTATGCATCAAGTCGAGGCTTTTATGAAGCTTTTTTTTTATGCGGAGAGAAAGAAGTAGTAGGAACTCAGCGGTATCAAGGCTATGCGGTTTAACAGAGTATCTGTTGCGAATAGTTTTTCATTCGCTGAACGGCACTTAATATATGAAAGAAATGTTAAGAAAGGTGATCGCGGTCAGGTTGTCTAATTGGCTCTACGAGCTAAGAAATTAGCCAATAGTTGATGGCCTTGTTCTGTTTTGATCGATTCAGGGTGAAACTGCACGGCATCGATTGGCAGAGTCTTATGTTGATAACCCATAATTTCATCTATTGAACCATCAGCAAGAGTAGTCCAAGCTGTCAGTTCAAAGCAGTCTGGAAGGGTTCCATTTTGCACAACTAAGGAGTGATAACGGGTCACTGTTAATGGGTTATTTAAACCTTGAAATACACTGTGATTGGTATGAACAATTGGCGAGGTTTTCCCATGCATCACTTTCCTAGCTTTCACCACGTTTGCACCAAAGGCTTGTGCAATGGCTTGATGACCAAGGCAGACGCCCATAATAGGAAGTTGACCTGCAAAGTGTTTGATGGCGGCTAAAGAGATACCCGCTTCATTGGGTGTACAAGGCCCCGGTGAGATAACAAGATGGGTTGGAACAAGCGCTTCAATTCCTGCAATATCAATGGCATCGTTACGCACAACCTTAACCTCTACACCCAGTTCGCAAAAGTACTGGTATAGGTTATAGGTAAATGAATCGTAATTATCGATAATCAATAGCATGGCAAAAATACAGCTCAAAAACATTGAAACACTCAGAGGGCGGTATTGTGCAATACCAAGAGTGAAAGGCAAGTATTAACTCTGAAAAAGACAAAAATAAGACCAGCCATTGCTGGTCTTATTGGTTTACACGAGTTGTTATTATTTTACTTTTACACTGACGTTATTAGCTTTACTCGTCTTATTGACGTCGACGCCACATCATAAGCCCAAACATCGACATAAGTGCCCCTAAACCAAACGAACCACCCATTTGCAGCTCAAGTACTGCTGGATCATGATCTGAAGAGCGGTAGTGATCTTGGTACTTCGGTAAGTCGCCTTTGTACTCTTCGTTGTAATCAAACAGAGTCGACTCACCACCATTGATGTGCCAATCTGTTGCATCAACCACTTTATCTTCTAAGCTCTCACTGATCAGTAGGTGGTCTAACGCGCCCACTTCATCATTGTATGAATAGCTCCAGCTTTTAGGGTGCATCATGGCAACAGCATTAATGTACCCATAGTTATCAGTAATAACCGCGCCATCATCGCCAAACTGAGGCTCACCTGCAATAAAGGTATTACGCGCCGCTTTGATCTCTTTACCATATTTCTCAGCGCTGTAATCCGTCAGAACCAGCATCGGATCTTCCATACCGTAAGAGTTCATATCACCAAGGATTACCTTATGGCCTTTAATCTCATTCAGAGCATCGCCAAGTGCAACGGCTGCAGCAACACGGAAGTTTTCACATGAACCCTGTTTATCCGCATCAACACCACCCTGACCACCTTGCTCAACCGGTGCAGCGTCTTCCCAACATTTTGAACCTTTCGATTTAAAGTGGTTTACCGCCACCGTAATTTTCTCTTTAGTGCCTTTCACTTTAAACGTTGGCGCTAAAGAGTCACGTTGGTAGTTTTTACCACTTTCAATCACCTTGCCGTCATCATCGATAACTTCAGGCGCTAGCTGGCTTGGCATCGCAATAACACGGCTAGTCTTTAACTTCACAACCTTAGCTCGGTAAATAACACCTGTCGTGATCACATCGGTGCCAATCGAGTCTAAGTGGTTGGTTTCGCCATCTTGATTTGAATCTACCGCAACGAAAGAGTACTGATCTTTCTTCTTAGGAATACGTAGATTTATTTGATCAACAAGCTGGGTAATCGCACCACTGTCACCAAAACCGTTGTTCTCTATTTCCATTAAACCAACGATGTCAGCATCAAGAAACAAGATTGCATTAACGATTTTCTCTTGCTGAATTTCAAACTCTTCATACGAGTCCGCACCACGATTACCGCCATGCAAGTTGGAATCACCACCGAATGGCGAGTTGAAATAGTTAAGAACATTGAATGTAGCGATACGCAGATCACCACGATTCATCTCTGGACGATCTGTACGTGGTGAATTACGAACAAAGTTTTCGTTAGTCAGCTGATTGGTCGCGATTAAGCGATACTCGTTGTAGCTGTAGCTCAATACGCCCTCTAATCCGACAATAGTATCGTCGACACGGATGTAATCTTCTGTTGAACCGTTTTGATCGATGTCAGTACGACCAAAATCAGGGTAATAAGGCACTTCTCCATTCGGTGCTTTTTGATCCGTTTCGACAAATAGGCGTGCTAGTTTGTTTTTCTCGGTCTGCTCTTTTGCTTCTTCTGATCCTGCAACAAACAGTTGGTTAGGCTGCATGTTTATTTCGCCCTGCGCCAGTACCATATTGTTGCGACGCCCCGAGTAATCATAACCAAAGGTGCGCGTGACACGCATATCAAGCTCTTCAGTTGTTCTTACTAGCATGCCTTCGTAACGCTCCAGCGTCTGCTCGAAGTTTTCATCGCTATCGAGTATTTCAATATCGACAGCTTCTGGCACTGCTTGTTCGATCGTCTTCACCCAGTTGTTATTCTCGGCTTTAAGCTGAGTTAAGCTGTAATATTCTTGAACCTTCCCCTTCACACAGACGACGTCACCCGGTACTAGGTCTGACTGAGCAAGGTTGGTGTGAACGAACAGACCATCAGAGGTATTTGAATTGTAGTCGCCCTCTAATGCTTGAAGATAAAAGCCTTTGGTTAGCCCTGTTGTGACTGCTGTTACAACACCTTCAACAAAGTACTCTTCATCGGTAATGTATGGGTAGCCATCAATAAATGGCGAGGTATCACCTTCGCCTTGGATTTCTTGAATAGAGGTGAAGACAGGATTAGCACCATCTTGATTGCAAGCGAACGGTTGTGGAAGCTCAACCACTTCTAGCTCCCCTAAACCGTCGAAATTATCTTTAGCTAGCGCAACCCATTGGGAAGCTTGATAGCTTGTTGAGGGTGTTAGGTCAGCGCGAACTAAAGTGACATCTTTACCCCAGTTAGCGCCGCCCATTATGCCCATCATATCGTGGACACTACCATCAAGATTAAGCAGTGCAACAGGGTCGTTACCATTGAAGTTAATAACCGAACCGTTTCTAACATCACTTACAGCAACGATATCCGCACTAAGCTCGTCACGATTGTGTGAAATAACCAAAACATCATTTGCTTCAATCACCAAGCCTGATAGTGAAAGTGTTGTGTCCCAGTTGCCTCCACCATCACTCGACTTCGCCAATTGAAAGTTATCTAGGCTCACTGCCGTATCACCAGTATTGGCAATCTCTAGCGCTTTGTTATAACTACCACCTTCGACATATTGAGAAATAACTACATCTGCTAACACAGGTGTTGCCAACGTAGAGCCCATTGCAAGAGCAAGCAAGTTACGCGTAAATTTGGTTTCCATTATCCACCTCTAATGCCCTCTCAAATGTCGCTTTGCATCCCAGAAGGCGTTCCATATCACATTAATTGAATTGTCGTTTTTATTTTGCGCGTTCAGTGTTGGACTTTTATGTAAGTTATAAAAACATTCACATGACATATCGAGATCGCGATCTCATTACTAAATCAAATAGCTGAATGAGGCGCATACTTTCAACAAGCAGAGTAAACAGAAGAAGTATAGGGGAGTTATCAGTGGCACTAACTGATGGATTTATAAATAGAAAAAGCCCTTAACTGGCGCTAAGGGCTTTACAAATAGATAGAACAAAGAGTATTCAGACTGTTGTCATCCCACTCTATTCGCTACTATGGACGAGTAACAAAACCAACCGCTTCGTACGCTTTTTTCAGCGTCACAGCAGCACGCTCAGACGCTTTATCAGCGCCCGCTTTCATTACCGAGTCTAGATACGCACGATCATCACGAATACGCTTATATTCGGCTTGTACAGGCTCTAGCATTGCAACAATGGCTTGACCAACATCTTTCTTAAATGGGCCGTACATTTCCACGCCTTGGTACTGCGCTTCAATCTCTTCAAATGTCTTGCCAGTTGCCGCTGAATACAAACTCATTAAATTTGAGATACCCGCTTTATTTTCCCAATCACTCTTAATACGAGGTGGAGTTTCAGCGTCAGTTTGCGCTTTGTTGATCTTTTTCAGGATTGATTTCGGATCTTCAAGCAAAGTAATAACGTTCTTACGGTTATCATCTGACTTAGACATCTTCTTAGTTGCATCCTGCAGGCTCATGACACGTGCATTCACTGTCGGAATGTAAGGTTCTGGCACAGTAAAAATAGGCGCTTCAGGGTTGTAAATGTTGTTAAAGCGAGTTGCAATATCACGCGCAAGCTCTAAGTGCTGCTTCTGATCGCTTCCTACCGGTACTTGATGTGCGCCGTATAGCAAGATATCTGCCGCCATCAATACAGGGTAATCAAATAGACCAACGTTGATGTCGTTTGCGTAACGCTGTGATTTGTCTTTAAACTGAGTCATACGGCTCAGTTCACCCATTTGGGTATAGCAGTTAAGAAGCCAGCCAAGTTGAGCATGCTCTGGTACGTGTGACTGAACAAATAGAGAGCTCTTTTTAGGATCAACACCAACCGCAAGGCAGATTGCTAATGCATCAAGAGTGGCTTCATGCAATGCTTTAGGATCTTGACGAACCGTAACGGCGTGAAGGTCTACAACACAATATTGGCAATCGTAGTCATCCTGCATCTGTTGCCATTGACGTAGAGCACCCAAGTAATTACCGATACTAAGTTCACCTGACGGTTGAACGCCACTCAATACAATGGGTTTGCTCATGCTTCTGATTCCTTTGACTTCTTATATAATTCGATTAAAAAAACCGCATCGAATTTATCAATACGGTTTTAGCAGTGTACTCATTGGCAAGTATATTACCAGAGGCATTCTGTAAGTTTTCGATGCTTTGTTCTGAAACCAAGAGCTTTACGCTGAAACTAGGACAACTTCTAGTAATTGTGAAATATCATCTGCGACATAGTCAGGGTTTGAGTCTGAAATTGGCTCGCCATGGTTGTAGCCGTAAGTCAGACCAAACGAGTGACAAGCTGCGTTTTTCGCCGCTTTGATATCATTACTCGAGTCCCCGACCATCAACATTTCATCAGCTTTAACGTTATGTTTTTCTAGTAGCCAGTTAAGTGCTATTGGGTTGGGTTTTTTCTCAGGGAAAGAGTCGCCACCAATCACATCAACAAAATACTTATCAATCCCGTGCTGTGCTAATACATCTGGGACAAATTTAGTTGGTTTGTTGGTTACCAACGCCATCGTAAAGCCAGCTTTATCTAACTCGGCTAACGTTTCTTTTACTGATGGATAAAGGTGACTCAGTTTATGACCGCCTTGCTCGTAAAAGTCATCAAACAAGATTCGAGCTTTACTGCGAGTCTCTTCACTCAGTTCAGGGTCCACCGTTAAGTTTTGACTTAGCGCGCGACCAATTAAAATATCGGCACCGTTACCTACGTAATCACGAACTTGCTCTTCTGTTACTGATGGAAAACCTAATTCTTGAACGGCTTGATCTGCCGCTACCGCTAAATCAGGCACACTGTCTAGCAAGGTTCCATCCAAATCGAAGGCAATCAGTTTTATTGAGCTTAACGACATCTTTCTTCCTACTCTTATACTTATAAAGAAAGGGGCATCATGGCCCCTTAATATCACATCTATCTTATTATACTTGAGCGTTTACTTCTTATTAACTTGCGCAAGCTCTGCACGCATTTCGTCGATAACTTCTTTGTAGTTTGGTTGGTTAAAAATAGCTGAACCCGCTACAAACATATCCGCACCCGCTTCGGCGATTTCACGAATATTATCGACTTTAACGCCACCATCAATTTCCAAACGAATATCACGGCCAGATTCGTCAATCAACTTACGAACCGCACGCAGTTTATCCAATGTGTTTGGAATGAAAGATTGTCCACCGAATCCAGGGTTTACCGACATCAACAAAATCATGTCCACTTTATCCATGATGTAATCAAGACACGTTAATGGCGTTGCAGGGTTTAGAACCACACCCGCTTTACAACCGTTCTCTTTGATAAGTTGAAGCGTACGATCAATGTGCTCTGAAGCTTCTACGTGGAAAGTGATCATAGATGCGCCCGCTTTTGCGAACTCAGGAACGATGCTATCAACTGGCTTCACCATTAGATGTACATCGATTGGTGCTGTGATTCCGTAGTCACGCAAGGCTTTACAGATTGGCGCGCCAAACGTTAGGTTTGGTACGTAATGGTTATCCATTACATCAAAGTGCACAACATCAGCACCGTCCGCGAGTACTTTCTCAACGTCTTCGCCTAAGCGAGCAAAATCTGCAGATAAAATGGATGGAGCGATAAGAAAGTCTTTCATACCTAGCCTCTGTGCTATTGCTTTAATGAATAAAGCATAAATGGATAAATAGCTGTTCGGGTAGATGAAAAACCGAGCACAGCTATTTTAATAAAATTGGCGTTGAACAAGTTTCGCGCGCAATTCTACCTAAGCGAGGCTAGTGTTTAAAGTGATTTGTCTGTGACTTGGTTTTGCTTGTCATAAAATAGCGCGAGCAATTCGTCGACTTTATTTCGTCCTGCGCCATTTCGGCTGATGGTCCGCTTCACCTTCACAACATTAAGTTCCGCGCCATGATAAAGGCGGCGAGTCAGTGTTGTGTCGTGATTAGAAATCAAAACAGGAATGCCACGTTCATAAGCGGCTTTTTCAGCAACATCCGCTAGCGCAGCTTGGTCATCCAATGAAAAACCGTTACCAGCATAAGAGGTAAAGTTTGCGGTTGTCGACAGTGGCGCATAAGGCGGATCGCAGTAGACAACACTGCCTTTACGAGCGCGTTTGAATGTTTCGACATACCCTTCACAGATAAACGTCGCCTTCTTCGCCTTTTGAGCAAAGAATTCTAATTCAGCTTCAGGAAAATAAGGTTTTTTATAAGACCCGAATGGTACGTTGAATCCGCCCTTTTTGTTATAACGACACAAGCCATTAAAACCAAATCGGTTCATATACAGAAAAGCTAATGAACGGTACATAATGTCATCCGTTGCATTAAACTGAACACGTACGTCCAGATAAACCTCTTTCTGATTATGATGAGGGGTAAACCAACGCTTGGCTTCTGAAATATAAAGCTCAGGTTCTTCTTTCAATAGATTATAGAGATTGATCAGATCTGGATTGATGTCCGCAAGCAGATAGTGGTCAAATTCTGAATTAAGAAATACAGAACCAGCCCCTACAAAAGGTTCGATCAATTTTCGAGCAGGAGGTAGGTGGTGTTGAATATCTTCAACTAGGCCATATTTTCCACCAGCCCATTTTAAAAAGGCGCGCTGCTTTTTCATCTACTGCTCAGTCTATCCACCACAAAATAAGGTTGCGGAATGTAACACATTTTCACGCTAACCTCAGTCTTATTTCGCACGTTCAATTTCCCGATGCACCTGACTCATCGATTTCGCCCATGGACCTAACTCACTCAGTGCTTTTGGTAGCGTTTCTACTGCATCACGTGCAATTTGAATGGTTGGATAGTTTTCATAAGTCACGATGTACCATTCGATTTCATTTCGAGTGGTTGGGTAAACACGCACCTTATGGTGTAGGTCATATTTTTCAATAAACTCTTGGACTTCAGATAGTGAATTCATTGCCGCTAACTGAAGTGTGTAGCTTCGAGGAGAAAATGCTTGTAGTGCTTCTCGAGCGAACGAGAAAGTAATAGGCTTATCTGTTGGGGCCTGTTGCTCTTCAACCGCCGCTTCTACTTCAATAGCCGCTTCAGGTTCGACAACATCAGACGCTTGCTGCTTTGCATCTGCAATCGCATTATCAATGCTACTAGTATCGACTGGTTTATCATCGAGTAGCGCATCAACAACATCAGAAGTGATCACCACTCGCTGATGATTATCATCGGCAGAGCCTACGCTGGCTGTTTCATCAATCACATCTTGTGGTAATGACATACTGTCGTCATCTGCCCCTTGATAACTTGGGTCAAGCATTTCGGACTCTTGACCATCCATGCCAGTGGCTTGACTTGATTCTGCCGAAGAAGCGACCGTCGGCAATGTTGGAATCACTGTTTGCTCTAGATTATCAGTGATCTGCTGAGCTTTTTCATCTGGCGAGGGCTGTCCCATCATCCAGTAGTAACCACCACCAATGATAAGTAGCAGTAGAATAACCAGCGCCGCTATTTTTGTAGGAGAGCCAACAATTGAACGGATGATGATGCGTTTTTCCACTTTATGATCCCCTAATGCCATGATTGCACCTGGTAAAGGTGACACCTTTTTATACACCTGACGAACTCGTTTCTCTAAATCGTCATCCACATAACGAATAACGAGAAACTCAAAAAATCGATCTGCTTCTTCAGAGCTAAGTGAATCAACCTCTAGCTCAATAGGTTTATGGTCTTGACCGTAACTTAAACGAGTTAGAAGCCCCTCTATGCTATTGGATTTAGCAAAAAGAACGACATTGATACTCCAATGAGGATTACCTTGCGCTTCAAGCACCAGCATCCACAATTCTGAAATTAAAGACTCTGTTAATTGATGAGCATCATCAACCACTATAACGAGATCACAGGGCTCACCGTCGAGAATTTGTTTCAGGCTATCAACAAGTGAATCTTGAGGGCTAAAAAGGGGATTAGAGATGACTTGGTTTAAAATAGTAGAACGGCGCTGTGCATCATCTTGATTAGGATGACACATCAATAACGACTGATTTTTATCTTGCGCCCAAGCTTCTAAATAACGTTGCGCTAACCAAGATTTTCCAGCGCCAACCTCACCACCAACGGTAACAAGATTAGAACCAAAATTAGTCAACAGCTGTAAACGCTCAAGTAACTCGGTTTGAGACTCTAATTCCAACACACGGGATTCATGCGTTAAACTCATTAGGCCGTCCTACTGACAGATCACTGTCTACAAATAAAATTATACGCTACGACAAAAATCAATGGCTTGTTCAAGCACAGACTCAGGAACGCCTTTAACAACGTCTGCAGTGCCAATACTGGTTGGCAATACTAGTCGAAGCTCTCCGGCTAATACTTTTTTGTCTCTCATCATATGCTTCATGAAATCGCTGAAAGCCATGTTTTCAGGAGTATGCACAGGTAGCTTGGCATTTTTCAGTATAGAAATAATTCGCGTAACTTGCTGCTCAGAGATCAAACCCTGTAGCTGCGCTGTCTTTGCGGCCATCACTGTACCTGATGCAACTGCTTCCCCATGCAACCATTTACCATACCCTAGTTCAGCCTCAATGGCATGACCAAATGTATGACCTAGATTCAATAAAGCACGAATGCCTGACTCTTTTTCATCTTGAGCGACAACTTCCGCTTTGATTTCACAGCAGCGAGAGATAGCGTAATTTAGTGCATCGTTATCAAGAGCATAGAGCTTGTCTAGATTCTCTTCTAGCCAAACAAAAAATGCTTCATCATAAATAATACCGTACTTAATCACTTCAGCGATGCCTGCCGCAAACTCGCGTTCGGGTAGCGTCGATAAGCAATTGGTATCAATAATGACGGATTTAGGTTGGTAAAATGCACCAATCATATTTTTACCAAGTGGATGGTTCACAGCGGTTTTTCCGCCAACAGAAGAATCAACTTGAGAAAGTAATGTGGTAGGAATTTGAATAAAATCAACTCCGCGCTGATAGCACGCAGCCGAGAATCCAACAAGATCACCAATAACCCCACCACCAAGCGCAACCACAACGACATCGCGGCTGTAATTCCCTTCCAGTAGGAAGTTCATCACTTGATTAAAGGTATCGAGGCTCTTGTATTGTTCACCATCAGGTAATTCCAATAGTGACGTATCACAACCAAGCTCATTAAACTGAGCCAAAATTTGATCGGCATAAAGCGGAGCAACGGTCACATTACTGATAACCACTACTTTTTGATAAGCAGAAAATTCTTGATCGAGATAAGAAGAAAAAAGTTGTGCCGAATTATTAAATAATCCGGCACCGATAGAGATTGGGTAGCTTCGTTCGCCCAAACTGACCGTAATCCGTTCCATGGTTTGCTCTCCGATAAAAAACGACTTAACGTTCTTCTAGCATTTTTACGATCTGGTTGGCTACTACTTTTGCACTCTGGTCATCGGTACGAACCGTATAATCCGCTACTTCTTCATAGAGGTTATTACGTTCACCAGCCAAAGATTCTAATACATCTCTAGGATTGTCTGTTTGTAGCAGTGGGCGCTTCTTGTCGCGATTAGTACGCGCAAGTTGCTTTTCAATTGTTGTTTCAAGATAAACAACAATGCCTCGTGCAGATAGACGGTTACGGTTATCCTTGCTATTTACAGAGCCGCCCCCTGTCGCAAGAACAATGCCTTGCTTGTCAGTTAGATCGTTAATGACAGATTCTTCGCGCGTACGGAAGCCTTCTTCGCCCTCAACATCAAAAACCCATGCGATATCAGCACCTGTGCGTTCTTCAATAACTGTATCAGAGTCTAAAAACTCCATATGCAGTTGTTGTGCAAGGTGTCTACCAATTGTACTTTTGCCGGCGCCCATTGGGCCAACAAGAAAGATATTGCGTTTCTCAGCCATGTTTTTAGGAGTATTTTACATCGTTAATTCAATGACATCGCCACAAGAGTAACCCGATATTCTCAGGCCTTATATTTGCTTGTGGCACCTATTCCTCACAGATATTTCGTGATAAGACCCGAAATTATCTAGATCTGATGCCACTAATGCAACTTTATTTTTTGTTGATCGCGATTATTTATTCTCCACTACTGAAGAATTACTTTCGGAGTGACGAAAATTAACAGCTCGCTTTTGCCTTTTTGCTCATAAGTTCGGCGGAATAAAGCCCCTAGTAAAGGGAGATCACCAAGTAGTGGCACTTTATCAACAGAGTTCGTTGTACTGTGCTGATAGATCCCTCCAAGTACCACCGTTTCACCATTATTAACCAATACTTGCGTGCCAATTCTCTGTGTATCGATAGCCACAGCCTCCCCTGTTCCCGTCTTAACGACTTCTCCCGGTCTATCTTGAGTCACACTCAAGTCCAACACTAATCGATTATCTGGTGTTATCTGGGGCGTCACCTTTAAACTTAATACCGCTTTTTTAAAGGCAATAGTCGTCGCTCCGCTTGAAGACGATTCCAAATAGGGAATTTCTGTACCTTGCTCGATATAAGCCGGCTTTTTATTGGTTGTAATAAGACGTGGGCTGGAAATAATTTCTGCCTTGGATTCTCTTTGCAGTGCAGATAGCTCTAAATCAAGTAGCATGTCCGATCCTAACTTTGCCACTTGAAAAGCTATTGAAGAGGCATTGGCTGATGTCGCTCCTAAATTCACATTAAGAAAGTCATCAATGGGTAGCTCATCCCCTGCTAATAAGCCTTTTTGCCATAAATTACTCTCAATAGACCCTCCGACAGTGTTATCACCATTCGTATTAGTAAAGCCCCAACGTACGCCTAGTTCATCCATATTGCCTTCATTAATGGTGACAATTCTTGCCTCTATTTGAACCTGTTTAACAGGAATATCCAGCGAGGCAATAATCTCTCGAATGATCTCGATATTTTCTGGTAGTTCACGCATTAATAGTGAGTTTGTTCTTTCATCAACTGTGATTGAACCTCGATCAGAGAGCATACTCACAGTGCCATCACCGCCAATCATATCGGCGATATCTGATGCCTTGGCAAAATTAATTTTAATAATATCGGAGGTGAGGTCGCCCAACTCTTCCGCCAAGCGAGACTTTTCAAGTTTTTGCTGCTCTTGCAAATCTAGCTCCGCGGTTGGCGCAACCAAAATAACATTGCCATCGACTCGTTTATCTAGCCCTTTAACTTGCAAGATAATATCTAGCACCTGCTGCCATGGAACACCATCAAGGCGCAGTGTCAGATTGCCAGTGACCGAATCAGATACCACCAAGTTAAACTCATTGTATTCCGCAATAAGCTGCAATACATTTCGCACAGGAATATCTTGGAAGTTGATTGAGATGAGTTTACCTTCTCTTTCAAGCAAGCTCGCCTTGTTGGGTACTTGTTCTTCCTTTAACTGGCTGACCACTATTTCTAAGTATTTGCCTTTCAAACTGTAGTTGTAGTCATAGTCACCAATAATGGATGCCACCAGTAAAGTGCTTGGTTCTTTGCGAAACACTTCAACGCTTTCAACTGATGTCGCAAAGTCTTTCACATCGAGCAGATAGAGCTGGGTATCACTCACATCTGTTTTTAATAACTCAATGCTTAACCCTTCCTGCACTTTTTGTACATCCACTACGGAAGATTGCGATGCAAGCTCAATAATAATTCGAGCGTTTTTATCGCCATCAACGCGAAAATCGATGTTCTTTAGTTGATTGGCTTCTGCTGCTAAGGCACTACCAAATAACATGGATGTTATAACCAACAAGCCAAATAGGAGCTGACGAGGAACTGTAGCCATTTTAATCGTTAATCCTTTAATCATGATGATATCTCAAAACAAGTAATTCTATTTAAGAGCAAGCCTGACGTTGCGCTTGTTCCAACAACCAAGTCCATCGGGCAAGGTTTCGTTAATCAGTAAGTATTTCGATGTGACCTTTGTTACTCGCCCATTATTCAAGCCAACAAACTGCCCTTTACCAACCTTAACCACCTGACCTTTTGGGGTTTGTATTAAGGCCGAGATCTGGCCGGAACTCCCCATCACGCCTTTTAGCTTTAATTTGCTAATGGGGTAACGTTCGAGCTGTCCAGACTTATTGCGCTTACTCGGCTGCCAACAATCTTTTTTAGCGATGGGTTGCTCTTGCACAAGTGCCGCGATGGGAAGAACAAAAGGTTCGCGAAGACCTCTACTTTTGTAGGGTGATGCTTGGAAAGTGATAATGGGTGCGAGCTGTTCAACATCGATACGAGCCTGAGATTCAACCGTCTGAATATACTCATCAATAGACTCTTGATTAGCATTGCAGCCGACAAGTAGAGTCGCGCCCAGTAACAAACAGAATGAGTTAACCTTCATCTTTCACCTCCGATTTAAATTGGTAGGTGTAAGCGCGCACTCGAAAGTGAAGCGTGCTGCTCTCTTGGCTCACTCGCTGCCAATCAATATCTTCTAACACGATAATGCGGGGCAGGTTGGCAATCGCTTCTGAGAACTGACCGATATTGTTGTAGCTTCCTGTCAATTCGATGTTGAGCGGTAAACGATAGAGGAACTCTTGATTTTGTTTCTGTCCCCAGTCTATTCGAGTAAAAGTGAGCGAGTTCTTTAATCCAAACTCGTTAACAGATGCCAGCATACTCGCCAGCTCTTTTTGCTCAGGTAATTGCCGCATTAAGTAGTCATATCGCTCTTGAAGCTCATCAAGTTGAACCTTTAACTTGGGCAGTGTTGCAACTTTATTCGCTTTGATTCTTAACGTGGATTTCAGTGTTTGTTCTTGTCTTTTCAGCTCATCAAGACTCTCTTGTTTTGGCAAAACATAGAACCAGCCACCAACCCCCTGTAAAACTAAAATCAACAGCACTAACGTCCCTAACTGCGGAATCAACGGCCACTCGGCAATCTCATCAATATCAAGATCTTTAAAATTAGCCATGTACCCTCCTTAATGGTGGATTCATTCTCAACCGCTCTTCTTTCTTCAACAACGCACCGTTCTTTAATCGAGCACTTAGCTTCACACTGTTCTCTTCTGGGTGATCAGGGTTAACGGCAATTCGAAACGAGACCTTGAAGGTATGGAAGTTTTGTTCAAAACGCTTCTGATCATGAACAATAGAGTGCATCTCAACATCTGACAGAAATGACGACTTTTCTAAATTATCTAACATGGCCGCAAGGTGAGCTGTGCTATCACTGATCCCCTTCATTTCAATTTCATCACCATTCAGTTTTATTTTGTCGACGTACACCCCTTCTGGCACAAGCTTTTGTATTTCAATCATGAAGTCGGTGCTTTTATTGCGTGACTGCTGCAAACGTTCGACGACAGATAAGCGGGTTAACAGAGCGCTATGATCTTGCTCGGTCAGCTTTAAATCATCAATACGCCGATCTAGCTGCTCGATATAGTGAGTGAAATAGTTGATTCTTCCTTGCTGCTTGCGAAGCTCACCGTTGAAATACCAACCAACAGCGTATTGGAGTAAAAAGGCAATCAACAACGCTAAAATAACAAGGCTTACAAAGCGCCTTTTATGCTTCTCGCGCTTCTCATCTCGCCAAGATAATAAGTTCACACTATGCAACATGAGTCGTCTCCAACCAGTCATTAGCTCTTATCGCAATGCCTGCAGCCGTACTAAAGCAATTGAGATCATTATGACGATGGGACTTTCGAGGCGTTTTACCGCTAAATAAACTTAAAGGATTAAAAACCTGGCACTCGATTTTTAAACGATGGGCAATCTCTTCCGCTAAATTGGGCGTTGCAGCGCCACCACCCGATAGCCAAATGCCCTGAACAGCAGGTAATCCACTCACTGATAACAACATCTGCATTTGCCTTTGAATCCTTTCAATCATCAGCTGAATAAACTGCTCACTCCTATTTTCAATCTGCGCATTCATTGAGGAGGGCTCTAAATCCATAAACTGAGTCCCCAGCGCGATCTCTTTACTAAACGGGGGCTTATTCGAAAAATCCATGCACAGAGAGGTTTGGGTATAGCCAATATCAACCAGCAACCAATCATGATTATTCGATTGGCTTGCAGCCAGTTGCCACATGCTGACTAAGCTATGCGCTTGCACATCAAATACAACCGGAGTGAAGCCTGCTTTTTTTGCTGCGCTATAGCGGCTGTCAACCACCTCTTTTTTAGTGGCATAGACTTGATAGGCAACAGTTGGCGTTTTGCTTGCCTTATCACTACGGACAAAATCGAGACTAAGCTCTTCAATAGGAAAGGGAGATTGATGGGAAAATGCTTGATAGATAGCAAATTCAGTTTCTCGTTCATCAAGGTCACTATCAATCTGTAGAACCTTGCTGATCACTGCGTTATCAGGGATAGCGATCGCGACACGACGGCTAAATAAAGGGAGAGCCTTTCTTAGTTCTTTTAGTTTCTTTACAATTTCATGATAATTAACTGTGTGATTATCAGAGAATACGCTTGTTGAAATTGGTAGTTCTGTAAAACTAATCAGTGAATATCCATCACTCACTGGCTTTAAGACTACGGCTTTAATACTATAGTGACCAATATCTATACCAGTTATTAATGATTTACCCATGTGTTTTGCTCCAGTGACTTTACTTACTATTAATAGGTTTCATTGCTATCAATAGACTTCGTTGCTAGCCTTAGCACCATCACTTAAAATTTAAGTTATTTTTTATTTTAGAATACAAGGGGTTGCATAGTTGCCACCTCTACTAATCAGGGATTCTTCGGTGAAGTTCATAAAGCGACTATTTATATTCACATTGGTTTGCACGATTCTTGGGGTCAGTACGATTGTTGGCGTCTATTACTATGCAAAAAATGAATTAATCAAAGATAAGTTGTTCGATGTGGAAAAGTTACGCCACATTGAACTCGCTGCGCCAATGCAGGTGTTTAGCCAAGACAACAAACTCATCGCCCAATTTGGTGAAAAACGTCGAGTGCCAGTGGAATATGATGAAATTCCGCAGCATCTTATCGAAGCGCTTATCGCCACCGAAGACAGCCGCTTTTACAGCCACTACGGCATAGACCCAATTGGTATTGCTCGTGCTGCAGTCGTGGTCGCCATGTCAGGTTCAGCGAAGCAAGGTGCAAGTACTATTACGCAGCAGCTTGCGCGTAACTTTTTCTTATCCAACGAAAAGAAGATCATCCGAAAAGTTAAAGAGATCGTATTGGCACTTCACATTGAGCAGTCTTTGACCAAACAGGAGATCATGCAGCTTTATGTCAATAAGATCTTCCTAGGTCATCGCTCTTACGGCTTCGGCGCTGCCGCTCAAACCTATTTTGGTAATAACCTTGATGAGCTGACACTGAGTCAATTGGCGACCTTAGCCGGCATGCCAAAAGCACCATCAACAATGAACCCTATTTACTCACTTGAACGTGCCACACATCGTCGTAATGTGGTGTTGCGTCGAATGCTTGATGAGCAATACATCACTCAAGCTGAGTTTGATGACGCTCGTGCTGAAGAAATTGAATCACGCTACCACAGCGCCGAAATAGAGCTAAGAGCACCATACGTCGCTGAATTGGCACGTGCTTGGATGGTTGAGCAACATGGCGAAGATGCTTATACACAAGGCATGAGCATCTATACAACGGTAGATTCAAAGCTTCAATCGGCGGCTAACGAAGCAGCGATTAATAATCTCATCGCCTACGACGAACGACATGGTTACCGTGGTGCAGAAAAAGTAATCTGGACTGATGAACAAACACTTTCTACTGAAAAAGAGTTTAACCGTCACCTTTCAAGAGAGCCGTCGTATGGTTCTCTACTTCCAGCTATCGTGACGGATATCCGTGATAACACGACTTATGTGTGGGTCAAAAACTATGGTCCACAAGAGATAAAGTGGGAAGAGATAAGCTGGGCTCGCCGTTTCTTGACCGATGACCGTCAAGGTCCTGAACCAAAAGAAGCCAGTGATGTTTTAGCGATCGGTGAACAAATCTGGGTTCGTAATATTGCTGTTCAAGATGAAGAAGCGATTAGTACTGAAACAAATAACGAACTCACACTAGAAGAGCTAGAAGCGAAAGAAGAAGCTGAAAAAGCGAGTGCAGTTTGGCGACTAAGCCAAGTTCCTAATGCCAACACAGCTTTTGTTGCTATGAACCCTGAAAATGGTGCTGTCTTGTCATTGGTCGGTGGCTTTAACTTTGTGCATAACAAGTTTAACCGTGCCACTCAATCGGTACGTCAGGTAGGCTCAAGTATCAAACCGTTTATCTACGCTGCAGCGATGGATGAAGGCATGACACTGGCAACACTGATTAACGATGCCCCTATTAACCAGTGGGATAAAAGCCAAGGCACTGCATGGCGCCCAAGAAACTCGCCACCAACGTATATTGGTCCAACTCGTGTTCGTATTGGTTTAGCTCAATCTAAGAACGTGATGGCTGTACGTGTCCTTCGTGCTGTCGGACTTGATGAAACCCGCGAATACTTAACGCGCTTTGGTTTTGAAATTGATGAGCTTCCTCGTTCTGAAACCATCGCTCTGGGTGCAGGTAGCTTAACGCCGGTTAAAATGGCTCAAGGTTACTCTGTCTTTGCAAACGGCGGATACTACGTTGACCCGTTTTACATCAGCCGAGTAGAGAGCCGATTTGGTGACATTGAATGGCAAGCAACGCCGAAAATCATATGCCGTCAAGATTGTGATATTCCGACTCAACATCAAGCCGATGTCAGTGATAATGAGTTTATGGAGCAAGATGTTGAACCAAGTCTTGACCCACAAGAGCCGCAATATGCACCTCAAGTTCTTTCTGAACAAACCGCATTTTTAATGCGTGAGATGATGTACAGCAACGTTTGGGGTGGCGGTAACTGGAGTAATGGCACAGGTTGGAATGGTACAGGTTGGCGCGCACAGCCTCTGAAACGCCGTGATATTGGAGGTAAGACAGGGACAACCAATGACTCTAAAGATGCTTGGTACAACGGTTATGGACCCGGAATGGTCGCTATATCTTGGGTTGGCTTTGACAATCACAACCGTAAATTAGGCAAAACAACCGCAAATAAAAATCTCGGTAAGAATCAGATTACTGGTGGTGAAGCTGGCGCTAAAACGGCTCAACCAGCTTGGGTAGACTTTATGGAAGTCGCACTAGATGGCGTCCCTATTCAACGTAAGCAACTGCCAAAAAATATTGTTCGTGTACGTATAGACCGAGATTCAGGCCTGTTAACCAATAAGTTTGATTCAAGCTCTATGTTTGAATATTTCCTAGAAGGGACAGAGCCAACAGAGTTTGTTGAGGAATCAATCACTGACACGATTTACTCAAGCTCTGGTGGTAGTGAAGAGCTGTTCTAACGAATCGTTTAATTAAAACTCAAAGGGTTGGCTATGATAGCCAACCCTTTTTCTTTTCTCTGCTTTAACTGCATCTATAAAGCGTAAATCTATACCGATTCAGCCTGCAAAATCTCATTAATGGTTTTTCCAAGCAGCTCAAAGCGAGCACGTAATGGTGAGCCAGCACGATAAGCCAATACTATTTTGCGTGAAGGCTGTGGGTCCATTTTTTTCACGTAACACACGCCGTCCTTAGTTGACTCTTTTGGTACGGAAAGCTCCGGCAGTAACGTAATCCCCCCACCGGCTGCGACCATATTTCGTAGTGTCTCTAAACTTGTCGCTTTAAAGCGCTTATCTTCTTTTGCACCCGCGGCAAAACAGTAACCCAATGCTTGGTCACGCAAACAGTGACCATCTCCGAGCATCAAAACAGTACGCCCGTTAAGCTCTTCCACATTAAGAAACTCTAATCCTGCCCACTCATGATCACAAGGCACAGCCAGAGCAAGTGACTCCTCATAGAGTTCAATCTCTTTAAACGGTGCGGTTTCTGCTACCGAAGCCAAGACCAAACAATCGAGCTTTCCGTCTTGAAGCTTTCTTACTAAGTCATGGGTTTGAGATTCATGAAGAAACATCTCTAATTCAGGGTAAGTGGATTTAAGCTGCGGGATGATCTTTGGCAATATGTATGGACCAACAGTTGGAATAAAACCAATTTGCATCGGGCCTACCATTTCACCGCTTTGACCGCTCGCCATATCTTTGAACCGTTTCACCTCACCAAGGATGACTTTGGCTTGTTCAACAAGCTGTAATCCAGAGTCAGTAAACAAGACCTTACGGCTATTACGCTCTAACAATGCGCTACCAATTTCATCTTCTAATTTGCGTATTTGCCCACTTAACGTAGGTTGGCTAACAAAGCACGACTCTGCAGCTTTGCGAAAGTGCTGATGCTCAGCCAGTGCTACCAAGTACTCTAAATCACGAATGTTCATATCTGCTCTACTCAATATCAACTAATTAAGGTCGATTGACCTCAATGGTCTAATTAACCTAATAGAAAATTCCTATCGAAACGATAGCACCAAACGATTATCCCTATCAAAGGAAATTATCAATAATAGCTTCAACAAAACGGAGCACAGCAAAACGCTGATTAAGACTTCAAACTAATTCAGCAATATTTAAAGATAGGAAATGATTATGTTTACATCTAAAGAAGGCCAAAACGTACCACAAGTTACTTTTCCAACTCGTCAAGGTGATGCTTGGGTAAACGTAACAACTGAAGAACTTTTTAAAGGCAAAACAGTTATCGTATTTAGCTTGCCAGGTGCATTCACACCAACATGTTCTTCAAGCCACCTTCCACGCTACAACGAACTGTTCCCTGTATTCCAAGAGCACGGTGTCGATGAGATTTTATGTGTATCAGTGAACGATACATTTGTAATGAACGCTTGGAAAAATGACCAAGAAGCGGACAACATTACTTTCATTCCAGATGGCAACACTGAGTTCACTGACGGCATGGGCATGCTAGTCGACAAAAATGACCTTGGCTTTGGCAAGCGTTCATGGCGCTACAGCATGTTAGTGAAAGATGGCGTAGTAGAAAAAATGTTCATCGAAGCTAACGAACCAGGCGACCCGTTCAAAGTTTCTGATGCGGACACAATGCTTGGCCATATTGCACCAGACTACAAAACACAAGAATCAATCACTGTCTTCACCAAGCCGGGCTGCCCATTCTGTGTGAAAGCGAAACAAACGCTAATCGACAAAGGTTTGAACTACGAAGAAGTGGTACTGGGTAAAGATGCAACAACAGTGAGCCTTCGCGCTGTAACGGGTAAAGCAACCGTTCCTCAAGTCTTCATCGGTGGTAAGCACATCGGTGGTAGCGAAGAGCTAGAGACTTACCTAGGTTAATTCCTCCTAACTCTTTGAAAAATAGTTACCTAGTGTATCGGGCACTAGGTAGCCACATCGAGATAACGAGCTATATCCAAGTGACTTTTAGGCTTATTTCGTCACATAAGGTCACTTCAATATAGAACTCGTCAATACAATAAATTTTCCTTTCGCCTTTAGTTAAAGGCATTAGAAACATAATTAGAGATGTCATTATGAAACAAATAAATGTAGATGTAGCTGTTATTGGTGGTGGTACTGCAGGTTTAGGCGCTTATCGAGCAGCAAAAGCAAATACAGCCAGTGTCGTGATGATTGAAGGTGGCCCATTTGGCACAACCTGCGCTCGTGTTGGTTGTATGCCTTCTAAGTTACTTATAGCGGCGGCTGAAAGTGTTCATCAAATTGAGAAAGCACCTGGATTTGGCGTTTACCCTCAAGGTGAAACCATCATAAACGGTCGTGAAGTGATGGACCGTGTTAAGCGTGAACGTGACCGCTTCGTTGGCTTTGTTGTTGAAGGTGTTGATGAAATTCCAGCGGAAGACAAAATTATTGGCTACGCAAAGTTCATCGATAACAATACTCTGATTGTTGATGACCATACGACGATTACCGCTAAGCGCATTGTTATTGCGACAGGCTCTCGCCCTGCTTACCCTGCGGTTTGGAACGAACTCGGCGATCGCTTAGTGATTAATGATGATGTCTTTGATTGGGATGACCTACCTGAAGCTGTTGCCGTATTTGGCCCTGGTGTTATCGGCCTAGAATTAGGTCAATCTCTTCATCGTTTAGGCGTTAAAGTGAAGCTGTTTGGTTTGGGTGGACAAGTTGGTCCAATTACCGATCCAGAAGTAATGGCTTACGCAGACAAAGCATTCAAAGAAGAGTTCTACCTTGATGCTGATGTGAAAATCGAAACTATGCGACGCGTACTCGATGCCAATGGCAACGCAACGGACAAAGTAGAAATCATGTTCATCAACCATGATGGTGAACTCGAAACCTTCATTGTTGATTACGTGTTAGCGGCGACTGGTCGTCGTCCAAACGTTGATAAACTCGCGCTTGAAACGACAAGTCTAGAGCTTGATGAGCGCGGCGTCCCAACAGCGGATTACTACACGCTGCAAACATCGGTCGAAAGCATCTTCATTGCCGGTGACGCTAGCAACCAAATTCCACTGCTTCATGAAGCCGCAGACCAAGCGCGAATCGCAGGTGATAATGCGGGTCGATTCCCTGATATTCGAGCAGGCCTACGTCGCTCAGTGATTTCAGCAGTATTCTCTGACCCACAAATAGCGATGGTCGGTGAAACTTATAAGCAGCTAGAGCAACGTCTTGGCACATGTGGATGTTTCGCAACGGGTGAAGTCTCTTTTGAAAATCAAGGTCGTTCACGTGTCATGCTACGTAACAAAGGGATTTTGCATGTCTACGGCGAACAAGGTACAGGACGCTTCCTTGGGGCTGAGATGATGGGACCTAATGCTGAACACTTAGCGCACCTACTAGCTTGGGCACACCAAAATAAGATGACAGTATCAGAAATGTTAGATATGCCCTTTTACCACCCAGTGATTGAAGAAGGTGTTCGTACTGCACTTCGTGATTTAAACGCGAAACTGCATTTAGGGCCGGAAATGGTTAAACATTGTCTAGACTGCGGACCAGGCTGTTAATTGCTTTATCCAATTAATGAACTCTAAATAACCTACTTTAAATAAAAAAAGCGAGCCTCTTAATCA
Source organism: Vibrio lamellibrachiae (assembly GCF_050337265.1). NCBI lineage: Bacteria > Pseudomonadati > Pseudomonadota > Gammaproteobacteria > Vibrionales > Vibrionaceae > Vibrio > Vibrio lamellibrachiae. The sequence continues at coordinate 174,820 of NZ_JAKJSU010000010.1, forward strand.
GGAGCTCGCTTTTTACTTTTCGAAAGAAAGTAGAAATTACTTTTCAGCCGCAATCACAGAGATCTCAACCAATAACGCTTCACGAGCCATGTCGCCAGTGACACAAGCACGAGCAGGTGCATGACCTTCTGGAACCCAATGATCCCAAACCTCATTCATCTCTTTAAAGTCTTTCATATCTTTTAGGAAAATAGTCGCTGACAGCATGTGCTCTTTATCACTGCCCGCTTGCTCTAACAGTGCTTCCACTTTATCTAGCATAGTTTGAGTTTGCTCTTTAATGCCCTTTTCAGCATCAGCACAAACTTGACCACATAAATAGATCGTACCATTGTGTTTAACGATACGGCTCATGCGCTGCTTAGTTTCTAGACGTTCAATCATTTTGCTCACTTTCTTGTTTATTTGCGATATTCTATTGGCTTATATACTACCTAATAAGCAATCTTCATGACATGTAAAACGTGTGATAAGCCCGGTTGGTTTTGGAAAAAAATTGGTCGCTGTAAACGATGTATGGATCAGCTTACATCGCTGTCTGTTTTGTGTGGCGTGGTCTGGTGGTTCACCTGCCGAGAAACCCCCTTTAGCATCGAATCTATTGCACTAATCATGGCGGGCTTTGCTTTTAATGGCTTACTGTTCTTGCACCTATGGATGAAGTTTATTGTGATCCCCTACCAAGAGAATCAACTTAAAAAGAAACAGGATAAAAAAAACTCCAGCACTTCAGGCAAGCACTAGAGTTTTGTCCAACCGTTTACGGTTATTTAACTTTCTATAATTTAACTCTCGATAAGCAATAAACAGCCAATGCTTAACGGTTAAGCTTAAGCGCCTCATCAATCACATGGTAAATGTAGTGCTGTTCTACCACGCCTTGAAATAACCAAGCCTGCGGGCCACGAGCAAATATCGCGACGTCTTCACCAGAGTGTGTTTCTGAACTGAGCTTAACCAATGCTTGTTGCAAGTAATCTAGCTTCTTCACTTCTTCCGCTGTTGGGTTGTCACGCTCACCTTTTACCGCGCCCGGTCCATTACCGTAAGCAAGAGTCGTGTAGTTCTTACCAAAGTCATCTTGATTGAGCTTACCTTTCTGCTTAGACAACCCCAAGATTGGGTTGCCACGCTCTGCATAGCCATTTGAAATCAAAGTATGCGCATGGTCAGCGGTAACGATAATTAAAGTTTCTTGTGGATTGGTATTTTTCATCGCAAGACGAATTGCATCATCAAAAGCGACGGTATCTTCTAATGCTCTCGCCGCATTGCCATCATGGTGAGCATGATCAATTCGCCCCGCTTCGACCATCAGAATATAACCATTTTCATTGTTGGCTAAGATTTGAATCGCCTTATCGGTCATTTCAGCCAAAGAGGGTTCTTTGTCGTTTAGCTTACGATCCGACTCATACTGCATGTGGCTGCTTTCAAACAGGCCAAATGCACGCTCTTTACCTGTTAATTTGTCGAAACCTTTACGGTCATAGACATACTGGCCTTGTGGGTAGCGCTCTTGCCACTCTTCAATCAGGTTTCGATTATCTTTGCGCTTACCCTTTTGGCCTTCCGGATCAAGATGATCGACAGGTAGAAATTCGCGGCGACCACCACCAAAAGCAACTTGAAAACCATTGCCATAATCAAATTCAACAAACTGACTAGCAATATCTTTACAGCCATTATTCTTAGCAATGTTAGGCATCACAGCATCGTTTTCCCAGTTGCGGTCAGCACTGTGAGCAAAAGTCACCGCAGGCGTGGCGTGGGTTAAACGTGCGGTAGATACCACACCAAGAGATAGCCCTTTTTCTGCTGCTGACTGAAAGGCCGTTTTCACTTCATTACCTTTCATGCTGCTGCAAAATCCGCGCTGAACGTTATCATTCACGCTGATCACACCTGCTTTAGTTTTCACACCCGCAACCATGGCGGTTGCCGTTCCTGCAGAATCTGGGGTTTGCATATCGGTATTATAGGTTTTAGCGAGTGCAGTATGAGGTAGGTTCTCCATTGCGAGCGAGTACTCTTCCCCTTTCATACCTTTGTTTTGGCCCGCATAGATTCGAGCGGCAGTCATTGTGCCGACACTCATGCCATCACCAACAAACAAAATGACATTCTTTGCAGGTCCATTGATCGGTTGAAGTTCTTTTGCTGCAGCAATCGCACTGCGCCCTTGCGTGTACCAAGTGTCGCTCTGTTGAGGCAGCTGCGCCATTGTCACTGTTGATGCGACAAGTCCGCTTAGTGCTAAACCTAGTTGAAATCCTTTCACTACTTCTCTCCGATGGGATGAATGTCCGCAAACAAAGGTAGCCAAGCTATGTATCAGTTTAATGAATGTTTATTGAAACTTATTTGACGACACATCATCAGTAATAAGCATAGGGGATAAGAGAGTATGAACAGATAAAAAGAAAAAAGCCCCGCAGCCAATGTCGGTTGCGGGGCCTTCTTAGATTCTTCTAAGAAAAAGCAGTGGTACATATTAGGACTACCGCTTTTCTCATTAGTTCCTTTAAAAGAGGATCTTTTTTGATCTTTTTTTAAGTTTTATTTTTCGGCCTTTTATTCAATCGCTTACATAACGACCAAATACTCTTTAAGCAACATTAACTTTGGCAATGATCTGTTCAACCAAGTTCACTTCCAGCGCAACTTCATCACAAGCATGCTGACGAGGGCACTGATCGCAGTCCTTCAGCACTTTCTCAGGAAGCAGTGATTTAGATGTTGGAATAAAGCTGTGCTTCATAAAGAACTCAGGTGTACGAGTCAGGACGAATACTTTCTTAATCGCCATTTGACGCGCTTTCTCAACAAGGTGCTGAACAATAGCTGTACCTTGCCCCTGCCCCTGCCAACCAGCTTCGACACCGAGAGAACGAATTTCAGCTAAGCCAGAGTCATACACATAGAGTGATGCACAACCTGTCACTTCACCATGATGCTCAGCCACCGCAAACGAGCCAATATCACGCACCAGTTCATTACGTGAACGAGGTAGGTTCTCACCCATATTCGCCCAGTAAGCGACCATGCCTTCTAATGATTCGATATCAGTGAGACGCGCAGCACGTACTTTAACTGCAGATGTATCACGTTGAGCCAGACGTTTATTTGCCTGATCTACCGCGTAAGCAACTTGCTTCGGTGATACGCCACCCAATGCGCTACGTTTTTCTAAACAGGAATCTATGGTCAATATGTCATAAACATCATCTTCAATCACATCTGAGAACTCTTTGAGCTCAGCAATTGATAATTCTTCGAGCGCACAACCTTTGGCTATCGCTCCAACGACCGCCACACCCACAATATGGTGAGCTTCACGGAACGGGATATCTTTCGCCACTAGGTAATCAGCAAGTTCTGTTGAGTTTGCATAACCCTGTTTTGCCGCTTCTAGCGTACGCTCACCGTTGACTTTAATGCCTTCGAAACAAAGCGCTGCCATTTCCATACAATCATTCCAAGTATCGAGCGCATCAAACAGCCCTTCCTTGTCTTCTTGCATGTCTTTGTTGTAAGCCAATGGCAATGCTTTTACTGTCATCATCATCGCGGCTAATGAACCATATACACGGCCCGTTTTACCACGGATAAGTTCCAATGCATCTGGGTTTTTCTTTTGTGGCATCAATGAAGATCCTGATGTCACAGTATCGGCTAACTCGATGAAGTTTGACTCACCTGAGTTATAGAAAATCATGTCTTCTGCAAGACGAGAAAGGTGAAGCATTGAGATAGAAGCAATCGACATTAGCTCCATCACATGATCACGGTCAGATACAGAATCTAACGAGTTACGTGTTGCACGACGAAACCCAAGATTATGCGCCAACTCTTCACGATCCATTGGATACGCCGTTCCAGCTAGTGCACCTGAACCTAAAGGACAGGTATCAAGACGTTTAATCGCGTCACTCAAACGAGAGTAATCACGCTCTAACATCTCAACATAAGCCAAGCACCAGTGAGCGAACGTAACCGGTTGTGCACGTTGTAAGTGAGTGTAACCTGGTAAAACAGTCCCTTGGTGCTCTCTGGCAACCTCGACCATTTTAGCTTGAAGACGGTCAAGACCGATAAGTAACTGTTGACCTTGTTGACGACACCATAATTTTAAGTCTGTCGCCACTTGGTCATTACGTGAACGGCCAGTGTGTAACTTTTTACCTAAGTCACCAACTTTGCCAATCAGTTGTGTTTCAACCCATGAGTGAATATCTTCCGCATCAGAACGCAAAATCTGATGAGGGTCTTCCATCACTTCGAGTTTTAATTCATTGAGTGCTAGCTCAAGCTTCTGTTGCTCTTCTTCTTTGAGAACATCAACAGATTGCAGTGCTTTTGACCAAGCAATAGAACCAACAATGTCTTGCTCAGCCAATCGGTAATCAAAGCGAAGTGAATCGTTAAAGTCTTTGAACCTAGTGTCTGCCGCTTGGGTAAATCTACCGCCCCATAATGCCATTGTGTCTCTCCTAAATGCTCAGTATCTACTGCTTGTGCAACGATCAACTCTGATTAAATTCAGCTTCTCTTTTTGTATGATTCAAACTTACAGTAATTCAATATAAAAACAAGGTAAAAATGCACTTATTTCACATAATTATTCATATAATTTCAATTTAGATGCGGTTTAATATTTTGATACGTACCCACAGCCAATTAAAACACTGTGAAAAAGAAAAGCCCACTTGCAAAAACAAGTGGGCTTTCTTTATTCATTACGAGCTGAAGTCTATTTAAGCGAACCTATTTGGCTCTCTTCACTTCATTTAGCGCTCTGATTCTGCTTGATAGTGAGTAAAGACGGATAAAGCCTTCAGCGTGGCTTTGGTCGTAAACTTCATCTTCACCAAATGTCGCGAACTCTTCACAGTACAAGCTATTTGCAGAACGTTTTTGTGTCACAGTTGCGTGGCCTTTGTAAAGCTTGATAACCACTTCACCATTAACGTCTTGAGCTAACTCTTCTGTTGCTGCAAGAATAGACTTACAAAGAGGAGTGAACCAACGACCATCGTAGACTAGGTGTGAAGCTTTAACACCTAGCTCTTCACGGAATTCAAATGCCGCTTTATCAAGAACCAATTGCTCTACAGCTCGTAGCGCTTCCATCATGATGGTGCCACCCGGAGTTTCATAACAGCCACGAGACTTCATACCAACCAAACGGTTCTCTACGATATCGATACGCCCAACACCGTGCTTCGCACCTTTTTCATTGAGGTAAACCAATGCGTTGTATGGCGTCATCTCTTCACCATCAACAGCTACGACTTCACCTTTAACAACTTTCAGCGTCACTGACTCTGATTCGTTTGGCGCTTTCTCTGGGTCGACAGTCCAATCCCAGCAATCATCGTTTGGAGCATTCCATGTGTCTTCTAGAACACCACCCTCTGTTGAGATGTGCCATGCGTTTGCGTCACGAGAGTAGATTTTAGTCAGTGATGCACTACAAGGGATATTACGCTCAGCTAGGTAATCTAGGCACTCTTCACGGCTTACTAGATCCCATTCACGCCAAGGGGCAATCACATGTAGGTCTGGTGCGAGTGCAGCAAATGCACCTTCAAAACGAACTTGGTCGTTACCTTTACCAGTACAACCGTGACACAGTGCGTCAGCGCCAACTTTACGTGCTACTTCAACTTGCGCTTTAGCAATGATAGGACGCGCCATTGATGTTCCTAAAAGGTATTTACCTTCGTAGTAAGCACCAGTTTTAAGCGTTGGGTAGATGTAGTCAGCCACCATCTCTTCTTTCAGGTCAGCAATGTAACACTCAGAAGCACCTGATGCTTTTGCCTTTGCTTCAATACCTTCTAGCTCATGTGCGCCTTGACCTACATCAGCAACAAACGCAATCACTTCACAGTCATAATTCTCTTTTAGCCATGGGATGATTACTGAGGTATCTAGACCGCCAGAATATGCGACAACTACTTTTTTAACTTGAACTTTGCTCATTTTCTTTCTCCACATTCCTTGCGCTGCGCTTGGCGGTCAGTGCTAAGGTTTCCATTTAAAATTGTTTGTTTTTAATCTCACGCCTATGCGTAAAATCGTAATTCGTTTTTATCCACTAACGTCTATCAGGGCATCAGTTATTTAGGTAAGACGTTATTTAGGCAAAAAAAGTGTTCCTATGTTCTCACCTGCAAATAACTTGACTAATTTTTCAGGGTAACGCCAAGTCGCAACTTGGATTGAGCGACCTAAATCATTCGCAGCTTCTAGCGCTGCTTCTACCTTAACAATCATGCCATCAGTCACAACATGACCTTTAATTAAAGCATCGGCCTGCTGCTCAGTAAGGCTTTCAATTAAATGCCCTTTACCATCGAGTACACCACTAACATCAGAAAGTAGCACTAGCTCGGCATCAAGTGCCCCAGCAACTGCAACAGCGGCTTGGTCAGCGTTCACGTTCATTAGCTGGCCTTCCTTTGTCAGCCCGATAGAGCTAATGATTGGCAGTGCTCCGGTATTTAATATCGCCTGCAGTATAGTAGAGTCACCTGGAGTCGCTTTACCAACTGCACCAAGTGCAGGGTCTAGCTCTTCAATATGACACAATCCACCATCGGCAAGGCTCAAACCTACAGCTTTAAGACCATCTTTAATTGCTTGCCCTTGTAGCAATTTATTCGCAGTTCCAGCAAGAGCACCTGCAATCACAGGAATTTGATCGTAAGGCGTAACACGCAAACCGTTTTTCTTTACTGTTTCCAGATTCAGCTTACCCATTAAGTCATCCACCAGATAACCACCACCATGAACAATGACGATTTGTCGTCGAGCCTGCTGCTGATAAGTTTCAATGGCAGCAAATAGCTGACTTAGCGTATCACTGCACGATAATGCAGCTCCGCCTAACTTAATCACTAGTGGCATTGTTTGGTTTACTGTCATAGCTGTTCCTTACTGCGTCTGTCTTATCTAGTTAACATTTTATTTCAATGACTGGCGATACTTAATACTTAAAGCAAGGCCGTCAATTGATTAAATCCATAATGGATATTTAAGCACTGCATCGCTTGGCTTGAAGCGCCTTTAAGTAGGTTATCAATCGCAGAAACTACGATGATGTGCTCACCTTGGACCTTCCAACCTAAGTCGCAAAATGGGGTGAACTCTACGTTCTGTATTCTTGGCATTTGTTCATCAAGCAAACGAACCGCAGGCTTGCCTTCATAGGCTATGGCAAAAGCTTTATTAACCTGCTCTGCCGTTACACCCGGTGCGAGCTTCATTGTAATCGTCGCCAAAATGCCACGTTTGAAATTACCTAAATGCGGAGTGAATATGACATCACGGCCTAAGTGACTCGCGATCTCAGGTTGATGACGATGAGCAAAAACACCATAAGGCTGAAGGCTCACTTCACAAAAACTGTTCACCATAGAAGCTTTACGGCCCGCGCCCGTCACACCACTAGTTGCATTGATCACTGGCCATTGATTAAGGTCGAGTAATCCCGACTCTACTAAAGGTTTAATCGCTAACTGTGATGCCGTTGGGTAACACCCAGCGACCGCAACTAACTGAGCTTGCTTAATCGCGTCTTCATTCCACTCCGCCAAGCCATAAGCCGCATTGTCTAGCCACGCTGCGTGCTGATGTTCAAAGCCATAATACTGCTGATAGAAACCTTCACCTTTCACTCTGAATGCACCAGAAAGGTCAAACACTTGGCAGCCATTCTCTAAAAAGACTGGCGCTAAGTCGTGACTCACTTCGTGTGCTGTCGCGAGAAAAACCACATCACACTCTGCCGCTGCTTTCTGTACATCAACCAAAGGTTGAACAGGCATGTCGACTACACCTGCTAGCTTGCCATGGAGTTCGCCGATATTCTTTCCTGCATCGACGCTGTTGGCGGAAACGTATAAACCTGATAGCGTAAGCTGTGGGTGTTTTTGCACCATCACAGCCAATTCAGCTCCGGTATAACCGCTAGCGCCAATAATTGTGGTTTTTAGTATTTCAGCGTGTGACATCTACAACTTCCAAGTTCAGGCTCAAGTTCATACTTAAAGCAAAATTGACTATTAATTTTAAAAAAACCGCTTAAATTGATTTTTTATTCATAAATAATGATTTAATATGTGTTTTACCCTCTTAACGTATTTCTGTCAACAGTAGAAGTGAAGATAATATGCAATTACCCAGTTTCCTTGAGGTCTATGAAGGTCTTATTTCAACCTCTTCAATCAGTTCAACCGACCCAAGTTGGGATGAAGGCAATAGTCAGGTAATCGAAAAGCTCGGCACCTGGTTAAAAGACATCGGCTTTGAAGTCTCGATCACCGAAGTCGAAAAAGGAAAGCACAACCTGATTGCCAAAAAAGGCACGGGTGAAGGTGGACTATTACTCGCTGGACACAGTGATACCGTACCCTTTGATGATGGACGTTGGAGCTTTGAACCGCATGCATTAACTCAGGCTAACAATCGCTTTTACGGTTTAGGTACTGCAGATATGAAGGGCTTCTTTGCTTTTATCATTGAAGCGGTAAAGAAAGTCGATTGGAGTAAGCAAACCAAGCCACTGTATATTTTGGCAACCTGTGATGAAGAGACCACCATGCTTGGTGCGCGTCACTTTACTGAGAGTGCCCCTTTTAAACCTGACTACTGCATCATTGGTGAGCCGACGAGCTTAGTGCCAGTTAGAGGCCATAAAGGACACGTCGCTAACGCGGTGCGAATTACAGGTAAATCAGGTCACTCATCCGATCCTGCCCTTGGTGTCAACGCTATTGAGATCATGCATGAAGTGATGTTTGCACTGATGCAGCTTCGCGACAAGCTAATCAAAGAATACCACCACCCGGGCTTTGCCATTCCAAGCCCAACACTTAATCTTGGTCACATTCATGGTGGCGATAGTGCAAACCGTATCTGTAGCTGCTGTGAGCTTCACTACGATGTGCGTCCACTTCCTGGCATCAGTCTTGATGGACTGGATAACATGCTGCGTTCATCACTAAAAGAAGTGGAGGCTAAGTGGCCTGGACGCGTAGAAGTCACGCCATTGCACGAACCGATTCCTGGATATGAATGCCAACATGACCATCCATTTATTGCGGGCGTAGAGTCCATTTGTGAAACTCCATCAGAAACGGTGAACTACTGCACCGAAGCGCCTTTCTTACAGGAGCTATGCCCAACATTAGTTTTAGGCCCAGGTTCGATTGATCAAGCGCATCAACCTGATGAATTCTTAGCTTTCGAATTTATCGATCCAACCATCAATATTCTTTCTAAGGCCATGTATAAGTACTGTTTTTAACCCTAGATCAACATCCTACACCTAGCCTTTAATAGAAAAAGCGTGCTGTTATCAAGTAACTAGCACGCATTCCCACCCTATTCCTGTAATAAAATTTCAGTAATTCATCAATCAAGTCGCACTTCTATTGATTTACATTCACTCACACAATAAATGCAAACTTATGCTTCAATGTTTGACTCTTACTAGCATTTTTCGCTAGATTGTCTACTAATGAAGGAACACTGGATGTAATTTTTTTACAAGGCAGGATGACAAATGAACGAAAAATACGCTGCACTCAAAAGTAACGTAAGCATGCTAGGCCGCTTGCTTGGCAACACCATTAAAGATGCACATGGTGACGTTATCTTAGAGAAAGTTGAGACTATTCGTAAGCTTTCTAAATCAGCAAGTGCAGGCAATAAAGCCGACCGCGAAACTCTGATTGAAGAGATTAAGAGCTTACCTGATGAACAGCTTAAGCCGGTTGCACGCGCATTTAACCAATTCCTAAATTTGACCAATATGGCCGAGCAATACCATACCATTTCACGCCACTGTGAAGAGCATGTATGTGAGCCAGACGCCATTAGTAGTCTGTTTTCCAAGCTTAGTAAAAATGACATCAGTAAATTAGATACTGCTCAAGCGGTTCGTGACCTGAATATTGAGCTGGTACTGACTGCTCACCCTACCGAGATCACCCGTCGTACGATGATCAACAAGTTGGTTAAAACCAACGAGTGCTTGTCTAAATTAGAGCTTAGTGATCTTTCTTACAAAGAACGCCAAAAGACAGAGCGTCGCTTAGAGCAACTTATTGCTCAAGGTTGGCACTCGGATGTCATGCGTAAGCAGCGCCCAACGCCAATCGATGAGGCGAAATGGGGTTTTGCGGTTGTAGAAAATTCATTATGGGAAGGTGTACCAGAGTTCCTACGTGAGCTTGATGAGCGCCTTGAGAGCTACATTGGTGAAGGTTTGCCAATTGATGCACGCCCTGTTCACTTCTCATCATGGATGGGTGGCGATCGCGATGGTAACCCATTTGTGACGCACACAATCACTCGTGAAGTAATGCTACTTTCTCGCTGGAAAGCCGCTGATCTATACTTAGGCGACATCAACGAGCTCGTTTCTGAACTATCGATGACTCAGTGCAACGATGCCGTTCGTGAACTGGCTGGCGATGATCAACACGAACCTTACCGCGCCGTTTTAAAAGGGCTTCGTTCACTACTGAACGAAACACTAGAAATTCTTGATGCCAAAGTAAACGGTCAAAAGCTTGCGGTTAAAGCACCACTGCAACATATCGACCAATTATGGACACCTCTTTACGCTTGTTACCAATCACTGCATGAATGTGGCATGGGCGTTATTGCTGACGGCTCATTACTCGATACCTTGCGTCGTATTAAAGCGTTTGGTGTTCACCTTGTTCGTTTGGATATCCGTCAAGAGAGCACGCGTCACTCTGATGTTCTCTCTGAGCTTACTCGATACCTTGGTATTGGTGACTATGACCAGTGGAGTGAGCAAGACAAAATTGCTTTCTTAACGAACGAACTAAGCTCTAAACGCCCACTCTTACCGCGTGATTGGGAGCCTTCAGCACCAGTTAAAGAAGTTTTAGACACCTGTAAGATTGTGGCAACTCAACCACGCGAAGCGTTTGGCGCTTATGTAATTTCAATGGCACGTACGGCATCTGATGTATTGGCTGTTCACTTACTACTTCAAGAGTCAGGCTGTCCGTACCGTATGGATGTCTGCCCACTATTTGAAACGCTTGACGATTTAAACAATGCGGAAGCGGTTATTAAGCAGTTGATGGACATCGACCTTTATCGCGGCTTTATCCAAAATCACCAAATGGTGATGATTGGTTACTCTGACTCAGCCAAAGATGCCGGTGTTATGGCTGCGGGTTGGGCTCAATACAGCGCGATGGACGCACTGGTTAAGGTTTGTGATGCAGAAAGCATTGAACTGACCTTGTTCCATGGCCGTGGCGGTACCGTTGGTCGTGGTGGTGCACCTGCGCACGCTGCACTGCTATCTCAACCACCAAAAAGCTTGAAAGGTGGTCTGCGTGTTACTGAACAAGGCGAGATGATTCGCTTTAAGCTTGGTTTGCCTGAAGTTGCGGTGAATAGCTTTAACATGTACGCGAGTGCTATTTTAGAAGCGAACCTTCTTCCGCCTCCTGAGCCTAAGCAAGATTGGCGCGATCTTATGGATGTGCTGTCTGAGGTTTCGTGTGAGTCTTACCGTAATGTCGTGCAAGGCGAAGCAGATTTTGTTCCTTACTTCCGCCAAGCAACGCCTGAGCTAGAACTAGGCAAACTGCCACTCGGTTCTCGCCCGTCAAAGCGTAACCCTAACGGTGGTGTTGAAAGTCTACGTGCTATTCCATGGATCTTCTCATGGAGCCAAAACCGTTTGGTACTGCCAGCATGGTTAGGCGCTGGTGAAGCAATTCAATACTCAATCGATAAAGGGCATCAAGAACTGCTAGAAACAATGTGTCGCGAGTGGCCATTCTTCTCGACTCGTCTTGGTATGCTTGAGATGGTTTACTCAAAATGTAATATCGATATTTCACGTTACTACGATGAGCGTCTTGCTGATCCTGCACTGATCCCATTAGGTGACCGCCTCAGAGATCAACTGCAAAAAGACATCAAAGCGGTACTGAATGTGGAAAACAACGAGAACCTAATGCAGAGCGACCCTTGGGGCCTTGAATCTATTCGTTTACGTAGCATCTACGTTGAGCCATTGAATATGTTACAAGCTGAATTGCTCTACCGTACTCGTCAAACAGACACGCCAGCGATTGAGCTTGAAGAAGCATTAATGGTGACCATTGCCGGAATAGCCGCAGGTATGCGAAATACAGGTTAGATGAGCAATATGCACTTTCTTGATCTACCTTGTAGTTCTATGAAATAAGCTCTAAAATCTATGAAACAAAGAAAATGCAGCACAATTAGCGTGCTGCATTTCTATTTTTATCTTCTATTAATCCTATCAAATATCAAAAACAACACTAGAAAAGGCACAAAACGACCCATTATTGCAGATTAATATTCCATTTTTGCAACGTTATTGAGTTAATTATCAGTTTTTATTGTAAACCCCGCCTTCTATTCCACTTTATGCTTATATTTAGATATACTACTGCACCACTGCGATAGCACACATATACTAAATATCTCGCAGTCATAATAACAACTCAATATCAGCTCGACTCCGGCTAGGTGATAAACGGCTTTTAAAAGGTGACATAACCAACACGATAAAGTTGGTGTTGTTTGAACATAGAAATAATAAGTGCCATGAAGCACAACCAATGTTTGAACATCGTTATTTTGTAGTTTATTGACCTATTTGGATTAAAGACATGTCATTACCACACGTAATCCTCACTGTACTTAGTACACGCAACGCAACTGGATACGATATCACGAAAGAGTTTTCCGCTAGCATTGGCTATTTTTGGAAAGCTAGCCACCAACAAGTGTATCGTGAACTCAATAAAATGGCTCAAAATGAGCTCGTTACCTGTGTTCTTGAACCTCAAGAAGGCAAGCCTGATCGCAAAGTTTACTCCATCACAGACGCTGGCCGTGGCGCATTAGGTGAATGGTTTGATCAACCGACTGCACACCCAACCGTTAGAGATGAATTTTCAGCGAAGCTAATGGCATGCGCAGTGCAAGATTCGGCGCCTTACCACACTCAACTGCATGAGCTAGTGGCTGAATCTCATAAGCTTGTTGCTCACTATCAAGAAATTGAAGCGGCGTATTACGCAACGCCATCAACGCTTGATAAACAGCAACGTCTAGAACGCCTAACACTTCGTCGTAACCTGTTACTTCGTCAAGCTTGGTTAGTCTGGGCTGAAGAAGTGCTGGTTGAACTTGGTGCTATCGGATAGTTCGAAATAGGTTAATTCGAATTAAAGAAAAAGGACGATGCTTTCACATCGTCCTTTAAGATTTGTCTAACTTGAATATCGTACTTATCGCTTTATATTTAGCTAAAGCTTACTAATAAGTTTAAATCCCATCACCACCAATAAAGCTCTGAGATTTACCATTAAACTGCTGATCCATATCCAGTGATGGTTTATCCGTTTTAGGGCGACCCACTATTTTTGCAGGTACACCTGCAACCGTGGTATGAGCTGGTACCGCTTGTAGCACGACTGAACACGAGCCGATCTTCGCACCTTCACCAACTTCAATATTACCCAGTATTTTCGCGCCTGCGCCAATCATCACGCCTTCGCGAATCTTAGGGTGACGATCTCCGCACTCTTTACCCGTACCGCCAAGAGTTACGTCTTGCAAAATAGAAACATCATCTTCAACAATCGCGGTTTCACCAATCACAATACCCGTTGCGTGATCGAGCATGATGCCACGACCAATTTTAGCCGCAGGGTGAATATCCACTTGGCAGGCAACAGAGATTTGGTTTTGAAGATAGGTGGCCAGTGCAACACGCCCCTGCTTCCACAGCCAATTAGCGACACGATAGCCTTGCAGTGCGTGATAACCTTTCAAATACAGTAATGGCAATGAGTACATAGCTACAGCAGGGTCACGAGTAACCGTCGCGCAGATATCACACGCCGCAGCACGGCTGATCTCGGGATCGGCAGCAAAGGCTTGTTCTACCACTTCACGCACAGCCATCGCTGGCATTGATGGAGTTTTTAATTTATTCGCAAGAATATAGCTCAGCGCAGCGGCTAAGCTATCGTGATTAATGATGGTGGCATGATAAAAGCTCGCCAGCATTGGTTCTTGTTCAGACTGTTCACGGGCTTCACGCGTGATCGCCTTCCATACTTTATTTTTTTCACAATGCTTCATCATTAATCCCTTTCCAAACTCACCTAAGCGCTTCTATGTAACAGGCGCTGCATGCAAGGTGACTCTTACTTCCCTTCTGACTTCTTATCACGAGCAAGTAAATCTTGCGCCGCTAAACGTGTATCCTTTCCTTGATACAGTACTTGATAGATTTGGTCAACAATTGGCATCTCTACGCCCATACGATCAGCTAACATCCACACTTCTTTGGTGTTTCGGTAGCCTTCAACCACTTGACCGATCTCTACTTGAGCTTCTTCCACGCCTTTACCGCCACCAAGTGCTAAACCAAAGCGTCGGTTACGTGATTGGTTATCAGTACAAGTAAGAACTAAATCGCCAAGACCTGCCATACCCATAAAGGTTTCAGGTTGTGCGCCAAGCGCTGCGCCTAAACGTGTCATTTCAGCAAGACCACGGGTAATTAATGCAGTACGAGCGTTTGCACCAAAGCCAATACCATCAGACATGCCAGCGCCAATCGCGATAACATTTTTAACCGCACCGCCAAGTTGCATGCCAGTAAAGTCGCTATTAGCATAAACACGGAAGGTCTTGCTACAGTGGATTTTTTCTTGAAGATCAGAGACAAACTGAGCATCTGGAGAAGCAACTGAAATCGCAGTTGGCATACCCATCGCAAGTTCTTTTGCAAAAGTAGGCCCTGATAACACAGCCAGAGAATAACCTTCGCCAAGCACTTCGTTAGCTACGTCTTTTAATAGACGGCCTGTTTCAGGTTCAAGCCCCTTAGTTGCCCAACAAATTCGAGTATCTTCATGTAGATGAGGCTTTAAGCTGCCAAGAACAATTCCAAACACATGGCTTGGCACGACAACAAGTAGGTCGCGACTGGCTTGGACGGCTTTCTCTATGTCTGATTCAACAATCAAGCTTTCAGGAAAGTCTATGCCCGGTAGGAATTCATGATTAGCACGATCAGCTTCTAATTGAGCCATGTGCTTAGGTTCATGTCCCCAAATTACAACGTTAGCGCCATTACGGGCCAGAGAAATAGCTAGCGAGGTGCCATAAGAACCTGCACCTATAACGGTCATCGCAATCTCTTTACCGTAAGCATTATTCACATTTGAGTCTGTCATTACTTTGCCTGATCACTTTTGTTTTACAAGAACGAGTTAATAAGAACTTGTTTATAGAGATGAGTTTATTGTCATTCTAAACAAAAAATGCACATCGCATCATTCTAATTTGATGCTTTGTGCATTTTCTTTAATACGCTAGTGATTAAACCCACGTATTGTTCACCTATCGCAACCTATTACTTAGCAAAGAAGCGCTTAGCAATGGCCTGCTTAGGTTATTATTTTGCTTCAGCTTCTGGAGACGCTTCGCCTTCTTTAGCTTGTTGCTGTAGGTAGTTCATGAACAATGCATCAAAGTTAACTGGTGCAAGGTTTAGTTGAGGGAACGTACCTTTAACAACTAGGCTAGAAATTGTTTCACGAGCGTATGGGAACAGGATGTTAGGGCAGAATGCACCTAGACAATGTGCTAGTTGACCCGCTTCCATGTTACCAGCAGTGAAAATACCACCTTGCTGAACTTCACAAAGGAAAGCTGTCTCTTCTGCGTTTTTAACCGTTACAGTTAAACGTAGAACAACTTCGTAAGTGCCTTCACCAAGCTCACGGCTTTGCGTATCTAGGTCAAGTTTCACATCTGGGTTCCACTCTTTTTGAAACATAACTGGAGAGTTAGGTGCTTCGAAAGAGATATCTTTTAGAAAGATACGTTGGATAGCGAAATCTTGCGCTTGTTCTTGTGGTGCTGCTTCAGCCATGTTGAAATCCTTTAAATTCGGGTAATAAATTCTGTCATTGAGACTAACCGAGAGATGTTACATTGCGTAATTAAATCCGCAGTTTCGTGGAAACTATCACATCTCTATATGATAAGTGCTGCCATTTTAGGCAACACATCATCAAGCTAGGCTTACTATCACTGGGTTGTGCTTATTTCTTACCACGAACGAGTGGTAAGTTTGCATCACTCCAACCAGCTAAACCATTCTTAAGAAGGTTTACATTTTCATAGCCAGCTTTTGCAAGTAGGTTAGCGCTCTCTGCTGCCGTTTGACCTGTCTTACATACCACAATGATTGGGTTAGATTTGTGCTTTTCAAGGTTGCTCAGGTTACCCTCTTTGATATCTGAAGGTAAAATGTGAACTGCGTCAGTAATGTGACCTTTTTTGAACTCATCTTTAGAGCGGATATCAACCACAACACCTTCTTCACGGTTCATAAGCAGAGTCACTTGAGACGCTGTGACCTCTTTATATGCAGCGGTTGCTGATTTTACGAAGCTCATGATTAAAGCGACAAAAAGACCGGCCCATACCAAAGATAGGATCATATTTTCTTGGAAAAAATCTATGTATTCTTGCATATCCTGCACTCTTACTGTTTTTGGCTTAAAATTCAGTCAGGAGTATAGCGAGGAAGCGTTGATGAGGCTAGTCAGGATAGACCTCAATTGCAACTAGACGTGAAGTCAACCAACTCAGCTCGACCATTTAATAGGAAGCCATGGTAATACGCTTCTACAATTTGATAATCGAGTTCAGGAGAAAAGTAATAGGTAATTCTGTCTGTGCCACTTTGCTTAACTGGAATCACTTCCATATGTCCCCATCTATCATACTCTTTTGATTGAAGCTCTAGCACTTCATACTGATACTGCTCAATACCGTCTGACGCTTGACGCACAAGTGAGAAGCTTTCTCTCTCGTCTAATAGATTCTGTCGTATCTGCATAGTAATCGTATCAATATCACGAAGATGCTCACCGATACTTTCGTAGCGATACTCTTTATTATTGAGTGTCACCAAAGATTGATGTGAGGAATCAGGGAAAGAGACTTGCATGTCTCGCTTACGAAAGCCTGTTACTTTTTGGTGAAACGATTGAGTCAGCCATTGACCTTCACTCAAGGACATTTCAGAGCTTTGGGTATACGATGATCCAATACCTAAAATACTTGCACGGCTGCTGCTTTTTGACATAACTTGACTGCCATTCCATTGCTGAGTTTGGTTCATGTCGCCGGTTTTGATACCAGTAAGGAATAGCTTGTAACTTAATAACTTAGAACAAGATAAAGGAGAAGAAAAAGCTAAAGTGGAATAACTAATTAATGATGAAAAAATAAGGGGAATAGTGAATGAAAAAAAATATTTTAAAATCATCGATAAGCTATCTTACAGGTGCAGTAGAGACAAGCTTCGACCCTTTACTCAGTTTAATATTCACAAAGGAATAAAGAACAAATAGAGCTAAGAAAGCAATAAACATAATGCTCTCATCCATGAAGCTACTATCAGCAGCTATCCCAACCGATGAAACGATCATCGAGAACAAACAAATAATAAACAGAGTTTGGTGGTTAGAATAACCGTGCTTAAGTAAAACATGATGTAGGTGGGTACGATCAGCTTTAAACGGGGATTGTTTCTTCATTACTCGCTTAAACATCACAAGCACCATATCCATTAAAGGTACAGCTATTACCCATAAAGCAGTCACTGAATTAATTGTTTTGCCTAAACCGTTGGGAGTAACACTTGGCTGTGTGGCTACAATAAGCAGCCAAACCACTGTAAATCCGATTAAAAAACTACCGCTATCACCCATAAACACTTTGCGGTGACTGCTAACCCGATAAGTTAAGTTCAAAATAATATAAGGGACTAGTGCCCCCGCAAAGACAAAACTAAATATCGCTTCGCCATAATGGCCTGAGAGATACAACAAGAGACTTAAGCTAAGGAATATAATGGTAGAGATCCCACCGAGTAAGCCATCAATACCATCAATCATGTTAAAACATGTCACACAACCTACGATCGCAAATATAGAGAAGATAGTAGCTTGATACCCTTTAAAGATAATCTCGCCAATTCCAAGCAGATCACCAAGATTAGAGATAACAAGCCCTTCAGCACTCACGAGCCATATTGAAATTGCAAAAAGTAGACACAAGCGAGATAGTGCACTTAGATTGAACTTATCATCAATAAAGCCCAGTGAGACTAGAATTAATGAAATTAGGAAATAGCTATTCTGTAAATGGATAAGCTGAGTATCAAACAAATAAATAGAACACAGAGCAATAAAGACACTGACCCCACCAATTAGCGGTACTTGACCTGTATGGTTCTTCCTATCACAGGGGCTGTCAACCCAACCATAAGCAATGGCCACACGCCTGAGCCCCACAAGGGAAACCAAAGATACGGCGATTATGGTTATCAACAAAAATATCAAGTACATTGTCATCTCAATAAAAAAGCGCCCCAGTTAGCCTAGGACGCTATAAACGTTTGATTATTACTATTACAGCTTGGGCTAGCCGCGAATTAAACTTCGCTACAACCCCACTCAGGGAAGTGCTTTCTCACGTAAGTATTTAGATCTTTTTCAGCCATGGAGTAAACTCTCTGCTGAGCTTCTGAACCATCAAATGCTTGTGTAACCACACCCGCACCAACAGTCACGTTAGTATGGCGGTCAATAACAATGAAAGAGCCTGTTTGAGGCAGAACTTGATATTGATCAAGAGCAACTTTATCTACCAAATTAATCGAAGTAAGGGCAATTTCGTTTAGATCCAAAGAGTCAGCCTTCTCAGCATGCTTGTCTAAGGTGTTCACATCCACCTTATGCACAATATCTGAAACCTTACCTGTGCACGCCTTAGTCGCAAACTTAAATGTATACTCTTTGTGTGTACGTAGGGGGGTTTCATCCATCCAAACAATGTGAGACTCAAGCTTATTCGTTACCTTAGGCTCATGACCTAGGTGAACGAGCATATCACCACGAGAAACATCAATTTCATCTTCAAGGGTAAGCGTAATGGCTTGGCCAGGATAAGCAATATCTAGTTCGCCATCGAAAGTGTAGATAGATTTGATACGCGATACTTTATCAGATGGTAGTGCTTTAACTTCATCACCAACTTGAACAACACCTGACGCTAGTGTTCCACAAAAACCACGGAAATTTAAGTTAGGACGATTCACATACTGAACAGGGAAACGCATATGCTCAAGATCTTTATCTTGGTCAATTTTTACGGTTTCAAGCAACTTCATTAACGTAGCACCAGGGTACCAATCCATCTCTTCACTTGGGGTCACTACGTTGTCGCCGTTTAATGCTGAAATTGGTACAAAACGAATATCTTCAATATTGAAGTTCTTCGCCATTTCTCGGTAATCTGCTTTAATCTTCTGATATACGTCTTGACTGTAGTCCATTAAGTCCATCTTGTTGATTGCAACGATGATGTGCTTAATACCTAGTAAACTACAAATATAGCTATGACGACGTGTTTGAGTTTGAATACCGTGGCGTGCATCCACCATCACAATCGCTAGGTCACAAGTAGATGCACCAGTAACCATATTACGAGTGTACTGCTCGTGTCCTGGAGTGTCCGCAATAATGAACTTACGCTTATCTGTAGAGAAATAACGGTAAGCAACATCAATCGTAATGCCTTGCTCACGCTCGGACTGCAAACCATCAACAAGCAATGCTAAATCAAAATCTCCATCAGTGGTGTTAAACTTCTGAGAATCTTTCTCAATAGCAGCCATCTGATCTTCATAAATAAGCTTACTATCAAAAAGTAACCGACCGATAAGCGTTGATTTCCCGTCATCAACGTTTCCACAAGTTAAAAAACGAAGTAGGTCTTTATTTTCATGGACTTTCAAATACGCTTCAATATCTTGAGCAATTAATTCTGATGAATGTGACATTTTTCTTTTCCTATCACTGAGCTTGGCCTAGCAAACCGCACTAGGCCAAACATAAATTAGTTATAAAATTTAGTGAGCACATCGATAAATCGTTGTTTATCGCTAACTGGCAATTGATTGATTCCTGCTGCAGCCTTTCGACCACCACCTGTTGCAAACTGTGAACATATCTCGTCTGCACCAGTGCGATTATTAAGAGGCGCACGAACACTCACCGTATAATCTTGCTGATTAGCATTTAAAGTAATGACTGCATGCGCTTTATCAGGAGATTGATTGGCCAACGTATTACCAAAAACACCACTGATACGTCTTGCCCAAGCTTCACAAGGAAGCTCATACACTTCTGTAAGATCACTGCTTTCAATCGGTTTTAGCTGCGCTAAGTGCTTACAGTCAGCTTCATAACCTTGCTTTAATAACTGGTATGGTGAGCTAAGGTTTTGTAGCAGCGAAAATGGCGAGTCGTATTTCATTAATTCAACAAACAAGTTTTGTGGAGCAATGTGCAAGTCATTTAATGATGCGCCATAACCGTTATAGTTAATTAACGTCCCCAACTCTTTCAAGAATTCTCGCTCACCGGCAGATAAACCAATTTGATTAGCCAACTCTTCAGCACTTGCAAACAGGTTATCGCCATAAGCTCCTGCTACAGCCCAAGAAGCAAATTGATTACCTAGGTGTTTATTAATCAACAAGCTCGTACATGTTTGTGCATCAAGATTAATCAGAGCAGTAAAATTACTAGCCTGAGGGACTTCGCCAGCTCGGTGATGATCACAATAAAAAACCGGAATATCTCGCTCGATAAGCTCATAGAGCGCATCGATATTCTTCTCCATTGAGATATCTAACACAGTGACACCACTTGCATCAGACTGCGAAGCGACTTGCTGAAGTAACTTAATGTCACGCTTAACGCCAGTGACTAATGTCGATGTTTTAGGCTCAGCTTTGCGAAGTTGAAGCAGAGCGATGATGCCATCTGCATCTCCGTTAAAAACATCATAATGCACCATCATCTCCCCTTAGGGATAAATAGCCCATTTCAGAAAGCTTATTAACAACATCAATTGCGCACTCTTCTACACTTTGGCTTGCTGTTTTGACGTGAATTTCTGGTGACGTTGGTGCCTCGTAAGCGGAATCAATGCCTGTAAAATGTTTAATCTCACCAGCACGAGCTTTTTTGTATAGCCCTTTAGGGTCACGTGACTCACACACTTCAAGTGGTGTATCAATAAACACTTCTAAGAACTCACCATCAGAAAACAGCGCTCTAGCTTGCTCTCGATCAGCAATAAATGGAGAGATAAACGCGGTTAGCGCTATCGTTCCAGAATCAACAAACAGTTTCGCGACTTCACTAATACGGCGAATATTCTCGACACGATCAATATCACTAAACCCTAGGTCTTTGTTTAAGCCGTGACGAACATTATCACCATCTAACAGATAGCTATGATTACCCAAACTAAGAAGCTTACTTTCAACCGCATTAGCCACGGTTGACTTACCTGAACCACTTAACCCAGTAAACCAAAGAACAACCGGCTTTTGCTGTTTCTGCATAGCACGATCTTGCGGTGAAACGGTAGAGTTATGCCATACCACATCATCACTAACGCTATCGTTGTCTTTTTGTACGTAAGGCGAATTCATTTAGAAGTAACCTTCACGTTTCTTCTTCTCCATTGAACCCGAGCTATCGTGATCAATTGCACGGCCTTGGCGCTCAGAAGTCGTTGTAAGCAGCATCTCTTGAATAATCTCAGGAAGCGTAGTGGCCTCTGATTCAACCGCGCCAGTTAGTGGGTAGCAACCTAAAGTACGGAAGCGAACCATCTTCTCTTCGATGACTTCCCCCTCTTTAAGCTCCATGCGATCATCGTCAGCCATGATAAGCATGCCGTCGCGCTCAACCACAGGGCGCTTTTTAGAAAGGTATAAGCCAGGGATTTCGATGCTTTCTAGGTAGATGTATTGCCAAATATCTAGCTCTGTCCAGTTTGATAATGGAAAAACACGAATGCTCTCGCCTTTATTTACCTTACCGTTGTAAACGTTCCATAACTCTGGACGTTGGTTTTTAGGATCCCACCGATGATGTTCATCACGGAAAGAGTAAACACGCTCTTTGGCACGAGATTTCTCTTCGTCACGGCGCGCACCACCAAAGGCGGCATCAAAGCCATATTTATCAAGAGCTTGCTTTAACCCTTGGGTTTTCATGATATCGGTATGCTTTGAACTACCATGAACAAATGGGCTGATGTTCATTTCTAACCCTTCAGGGTTTTGATGAACCAATAGATTCATACCCACCTTGTCAGCCATATAATCACGAAACTCAATCATCTCTTTGAATTTCCATGTGGTATCTACGTGCATCAGTGGAAACGGTGGAATACCAGGAGCAAAGGCCTTCTTTGCTAAATGAAGCATTACCGATGAATCTTTACCAACTGAATAAAGCATTACTGGGTTATCGAACTCAGCCGCTACTTCGCGCATAATATGAATAGACTCAGCTTCAAGCTGTTTTAGATGAGTCATTCTTTCAGGCGTAATGTTCATTTCATTTTCCTACTGTTCTTTATATTAATTTTCTATAAGCCTATAAATAGGTATATTGCGCTAACCACTGTTGTGCCATATAGCACACTGATAGGCATACCTATTTTCAAAAAATCTTTAATTCGATATTGCCCTGCGTTAAACACCATCAAATTCGTTTGATATCCATAAGGGCTAATAAAGCTAGCACTCGCACCAAATGCTACAGCAAAAATATAAGCCATTGGGTTTACTGATAAACTTTCCGCTAAGCTATAAGCAATAGGGAAAACAAGTGCTGCCGCGGCATTATTTGTGACTAGCTCCGTCATCAGCCAGGTCAATATATACACTAATAATAACCCAAAGAGAGGGGTAAATATATCTTGTCTCAATTGAATTACATTACTTAGATTCTCTAGTGCACCGCTATTGGTTAATGCATGAGAGAGTAATAAAGCGGAAGCAATGATAAGCCATATTTGTTTCGGCATCCGCTGTAGTACTTCATTGGAGTTCAGGCAACCTGTAAAAAGTAAAATGCCTAAGAGGAGTAACATCCCTTTAAATAAAGGGACAATCCCAAATGCAGCAAGTCCGACAGCTAAAGCGAATCCACCTATGGAAAACTTCTCTTGCAAGGCCGTTAAGGTTTGCTCAGTTTTAACACCACTAATCAAATAGAAGTTCTTATTAATGTTATGCCTAGTTTTAAAATCTTCACCGACAGCTAACACTAGGAAATCACCCGATCTTAAGTCAACATCTCCTAACTTTCCTGATATGGCTTCTCCATCACGGCGGATAGCTACAACCGCAGCATCAAATAGAGCTCTAAAGCCTACACGCTTCAATGTTTGTCCTACAAGAACGCTTTCTGGCTTAATAATCACTTCAGTTAGGTTGTTAATCGGAAGACCGTTTTCATGGGCAAAAAGCTTAATACCATCGAACTGGCTAAGTAAGGTTACCTTTTTGATATCCCCACTAAATATAAGCCGGTCATTTTCTTCAATTAACTCTTGGGGGGAAACAGGTGAAATCAATCGTCCCTTTCTCAGTATCTCAACTAAAAACAGCGACTCTAGATTACGTAAACCATTCTGTTCAATATTTTGTCCTATTAACGACGACTTCGGTTGAACTTTAGCATCAATGAAATAATCCGTTGTTTGATTTGCTCCTTGCGAATTAACCGGTAAAAAACGCGATAAAATGAATAAACCACTACCACAAACGGCAACAATAGAAAGGCCAACCACTGTAAAGTCAAAAAAGCCGATAGAAGGTAGCCCACTCTCTATTACCATGCTATTGATAATCAAATTGGTGGACGTTCCTACGAGGGTTAACGTACCACCGAATATTGCAGCATAAGAAAGTGGTAACAATAGTTTGCTTGCAGGGTGATGAATGTTGTTACGAATGGGGGCAAGCATCGTTGAGACCACTGCTGTATTGTTTAAGAAGGCAGAGGACAATGCTGTAAGACCAAATAAACGAAGCCAGGTCGATGTATAATCAGGACGAATTACGTATTGTGCGATTGCTCGAAGTAGTTTCGTTTTCTCTAAAGCAAATGAGCAGATCATCAACAGCACTAAAGTAAGTAAGCCCTGATTTGAAAAGCTATTAATTACTTGCTCTGTACTAACAAAACCTAGCGTATAAAGCGCCAATAGTACTGATCCAAAAACTCGTTCAGGGTGGCTTTGAAACTTAATTAAGCCAGCTATCGTTAATAGAAAAATGCCGACTACAATTACTGCAGGAGATATGCTTAGTAACATTGGTTACTCTTCATGTTAGGTTCTCGATCTATCTTTATTTAATGACTTAGAATGACTGATAACGTTCAATTCCAGACTCTAGATCTTCGTAATAATGCAACTTTCCCTGATGAAGTACAATCGCGCTATCACAAAACTCTCGAATTTCGGTTAAATCATGACTAACCATTATCACACTAGCCGTTTGGCTTTTTTCCAGTAGGGCTGATTTGGCTTTTTTACGAAACGACTGATCACCCACCGACGTTGCTTCGTCAATCAAATAGACATCAAAATCGATAGAGATACAGCAGCCAAAGGTTAGACGAGCACGCATACCACTTGAGTAGCTACGCACAGGAAGATCGTATTTAACCCCAAGCCCCGCAAACTCTTGTACCTTTTTCTCAAACTCATCTAAGTTAGCAACGCCGTTTACCCTACCAATAAAGCGTGTATTTTCACGCCCCGTCATTTGAGGGTGAATACCCGTAGCAAGTGCCACGGGCCAAGATATCGCTTGGTCTGTGACTACCTTGCCTGAATTTGGATATTCACTCCCTGCAATAATGCGAAAAAGCGTTGATTTACCTGCGCCATTTGACCCAAGCAAAGCAACATTCCTACCTCTTGGAAAGGTGAAGCTTACATCTTGAAAGATGTATTGGCTGCCGAGATCAGAAGGATAATATTTAGTAAGGTTTTGTAGTTCTATCATCACATTATTTACAGAGAGTTAATTGCCGGTTCACCAAGTTAATAAGCCAATTCAGCTTCTTTTTCTGTCGGCTCTCGTTTTAGCTCTACATTGACGTCTTTAAGGTAAATATTATTAAAGCAGTAATTTGTTGCATCGATGTAACCTTCAACCGAACCACAATCAAAGCGCTCACCTTTGAATTTGTAGGCAATAACGCAACCATTTTGTGCCTGCTTTAACAGTGCATCAGTGATTTGAATTTCACCACCTTTCCCTGGTTCTGTCTCTTCGATTAAATCAAAGATATCCGGAGTAAGAATATAGCGACCTATAATCGCAAGGTTACTTGGCTCTGTACCTGATTCTGGTTTCTCTACCATATCGGTAATACGAAAAAGGTCGTCACGAATCATGTCTCCTGCAATTACACCATATTTATGCGTATCTTCTTTTGGCACTTCTTGTACGGCTACAATCGAACAGCGGAACTGCTTGTACAGTGCCGTCATTTGTTCGAGTACATTATCACCCTTAGGGTTTACACATAAATCATCAGCTAGGACAACAGCAAACGGTTCATCTCCAACCAGCTCACGTCCAGTCAAAATCGCATGCCCTAGCCCTTTCATTTCACGCTGTCGGATAAAAGTGAAGTAGGCTGAATCGATAATATTTCGAATATCATCCAACAATACTTCTTTATTAGTACCCGCAATTTGATCCTCTAGCTCGTAGTTTTTATCGAAGTGATCCATAAGCGTATGCTTACCACGGCCAGTAACAATACACATATCTCGCATACCGGCTTTAATTGCTTCCTCTACACCATATTCAATCAGTGGTTTATTTACTACTGGCATCATCTCTTTTGGCATAGACTTGGTTGCAGGTAGAAAGCGCGTGCCGTAACCGGCTGCAGGGAATAGACATTTTTTTATCATAATATTTAAGCTCAATTTAACGTTGTAAAATAGTATTAATGGTATGCATATAATGCTTTGCCACACCGATGTGACAGTAATCTTTTTCAGCTTTTTTACGGCCCTGTTTTCCCATAGCAAGTCTCTCTTGATGGGATAGTTCGATCATATTAATCATTGCTTGCTTTAAATCTGGGACACATTGCGGTTGAACAATATAGCCACTCAAACTGTCGATAACTGTTTCTCGACAACCAACATTGTCTGTAGTGATAATGGGTTTAGCCATTGCACACGATTCAATTAAACAGTGTGGTATTCCTTCACGGTAGTAAGACGGAAGCACAACACAATCAAAATCCTTTACTACAGAAAAAACATCATCTGTCTCTCCTATGTAAGAGACAATGGTGTTGCGATCCCAATACTTAATTGCTGAAAGTGGTAGCCCTTGTGGGTTTTCTTCATCTATAAAACCTAATAATGAGAATTCGAACCTCGAAGTAGCTAGGCTCGCTTTGCTTCGTATTTCATAATGCTCTTTTACCGCTTCTGCAGCGTGAATAAAATCCACTACCCCTTTGTTTCTTAGCATCCTAGCAAACAGTATAAAGCGAACCGTACCATCATCATTTGAATGGACAGGTTTGAACTTACTTAACTCGACACCAATCCCATGGACTCTAGAGCATTTTTCTGGCTTTACATACTTACGCTTTAAGTAAAATGCCAAGTCATCGTTGTTTTGAAATATGGTGTGATCAGATAATGGCTGGGTGACACGAAACAATATACGACCCAATAAAGACTTTAAGCCTTTCTCGGAAGCAATTGACCCTAGCCCTGCGATACTGTTAATCACTTTTATTCCTAGCCACCGACTTACTAAAGTAGAGTAGATATTCAACTTTGGTGTGAAGTTAAGAACACAATCAGGCGATAGTGTTGATAAAAGACAATGTAATTTAAACAGTGTCTTTAATTCTTCAATTGGATTAATTCCAGAACGACAAACTGGGATATCAAAGTAACTACAGCCAAGATTAATGAGCTTTTCGGAATTAATATCTCTTGGCGCTATGACAATAACTTCATTGTTATTCTTCATAAACTCAACTATTGAAGAGCTAAAAAAGTTAGCAACAAACCAACTGCTGTTAGATGTAATAACGATTTTCTTATACATTGTTATATCTTACTTTTCTTTATAAATAACAGCTTAATTATAGATTGAAGTTCATTTACGGCTCGAATGGGCTGATGATAAAAATACCCAATAAAACAACGAAGTTTCACAAAATAATTGAATCTATATATGTAATAAAAAGAACATCGGAATCGTTTAAAAAAGAGTATCTTTTTCAAGTGAACTGGTGAGAATAGGCTTAGTTCACTATTTATCGCCTCTACCTTATTAATTACTTCCTTTATCTCAGTCAGAGTAAGATGTATTTCTGGGTATATTCCTTGCTCATGAATACATAAGTTCTTAATCAGCTGAACTTCTTTGCTAGTTAGAGATGGAAAGGCGGTATTTAACTGATTTCTTACAATCTTTCGAGAAACATTCATCTGCTCAGGATAGTAAACACTTGAAACCTGATTTTCATGTCTATGATAATAAAGCAATCCGTCTTTTAGGTTATACAACTTACCAATGCGAGCTAGGTCAATCCAAAGCGTGTAGTCTTCGGCATATTTAAACTCACTTCGATATTTTATGCCGTTATCTTCCAATGAAGAGCGCCTGATCATAACTGTAGGGTGACAGATATTTCTTTCAAAGAACGTCAGTGCAACTCTAATCTCTTCATCTGTTTCCGGATATCGCATATAGCCTTCACCTGAATCATTAAAGTTAATTATACTCGTTCCGCAAGCGACATATTCTGCATTACCTTCCAAAAACTCTACTTGCCTTTCAAGCCGAGTCGGTTGACAAATATCATCCGCATCCATACGGGCAATATATTTACTATCAGCTAAATTCAACCCAGTATTTAATGCTGAAATAAGGCCAACATTCTCTTGTAAGTTAACAAGTCTAACTCGATCATCGGTGTAAGATTTAATAATATTCAATGTATCATCTGTTGAGCCATCATTAATAACAAGTAACTCAAAGTCTATATAAGTTTGAGATAATACGCTTTCGATTGCTCGAGAAATATATTTCTCAGCATTATATGCAGGGAGTAAGACAGTAATCATAGGGTATACTTAAGTTAATCCATTGACTGATTAAGATGCCATTTTCATTCTTTGCTTCCATTTATCTCTCACCACCTCTTGACTGTACCAAGGAGAAAGCAGTTGATAATCTCTAACTAGAAAATCTAATAACTTTTCTAGTTCATCTCTAGATAATTGTTCAAGTGTTACTTTATTTTTGCCAACCTGAGCTTTTGGTATTTCGAACTTATCTCCCAAGTGAACTTGTAATAGCTTTTCAAATTTACCAATCTGACTGAAAGTAAAAATATCCGTAAATTGATTGAGATCATCACCTAATTTCCAACTCAACGGCTGACAGTGGTGCTCGATTGACGGCGCTAAGATATAAAGGTCCAAATGCTTAATAAATTGGCTGATCGAAGGCTTAAAAGTTGGCAATGTCTTTAATAACCAAGGAGCAGATTTTTCAATAGCTGCTCGATTCAGTTCACCATGATCCAAAACTCGGTTAGCATAGGCGGATAGGAATCGCTCTACAGGGTCCCTAATTATAAGAACACGCTTCTCAAACAAATGAATTGGACATTCTTTTCTGTTCCAGTAGTCGTGAATATGCCTGCTACCATAATTATCTTTTTCGAAAGTATGCCCTTTAGTATGTTGATACAAAGCCAATTTTATTGAAGAACATGCTACTTTAGGTGTTGGTACATAGACGATGTTACTATTTGGAATAGTAATACCACACGTCTGAGTTTTACCTATACTTTGTGTTAAGTTATTAAATCCTTTTTGGCGGTACTCATTTAACTTACGTTTAATAAATGGGCCTTTTGGCCTAGCTCCATAAGCTATATGCATTAATCGATAAGCAAGTTCTGGCGACTTCCCCTCACAATTAACAGCCTGATCTCTTAGGTAATCAACATCGCTATCACTACCAACATCTCGAATTGTTAATAAAGCTAACTCTTTATCCTGAATATGCTTTTCTTTAACACCAACTAAACGACGTAAGTATCGAATGCACCTTGTTACTTTAACCTGATCGATTGAATCGATTAATTCAAGAACAAATAGTTGATCAGTATCACTGCCATTAATAACAATTTCATTGTTATTAACTTTCTTTTTAACTTGCTCAGAATTAGGGAAATTTAATACGTCATCAAAACTTAAGGTTATTGATACATTACCATGCCCTTCATAGTATAAAAATTCATTTCCATTAAATAGAACTGACCATTTATACTTTGTGTTAGAAAGAGCGATGCTAACAGACTTTCCACAATACTCATGTAATGCACTAGGTTCGATTAAGTAGTTCATAGCACGAACAATCATCGACTGTTGTTTTTTCTTAGGGATAACGCGAAGAGCCATTAAGGCTAAAGATGATTTCATATAGCAACATACTAAAAAGTAACATTTAAAAGAGGTACACTAGAACGTTCAGGTTTATTATTTATAATCACCTTAAGAACCAGCCTAAAGTACCGATTATGATGCTAGCTAAAATTCTAACTCGATATTTATAGCTAACTTTTCCTTTTTTCATCTCATTCCAGCGAGAGGATAAATAAAATAACCAAGAAGACAGGCTTTCCTTATGAAGACGATACCAACTTTCATTTCGAGCTCCATAGCGAAACTTCCAAATATTATATTGGTTTATATTACCAAACCAGACACCCTCATTTCTTGGTGTTGCATGAACGACTTGGCTAGAAAGCGCACAGTAACAATCAAATTGTTTGGAGATTCGTAATGTATATTCAGCATCGTCGAACCAAATAAAAAACTTCCCTATTGGAAAACCGAACTTTTCGATCGCTTGCCTTTTAATTAAGCAAGAGACGAATGAAGCGCTTTCAACCTTGATAACTTTATTCTCATCAGTAAATGAGCTTAAATAGTCCCAGTTAACTGTGGGTTGATTCATTTCACACACAGTTCCATCAACCCAATTTACTTTTGAACAAATAAGACCAACTTGTCGCTCCCCTATCTGACGTGATTTTTCTAGTAATGAATCAGTCAACAATAACTGTTTCAAACTATCTTCTTGAACATAACAATCATCATCCATCAGCCATACATGACTTGCACCTTGGTCATAAGCAATACGAGTACCTATTTCAAAGCCGCCAGCGCCCCCTAAATTAATCTTTTGTGGATAATGCTCAATTTGTGAATGCGTTTCTTGAAAACGATGAATAACTAAGCACGTACTGTCTGTCGATGCATTATCAACAACAATAATTTTTGTTGGTAGGACTTCAGAGTTAATAAGGCAATATAAGCATTGCTCTAAGTGCTTTTCTCGATTGTGCGTAACCACAACAGCATATACATTAGAATTTGGCATAAGAAATGACTGCTGACTAAAACAACTTAGATCTAGTCAGCAGTTGGAATTACTCAAAAAATGCTGGAATATCAGCCTGCTGACTAATGGCATCTAATGCAATTTTAGAAGCATCAAGTGCTTTGCGAATGGTGACATCCATATCCATATACTGATATGTACCTAAACGGCCGATGAAGCTTACTTTAGACTGTTTATTTGCAAGGTCTACGTACTTATCAAATAGTGCATTACCTGAAGTAAACTTGATTGGATAATATGGATCATCACCTTGCTCCGCTAAACGGCTAAACTCTTTATAGATAAGCGTATTTTCATGCTCTTCCCATGGAGTAAAGTACTTGTGCTCGGTAATTCGAGTGTACGGGATATTTTCATCACCATAGTTCATTACTGCTGTGCCTTGATAGTCGCCTTTATGTACTTCAGTTTCAAAATCAAGGGTACGATAACCTAATCGGCCTAGTTGGTAATCAAAGTAGCTATCTAGAGGTCCACTAAAAAACACATGGTCGAACTCTTCTTCCATATCTTTCGAAAATGGAGAATTTAAACGTACTTCGATATTTTCATGGTTTATTAAGTTGGCTACGATAGGGGTATAACCATCAGCAGGCATACCTTGATACTTATGAGCGAAATAGTTGTCATTGTAGTTAAAACGTACAGGAAGGCGCTTTAAAATGCTTGCTGGCAATTCATTAGGATGAATTCCCCACTGCTTAATCGTATAACCTTTGAAGAAAGCTTCATAAAAATCTTTACCGACGAAACGCAATGCTTGCTCTTCAAAACTATTTGGCGTCTCTATACTTGTATCAGCCACTGACTCGATAAATGTTTTTGCTTGAGTTGGGTTAAATGTTTTACCAAAATACTGATTAATCGTATGAAGATTTATTGGTAGCGAATATACAGCCCCTTGAGAGGTTGTTTTCACTCGGTTTACATACGGTTTAAATTCAGTCAGGTCATTAACAAAATCCCATACTTCTTTATCATCTGTATGGAAGATATGAGGACCATAAGTATGAACCATCACACCAGTATCTTCATCACGCTGAGTATAACAGTTCCCTGCTATATGGTTACGCGATTCAAAAATAGTAACCTTATGACCTTCTTTTGCCAACTTGTTGCCAATGATTGCACATGATATACCAGCGCCAACTAATGAAATATTCATATTACTATCTCTCACTCGGTTCATTATTTAAAATCATTGCTAATTTAATTGAGCGTAAATCACCCTTAACGACGGTCAACTCTTGTTTTACTTTTTTAAGCTCATCCAATAACTCAATTGTTGCCTTATCAATTGACTCTCTATGTAATAACGCTAACTTTTGGCTATCAGAATTACTAGGGGTCTTAAACATGTTCATTAAAGGCTTTTTCAAAAACAGACCAATAGTCTTCCAAAAGCCGATCTCTGAGATAGAGATCAAACCATAATCAACTTTTGTATACTTTTGTTCAGTAACCGCTATTTTAAAACCACGATAATTTTTAATCAGTGCGAAGCGAACTAAATCTCTACCTCGATTACCAACGTGGATTCTGCTTAAAGTATCGTTAACTGAATCTTTTCCATACTTAAATAACTCAGACTGAAACGCTCTAAAGTTATCCTTTAAGTACTGATCACCAATCTTTCGAGTAATCCATTCCGTGTTACCGATAAGCCATGCGATAGATTGGTCTTTATAATCTTCATCAACATTACCAGCCTGTAACGTATCAAGAATCGTCGAGTGGTGTTCATACATTGCAATCAATTTAAAATTAGCCGTAGACATAGTTTGTCCAGGTCTATTGATCCGATGATAACAACCGATGAAGTCTTCAAAGCTGATCTTTTCTGAATGAAGTGTCGTTTCCCAGTGAAAAGGGTTATCTTCAAAAAAGTAATCACCAACTGGATAGCGTATCTTGTCACCCAGTAGTTCCCTTTTATAGATTTTCCGCCAAGGCACAGGGTTTAGTCGCAAAAAAGCCTTCTTGAAGCTATCGCTGGAATCTCCACTAGAGTCGTATGGCTTAAGCGAATGCCACTTACCAGCATCCGAAGGCTTTAGTAGCTCAGAAGTTGTTTCATTAAACTCTAAATAATTACAAAACGCGACATCAGAGTTGTTCTTCTCGGCAGAATTAACGAGCTTTTCAAACATATCAAGCTCATACCAGTCATCTCCATCGGCAAATCCAATGTAGTCACCAGTTGCCATATCAATACCAGCATTAGCGGCACTTGATACACCGCCAATGGTGTTCTCAGTGAAAAACTTGGTCTTAATTCTAGGATCACACTTTTGATAACTTTCTACGATACGTTGAGTATCGTCAGTAGATGCATCATCAATAACAATGATCTCAATGTCCCTTAGCGTTTGATTACAAATGCTGTCTAAACACTTTTCAATATAAGGAGCTATGTTATAGCAGGTTACAATGATCGAAAGCTTCACAGAGATTTTACTCCCATTTTAAATTCGGCGGCATCAGAGGCGACATTGGGCATCATTAAGCTGACTTTAAGTACATCACTACTACTTAAAGATTGATAAGAGATCTTCATTAGTTGACGAAATTCTTTTCTCAGTGGAACTGGCAACTGCTCATGAATCCACTTAAATAACCCAAGCTTAAATTTCAAGTAGAGGTGGAAATAAACTCTGTATACCTTCTCATCATTTCGTAACATCTGTTCAAGTTCTTCTAACGCAGTAAAAGCAGAGAAGCGGGTTTTATCAAACGTCGATGTAATTTGGCTATTACCAGGAATAACGAAGTGATTACATATCTTTGTATCAACAAGGCTGACTTTGCTTGCATTAGCATAGCTATGCCAATGCGCATATATATCATTATTAACCAGTGTTTCAGAAAATGTTAACTTAGACTGTTTAACAAAGGCTGCGCGATAAAGTTTATTCCAAGGGTAATTGACACATTCAATTAGGTAGGGCTTGTCTACAGGTCGAATGGTGACATAATCGGCATTACCAAGTGACCAACGCCACTTGTCTTTATCTTGGTTCAGCATCCCCTTGGATTCAGAAACATCTTCACTACGGCAATAATTATATTTAGCTACAACAAAATCTGCTTTATCTTTCTCAGCTACCGATAGCATCTTAGATAACGAGCCTTTATTCGTTGTATCATCCGCATCAAAAAACATGATATATTTAGCACTGTTCTGAATATGCTTAATTCCAATATTTCGACAAGCTCCTGCCCCAGGATTTTGAGTATTGTTACGTAAAACAACACCGGGTATATTGTTGTCTTTAAAGTAATTTAAAGTACTCTCGTACGTTCCATCTTCTGAATTGTCGTCAACCACAATAAAGTGGAGATCTAATGTGTTATTGTTAACAAAAGAATCAATACAACGCTGTACACCGTGCTCTTCATTCTTAACTGGAATAATAACATTAATCTTCATCTGCACACCCTTTTAAAAGCCTTAAAACCCTTGGCCCTTTAGGCCTGATAGCCCTAGCTTGAATTAATAGCTCATAGAAAAAATCACTTCTTAGAGTGCTTTCATTTTTATCCATGAACCCTAACGTTTTATTTAATATATAATCTTGATTGATTTTTGATAAATCGTCACCTTTTAGGTGTTCTAAAATTGGTTTTATTTTTTCAATAAAATCATTTTCATCGGCTTCTAGAATTTCGGTTGCCTGGATAGGAGTGTTTTTATCAGGCAAGTTTTCGTAGAATAACCGCCCATCAGAACGATTCAAATACTCTCTAGCAACATAACTATTTCCTTCCACATAGGTATTCATTAACGAAACTCTTTCATCATACGTCAGTATATTAGATGATACGTCCTTGTATCTAGCTCGGAAAAACTCATGTAATGCTCTTCGTATAAATGAGGGTTCACCTAGAAACTTCATGTCTATCTTATTTATTTCAATGGCTAGGCCTAATGATGAGTATGGTATGGATGTATTATCAACGCGTTCAATAACATTTAACCCCGAAGTATCAACATTACAATATTTCTCAAGAAAGTCCTTTGCTATATTATTAGATAGCTGGCCTCTCTCAAAAGGAATCACTTTAATATTTTCCTTACCAACAATATTCGAAAAACAATCGAGAAGATTTCCATAATTTAGCCAATGTAGGCTTTCTGAATAATCAACTAGGGTTGACTTAGGTGATTGGCTTCTATTTTTGTCCCAAGGTACTTTGATAGTTTGATTGTAATAGCTTTCTAGCAAAGTATCCTGCCTCCTTAAGTAAAAAACAAACTCAACATTAGCAAAAACCTTCTTAAGGTAATTATGCTTATCATAGCAAATACTCTTATTTAAGCTTTCCTCAGACATTATAATTGTATGACAACCAGAATCTATAAATTCAGAATACAATTGGTCAACTAGATCCTTGTAGTCCCCTCCATTTAACGAGTAATAATAATGATGCCTACTTCGGAATTTTATACCTGTATTTGGAATAAGATAGCCGCGTTCTCTAAGAGTTTCTTTGTTATTTTGAAGTACCGTTTGAATAGTAGTCGAACCGGACTTACTTAACCCGCCATGGAAAATTAATCTCATATAAACCTATTTAACTCATATTTAACTCATATTTAACTATAAACCTTAATGACTTACAGTTATTATAACCATTCATTTAAACAACTTATTTGCATACAAAGCTTTAGTTCATTTATTTTTCTTTTTATATACTTCCCATTAGGTCTTAGGCTACTAAGGTAAACTAATACTTGATAAGATTTATTTAAGTCCACGCTATGTGTTTTGACTGCGTAATCTCTTACTATATCAATCATTTCTTCTGTGAGTTCGAGGTTTCTTATTTCCTCCACAGTCATGAGAGGCAATCTATCTTCTAAGTCAATAGAAAAAACCATTCTTTATATTCTTTCGAGTGTTTTCCTAAAAATAAACTATTGAATGCTTTCATCGATTCGCTATCCATTTTTGAGTATTCAAAACCAGAGTTCATCAAATGAACAAAAAATGGAATATCTTCATTTTTATTTTTAACATTAACTAAATAACGCTCAGCATTACCAGTAAGAACAATACTAGGTAAAAGCACATTTACAACTGATTCCATCAAATATGGTCGTCTAATATAAATGACTTCTTCAAAAAAGTGAGCGAGTAACTTCATGCAACCCACAAAGAAGCTATCTCCAAACAATAGGACTCTATTTTTTATAGGTGCATTTTTGTTTATTTTATAGTGCATCTCCCCACTATTACCTGGTAATGCTTTAAAGTTTGAAAACGATTTAATATTACTATCCACATCGAATCCGACAATTACATTTCTTTTAATTGGAGGTAATTCTAGCATCCTCCCAAGATCCCCAGGCTTAATATTTTCTTTTTCGACCGGAGAATATACTGGCAATTCAACGCCGATCTTACTTAATGTTTGATTAAGAACCTCTAAATACCCTGCGTCAGAGCAATGTGTATCATCATGAATGTAATGATTCCTAGTTAACTTAGGGTATATCACCTCATCAATTGCTAGGTGTTCTTTAGTTGCAATTTTACTAATATCACGCCGTTACTTTTAAAGAACTCTCTATATATAACTTCTTTGCTAGGAAATATAACATGTTGATACTTTATGTTATTTTTTATACAGTACTCACTACAAAACTTAACATTCTCCCTGAAAGAGCTTACATAGTAATTACTAACACGTTTCCCTAATAGATAATCAAACTGCCTTTGACCTCTATCTTTCTGACGAAGAAATAAAGGGCCGTATTTATTTTTAAAAAGTACACCTTTATCTATAGTAAAGATTGAATCTAGCTCGTCAATAGACATAACACCAATCTACGCTCACATACTTAATAATTAATTAAAACCATATAACAAAGATACTCTTTATATATCTTAATCACTTCCAAACAAGTCTCTACTGTAAACTTTATCAGAGACAGAGCTTAGATTTTCATGCATTCTATTTGAGACAATTACGTCAGAGGACTCCTTAAAAATGTTCAGGTCACGAATAACCTTAGAATGGTAAAACTCCTCTTCTTTAAGCTCTGGCTCATATACCACAATAGTAATACCCTTTGCTTTTAGCCTTTTCATAATCCCTTGTATACTTGATGCTCTAAAATTATCAGATCCTTCCTTCATTATAAGGCGGTATATACCAACCACTTGAGGTTTTCGCTTTATAATTGATTCAGCAATGTAATCCTTACGTGTTCTATTTGCTTCAACAATTGCTCCAATAATATCGTTAGGTACGTCTTGATAGTTTGCTCTTAGCTGCTTAGTATCTTTGGGCAGACAATAACCGCCATAGCCAAAAGAGGGATTGTTATAGTGATTTCCTATTCTAGGATCTAACCCGACCCCTTCGATGATTTGTCTCGAATTCAGGCCGTGTTCTTCTGCATAGGAATCTAGTTCATTAAAGTAGGCTACACGCATTGCAAGATAAGTATTAGAAAACAGCTTTACTGCTTCTGCTTCTGTTGCATCGGTTAGCAATACTTCGATTTGTTCTTTTAGTGCACCTTGAACAAGCAAATCAGCAAACTTTCTAGCTCGTAGTGACTCTTCACCGACGATAATTCGTGATGGATAAAGGTTGTCATAAAGAGCTCTCCCTTCTCGTAAAAATTCAGGAGAGAAAATGATTTGTTCACACGCTAACTCTTTCTTAATCCGTTCAGTGTAACCAACAGGAACCGTTGATTTAATAACCATAACCGCTGTTGGGTTTATATCCATCACATCTTTAATAACAGCTTCAACTGAGCGAGTATTAAAATAATTTGTTTCAGGGTCGTAATCTGTCGGGGTTGCAATGACAACATAATCAGCATTGTTATACGCATAATGCTTATTCGTTGTTGCTGTGAAGTTCAGCTCTTTATTAGTTAGAAAATCTTCGATTTCCGAATCTGAAATAGGAGATATTTTTCGGTTCAGCAGCTCAATTTTATCTTCAATGATATCTAAAGCGACCACCTCATTATGCTGTGCTAATAGCATTGCATTAGATAACCCAACATATCCGGTACCAGCAACTGCAACCTTCAAAGTTTTTTTATGCGTACTCTTCATATTCATACTTCTTTATTTCAACTCTATAACGACGGACATTATGATTCTACCAATGGCAAAGACCATTGAAGTAATTAAGATAAACAGGGATATGTTGTAAAAAGCATCGGGGTATTTGTTCTCTTCTGGTTTAGTCGCAGATTCCACCACCACCAGATACTTAAGCTGTCTGTATGCTTCTATTCTTGATTTTTCTAACGATACTTGAGATGAGGTATACGCCTGTAACGCAAGCTCCATTTTGATCTTTAGATCGGTAAAGTTCGCTAATATTTCGCTGACCGGAATATTGATTCCACTCTCATCTGAAAGCTTGCTACGTTCACGTTTAAGCTGCGCTTTCAAGGCACTCAACTCATTATTCACTCGGGCCACTTGTGGCGCTGTTGGGCTCATGATGTTATTGAGCCCTTTCAGTTCAGCTTCCTTTGCTGTGATCTGCCCTTCAAGGGTGTAGGTAATCTGTTGCATGGCTAACCCTTCAGCTGTTGGGTCTAGCAGGTTGTATTTCTGTTGAAACTGAAGTAGTTTTCGCTGCGCTGATTCAAGCTTATCTTCAACAATTTGATGTTCTTTTTTAATGAACTCTAATTGCGCTTCGGCTAACTGATGTCCAATGGAGTTGATAAACCATTCGGCGCGGTCGACGATAGTTTGAGTCAGCTGGTGAGCAAAGTCTGACTCAAATCCTTGGCTGTAGATGTACACTACTTGAGACTTGCTTTCGATGTAGACTTCTAAGTGGTTTTTATAAAACTCTAAAAATCCTTCTTTACTCTCACTTCCTGACATACGGCTAAATACGTCAATCGATCTTTGGCTGTAGTGACTATGCAAATCAAGCTTGTTGTCCAAATACTGCAACATATCGTTAGAGTAGATATAAGCTTTAACCAGTTCAGTGTCAGACACGCCTGAACCACTGACACCAAGCCCCGTTAACAGTGCCATTGAAGCGTCCATGGTTGCCATACCATCAGGCTGTTGCACAATCACTTGCGCTTGACTTTCATAACGCTCACTCGCCCAAAGAGTTTGGTAAAAAGCAAACATCAGGCTTGGAATAACAACTAGGCTAATGAACGGGGATTGGATTAGGTATTGTGCCCATTTAGAGTTTGTCGCTTTGTTTACGCACTGTTTAGCTATTGAATTAGGCAATCGTTCTAACTTGACCGACTCTTGCTGAGCTACCTTTAGCTTTGCTTCATCAACTTTAATTGGAGTAACAGGGTCTTTCGTTTTACTACTTGGTTCCGTCGTTTGTTCTTCTTTCTGCTTCACGACTCTAGCTTTCTTTAAATTTCTTACTCGCACTAAAATTCGTGCTGATAACTCAGGATCACTTTCTTCAATCTGTTCAGCTTTCGCCACTAGGAAATCAATGTTGTTGAACTCTGGCTGAGATAACGATTTTTTAAACTCTTGAAATTTTTGTTCAGTCATCATTTTGTTCTTACTAGGCTAAGTAGAATCTTACTTAGCGGCTAATCGCTTGCTTCCAGCTAATGTGGTAACAAGCTAAAGCAAAAAATAGGCTCACTAATGTGCACATAGTGAGATAGAAACTACTAACACCTGCATCACCATAATGCGGATAAGCTGCAAATCTAGTGAGCTCAACGGCGTGGAGCAATGGATTCCAAGTTAGATAGGGCCAAAACTCTCTTGGTATATCTTGAAGGCTAAAAAAGATGCCCGAAATAAAGAAGATTGGCCGCATCAACAACGTTCTGATTTTTTCTACTTCAGGGATGAAACAGCTCGCTAATGAAAACAAAAGACCAATACTTGTCGCAAGAATACCCACTTGTACAATGTTAAATATCAAGCTGATTGGGTCGTGAATTTGAATATCAAATCCAAGGTAAAAACTGATTACACCAATGACTACAATCACAACAGCTTTGACTAGACACTCAAACCCTGAAATGGCAATCACCGAGCTAATTGGCTGGACCTGCCTAAATGCATAAAGAGGTTTATTCTTCTTTATCGAAGCAGAAACAGTGCCTATTACACCCAGAAAAAACTGGACCAACAGCATACCGTAAACCATGAAGAAGAAGGTCGGTATTCCATGGGTTTCGCCACCATCCATTCGACCACGAACGTAAGAGAGCATAAAAATAAAGGCGACTGGCGAGACAACAGACCAAGCGACACCTAGTTTGTCGTTCGATTTACTTTTTATCTCGCGAAGGAAGATGGCGAATATGACATCTCCCCAAATTTTTAGGTTTGAGCGTTGAACTACCTTAGCCATAAACGATTCAGCTTAATTCATTGTTAAATAATCAGTTGATGACAACGTTCGCAGCAACTGCGATCTGATAGATAATTTGAGTGATGTCTTTCACTGCTTGCATCGTCTTCACATCAACTTTAGGCATAACCAATACTTGGTCACCAGGCTGAATGGTTGCATTGCTATTAAACTCAACCATGCCATTTGCACGTACAACAGCAATGCGTTCATCTTCCGCTCGCTCACTAAAACCACCAGCCCATGCAATATAATCGTCAATGGAAGCTTTAGGGTTATACACAACAGCTTGCGGCATCAAAACTTCACCGCCGACTTGAATCAAATCGGTTTTTCGAGGAATGATGATTTGGTCGCCCGCTTCTAGAAGAATGTTTGCGACATTGCCTTTTTCAGACACTATCACTTTGCCTAATGGCTCAATTCTTCTTGCTCGCTCAGTAAAGGCCAATACGAGTTCGGCTTCTTTAGCACGAATTGCGGCTTCACCACTTGAACCTACTGGCGCGGTGAATACACTTCGCTCTAAACGCTCTAGAGAGTCATTGATCATCTCTTTCTGTTTTTCGGCCACGCTTTTACGCAGCACGTAAATAGAACCAAAGTTAGAAAGCTCAGGCTCTACTGGAATATAGTTAAGTACATCATGAAGGCGCGTGTTGTTTTTCACGGTGAAATACGAAGGGCCTAGGTAGCTACCTGAGATTTGTACATCAATCACTTGCGCATGAAGATCATCGTTGTAAATAACTTTGTCGCCATCACTAAGTTCAAACTGAGCAAACTCTGTAGCCGTCATGTAAAGAGAGAACGGACCTTCTGGACGATTACCAATCACACCGACATGGCTAATTTTAGCTAGCGGTCGAGAGTAATATGAAAGCTGCTCACCGGTTGTTTTTTTCTCTTCGAGTTCAAAACGGAATGGGTTACGCACACCGCCAGCAACCGTTACCGCTGATTTCTGAGGCTTAACCAAGATCACATCGCCATCTTTAAACGGTACATTGACCATTTTACCCTTGCGAATAAAATCGTAGAGATCGATATTGGCGATGACATCACCTTGACGAACGACTTCTATCTCACGATAGCTGCCACGTTCAGGGTCAATTCCCCCTGCTCGTTTTAAGAAATACAGTACGCTATCAGATGCCATACCTGCGTATTGGCCAGGGCGAATCACAGGTCCGGAAAGGTAAATGCTAACGGGTGTTGACGTCAGAAGATTAACGTAGACACTCACGCTATTGGTGTACACCTTCTTGATGCTTTGTGTCACAACATCATTAACCTGACTAGCTGGTACGTTAAGCACCGATATTGGGCCAACTTCAGGAATAAAAATGTTGCCTTGGTTATCAACCGTTGCAACGTTTGAATAGGTAACAGCGCCCCAAATCCAAAGGTTAATTTTGTCTCCAGCCGCAATTAGGTAGTTTTCATTAAGCCCATCGACACGTTCAGTTTCATAACCACCAGCAAATAAGTTCGCACCGTAGGGCGGCGGAAGGTCTTCACCTGACGAAGGCAGTAACTTTCGAACGTCCGTTTCACCCGGTAAAACTAGGTTGTCACGATTCGTAGCACTATAAGAGCCCATGTCATTAGCTTGTGGTGCTGTCGCTGAGGTTGGAACCTCTGACGAACTCATCTGCATCGCGTTTTGCGCCTGAAGATATTGAGTTGCGTCCATTGCAGTTACTGCACTTGAAAAGCAAATCAATAGAGATAACATTGAAATTAGAAGGCGATTGAGTGTCATATTATTGAGCACCATTTAACTGAGCATTACTTTTTGGCGCGTGAGCCTCAACTAGTGCATTGGTCATGTACCACGGAGACTTTTCATTTGATTGCGTATTTTCTAACGATTGCACTTCACGGCACACTACACGATTGCTCATTACAGTATCTTGTTGATTATTGATTGCGTGAAAGCTTCGACAGTGTAGCCCTAGCGCTGAAGTGTAAGTTGCACCTAACTGGACGCTTTGCTGCTGATATTGAACCTGAGAAATGGCGTTATTTGCGAACATCGACCAGTAACTACTGTCTGTCACAATAAAGTTTTGTGTGATTTTTTGATCATCTAACAAGGGAACTTGGGCTGTAATTTCACGAGGTGCACTAGAGCAACCAGCAAGAAAGAGAGAAACAATAGAAATAAAAAAATGTGACACGTTTATTTCACTTTTAATATTA
This sequence comes from Vibrio lamellibrachiae, assembly GCF_050337265.1. Lineage (NCBI taxonomy): Bacteria > Pseudomonadati > Pseudomonadota > Gammaproteobacteria > Vibrionales > Vibrionaceae > Vibrio > Vibrio lamellibrachiae. The sequence continues at coordinate 216,866 of NZ_JAKJSU010000010.1, forward strand.
AAAGCACTAAACATAAAGATCACTAAACATATTAAACATGCTACCGCCCATTGGTAAACGAAACCACACTACGTATAAGTTAAAGCTAATTTAATTATTAACAGCTCTATCCATAAGCAGTATGCCGTTATAAAACCCGGCGATTATCCATAAAGAACATTTTTTCGTCAAAACAATAAAATAAAGGATTTTATCAATAACGTCTCATACGAGATATTGTTAACACCCTCGCCACAATTGAAGCTTAAATGTTAATTTCACCCACAGTTGATATATATATCACAAAGAAATAAGACTCAGAACGACGTACTGTAATTTACAATCGACCAAAAATCAAACCAAAAACACTATAAATAGTAAAAAAATCCATTACATGACCAAAAAACGTCAACCAAGCAAGAGAATTAGCATTCACCCTACCAATACTTCAGTTTTGTGACCTTCATTCAGGCGTTCAATTTAAGTGGTAATAGTCTAATTAACATCCTTAAATAGTTATAGCTTGTTTTTGGAATATCGATTATTCCAAAATATCATCATTAAATGTTAACTCGCCTCAAAGTGTAACAAGATGTAACGATCAACATTTATACATCCCAACTTAGTAAATACCGACTTCGTCTAATTCAATATTAAAGTTAATTTAATGTTTGCAATTTACTTTAATATAATTTGTCTATATTGTAGGCGCGCCTATTATTATGGTGGGCACTATATCTAAATTTATTTTAGATATTGCATAAATGACATAACGGAGATATCCAATGAAGAAAACAGCTATCGCGCTTTTGACTTCTGTCGTTTTCAGCGGTGCAGCAATGGCTGCTGAAACTACAACAACGACTGGCACTGCTGCTGGTAGTGCGAACGCAGCTACTGCTGCTGTTGGTACTATCGCACCTACTGCTGTTGCTGTTACTGGCGCACTTGTAGCTGGTGTTGTTGTTGCAGCAAGTAACTCTGGTTCAGGCACAACGACTTCAGTCACTGTCCCTCGCTAATCAGCGCCCTTAAAACAACCGCTTCGGCGGTTGTTTTTTAACATCCACTATATAAAAAGACTGTTTCTAGCATGAAAATCGCATTTCGACTGCTGCTGCTTACTCCCTTGTTAGCATTACTTGGTTGCACACAAAGCTCCCAAGATCTATCAGATTCCTTCTCTCTTGCTCTGTTTGGTCATGACTCTTCATCAATCACTCAAGAACAGGTCAATAACATCCCTTACGCTAGCCAGGTCATTGAGTTTGGGAGTAATCCACAAGTATTAATAGTTTTAGCTTGGGTAGAACATGAAAATGATCAAGTACCTGAAGCACTAAAGTGGCTGTCTGCAAACAATGAAATGATAGTGACTCAAGCCGGGCGCATAATAAAAACAGCGAACTTCCCCAATACAAACCTAATCTCTCTTCGCTCAGAAAAAACGGATCCTCTAGCTCGTGGCTTACATCTCCCAACAACGCCACATCACTGGTCATACACAATCAGTTGGCAACCGGGTTACCACATTCAATATGAAGCACAGTCTCGATTTGAAGTGATTGGAAAAGTAGAAAAACAGCTGCCATTTGAGAAGCGAGCTCTACTGCATGTAAAAGAAACCGTATCAATACCAGTAATCGAATATCAGTCAAATAATCACTACTGGCTGGACCCAAAAACAGGTAACGTCATCGCTAGCGAACAAACTGTGATTCCAAATAGCGCCACCTTCAAACTCGTGATTGGAAAGCCTTACCAGCAGGAAGTAACACAATGAAGACACTCTTCACATCATGGCTTATCAACCTAGCTGTATTGGTAAGCCTAACCAGCTATGCGATTGCATCTGAAACTATTATTGAAGTTCAACACAGTCAGCATGAGTCCATCACCCTAACATTTGAGCAAGCTCCAAGGCTCGATACAGCCGTGATGACAGCAACGAATTACCACCAACTTTCGCTAATGGAAATAGACTGGTTAAAGTCAGCGTTATTCGACGGAAATACACCCTTTCACTTGAAAGAAAAAACTTTAACATCACTCAAATCCCAGAAACACGAAGCGAACGTCGACGAAAAACACTATTGGGACGCACTTTCAGTACAGCTAAAAAAATGGCAATTTTCATCTCGTATTTTCACTACGCTCGATCCTGATACCACTCGTTTAGCCATGGCTAAAAACCCTCGTTTGCAAGGGAACTATCAGATATTCCTTGGTGATGTTAATGATGCCCCTTCAATTAAGATATTAGGGTATGTAAAACAACCCACTTCACTACCATGGTACCCTCGAAAAAGTGCTATTGATTACTTAGAAGTGGCACGAATTAATACATCAAACCTGAGTACAGTTTGGGTTATTCAACCCGATGGAATAACATTTGAATACCCAATCGCATACTGGAATTACCAATTTCACAACATCGCACCGGGTGCGATTATTTACGTTCCTATGCCTCTAAACACGATAGACACTAAGACTGCTACCAATAAAGACACAAACCAGTTAGTTCTAGAACTATTGACGCACAAACACCCATTATGATGAATCCCATGAATCCGATATCACTCCGCTGGTTAACACCTCTTGGGGCTCTAAGTTACGCTCTCGCATCCCCTGTCGTTGCCGACGAGTTTAGTCCTCCACAACTTAAACATTCTTACACTGATTTTGGTGGTGTGGGCCTCATACAAATGCCTACAGCTCGTATGATGCAAGAAGGCGAATTTAGCGCTTCGGCAACCAATAATAATGAATACCTTCATTACACAGCCACTCTTCAGCTCTTTCCTTGGCTCGAGGCAACTATTCGCTACACGCAAGTTCATGACATGCTGTATAGCTCTGATCCGGGATTCAGCGGCGATACCAAATACACCGACAAATCCATGGACGCCAAGGTTCGTTTAATAGAAGAAAGTTATTGGCTACCTGAATTATCGGTTGGCGTTCGTGATTTTGGGGGAACGGGGTTATTCGACGGTGAATTTGTTGCTGCTAGCAAACAGGTTGGTCCTTTAGATTTCACCCTTGGTGTTGGTTGGGGTTACCTAGGCAATCGTGCAAATCTATCAGGCGATAAATCAATTTCTGTTGACTGTGGCCGTGACACGACATTTAAAGGCAATGGCGGAAGCGTTGATGTTAATCGTATGTTCTCAGGCTGCTCCTCACTCTTTGGGGGAGTTGAATACCAAACTCCCCACGAGCCACTTCGATTAAAAGTCGAATATGACGGTAACGACTATAGTAGTGATTTCCCAGTGACTAATGGCAGTTCAGATATGAATGTCTCTACTCCTTGGAATTTCGGTATTGTCTATGGTTTAGCTGACTGGGCAGATCTACGCTTAAGCTATGAGCGAGGTAACACTTTTACCGCTGGCATTACGATGGCAACCAACCTTTCTAGCCTTAAACCGAACTGGGTAGATGAACCTAGACCGAGTTATAGCCAAGCTGAACAGCGAAATGAGTTAAGCGATCAAGAGTGGAATGAATTGACCGAGGAAGTCGCACAAGTCGCTGGTTATAGTGAGCTGAATATTTATCAGGATGAAGATGTAATCATCATTGAAGGCGAGCCCACAAAATACCGTGATGCTAGTGAAGCCCACCATCGTGCTGCTCTGTCTGTTGCCAATAGTGGTATTGATGCGACTAGCTATCATATTATCGATACGAATCATCATCAGCCGATGCAAGAAACCGTCGTTAATGCGAACGCTTTCAAGCGCGTTGCTGATAATGACTACCCTGACGCAAGCTTCGATGATGCGAGTTATACCAAAAGCTCAACCAAACAAGGGCGCAATGCCAAAGCGAGTATCGAAAACCCATTCTACTATGGTTTCTCTCCTGTACTTCAGCAATCTATAGGGGGCTCTGAGAACTTCTATCTATATGCGATCGGAATAAGTGCGGATGCGAGCTATGAACTTGGTACAAATTGGCGTGCTTCAGGCAGTGTCTATGCCAACCTTATCGATAACTACGATAAGTTTAACTACACCGTTCCACCAGATGGTACTGATTTAAAACGTGTTCGTACGTTATCTCGTCAATACTACGATGAATTTTTACGCGTTGATAACCTTCAGCTCACTCACTTTGATCGTTACCAAGAGAGTTTTTATACTCAAGCCTATGGTGGCTATTTAGAAGCTATGTTTGCTGGTGTGGGTACCGAAATCATGTATCGCCCATTCGGAAAAAACTGGGCGATTGGTGCCGACGTCAACTACGTTGTTCAGCGAGATCCTGACTCAACTTTCGGTCTCTTTACCGAAGAACGCCATTTTGATGAGCAAACAAGTCGTTACTATAACGTCCAAACAGGCACATTGACTGGCCACGCCACATTATATTGGCAACCAAAGTTCTGGAGCCTCATTGACGATACTCAAATGAAACTAAGTGCGGGTCGCTATCTTTCAGACGATGTAGGTTTCACTCTGGACTACTCTAAGCAGTTTGATAGTGGTGTAACCGCTGGGGCATTTATTACTAAAACCAATTTATCTGCTGAAGAGTATGGTGAAGGTAGTTATACCAAAGGGTTTTATGTGTCGATACCACTAGATTTAATGACGGTTAAACCAAGCCGAGAGCGCGTTGCGATTTCTTGGTTACCACTTCAACGCGATGGTGGGCAAATGTTAAATCGTAAGTACCACCTTTACGATACAACTGATATTCGCTCTCCATGGAATACTCGCCCAGCCAAATAAAAACCACACAAAACCTTATGTGATCTTGCTTCAGGAGTGATAACCTCACTCCTGAACTTCATCTTATTGATTCCTGACTCAATATCACACCTCTAATGATAAATTCATAAATAGTCACACTTTCGTTACATTTCCATCGTCAACTCGTCGTTATTCAACTATGGTTTCATTAGATATGGAACGTCAATAAAAGAAGAGTGCGCATTACTTCTCTATATAAATCAACCATCCGAGGCCAACGAGCCATGGAGGAGAGAAGATGCATACTATTCGAACGATATTTATCGTTATTTTAGCCTCAATCGCTTTATCAGGTTGTGTTCACAGTAACGGAGCAACTCAATCAGCGATGAAACATCCTGATATCAATTATGAATTTCTCGGTGTTCCGATACTCTTTCAGGGGTACGGAACCAGTGTACCCATCACCAATGAGCTAAGCCTAACAGCTGCTCACGTTGCCCTGCTTAGCTACAACAAAGTCATTGCTTATCATCCACATTGCGATATAGCACTCATCCAGTCTGATAATACTCTTGATAACCTTTCTCCATTAGGGTCTGTGTATCCTGGTGAGCTAGTAAAGGCATTCGGTATGAATGCTACGGGTGATGTCATTACCAGTAGTGGTATTTATCACCTTGATCTCAACTTTGTGAATGACAAGAACTACGCAGAATGCCCTTCGAGTATTACGGATGCGGCTATACAAGGTGGCATGAGTGGTGGCGGTGCCTACAATGAGAAAGACGAACTGGTTGGAATTCTTACTGGCATTGCAGATAAAAGAGACACAAGGCTTTTAAACGGAGAGCCATTAGACATTGAACGACTCAGTATTTTCATTCCGACTCACTATTTACAGCCTTGGCTAGAAGAGAATATGGCGAATTACTATCGAAGTAACTTATCGATTGCTCAGCAGTCAACAAAAGAGACATCCACAGTTACTCTGCCTGACTACAATCAGCATTGATCAAAGTAAAAGCTAGCGTTGGCAACCTCTCTCTAGCTTTTACCCTCCTGCTTTTCATCCTCTCTCTTCCTACCCTAAGCCCTAGAAAATGCAAACGCAGTCACTTCATCAATATGCTTACAATCGAGTGCTAACATAACCAAGCGATCAATACCTAACGCAACGCCTGCGCAGTTAGGAAGACCAGCGTCCAGTGCAGAGACTAAATTCAAGTCAATGGGTTGCTTAGTTAACCCCACCTCAAGGCGCTTCTGATTATCTTGCTCAAAGCGTGCGAGTTGTTCTTTGGCATCATCAAGTTCATGAAAACCATTGGCAAGCTCAATGCCCTTGAAATAGACCTCAAATCGTTCGGCAACTCGACTGTCCTTTTTATTAATCTTCGCTAATGCCGCTTGTGAAGCAGGAAAGTCATAAACCATAACAGGTGCGTCTTGACCTATTTTGGTTTCCACACCAATACAGAATAGAAGCTGTAACAGTGTATCTCGATCTTGTTCATTATCTGCAATGTCACTCAAACCTAGAGTGCTCGCAGCTTGTTTAAGTTTCTCCATCGAGTCTTCAAGTGGGCACATTCCTAACACATCAATAAAGGCTTGTTGATACGTCATTCTCTTAGCTTGAGGGCAACCTAAGATTAGCTGGAGAAGCTCATCCATCTCATCCATCAACTTATGATGATCAAAACCGACTCGATACCACTCAAGCATGGTGAATTCAGGGTTATGGTAACGACCGTTCTCTTCGTTACGAAATGACTTACAGATTTGATAAATACAACCACTGCCCGCCGCTAACAAACGCTTCATATGAAATTCAGGGCTTGTCATAAAGTAGAGCGAACACCCTTGCGCGTATTCTGGGCCAATAAAGTTGGTCTGAAAGGTATGCAAATGAACATCGGTTACTGTGGCATGACTCATTGCTGGCGTATCCACTTCCATCACATCTCGCTTGGCAAAGAACTGACGTATCTTAGCCAGTAAAGCTGCGCGCTGTTTTAACTGCTCAATAGAGGCGGTCGGTTGCCAAGTTTGCTCTGTCATGGTTCTACATTTCTCTGTTCGTTTTAACGGTAATGATTATACGAAAATAGTTACACGTTAAGTATTCTAGCGATAAACGCTGATTTCTAAAATGGAATTTATCCTTTCGCTCCTTTTATTCTATCAATATATCTCACCGTTCAAATTAGACAAAATTATGACATCGATCACACAAAGTGGAATAAGTATGCTCATGTTTGCATTTCCGAGTAAAAAGGATGACTGAGTCAATTTATTCGTCATTCCGCTCTTCTAAACTGGCTTGGCTCTTGAAACATTGCCATTAAAAAACGGCTTGAGCTGAGTAAACGAAAAGTTGTTTTACTTCAACACTCTAAACTCAATATAAAGACTCTAGGGGCAGCAAGAAGAACGCACCTAGCATTCAATAATAACAATCACTCACTGGAGGATAACTGTGAAAACAATCACCACAGATATCGCAGTCATCGGCGCTGGTGGCGCTGGTCTTCGTACTGCTATTGCAGCTGCGGAAGCAAACCCTGAACTAGAAGTTGCACTTATTTCCAAAGTTTATCCTATGCGCTCCCATACGGTTGCTGCAGAAGGTGGATCCGCTGCTGTTATCAAGGATGAAGATAGCCTAGACAATCATTTCAACGATACCGTTGGTGGTGGTGACTGGCTTTGTGAACAGGATGTTGTTGAATATTTCGTTAAAAACGCAACCCGTGAAATGATCCAAATGGAGCAATGGGGTTGTCCGTGGAGTCGTAAAGAAAATGGCGAAGTTAACGTTCGCCGTTTCGGTGGTATGAAAGTAGAGCGTACATGGTTTGCCGCAGATAAAACCGGCTTCCACATGCTGCATACCCTATTCCAAACTTCAATGAAGTACAGCCAAATCAATCGCTTCGATGAGTACTTTGTTGTCGATCTTCTTGTTGAAGAGGGTGAGATTCAAGGACTGATTGCTATTCATATGGCAGAAGGCGAGCTAATCACCATCAGAGCAAAATCGGTTGTCTTGGCAACTGGCGGTGCTGGTCGTGTTTATCACTGCAATACCAATGGCGGTATCGTAACCGGCGATGGCATGGCAATGGCTTATCGTCATGGCGTACCGCTTCGTGATATGGAGTTTGTTCAATACCACCCAACCGGCCTACCAGGTACTGGTATCTTGATGACCGAAGGTTGTCGTGGTGAAGGCGGTATTATCGTCAACAAGAATGGCTATCGTTACCTGCAAGATTATGGCATGGGCCCTGAAACACCAGTTGGCGAACCTAAGAATAAATACATGGAACTGGGTCCGCGTGACAAAGTTTCTCAAGCGTTCTGGCACGAGCAGCAGAAAGGCAACACCATCAAGCACCCTCTCGGTGATGTGGTACACCTAGATCTTCGTCATTTAGGTGAGGAGTACCTGCAAGAGCGTTTACCGTTTATCTGTGAGCTTTCAAAAGCATACGTTAACGTTGACCCTGCTAAAGAACCTATTCCAATTCGCCCTACCGTTCACTACACCATGGGTGGTATTGAAACTAATGGCGATTGTGAAACACAAATCAAAGGTCTGTTTGCTGTTGGTGAATGTGCCTCTGTTGGTCTGCACGGTGCAAACCGTTTAGGTTCGAACTCACTGGCTGAGTTTGTTGTCTTTGGTCGCGTGGCTGGTGAAAACGCCGTTAAACGTGCTGAAGAGTTCAAAGGCTGGAATGATGAGTCTATTGATAAACAAGTGAAAGCAGTGGAAGAACGCATTGCTTCTATCTTGGCTCAAGAAGGCGAAGAGAACTGGGCTGATATCCGTACTGAAATGGGTCACACCATGGAAGCAGGTTGTGGTATCTACCGCCAAGAAGATCTGATGCAAGCGACGATCGAGAAACTCACTGAACTAAAAGCGCGTTACAAAAACATCGGTATTAAAGATAAAGGTAAAGTGTTCAACACTGACCTTCTTTACGCCATTGAAGTTGGCTACGGTCTTGAAGTGGCAGAAGCGATGGCTCACTCGGCAATTCTACGTAAAGAGTCTCGTGGTGCTCACCAACGCTTGGATGAAGACTGCACCGAGCGTGATGATGAGAACTTCTTGAAGCATTCCTTGGCTTACTACCAAGAAGATGCGGTTCCAAATATCGATTACCGCGAAGTGACGATCACTAAATCTCAACCGAAAGCGCGCCTATACGGTGAAGCTGCTGAAAAAGCAGCGGCAGAGGAAGCTGCTCAAGCGAAACAGAAAGAGGAGCAAGAGTAATGCCAGCGAATCGAATTCAAAAAATAGACATACTGCGCTATGACCCAGCAAAAGACAGCGAGCCTCATAAGCAGGCTTTTGAGATCCCATTTGATGACACCATGTCAGTTCTTGACGCGATTGGTTACATCAAAGACAACCTAGACAAAGACCTCTCTTACCGTTGGTCTTGTCGTATGGCTATCTGTGGTTCGTGTGGAATCATGGTCAACGGCGTACCTAAGTTAGCTTGTAAATGCTTCTTACGCGATTACCCAGATGGTTTAACTATTGAGCCTCTTGCTAACTTCCCAATTGAAAAGGATCTGATTGTTGATATGACGCCGTTCATTGAGCGTCTTGAAGCAATTAAACCTTATATCATTGGTAACGACCGTACGCCTGAAGATGGTACCAACATTCAAACTCCAGAGCAGATGGCAAAGTACAAGCAATTTGCAGGCTGTATCAACTGTGGTCTGTGCTACGCAGCATGTCCTCAGTTTGGCTTAAATCCTGAGTTCATTGGTCCTGCAGCGTTAACGCTGGCTCATCGCTACAATCTTGATAGCCGCGACAACGGTAAAAGTGAGCGTATGGGGATCATCAACGGTGATAATGGCGCTTGGGGCTGTACTTTTGTCGGTTACTGCTCTGATGTATGTCCGAAAAATGTCGACCCTGCCGCTGCGGTAAACCAAGGCAAGATCGAATCTTCAATGGATTTTGTCATTGCAATGCTAAAGCCTGACGGAACAAAACAGAAAGAGGAGGCATAAGGATGAGTAATCGTAAACCTTACGTTCGTGAAATGAAGCGTACGTGGTGGAGTAATCACCCCTTCTACCGCTTCTATATGTTGCGTGAAGCAACGGTACTGCCTCTGATCCTATTTACGCTATTTCTAACAGTTGGATTAGCATCACTAGTCAAAGGTCCTGACGCATGGCAAACATGGCTAGGCTTCATGGCAAATCCGGTTGTTATCGCCATCAATATTGTGGCGCTAGCGGGTAGCCTACTCCATGCTCAGACTTTCTTTAGCATGATGCCGCAAGTGATGCCAATTCGCTTGAAGGGTAAAACCGTTGATAAGAAAGTGATTGTATTAACTCAGTGGGCAGCGGTTGCGTTTATCTCACTCATTGTTCTCATCATCGTTTAAGGAGTTTATTATGACGACGAATAACTACGCAGTGAATAAGACTCCAAACCGCTCAGATGAACCTATCTGGTGGGGACTATTTGGCGCAGGCGGTACATGGTTTGCCATGATCACGCCAGTAACGATATTAGTACTCGGTATTCTTGCACCACTGGGGATTATTGACGCTGAATCTCTTAGCTATGAGCGTGTTAGCAGCTTTGCCACCAGCATTATTGGTGCGCTGTTTATCATCGGTACGCTAGCCCTGCCTATGTGGCATGCTATGCACCGACTGCACCATGGTATGCACGATCTCAAATTCCATACCGGTGTGGTAGGCAAAGTAGGCTGTTACTTCTTTGCTGCTTTAATTAGTGCGCTATCAATTATCTTTATTTTGATGATCTAATTAGCCGCCAAATACGTTAACACCTACTTAAACCACCTAGCTCTCTCTAGGTGGTTTTTTTATTGCCTAATATTCACCACGTTGCTCGTTCTACCTGTAAAGCAACAACACTTCTTCAAATAACACCTTTCTTACTATTTCATCTTAATGCTCATGCCCGCCTGATAACTATCGCTTATGATCGAGATAACTTTATTTTCAATTGCACAGTGTTCATAATTATCCGCATAGAATTGAACAGTGTTCAATATTTGTTTAAATACAATTTATACGGTACTTGAAAATGAAAAAAGTTATTGGTCTTGCTCTACTCGCTGCTGTCTCTGCACCTTCTGCATTCGCTACATCTGTTGACTACTTCGCAGGTGGTGGCTTTGGTTCTCACTCTTCCACATTGAAAGTTGATGCAGCAGACTGGAAAGAGTCCGACCGTGCAGGTGCTTTTCACATTCGTGGTGGTGCATACATCAATAACGTTCACCGTGTTACTTTAACTGCCAATTTTGCTGGTGATAATGAGTTATTTTCTGTCGCTCACGAGCCTTCAGGGATTTCACTGAAAGGAGAATACGACCAAAATGAATGGTTCGCTTCATACGACTACGTCCACTCTCTAAATGAAAAGTTTTCTATTTTTGGTGGGGTAACGGCAGGATTAACTAAGAACAAAGTCACATTTACCTACGAAGATGACCTAGGCAAAGAAAAGCATAAAGAAAGCGAGACTGATTTTACTCTTGGCGCTCAAGTTGGTGTTCAATATGCTCTAACAAATGAACTTTCAATCGACGGAACGTATCGCCATATGGGTACATCATATAAAGACGACTTAATTAAAGTTGATAACCATAGCGAGTTCGCTATCTCTCTAGACTACCGATTCTAATTTTACTGTTTAGTCTACAGAGTAGGAAACAAAAGGGTTGGCACTACGCCAACCCTTTCTTATTCTTACTAAAACCGAATTACTAAAGAATAAAGCGGCTTAGATCTTCATCATCAACCAAATCACCTAAACAATCTTTCACGTACTTAGCATCGATAGTTAAGCTTGTACCTGCTTTGTCTGTCGCTTCGAATGAAATCTCATCCATCAGACGCTCCATAACAGTATGCAGTCGACGCGCACCAATATTCTCAGTGGTTTCATTCACATGCCACGCGGCTTCAGCAATCTGAGTAATGCCATCTTCAGTGAAATTCACGTCCACTTCTTCTGTTTTCATCAGCGCAATGTATTGCTCAGTCAGTGACGCTTTTGGCTCAGTCAAGATACGCTTAAAGTCGTGGCTTGATAGTGCTTCTAGCTCAACACGAATCGGCAAACGACCTTGCAGTTCTGGAATAAGATCAGATGGCTTAGACACTTGGAACGCACCCGAAGTAACAAATAAGATATGGTCAGTTTTTACCATGCCATGCTTAGTTGAAACCGTGCTACCTTCAATCAATGGTAGTAGATCACGCTGAACACCTTCGCGAGAAACGTCAGGGCCAGAGCTATCTCCACGCTTACAGATCTTGTCGATTTCATCGATGAATACGATGCCGTTATTCTCAACATTAAAGATTGAATTTTCTTTTAGCTCTTCTTGATTGACAAGTTTAGAAGCTTCCTCTTCAACTAATGCTTTGAACGCATCTTTGATCTTTAGCTTACGTTTTTTCTTAGTATCACCAGCAAGGTTTTGGAACATACCTTGAAGCTGATTGGTCATCTCTTCCATACCTGGAGGTGACATGATCTCAACGCCCATTTGTGGCGCGGCAACATCAATTTCTATCTCTTTATCGTCTAACTTGCCTTCACGTAATTTCTTACGGAAGATTTGACGAGTATTAGATGAGGTATCGTCTGATTTCTCATTTTCACCCCAAGCATCACGTGCAGGTGGTAACAATGCATCTAAAATGCGCTCTTCAGCTTGCTCTTCGGCGCGGAATTTCACTTTATCCATCGCTTGCTGATGCGTCATCTTAATTGCCACATCCGTTAAGTCACGAATGATCGTTTCCACTTCCTTACCCACATAGCCTACTTCAGTAAACTTAGTCGCTTCTACTTTAATAAAAGGCGCATTGGCAAGCTTTGCAAGGCGGCGAGCAATCTCTGTTTTACCGACACCCGTTGGGCCAATCATAAGAATATTTTTTGGGGTTACTTCTACGCGCAAGCTCTCTTCAAGCTGCATTCGACGCCAACGGTTACGCAGTGCAATAGCCACCGAGCGTTTCGCTTGATCTTGACCAATAATGTGGCGGTTAAGTTCGTGAACAATTTCACGAGGAGTCATTTCAGACATATTATTTTCCTTAAAACAGTGTCACTAGCTATCTTTGTTTATTATCTCGCTACTTTATCCAACTTAATGGCAGCCGCTATTCAGCTTTTTCAGCAGGAATTTCTAGTTCTTCGATAGTGTGGTGGTGGTTAGTAAAGACACAAATATCACCAGCAATCTTCAGTGATTTCTGAGCAACTTCAAGTGCGTCTAATTCGGTGTTTTCTAATAGCGCTGTCGCGGCGGCTTGAGCAAAGTTACCGCCCGAACCAATGGCAATCAAATCATTCTCAGGCTGAACAACATCACCATTACCAGTAATGATCAACGATGCAGTTTCATCAGCTACGGCCAGAAGCGCCTCTAGCTTGCGAAGGGCTCGATCGCTGCGCCAATCTTTAGCCAGTTCAACCGCCGCTTTGGTTAAATGTCCTTGGTGCATCTGAAGCTTACTTTCAAAACGCTCAAATAGAGTGAATGCATCCGCAGTACTACCAGCAAAGCCTGCCAATACTTTATTGTTGTATAAACGGCGAACTTTTTTAGCGTTACCTTTCATTACGGTATTGCCTAGCGATACTTGTCCATCTCCCGCGATGACAACTTTGTTATTTCGACGTACTGATACGATGGTAGTCACGAGTAGGGCCTCTTGTTCTTAATTAGGGAGTTATACATTTATATGAGGTCAAAAAGGCAAATTTCAAGAGTGAACGAATATCTCATGGCAATAGAGCAACCCTAAGCACAGAAACAAACTGCAACAAAAAAACACTCTTTTCACAAGAATAAAACACCATGCAAAACAGGGGGATAAATCACTCTGACATAACCATGACATACCCCTAAAGTGTAGTTACGATATTCGTGACTTTAATAACATTAATTAGTGTGTGCATTTAAGAGAATCACTTTAAAGAACGATAAAAATAAGGGATTACTATGAAAACTAAAACGCTAGGCTGCTGTCCTTCTCACACAACAAATAAAGACTATATGTCTCTCGCTCGTCACCTTAATCAATCAGGAGGAAGCACGGTCGCAAGCTTACTGGATTCTGCTTCTACCTATGTAAATGGGTCGCCCATAAAGATAATTAATGAAATGCGCCACCACGGATACATTCACTTAAATAACAATAACGTTCAGTTGACTAAGAACGGCTTAGAGCGATTTCAAGCAAAATAAGGCTTAACTTCAACTAGAGAAATATAACTCTGGTGAAATTACAAACGCTCGATACAACAAAGGCTATTCAGATGAATAGCCTTTTATTGTTTCAAATATGCCCGATATATTACTGTGTTTGCTTCCAAATCGCGCACGGTTCGATCTTGGCTCGTTGCAGTTTGTGTCTATCTCGTTCTGCGTCACGCTTGAGTGTATACGGCCCTAGAACAACTCGATACCAACTGCTGCCCTCTTTTTTTCTTACTTCACTTTGAAGACCTTGGAACGCAATGTTGGCTTTACGCTCCTCAGCTTGACTAGAAAGCTTAAAGGCTCCGCACTGCATGATGTACGGGATTTCAGAGACAACTTGCTCTTTCGCTTGAACTTCTACTTTGCGATTTGGTAGCGACTCGACGTAGTCCCACTTTTCTTCAGGAGGCTTAGGAAGCGCTGTTGCCGGTTTTGGTTTCGGCTTCGGTTTAGCGACAGGAGTAACAACTGGTGCTGGAGGCTCAGGATCATTGCTTAAGGTATAAAGCCCATAGCCAAACGCACCAAGTAAAGTGATGGCTATCAGCCCACTCCGCCAAGGTTTTTTTCCTGAAGTGCGTTTTTGCGACGCTTTTTTGCCGGTCGACTTTTTACCGCCTCGGCCACGCTTTACATAATCTTTATTTGCCACAATGGAATATCACGTTGAAAACTCAGTAGACATGGTAATTCAGTTTTATGAGGGATAACAGTACAGAAATGGAAGCAGCGCACCAAAATGCGCTGCTAGACGGTCAGTTTTTAGTAAGAAATTACATCACTCGAGGTGGCGCAGCACTTTGTCTAACAACTAGGTGTGTTTCCAATAGACGAGATCCTGCACGTACATCATGCCCTCTCAATAGTTCAAGCATCATCAGCATTGCCTGACGGCCAATTTCATAACGAGGTTGAGAGATAGTGGTTAACGGTGGATCGCTGTATTGAGCAAATTGAATATCATCAAAGCCAACCACAGAGAGATCTTGTGGAACGCGAAGGCCAAGCTTTTTCGCTTCTTGTATCGCACCAATTGCCATAACGTCGCTGTGAGAGAAAATCGCCGTTGGCGGCTCAGGCAGAGCAAGTAACTGACGCACCGCTTTTGCACCGGCTTCAAAGGTAAAGTCACCATATGCTGTATAAGTTGGGTTCATCATAATGCCCCCACGTCTTAATGCTTGCTGGTAACCTTGCTGACGAAACTGACATAAAACCGCATGTTGCGGGCCAGATATTTGAGCCACACGTTTATGCCCCATCTGAGTCAGATAGTTCACCGCTTCAAAAGCTGAGGTTAGGTTATCAATGTGAACCGTTGGGAGCTCTAACTCTGGAGCAAACTCACACGCCATCACCATAGGTGGCAGGTTTTTCTGTTCCGCTTTACTCACATCAAAAGGAAGATCGCTACCAAGCAGCAACATACCGTCGGCTTGCTTAGTAAAAACGAGATTTACAAAAGAAGATTCGCGTCTTTTTTGTTGTGAGCTATCGCCAAGTAAGACGAGGTAACCATGCTCCATTGCGGCATCTTCAATACCACGGATTATTTCAGAGAAATAAGGATCGCAAATATCAGGGACAATGGTGACAATGGTTTTAGATTCATTTCGACGCAGATTGCGCGCCAAAGAGTTTGGTGAATAACCAGCTTCCAAAACAGCATCTTCAACACGTTTTCGTGTAGAGGAAGAGACCTTTTCTGGATTCATCAGCGCTCGAGACACGGTGGCCGTTGAGACTCCTGCAAGCTGGGCAACATCCTTCATTGTCGCCATATTTTTAACCCTCTTTTCCTTTGTATACAGCCATGCTGCATTGCATATAATTAAAGTTTTTATGGCGAACTGTCGTTCACTCTTGTTTTTCTATGTTCTGATAGTTTATTCATTTCTAAACATAAAGTTACGGTGAGATTAACACATTTTGCACAACTAGCGTGAGACTGCTCACAAATCACCTGTTTGTCATTTTTTTAATACGTAGCAGATCACATTCGGCTCAATTGTAGAGCTAGCTTAAGTCTTGCGGTTCAATATCAATCGACCAACGTACCTTTTTTGAAATTGGCAATAAGTTGATCGCTGGTTTGGCGCTCATAAGTAGCTTTTGCATCAACGATCGCACTTCCGTTTGTAAAAGTAACTGCCAGCGATGTTTCCCCGCACGCTTTGCCAGTGGCGCAGGTGTTGGCCCAAGCACCATACAGTATTCATCAAACAATGGATGTGCTTCTAATGTGTGTCTCACCTGGCGAAGAAAGTCTTCAACAAGCTGATTATCATTCGCTTCAGCTCTAAATAGCGTTAAGAAGCTATAAGGGGGAAGTTGAGCTAATTTTCTCTCTTGCAATGCTGTTTTTGCAAAATGCCCATAACTTTGATGAAGCAGAGCCTGTAACAGCTCATGCTCAGGGTGATGACTTTGCAAAATCACTTCACCCGGTTTACTTGCTCGCCCTGCTCGCCCTGCCACTTGAATAAACAGTTGAGCTAATCGCTCTGAGGCTCGAAAGTCACTGCTGTATAAAGAGCCATCGACATCTAACAAACCGACTAACGTAACATCAGGAAAGTGATGGCCCTTAGCCAACATTTGTGTGCCAATGAGAATCTGATATTCACCTTTGCGAATCGACTCTAGCGCACTCTCTAAGCTGCCTTTTCGGCGAGTACTGTCACGATCAATACGAATGGTTTTGTATTCTGGGAATAGCTCGAATAACTGATGCTCTAGTTGTTCGGTCCCGACGCCAACGGTCACTAAATTAGTTGAACCACAACCATGACACTGATGAATCACCGACTCTTGTGAGCCACAGTGATGACAGCGTACTTCTCGGCTGTGCTGATGGAAAGTATAATAGGCATCACAGCGGTTACACTCGGCAATCCAACCACATTCATGACACATTAAAGCGGGTGAAAAGCCTCTGCGATTCAAAAACAGCATCACCTGATTACCCGCATTGAGGTGTCGCCTCATTTGCGCAATCAATGGGGCAGACAGCCCCCCTTCTAAATAGAGTCCTTTTATATCAAGTACACTATGAGTCGCGGGCTTGGCAACACCTGCGCGTTGGGTCAATGTCAGGTAATGATATTTTCCAGTTTGTGCATTATGCAGTGTTTCAAATGCAGGGGTAGCCGAGCCAAGTACGATTGGAACCTGCTCTTTATTCGCGCGCATGACCGCAACATCACGGGCATGATAGCGAAGGGTATCTTGCTGTTTATAAGAGCCGTCGTGTTCTTCATCAACAATAATAATGCCAAGATCAGCAAAAGGCGTCAGCAATGCCGACCGTGTACCGATTATTATGCCTGCAATACCATCTCGTGCTGATAACCACGCATTGAGTCGCTCAGTCTCATTTAATCCAGAGTGCATTACCGCGACGGGTACGTTAAAGCGTTTTTTAAATCGATTGATGGTTTGTGGTGTTAAACCAATTTCAGGAACCAGTACCAATGCTTGACGCTTTTTCTCTAGCACTGGTTTTATCATATTGAGATAAACCTCTGTTTTTCCTGAACCGGTCACCCCTTCTAGTAAATAACAGCCAAAACCCGGATTGCTATTAACGGTGGCAATCGCAATCGCTTGTTCCTCATTAAGTTTCGGCTTATCAACGCTTGCTTCAATCTCACGAGGCCACTTAGCTAATGTCGGTTTTATTTCTCGGCTCTCTATCCAACTTTTATCTTGCAGTGTCTTTAATACGCTACTGGTGATCTCTTGGTCGATAAACGATTGATGCGACAGTGGACCGTGTTCGAGCATATGCATGACTTTAGCTTGCTTAACCGCTCTGCCAAAGCCTTGCATCAGTTGATCTCGACCTGAAGACGTTAACTGCCACTCCACCAGCGAAGTAAAATCCGCTGGTTTGCCTTTTTTTAGCGCACTCGGCAATGCATTGCCGAGTGTGTCACCTAGGGGGTATTGATAAAACTGGCTACACCAATTGAGTAAGCTGTAGAGTTTTTCAGGCCAGACTGGCACAGCGTCCAGTACCTTATAAATCGGTTTGAGTTTAGATATTTCAAATTCAGATTCACTGACCATTGCCGTTACGATACCAATCTGGCTTCTTGGGCCAAAAGGCACACTGACTCGCCCACCAATCACAGGAAATAGATGATTTGGAATGAGATAATCAAATTGCTTGTCCAGTGGAACGGGCAAAGCAACTCGGGCAATAGATGGGCGCATAGTGGTTGGCAACTTATTACAGCGACAAGAAAACACAGTCTAAATGATTGCTTAGTATAGAGGGAAGTAAAAACCGACTAAAAAAGTGGCGAAATAATTAGCAAATCTGTTGATCCTCACGCTAGGATTCATTACTATACTGCGCCTTAGGATAGGGCTTGTTATGTTCTTTCGGTATTTATTATTGATAAAGAGCATTACAAATTATCCATATTATTTTTTAACTACGTGTGGTGTCCGGCATAGACTCGGATGGCGACACGGCCTAATTGAGGTTATCCCATGAAAACTGGAATCCACCCAGAATACAAAGCAGTTTCAGCTACTTGTTCTTGCGGCAACACTTTTGAGTTCAACTCAACTCTAACTAAGCCAGCAATTCACCTAGACGTATGTGACAAATGTCACCCATTCTACACTGGTAAGCAACGTATCGTAGATACAGGCGGCCGTGTTGATAAGTTCAACAAACGTTTCGGTGCTCTTTCAAGCAAGTAATAGCTTTAGCTATACCGAATTAGAAAAAGGACGCTCAGGCGTCCTTTTTTGTTTCTGTTGTTCCCTGTTTCATACCTAATCCTTTTATCTTCTGCTCTTCTTCCTCTTCTCTTCAATCCTCTTATCTCTTTACCCCACAATAGCTAATAATTTCATTTTATCTTTACGTTAAAGTATTTTATCGCAAACAACCTCAACGACTTAGTTTGATTAAACTTGATCTGGTCTTATCAGCAGTCTATTCACAGCCTGCAATGATATGAGTCGCATTCTTACCTAGGCAGGTTGACTTACATCCTTTAGAATGATGCTTCCCCCTTTTAGTCACATTTTCGATGAGTACCTGCACCTATGTCCGATGACAACCGTCAAGAAAACTCTGCTGAGTTATCTGCACAAGAAGCCTTTCGTCAACAAGCTCTTGATTACCATGCCTTTCCTAACCCAGGTAAGATTGCTATTGCACTTACTACTGCCGCTGATTCTGCTGAAGACCTAGCGCTAGCATACAGCCCTGGTGTTGCTGAACCTGTCCGTGAAATCGCACAGAATGTAGAGAACGTCTACAAGTACACCGCAAAAGGAAACATGGTCG
This sequence comes from Vibrio lamellibrachiae, assembly GCF_050337265.1. Classification (NCBI taxonomy): domain Bacteria; kingdom Pseudomonadati; phylum Pseudomonadota; class Gammaproteobacteria; order Vibrionales; family Vibrionaceae; genus Vibrio; species Vibrio lamellibrachiae. Next base: position 236,173 of record NZ_JAKJSU010000010.1, read on the forward strand.
CAGTTATTTCTAACGGTACGGCAATCTTAGGTCTAGGTAACTTAGGTCCTATCGCTTCAAAACCTGTAATGGAAGGTAAAGCACTACTATTCAAACGCTTTGCAGGTCTTGATTCGATTGATATCGAAGTGAAACACCGCACAATTGACGAGTTCGTTGATACGGTAGCCAACATCGCTGATACCTTTGGTGGCATCAACCTAGAAGACATCAAAGCCCCTGACTGTTTTGAAATTGAACGTCGTCTAATTGAGCGTTGTGATGTTCCTGTATTCCATGATGACCAACACGGTACAGCTATCGTAACAGCGGCTGGTATGCTGAACGCTATTGAACTTCAAGGCAAAAAGCTTGAAGAAGCTACCATCGTTTGTCTTGGTGCTGGCGCTGCGGCCGTTGCCTGTATGGAGCTACTGATTAAGTGTGGCGCGATGCGTGAAAAGATCTACATGCTTGACCGTAAAGGCGTGATCCACACTCGTCGTGATGACATTAACGAATACAAACAACGTTTCGCAAACAACACTGATAAACGTACGCTTGAAGATGTTATTGAAGGTGCAGATCTATTCTTAGGTGTATCTGGACCGAACCTTCTTCCACCAGAAGCACTTAAACTAATGGCTGATAAACCAATCGTTTTCGCTTGTTCAAACCCAGATCCAGAGATCAAACCTGAACTAGCACACGAAGTACGCAGTGACTTAATCATGGGTACTGGTCGTTCTGATTACCCTAATCAAGTAAATAACGTATTGTGTTTCCCATTCATTTTCCGTGGTGCACTTGATGTACGAGCAAGCGTGATTAACGATGAAATGAAGCTTGCAGCTGTTGATGCCATTCGTGAACTTGCAAAAGAGCCGGTACCTGCTGAAGTATTAAAAGCGGCGGGTGTTGATAGCCTTGAATTTGGTTCTGGCTACATTATTCCAAAACCAATGGACCCACGTTTGCTTCCACGTGTAGCAAAAGCTGTAGCTATTGCGGCTGTTGAGTCTGGTGTATCTCGTATTGAAATGCCAGCGAACTACATGGAGTCTTAATCGACTTTCTTTGCTCAAGGTATTTCTTGGCTAAAAATATTCTAGGCATTAAAAAAACCGCAGTCTTTTTATAAAGTCACTGCGGTTTTTTTATCTCTGTACCGTTTATTTATGTACAGCAAGCAATAGTGTCACTGTGCTAATAGCACTTTAAAGTAATACTTAGCTGAGCCTTTTTTTATTCTTGATCGTAGGCTTCAAACTCAATACCCATCTCAGTCATCAGTGCTTTCACTTCTGCTGGAATATCGTCTGGGCGATCTTTTCGTAAATCTTCATCCGTTGGTACAGGTTGGCCTGTATAAGCATGTAAGAATGCTTCACATAAAAGTTCGCTGTTTGTCGCATGGCGTAAGTTATTAATCTGACGACGCGTGCGCTCATCAGTCAATACCTTCAATACTTTAAGCGGAATCGATACTGTGATTTTCTTTACTTGTTCGCTTTTCTTTCCGTGTTCCGCGTATGGACTAATGTATTCACCATTCCAGTCTGCCATTGCGCACCTTCGTTTTTTATTGTGTGTAATTTGAGTCAAGGCGCAATTTTAGCCGGATTCAAGTCTATAAGCAAAGACATATAGACGTCTAGAAGTGTTGACGTCTTCATTTTTGAGAAGTAAAGTGTAAAAAATGGAAGTAGGAATAACATAGAACAAACATATCCTAGTCACTTACCTAGGTAGTGTTTCTCTTTAGAAGTTATCATTACAACGTCATTATGCATATTTTATAAGTACGGTTTAAATACAGTCATACACAAAGGAAGGACCTATGAGCACCCGCAAACCAGCCACCATCGCAGTTCGTACTGGTATCGAGTCAGACACGCAACATCACGCTGTCGTGCCACCGATTTATCTCTCGACTAATTATGGTTTCCCTGCTTTTGGTGAAGTGCCTAAGTACGACTACACCCGCTCTGGTAATCCAAATCGTGGTCTACTTGAGACTGCTCTGTTTGAATTAGAGTCAGGCAAAGGCGCGGTTGTCACAAATTGTGGCACTTCAGCGCTGAACCTTTGGGTTTCTGCTTTTATCGGCCCTGATGATCTTATCATTGCGCCTCATGACTGTTACGGCGGCACTTATCGTCTATTCAATACTCGCAGCCTGAAAGGAGACTTTAAAGTTGAGTTTGTTGATCAATCGGATATGAAAGCCTTTGACGCCGCTATCGCGAAAAAACCAAAGCTCATTCTTATTGAAACCCCTTCTAATCCTTTGGTTCGTGTTGTTGATATTGAGCGTACGTGTAAAAAAGCGAAAGAAGTGAGCGCATTAGTAGCCGTCGACAATACCTTTTTAACACCTGTGTTCCAAAAGCCTTTAGAGCTTGGTGCAGACTTTGTTATTCACTCAACAACTAAGTACATCAATGGTCACTCAGATGTCATTGGCGGCGTGGTAATCACCAAAACAGAAGAACACGCTGAAGAGCTAGCTTGGTGGGGTAACTGCATAGGTGCAACGGGCACACCGTTTGATAGCTACATGACGCTGCGCGGTATTCGCACCCTTGGTGCACGCATGCGCGTTCATGAAGAGAGTTCTCAAACCATTTTAGCAGAACTGCAAAAGCAACAGCTGGTTAAAGTCATCTATCATCCAAGCCTTGAAAGCCACCCTGGTCATGACATTGCTAAAAAGCAACAATCTGGTTTTGGTTCAATGCTTAGCTTTGAATTTGGCGGAACCTTTGAACAACTAAAATATTTTGTTGGCGAGCTAGAGCTATTCTCTCTGGCTGAATCTCTAGGTGGTGTTGAAAGCCTGATTTGTCACCCCGCGTCTATGACTCACCGAGCTATGGGTGAAAAAGCACTGGCAGAAGCTGGTGTCTCTCAACAGCTATTACGTTTATCGGTAGGTTTAGAAGATGCAGACGATCTGATTGACGATTTGAAGCAAGCTTTTGCTAAGACTGAAAACTTTACTGAAAAGAAAGTTAACTTAGAACAAAACAACTCAGAGAAAGAGGCCTAATTAATGACTGTTTCACGTCAGCTACATAAGTTCGGTGGCAGTAGCCTAGCTAATCCTGAGTGCTACTTGCGCGTTGTTAATATTCTCAAAGAATACTCACAGACTGATGATCTTGTTGTTGTTTCAGCAGCCGGAAAGACCACCAACCGCTTAATTGCTTTTGTAGATGCGCTATCAAAAGATGGTCGCCTTGCTCATGAAGCACTGCAAGAACTGCGTAAATTTCAAATTGAACTGATTAATACACTGCTCACTGGTGACACCCAGCAGCAACTAATAGCACAAATTAATGATGAATTTAGTACGCTTGGTGAACTTACCGCACCTTTAACAGAAGCAGAACGTGCCGCTGTTTTAGGGCACGGTGAAGTTTGGTCAGCTCGATTACTGGCAAACTTATTAACTCAACATAAGCTTGATGCTGTATCACAAGATGCGCGTGCATTTTTACGCGCCAAAGCAGGTACTCAACCTGAAGTTGATCGCGCAAGCTCTTACGCATTAATCAAAGATGTTCTCGCTCAACACACTCACAATCGAGTGGTGATCACAGGCTTCATGGCACAAGATAGCCAAGGTCATACTGTACTGCTTGGCCGCAATGGTTCTGACTACTCTGCGACGGTTATTGGTGCACTGGCTGAGGTTTCTCAAGTTACCATTTGGAGCGATGTAGCGGGCGTATATAGCGCCGATCCACGTATTGTTAATGATGCCTGCCTGCTCCCTCTTCTTCGCTTAGATGAAGCAAGTGAGCTCGCACGCCTTGCCGCCCCTGTACTTCATAGCCGTACATTACAACCTGTTGCTCAAAGCTCGATGGATCTTCACCTGCGCTGTAGCTATCAAGCAGAATCAGGCTCTACACGTATCGAGCGTGTACTGGCGTCCGGCCGCGGCGCAAAAATCATCACCTCACTTGATGAAGTGCTTCTAATCCAACTCTCTTTCGCTCATAGCCATGACTTTGAACGATTGGAAGCAGAAGTACTGCAAAGTCTGAAACGTGCTCAACTAGAGCCGCTTGCCTATGAAGCTCAAGCAGACCAATACCAACTTCGTCTTGCTTATACAGCGGAAATTGCCAGCGGTGCTTTAAGCCACTTGCAAGATGCAGCGATTGAAGCGGAAATTAAACTCAAAGAGGGTTATTCGCTAGTAGCTGCTGTTGGCGCAGGCGTAACCAAGAATCCGAATCACTGCTATGGCTTTTATCAGCAATTAAAGTCATTACCTGTTGAGTTTATTTCAGAGGCTCAATCTGGATTAAGCCTGGTCGCAGTCACACGTAAAACACCGATTACCCCATTAGTTAACGCTATCCACAGTCAGCTTTTCCAAGCACAAAAACGAGTTGCGATTGCCCTATGTGGTAAAGGCAATATTGGCGCTAGCTGGCTTGAACTCTTTTCAGCGCAAAAGAGTGAACTTGAAAAACGCCGAGGCATGAGTTTTAACCTTGTCGCTGTCGTAGATAGTCAGACCTATTGGTTTGATGACCAAGGAATCGATGCTAGCAGCGTTGAAAAGCACTTTAGCGATGAAGCAGTAGCAAACGATGGTAAAGAGTGGATAGAGCGTCTTGGAGCAATTCAAGGCTATGACGATGTGATTGTTCTAGATGTCACAGCAAGTAAAGCATTGGCTAATCAATACCTCGATATTGCAGCGCAAGGTATGCACCTGATTTCGGCAAACAAGGTGGCCGGTTCAGCATCAAGCCAGTACTACAATCAAGTTCAAGATGCGTTTAGTAAGATAAACCGCCACTGGCTGTACAATGCAACAGTAGGTGCCGGTTTACCGATTAACCACACTGTGCGCGATTTGCGTGAAAGTGGTGATGACATCATGGCGCTCTCTGGGATTTTTTCTGGCACGCTGTCATGGTTATTCCAGCAGTTTGATGGCTCAGTTCCCTTTAGTGAGTTAGTTGATTTGGCTTGGCAGCAAGGTTTAACCGAACCCGATCCACGTGCTGATCTAGATGGCTCAGACGTGATGCGTAAGCTGGTGATCTTAGCTCGTGAATCTGGGCTTAATATTGAACCAGAAAACGTTAAGGTTGAGTCTCTTGTTCCACGTGAACTTGCCGACCTGCCACTGGATGATTTTCTTGATAAGAGCGCGCTACTGAGCGAAATTTTGGCCGAGCGTTTAGAGAAAGCTCAGCGCGAAGATAAAGTACTACGCTACATAGCAAGACTAGAAAAAAATGGTGATGCAACTGTAGGAATTGAAGCGCTCAATAAAGAACACGCGCTTGCGAACCTGCTGCCTTGTGACAATATTTTTGCCATTGAGAGTCAGTGGTATAAAGACAACCCACTAGTAATTCGTGGCCCAGGTGCTGGACGTGAAGTCACCGCAGGGGCGATTCAGTCTGACTTAAACCTACTTTCGAGTCAGTTATAGAGTAATAGCCAAAGCCTCTGCTTTTTATTAAAAGTTAAAGGTTATATTCCGAAAAATAAAATCAATAAAGGATTAGAGCCATTTCTAATCCTTTATTTTAGATACTCCCTCTTCCCCTTGAATTTTTTAATCAGTCCTGATTGAAATAGTCTCATCATCTACATGAAAAAAATTCACAGTCACGCTGTTGACATTAAAACGTATTCATTACATTCTGTAGACATATAGACGTCTAAACGTCGATTTCAAAAGTTTGGTGATTGGATTGATCACAGGGAGAGTAAGATGGGATATACACACGCAGGTCACATAGACGCACTAAATCAAAATGTTGCTGAGCTTTCAGATAGCATCAATGTGTCATTTGAGTTTTTTCCACCAAGCAGTGAGAAGATGGAAGAAACGTTGTGGAACTCTGTTCACCGTCTGAAAACTCTACAGCCTAAGTTTGTTTCTGTAACATACGGTGCAAACTCTGGTGAGCGTGACCGTACTCACTCCATCATCAAAGATATTAAAGATCAAACCGGCCTTGTTGCAGCCCCCCACCTAACGTGTATCGATGCTTCTCGTGATGAACTAATTCAAATTGCTGATGACTATTGGAATAATGGAATCCAAAGCATTGTTGCATTGCGTGGCGATATTCCAGCAGGTGGCGGCGCACCAGAGATGTATGCGTCAGATCTAGTAACGCTACTTAAAGAGCGTCACGATTTCGATATCTCAGTCGCAGCCTTCCCTGAGGTTCACCCTGAAGCAAAAAGTGCACAAGCGGATCTAATCAACCTTAAGCGTAAGATTGATGCAGGTGCAAATCGCGCGATTACGCAGTTCTTCTTTGATGTAGAAAGCTACCTTCGTTTTCGCGACCGCTGCGTAGCGGCTGGTATTGATGCTGAAATCGTACCGGGTATTCTTCCTGTTTCTAACTTCAAGCAAGCCTCTCGCTTTGCTGCGATGAATAACGTAAAAGTACCGGGCTGGATGGCAAAACAGTTTGAAGGTTTAGATGACGATCCAACAACACGTCAACTGGTTGGTGCTAGCCAAGCAATTGATATGGTACGAACGCTAAGCCGTGAAGGTGTAAAAGACTTCCATTTCTACACACTAAACCGAGCTGAAATGACGTACGCGCTGTGCCACACGCTAGGTGTTCGCCCACAAGGTTAGTGCGGCTTTACACAATCTATAAAAACAAAAACGCCAACGATCTCTCGTTGGCGTTTTTATTGAATCTGCAATAAGCCTAGTTTTAAAAAACCAAGCTTTAATAAACATGCGATTATTCTACTTCATCCATTTTGCCAAGTAGGCCACGGATACGTTCTTGCCATGCAGCTTGCTCTTGTTGCATCTGTTCTGCTTTCTGCTCTAGAGCTTCACGGTTGGCTTTCAGCTCACTCGCTTCGCTTGCTAGTTGCTGCTTCTCTTCTTTTAATTCTTCAACTTCCATTTGTAGCAAAGAAATTGTGTCTACTGCTGTTTGAATCTTTGCTTCCAGTTGCTCTAATACTTCAAAAGACATTTTAGCCTACCTTTACTGTGCGCTTTACATTATATGGTGAGTGTTGCTCTTACCCCCATTCTACTCAGCAGAGCGCTGATAAACACGCGCTATATTCGATAATTTATACCATTCGCTCAAAAAACGCACTCATATTGACAAACACCTGACTCGCGTACCGATAAGCCAGTAAATTTAACTCAAAATCCCTCAATTGGAAGCGATTCGACAAAAATGCAAACGTTTCCTTTTTGATGTGTTAAAATCGCGCCGAAATTTCCTATCCCTTTTCTTATTTGGAGTCATCATGAAACGCGACTTAGCTTTGGCTTTTTCACGAGTTACTGAAGGTGCTGCACTAGCAGGTTATAAATGGCTTGGCCGTGGCGATAAAATTGCTGCTGACGGCGCTGCTGTTGAAGTTATGCGCACTCTACTTAATAAAACTGAAATTAGCGGTGAAATCGTTATCGGTGAAGGTGAGATTGATGATGCACCGATGCTTTTCATTGGTGAAAATGTAGGTAAAGGTGGCGATGCTGTTGATATAGCAGTAGATCCTATCGAAGGTACTCGTATGACAGCAATGGGGCAATCGAACGCTCTTGCTGTTCTTGCTGCTGGCGAGAAAGGTAGCTTCTTGAAAGCACCAGATATGTACATGGAAAAACTCGTGGTTGGCCCTGGCGCTAAAGGTTGTATTGACCTTGATAAACCACTAACAGAAAACTTAGAGAACATTGCTAAAGCACTCGGTAAAACTCTGGATACGCTTGTTGTTACCACTCTTGCAAAGCCTCGTCACGATAAAGTGATTGCAGATATGCAAGCGATGGGCGTACGCGTTTTTGCTGTGCCAGATGGCGATGTTGCCGCTTCTATCCTAACTTGTATGCCTGACAGCGAAGTTGACGTAATGTACTGTATCGGTGGCGCACCTGAAGGTGTGGTTTCTGCTGCTGTTATTCGCGCACTTGACGGTGACATGCACGGTAAGCTCCTTCCTCGCCACGAAGTTAAGGGTGATACAGAAGAGAACCGTAAGTTCGGTGAAGAAGAACTAAAACGTTGTGCTGAAATGGGCGTAACGACAAATATCGTTCTAAAAATGGAAGATATGGCGCGCAGTGATGATGTTGTTTTTGCAGCAACTGGCATCACTAAAGGTGACCTTCTTGAAGGTATCACTCGCCAAGGAAATATCGCAACAACAGAGACGTTGGTTATCCGTGGTCGCTGCCGTACGATTCGACGCATTAAGTCTATTCACTACCTAGAGCGTAAAGACGCCGAGGTACGTGATCATATTCTTTAATTAGCGTGTATTGATATAGAAAAAGGCTTCATTCTAGAAGCCTTTTTTGATCGTCACATCTGGCAAGAATTACTCCGAGTGAGTAACCACTGCCTTATGCCCTTCGGTATCAGGTACAAAGTCCACAAAGTGGGTAATCGCCTCTAGCGCGTCTTCTTGATAGTGAGTCACATACAAAAGCTGGCTCAGATTCGCTTTAGCAATACGCTCTAACGCGAAGTACACCAGTTTACGGTTAATAAAATCAAGCCCTTGGTAAGGTTCATCTAGTACCAATAGTGCAGGTTGTTTAATCAAAGCACGCCCAATCAATAGCAATCTCTGCTGACCGTAATCGAGACTACGAAAGCTAACGCTCGCAAATTCGCTCATCTCCAAGACTTCTAGCCATTGATGCGCTGCTTCTATCTGCTTTTTACTTGGCTGATCATAAAGCCCAATGGAGTCAAAGAAGCCGGATAACAGCACATCCAACGCTTGGCAACCCACGCGATATTGCAGATGCAAAGCTGATGAAACGATACCGATTTGGCGCTTAATATCCCAGATACTCTCACCACTACCACGCTTCATTCCCAGCACACTGATATCGTTGCAGTAACACTGAGGGTGGTCACCCAAAATCAGCCCAAGTAAGGTGCTTTTACCACAACCATTAGGGCCACGGACCTGCCAATGTTCACCTTGCTTAACCTGCCAAGTGAAATCTTTGAATATCAAACCATCTAAGTATTCGACTTTTACATCGTTCATCGAAACGAGAGTTTCAGGGTAATTAAATTCACCCGCTTTCTCTGCCATAAGTCGAAGTAAGTCCTCACTTTTTTGTTCAGAAAGTGCTTGAATTTGTTCTCTTACAGGGTGATCGTTCCATTGCTCGACACTCATGGTTTGAGTCAGGCTTTGATGATCAAACAGTGCAACATCAGTAATGCACTTAGGCAACTCATCTTCTCGTGAGGTGATAATAACTAACTGCATTTGGTTGGCACATTGGTTAAGCAATTCAGTCAAGTCAACACGATGCTGAGCATCTAAGCCGGTATAAGGCTCATCGAGGATTAAGAGTTGTGGTTTTTGCACTAATGCTCGAGTAAGCATCACTCGGCGAGTTTCCCCTGTCGATAGCTGTCTAAACTGACGTTGACGTAAGTTTTGAAGATCCGTTTGTTTTAACATCGCTTCAAGCTCTTCGACCTCACAACCGACTTCTAACAACAGTTGCTCTACTGACGTTCCGTAATCCAGACTGTCTTGAAAGTCAGTTTCGTCCTTAGCAATTTCATCTTCTAATAGCTGCTGTTGCATCTCTAGAGAGACGCATGCAATTGGACTAGGAAGATCGAAGATATCACCACTATCAGGCGTTAGTTCCCCACTTAGGATTTGAGCCACCAACGAAGCACTGTGACTGTGGGCAGCGAAGATCCCCCAATGCTGCTTTGGTTCAAGCTTCCAATCATCAATCTTCAGCGAAATGGCTTCACTCTCATAGCGAAGCTTTTGAATCTGCATAACTTATCCCTGTTATCATTGTATTCAATACCCTATCCATTTGTATCCATAATGCTCAATACTGGCACTAATATCCAGTAGCACATCGACCTCAATTTCAAAAAACTCTATCTTCAAAAAGCATTAGTCTCAAGTAACAGACATAAAAAAACCGAGACTCAAAGCCTCGGTTCTCTATCTGATATTTGTTTAATGATCTTTAAGCTGCAACGCTTTAGAGTAAGAAGAAAGCACGGAGTTTACGTTAGTAAATGAGTACTTTCGACGCTGCAATCAAGCTTTACAGCGACAAGATAAACAACAAATTACATCATGCCCGGCATACCACCCATACCGCCCATGCCACCCATATCAGGCATAGCTGGACCAGCGTCTTGTGGCTTGTCAGTCACCATCGCTTCGGTTGTGATCATAAGACCAGCAACTGATGCTGCGAACTGTAGTGCTGAACGCGTTACTTTTGTTGGATCTAGAATACCCATTTCAATCATATCGCCGTACTCACCTGTAGCAGCGTTGTAACCGTAGTTACCTTCGCCAGCGCGTACATTGTTAGCCACTACTGATTCTTCATCGCCAGCATTAGTTGTGATTTGGCGAATTGGAGCTTCCATTGCGCGAAGTGCTACGCGGATACCCACGTTTTGCTCTTCGTTAGAACCTTCAAGACCAACAACTTTAGATGCTGCGCGGATAAGTGCAACACCACCACCAGCAACAACGCCTTCTTCAACCGCTGCGCGAGTTGCGTGAAGTGCATCTTCTACACGGTCTTTCTTCTCTTTCATTTCAACTTCAGTTGCTGCGCCAACTTTGATAACGGCAACGCCACCAGCAAGTTTAGCGACACGCTCTTGAAGCTTCTCTTTATCGTAGTCAGACGTTGCTTCTTCAATTTGTTGACGAACTTGAGCAACACGACCTTGAATCATCACTTCTTCACCCGCACCATCGATGATAGTTGAGTTCTCTTTAGTGATAGTTACGCGCTTAGCTTGACCAAGGTCTTCTAGCGTTACTTTTTCAAGATCCAGACCAATCTCTTCAGAAATAACCGTACCGCCAGTTAGAATAGCGATGTCTTGAAGCATTGACTTACGACGGTCACCGAAACCAGGCGCTTTAACAGCTGCCACTTTAACGATACCGCGCATGTTGTTCACTACAAGCGTAGCAAGTGCTTCGCCTTCTACATCTTCAGCGATGATTAGAAGTGGACGAGATGCTTTAGCAACCGCTTCTAGAGTTGGAAGCAGTTCGCGGATGTTTGATACTTTCTTGTCGATAAGAAGAATAAATGGGCTTTCTAGATCAACTGAACCCGCTTCTTGGTTATTGATGAAGTAAGGAGATAGGTAACCGCGGTCAAACTGCATACCTTCAACTACGTCTAGCTCATCTTGTAGAGCTTGACCTTCTTCAACAGTGATAACACCGTCACGACCTACTTTTTCCATCGCTTCTGCAATGATATTACCAACCGTCTCATCAGAGTTAGCAGAGATAGTACCTACTTGAGCGATGGCTTTAGTATCTTTACATTCAACAGAAAGATTCTTTAGCTCTTCCACTGCTGCGATAACTGCTTTATCGATACCGCGCTTAAGGTCCATTGGGTTCATACCCGCTGCAACCGCTTTAAGGCCTTCGGTAATGATTGACTGAGCAAGTACTGTCGCTGTTGTTGTTCCGTCACCCGCCGCATCGTTTGCTTGAGAAGCAACTTCTTTAACCATTTGTGCGCCCATGTTTTGGAATTTATCTTCCAATTCAATTTCACGCGCTACAGAAACACCATCTTTCGTGATGGTTGGTGAACCAAATGATTTGTCGAGAACAACGTTACGGCCTTTAGGACCTAGCGTTACTTTTACAGCGTCAGCCAGAACGTTAACACCCTCTAGCATTTTTACGCGTGCGTCATTACCAAATTTTACGTCTTTAGCAGCCATCTTTATTTCCTTTAAATTTTTTATTCACGATTTACTCGAAAGTAAATGTTGATGAGAAAAGTAAATTACTCAACGAATGCTTATGCTTCTACAATCGCCATGATGTCATTTTCAGACATGATCAAGACTTCTTTGCCGTCGATCTTTTCAGTCTTGGTGCCGTAACCTTCAGCAAAGATCACTTCATCACCTACTTTTACATCTAGCGCTTGAACAGAACCGTTTTCTAGGATGCGGCCTTTACCCACAGCAACCACTGTACCGCGAGTCGATTTTTCCGCAGCAGAACCGGTAAGTACGATACCACCAGCAGATTTTGATTCAGCTTCTTTGCGTTCTACGATAACTCGGTCGTGTAATGGACGAATGTTCATCGATCGTCTCTCCTAAAAATTTCCATGAGGTTTGATAAATACTGACACCCTTTATTTCAACGGATCGGTTTTCAATGGATCTGCTTTCAAAGGTGTTTCAGCTTGTGAAACAGATGTGGGGGCATAACAAATAATCCCAAGGGGGCGAGGCCGTTTTTTTGTGACCAAACCTCCAAATTAACGCTGTAACAGACATTGGCTTGGATGAATCTCAATAGTAAATTCTTTGCTTTATTAAATCGATACGACATAATTAAACCGTTACCGCATAATTAAACAGCGGATGCGAGGGAAAGATGAAAAGTAGCGAAAAAATACTGCAGGCGATAAAGGAAAATGGAGAGATCACCGCTAAGCAGTTGGCTCTTGATTTAGACATGACCACAATGGGTGCGCGCCAACATCTACAAATCTTAGAAGATGAAGGGTTACTTAGTTATCACGACATAAGAGTGAAAGTGGGCAGACCAACAAGACATTGGTCATTAACAAGCAAAGGCCATGCTCAGTTTGCTGATCGTCACGGTGAGTTAACCATTCAAATGATTGATGCGGTTGAGAGGCTCTTTGGCCAAGATGGTCTAGAGAAAATTGCAGCTGAAAGAGAGAAGCAAACACTCACTAGCTATCAAAAACTGATCTCAAGTAGTGCTTCTTTAGAAGAGAAACTGACGGTCATTGTCGAGCAACGCCGAAGTGAAGGGTATATGGCAGAGCTACAGCCACTTGAAGGTGATTACTTGCTGATTGAGAATCACTGCCCTATTTGCAAGGCTGCGACTCGTAGCCCTGTGCTTTGCGCCTCTGAACTTAATGTCTTTCAATCGCTACTTGGGGATGAGTATCAGGTTAATCGCACTGAACATATCGTACAGGGGCAAAGACGCTGCGCATATCTCATCAAACAAGCATAAACAATAGAAGCAAGTGCGGATTAAGCCATTAAGGAATGAACGGTCGTCATATTTCGTCCGTTATCTTTCGACTTATAAAGCGCGGTATCTGCCGCCTCAATCCATTGCGTGGCGGTCTCAATCAGTTCTCTATTGAACTCACTGACACCCAGACTAATCGTGTAATTAATCGTCCCTTGAGCTGTCTTTATGGCACTTTCTTCAACCCGTTTACGCAGCCTTTCAGCAAAATAGAGCGCTTGTTCATGGCACGTATTTGGCAATAAAACTGCAAATTCTTCCCCTCCATATCGACCAACAAAGTCACTGCCTCTTGAAGTCTTTTCTGCTAGTAACGCGGTATGCCGAATCACCTCATCACCAATGCTATGACCATAATTATCATTAACACGCTTGAAGAAATCGATATCGAACATAATGAGTGTCGAAACTCGTTCATCATCAACTTTAAGCTTATTGCACTCATCGATTAAAGACTGCTCCCAACATGCTCGATTGAGTAACCCGGTTAAACCATCGATACGGCTTTTATGCTCAAGCTTACGGTTAGATTCATGAAGCAGCATTTTATTTTGTGCAATATCAGAAACATCACTGATCATCACACACAAATGCGAAACCTGACCAGACAAAGAACTTAGCGGAGTAATCACCATATTCTGATGCATCTGCTCTAATCCGCGAGAGGCTGGAGAGAAATTCTGAAATTCAAAAATATAGGCTCTGTCTTCCCATGAAGAGAAGCCTTGAGTTCCTAATGTCGTCGTGGCATTGCATTTTGCTTCCATCCACGCTTGAGGAAGATCAGGGCAAACGCTAAACAGCGGTTTATGTAAAATATCAGCCGAAGGGATACCGCTGTACGACTGCATAAAACGATTCCACGCCATGACGTTAAACTCAAGATCGAGCACAAAAATCCCGACGTCCATGGTGTCGATGACTTGGGTATACCAATGCAGCTCTTCAACCACATCAAAGTTACCTTCAAGACTCATATTGACTCCATAACACGATTAATGACTTGTTCTGATTCACGATCAAACATAAATAACACTTCGCACTCAAAGGCTTGATCATCTCGATAAATAAACTCAAGCGCCAAGGTGTCATCTCCTAAGCAACTGGGCTTGGCGTACACTCGGCTATCGACAACGACTGGCTGTCGCAATGAAACACTGACATCCATTTGGTCACATAGTGAGGTCATAAAAGAGGAAACAAACAAATTGGCGACATTGAGTACCACTTCGTTATAGGAGTTATCTTCACTAGTAAAACCTAACCGTTCGCCAATGTGACTAATCCCTTGTCCATGCAAACAAATTAAAGCTTCACCATGCATACCGCTTCCTACAAAGCGTTGGGTTACTGCTTTGACTTCATCGCGGTATAGAGCATCACGTAGCATCATGTCCAGTTCAGCTTTCTCAATAGTACTGACCGTTGGAATAGGTAGGTGGATAAACTCACCAAGAACGCTAGCTAAACTGGCCGCCCCTTGCCCTAGGGCTATGTTGGCAATTTCTTTAAATTTCACTTGTGGGGAAATATCATCAACTCGAACACCGTTAGCTTTGAAGATAAGCCCAAGGCGAGTGAATATTTCAGCGGCGTAGCTGTTGGAGAATGGTTTTTGAATAAAGGTGTAAGCGCCTAAATCCATGCATCGACTCATCGCTTGGGCTTGAACATCACCAGAAACAACAACAACCTTAGTAGGATAACTATGAGGCATGAGCTTTAAGACTTGATAGCCATCCATTTCTGGCATCGTCAGATCAAGAAATAGCACATCAACCGAGTATTGATGTAAGAGATCTAAAGCTTGCTGTCCACCTTCGGCAAACAGCACGTTTTGATTAGGCAATAGCTCGATACTTCTTGCTAGCATTTTTCGCGCAAGCGCCGAATCATCGCAGATAAGAATATTCATGATTAATGGCTATTCAGGATCATCAGTTATGAAGAACAAGGAGTGTATCCCCTTGCCCTTATTAATATTTTGGAATGAAGATCACTCCAGCAAGCCCCAATCAATACACCATGTTAAATAGACGGTAAAGGTATCGATGGTAAAATTAGAGCTTTGCTCATGTTTATTTCTATTTTTCACTGATTATTCATAGAAATAAACAATAATCGGGCGAATAGAAAAGCAACGGGTTGCGCAATAAATCACCGTCTCACTATTGAGAATGCAGACTTTCGTTCAAACTTTAATCTATTTCATTGCTTACGCTTAAGGTAATGTTGAAAAATGGTTCAACATAAAAGAGCTATCAAACACTGTCTATCAAGCACTGTGATAGTCAATAAATGCTGTAGATAGAGGAAATGGACATGAATGCCTCCCCTTTAAATCAGACTCTTCCACCTTTTGATGAGTTAGTGGATTTAGCTAAACACCACCCTGATGCCTTCGTACAGTTTAAAAAGGACATGTGTGAAGAGATGATTCTCTCCGCCTCTACTGAAATGCAAGATCGCCTATGGGCACAGCAAAGTCATATCGATCGCGTCGTTGACCGCTGTAAAAACCCAATCCAAGCAAATGTTATTTTAATGAAAGAGCTGTCGCAGCAGGTGTATCGCTTTCAAAGCGTGCTAGAAGGGGATGGAAGAGTTGCACAGCCGAGTGCTGACATTATTCCTTTTAGACCTAGAGATGAAGATTGGCGTTAGCTCCTGCCATACTTAGGAATAATTGATAATATTCAAACCTATTGGTACTAACTGCTCTAAATACCAGTTAGTACCTTTAAATATTAAGTCGCTTCATTATTGCGTAGTGAGATCTCTCCCCCAATAAAGCTTTCAATTCCCAGCTCAGTTTCAAGCAATACCGCTCCTTGTTCGTTAATACCCTGCGCAATACCTTCTATCTCTCGCGAACCCATAATCAGCTTCACTTTACGGCCTAAGAAGTTATCCAAGCGATTCCAACGCTCAACAAAGCCCGTCATACCTCGCATTTCATAATCATCCAAGGTGCTATGCAGCGTATTGACCAGTGTTGCGGCCAAATCATTTCGGCGAATAGACGATTGGTTTGGAAGAGTATTACACACTTCAGATAAGCTCACCCACGGCTGAGTAATGTTTGAAGTTATTCCCTGATCTTCTTGGTTGTCGGCAACCATATTCAGGTTGATACCCATACCAATCACAAGGTTTGCTGCTGCACCTGCTTGACCTGACATTTCCACTAAAATGCCCGCAAGTTTTTTGTCCTGAAAATAGAGATCGTTCGGCCATTTTAACTTTACACCATCAATGCCAAGCTTCTCTAACGCTTCAACAATCGCAACACCCACCACGAGGCTTAAGCCCATAGCTGCCGCCATACCAGCATCTAAGCGCCAGTAAATGGAAAGATACAAATTACTGCCAAAAGGGGAAACCCATTCACGACCACGGCGACCACGCCCTTTGGCTTGATATTCAGCAATACAGACTGATCCTGATTCTAGTTGATCCACTCTATCGAGAAGATATTGATTGGTGGAATCGATAATTGGGATAAGATCTAATGGTGTATCGACTTTTGATTTTAATAACGCTTCATCTAAAAGCTGCATCGGCTTAGAAAGCTGATAGCCTTTCCCTTGCACGCTATAGACATCCACGCCCCACTCTTGGATTCCTTTGATGTGTTTACCAACGGCTGCACGTGACATACCTAGTTGTTCACCAAGATCTTGCCCGGAATGAAAGCCTCCCTGAGAAAGCATGTTGAGAATCGTCAATTTTACACTGTGGTCTTTCATTGTTCGTTCTCCACTTGAGCTCTTTCAGCCAGTATGGTTTTCAGATTAGTTTCGCCTGTCGCACTCATAAAACGAACTTCATGCTCAAGCTCTATGCTGTATCTGTCCAATACGGCTTGACGAACTTTTGCCGCAAGCAGTACCACATCATTGGCCGTCGCATTATTTTTGTTAACAATAACCAACGCTTGATTCGGGTGTACTTGCGCACCACCAACCATCGTACCTTTCAAGCCGCATTGGTCGATCAGCCACCCTGCAGCAATCTTCATCCCTTCATGACCGTTTTCATCTATCGCAGGATAAGCAACAATATTAGGAAAGCGAGTCTGTAAACTTTGAAAAGTCGATATTGAAATAATTGGGTTTTTAAAAAAACTGCCTGCATTGCCTGTTTCAGCAGGATTTGGCAGTTTTTCTAAACGCACCTGACAAACACAATCAAAGACCTCCTTGGAGGTAACCGTCGCTTCATCGAATGCCTTTAACGGCCCATAACCAATATTGGGTTTCCACTGTTTCGCTAGCGTTAAGCCCACAGCCACAACGATAACTTTCTGGTAAAGCTGATGCTTAAAAATTGAATCTCGATAGCCAAATAGACATTCTTGATTGGTTAAGCGCTTTACTTCAAGGCTCTCTAAACAAAGTACATCGACATATTCACAGATATCTTTGAATTCAACACCGTACGCACCAATGTTTTGAATCGGCGCAGAGCCAGCACAGCCCGGGATCAATGCTAAGTTTTCTAGTCCGTTATAGCCTTGTTCCACACTCCATTTCACCAATGACGGCCAATCTTCTCCACCGTTCACATGTAAGCAGTAGTCA
Organism: Vibrio lamellibrachiae; assembly: GCF_050337265.1. Lineage (NCBI taxonomy): Bacteria > Pseudomonadati > Pseudomonadota > Gammaproteobacteria > Vibrionales > Vibrionaceae > Vibrio > Vibrio lamellibrachiae. The sequence continues at coordinate 253,803 of NZ_JAKJSU010000010.1, forward strand.
TTACGAGTCTCATTAACGTCAATACCCTTCAAACCATTTATAATAACGAGTCCTTGGAAACGCTCAGTAAAGAGCATGTTGCTTCCCTTACCTAAGACAAGTTTAGGTAGAGGTGACCATTGCGCAGATTGATAGGCTTCCTTCAACTCTAAAATTGAAGAGACTTCGATTAGCTGCTCACACAACTGCTCAATGCCAAAAGTATGATAAGAACTAAGATTCGCGTTAGATAGAGATTGCATGGGATTCATCGGGTAACTTAAACTTCGGTTATTCTACATGACAACACGATGATTAGATAAGAGGAAGGTCAGAATGAGTGAGTTGCCCATTTCAAACAAGATGCAGCCAGAACTGACAATTGCTGTTTTAGACCCAATTAAAGTGCCATTGGTAACTCGCTTGTATAAAGCCCACTACCCTTCGGGCAAAGCAAAAAAAGATGAGCGAATCATCACGGCTTCCATCAATCATACAATGGTTGGTGTGGTTCGGTTTCGCAGCATCGAGCAGTATCGACTACTCACTGGAATGCTAATTATTCCTGAGAGGCGTGACCAAGGTGTTGGCCATCAGCTGCTTGACCATTGCCAAGCTCATGAGCTGTCAAACAGTGACTTTTGTTTTGCTTATCAGCATCTAGAACACTTCTATAGCCAGCATCAATTTCACACTATTAAGCCAACTGAGTTACCCAACACCCTCAAAAACCTTTTCGAGCGATACGTAAATAGTGGTAGAAGTCTCATTCCTATGCAGTTTCAGGCTGATAATTAATCAACCATGCGCCTTTTCTGGTAAAGGGTCGATGAAGTTTGGTAATATTCGTCTCTTGCATTTTTTCGCAGCGGTTATTACGTTTACCAGAAGAATATTATTGGAAAACTAAGCCCAGCTTTTAACGACTAAGGTGATACCTCCAGCATGATGGTGAACAGGAATCCATTAACTCAACTGCCAACCCTTGCCCTAGAACCAGAGAACTTCGATGTACTCTATTCAGCGCACGAGTTCCGAACTCGCGTAATAAAAGCGATTCAGGAGGCAAGTAAACGGATTTACCTTGTAGCTCTTTATCTTGAGGATGATGAAGCCGGTCGTGAGATCTTATCTGAGCTGTATAAAGCAAAGCAAAAGAATCCAGATTTAGACGTGAATGTTTGTGTTGATTGGCACCGAGCACAGCGCGGCTTAATTGGGGCAGCGCCGTCAGAAACCAATGCAACAATGTATCAATCATTTGCTGATCAACATGAGCATAAAGTGCCAGTTTACGGCGTGCCCGTTCGTGGCCGTGAAGTATTTGGTGTATTGCACCTCAAAGGTTTTATCATTGATGATGAGGTAATCTATAGCGGCGCAAGCTTAAATAATATCTACCTGCACTATCAAGACCGTTACCGATTTGACCGCTACCATGTACTAAAACAATCGGCATTGGCTGACAGCATGGTGCGCTTTATTCGCGATTCACTGATTGATCACCCTGCGGTCAATAATCTTGCGTGTGAAATAAAACCAACCACCAAAGATATAAAAGCAGATATTCGTCAATTGCGAGCATCACTTGCTCAATCTAAATATCAGTTCAAGTCAGAGACTGTTAACAATGAACAAATCGCAGTTACGCCATTAGTTGGCGTAGGTAAGCGTCGCAACAAACTAAATAACAGTGTGAACCAACTACTTGCAGCTGCGAAAGATGAGATTTTCATCTGCACGCCTTACTTTAACTTCCCACGTAGCGTTGCCAAAGAAGTTAAAAAAGCGATAAAGCGCGGCGTCAAAGTAACGATTATAGTCGGCGACAAAACGGCCAATGATTTCTATATATCGCCGGAAGAGGCGTTCAAAACCATTGGTGGGCTACCTTATCTTTATGAGATGAATCTACGCAAGTTCGCCAAAGCAAATGAGGCAAATATTGCCAGTCGTAAGCTCTCTATTCACCTATGGAAACACGATAGCAACAGCTTCCACCTAAAAGGTATTTGGGTCGATAAGCGTTACATGTTACTGACAGGTAATAACCTTAACCCAAGAGCGTGGAAGCTTGATCTTGAGAACGCTATTTTGATCCAAGATAACTACAACCATCTGACTAAAAAGTTTGAGCTAGAGGTTGAAAACATTTTAAAGCATACAGAAATGATTTGCGCGTATCGCCAATTAGAAAAGTTAGAACACTACCCCGCGCCAGTACAGAAGCTTATTCGCAAGATCACTAGGGTAAAAGCGGATCGGGTTTTGAAGCAGATATTGTAGGAAAGTGCAGAAATCCAAAGCTTAAAAAACAAAAAGGCTTCTATCAAAGGAGCCTTTCTACTTCAAAGTAATAGCCTAATGAATAACTTCATCATCTAGCTCACAATTCTGAGCTTTCCAGACAAGATCACCTATCCCATCTGTTGGATTAAAGTCAGTAGGTGCGTCGAGTAGTAATTTGCGAATTTTATTATGATCGAAGTCATGACAAGCGGAGTCTAATGCGTTGATTAGCTGACTATAGTCCTCCAAAGATAAGAAACGCTCATTCGCTGTCATAATTCGCTCATGTGCTGTTTGTCCGACATTATCACCAATTAATAGTTCTTCAAACAGCTTCTCTCCTGGACGAAGGCCCGAAAATTCAATGCCTATATCACCGTACGGATTTTCTTCTGTTTTAACTTCAAGTCCAGAAAGCTGAATAAGGTTTTCAGCTAAATCAGTAATTTTTACTGGATCCCCCATATCCAAGACAAAGACATCACCACCTTTACCCATCGCACCAGCTTGAATGACTAATTGAGCAGCTTCTGGAATGGTCATAAAATAACGGATAATATCAGGGTGAGTTACCGTTACTGGCCCACCTTTGGCTATCTGCTTTTTAAATAGCGGTATGACTGATCCGGAAGATCCAAGAACGTTACCAAAGCGGACCATACAAAATCGAGTACCCCCTTGCTTAGCATTTTCTTGCTTGGCTAAGGCTTGCAGACCAAGCTCAGCGACTCGCTTAGTAGTGCCCATTACGTTCGTTGGACGAACAGCTTTATCAGTAGAGATAAGCACGAAAGACTCCACACTTGCTTCAATGGCAGCTTTAGCTGTGTAGTAGGTGCCAAATACATTATTGCGGACGCCCTCCACAACATTATACTCAACTAACGGAACATGCTTGTAAGCAGCTGCGTGATAGACAGTCTGGACATTAAAGCTACTCATAACAGTAGATAATCTATTAATTCGCTGAACAGAGCCCAGTAGTGGAACTATTACTACTTCTAGCCCCATACTTTCAGTTAATTGATTTAACTCTCTATCTACTTGATATAACCCAAATTCAGAGAGTTCAAACAGCACTAATGATCTAGGCTGCAGTTTAATAATCTGTCGGCATAATTCAGAGCCAATAGACCCACCGGCCCCCGTAACCATGACTACTTTATTTTTAATATTAGCTTCCATCAATGCCTGTTGAGGTATAACAGGGTCTCGACCAAGTAGATCGTCTATAGCTACATCTTTGAGCTCATCAATTTGAGCCTTACCTTCTACGATATCCTTCATGTCAGGAACTGTCAGAACCTCCGAAGGAAGGTGCACAAGAGCACTCAAAATCTCTTTTCGTCTAGCTCTAGATGCACTAGGGACAGCTAGCAGTATCTGACTAACACAATGCTTCTCAACAATAGTCCCTGCTCGACTGATATCCTTGACCTTTAGCCCCATAATAATAGTATTTTCCAAAGTACTATCTTCATCAATAAAACCTACAACTCTATGAGTTTCAGATGATCTCAATGCTAACGCTAATTGTCGACCTGCCGCACCAGCGCCATAAATTAGTACATTTTTTTTTCCTTTACTGCCGATTTCTGCAACCAACACACGAATAACAAGTCTAGAACCTCCGCTCAACAAGCATAGGAATGCACCATAGATAATAGGCACAGAACGAGGAACTGAAGCGTCAAAATAAAATGCCAAAACGGATACTGTAGCAGCTGAAACCGCAGTGCCAACACTAACAACAGCAAGAGCATGAAAGGTCAAATAACGTAGAACCGCTCTATATAATCCTAGCTTCGTATAAACTAAAATTGTCACTATCAAGGTGCCGAGAACAACGTATTGAGTTGAAACATCGTCTAAAGGCTTGATGTGACCAATACGAGTCCAATACGCTGCATGAAAAGAAGCGATGATGAACATCATATCTATAACGACACTAATCAATCGCTTATGAAAACGGGATAAACCCCAAAGGAAATTAAGCCTAGCCATTATTGTTCTCTTAATAAAGCTAACGCCAGTATTGTGCTGACGTTATTGGAAAATGTCAGTATAAGCGCTCATATAGCACTGTCTACTTAACTGCATCACCACTACCACTTCCTGTTGCCGTCATAATGATATAAGAAAAATATTTTATTATCGTAAGTGTATCAATCATTTGACGATCTGTATCAGCTAATAAACTAGGAGTAGACATATCTATATTATTCACCTGAGCTAAACCAGTAATTCCTGGTAGAACATCGTATACCCCTAGACTATCACGCTCTTTAATTAACTCTTCTTGGTTAAATAAATTGGGACGAGGGCCGACTAAACTCATTTCACCCTTTAGCACGTTAATCAGCTGAGGCAGTTCATCAATCTTTGTTTTACGCAAAAAAGCACCGACTATTGTTATGGAAGCATTACTGGCTAAGTGGCTGGCCACGGATTTAGTTTCCACCGACATAGTACGAAACTTAATTAGTTTGAATGGCTTCTTATAGCGCCCCACTCGCTCTTGCACGAAAACAGGTGAACCTGTATCAAAAAGACCAATAATGATAACAATGAGGAATATAGGCCATAAGAACAACAAACCGAAAAACGATGCTAAAAAATCCAAAAGACGTATCATTAATTTCTCTCTTTACTTTGTTCTCTTAAAAACGCCATTGACTCTTCCATCGTATATGGAGGCTTCCAACCTAACACTTTTTTCAAGTCCGATGAATCCACCTGTAAATTACCAACCAACTGTTCAACCATAGCAGACTTACCAAGTAACTTCCCACCGAGCCTCATTAAGCTTACAGGTACTGGAAGCTGATAGAGTTTTTTACCTAAGCCTTTCGCGATAGCGTTTGTAAACTCTTTAATTGAAACAGTATCCCCTTCACTCGCTAAAAAAACTCTATTTCTGGCACAAGGGTGTAAAGCGCAACACTTAAGGAGATCTTTAAGATTCTCAACAGAGATAAAATCACGTTTGTTACCCACAGCATAAAAAGGTAAAACAGAAATTCGAGAAAGGAGTTTAGTGAGTAGCCCAAAATTACCTGGGGCATTTACTCCATATACTAATGTTGGTCGTACAATAACAACTTCCAACCCAGTATCTAGAGACAGCTCTTTTAAACCAATTTCAGCAGTAAGTTTAGAACGCGTGTAGTTATTGTCAGGCACCAGTGGGCTCTTGGCCGTTATGGGAGCATCAAAACTAGCAGGCCCATGGACACCTATTGAACTAACAAAAACAAATCTTTTAACACCAGCCGAAGCAGCTTGTTTCGCTAAGTGTAACGCACCGTCAATATTTACCTTCTTATAATCATCACGAGTAAAGCTTTGTGAATGGGCAAGTGCTGCCAAATGTATAACAACGTCGATATCGTCAAAAGCACTTGACCAATCAGTTTGTCCATTGATTGCATCGATAGTATATTTCTCGCATCTCCAGCGTTTACAACTATCGCCATCACGTACAACAATCCGCTTGATGTTGTCGTCACCATAAAAATGGCTTCCCACGAAACCACTACTACCTGTTAATAAAATTTTCATAATTTAATCTTTGAATACATTGCAAACACTAGCTCTATAAATACTAGTATTTCGTCATCTTAACCTTGACCTTAAAAAAGGGGTTCTGCTTATTAACAACCGATATATACCACGAAAATTCGACAACACAATCATCTATATAACAACGCCAATAACCCCAACCTTAAACTTTGAAGCCATCAACCAGTTCTAAGTACTTTAAACTAACGACTTTTTCTCTCAGGGAGTTTACGTGTCGGTCACTATAACTTAGCTCTAAAAGAAGCCCGTCTACAATAGAATATTTAAAACCGAGCCGGTGTAAACCAAACTTAATATAGTCATGTTTATAAATGTATATTTGCATACCAGAACAAAGTGCATCGACTAATGTATGAGGAATACCTTCACCGTAACCTGATGGTTGAAAAAAGCGATACCCGCCACCAAAGATTTCACTCTGAGGTAAGAAGCCAGTCCCTAGTGCTTGCTCACCATGGAAGTAATCTTGAACTACAGCTTTTGAGCAACCAACTAAAACAACCTTACTTTTTCCATCAACTAAACTGAACGCACTGATTATAGAGCTTGCAATCAATGGAAGTTTACTGTCCCTTGAAACGATCACGATATTTTCAGTTTGACCAAGACGTCTAGCATTACCGCCCGAGCCGGGGACCCAATAGTATTTACGTTTCGACAAATATGTAAAATATCTATAATCTGCGTAGTTTTGAAAAACAATTTTTTTTCTAATATTAATTTTAAAAAGTAAATTAATAGAAAGCCTGAATAAACGGGATGTCCTCTTTCTACCCATCCCATTGATTATAATTACACCTTTACGCCAAAAAAAAAGCATAAATACAATGTTACTTTTTATATTTGAAGAAATAAAAAATCGGTCTAACAACATCAGAGACATAATATAATATAAAAAGCCAAAAGCACTATCAAGCAAGCCAATACTCTTAAACGCTAATCCACGGGAATCAAGTTCACCCATTAACCCTGAACGATAGTTAACATTATAGTCAGCTTTATCATTTAGTAAAAAAAACTCCACCCCAGCCTCTCATTAGAAATAAAACTTGCAATAAGGCCTTAAACATATTCAAAGCCGACGAAGTTATGACTACGTATAATACCCCTTAAACCAACTAACAAATTCCTTTACACCTAACTTAATGCCTACTTGTGGTTTGTAACCAATAGCTTGAAACAAATCTTGTGTATCGGCATAGGTTTGGTACACATCGCCTGGCTGCATTTCTCTAAAATTTTTCTTCGCTTCAATACCGAGTTCGTCTTCAATAGCTTTTACAAAATCCATCAAATTGATTGGAGAACCATGGCCAATGTTATATACCGCATAAGGCGCAGAGCTCGTTGCTGGAGAGCCAGCCTCCACAGTCCAATCATTATCACGATTTGGCACCACATCAGCGATACGTACTACACCCTCAACAATATCATTTACGTGAGTAAAATCCCGCCACATGTCACCATTGTTATTGATATCAATAGTATCGCCATCGAGAATTTTCTTAGTAAAAATAAACGGCGCCATATCTGGGCGCCCCCACGAGCCATACACAGTAAAAAATCGTAAGCCTGTGGTAGGAATATCGTACAGATGAGAATAACTGTGCGCCATAAGTTCATTTGACTTCTTTGTTGCGGCATACAATGATACAGGGTGGTCAACTGAATCTGACGTTGCAAACGGAGTTTTAGCATTCAACCCATAAACAGAACTTGAAGAGGCATAAACCAAATGCTTCACCTTACTATGGCGGCACCCTTCAAGAATATTTAAGTGGCCGAGTAAGTTTGAATCGGCGTAAGCATGCGGGTTTTCAATGGAATAGCGAACGCCTGCTTGCGCTGCTAAGTGGATCACTTGATCAAACTGTTCAGTTTCAAACAAGTGAGCAACACTATCACGAGCAGCGATGTCTAACTGAACCAGTTTAAAGTTATCATGTTGAATACGATTCAGACGTGCTTCTTTCAAAGCCACATCGTAGTAATCATTCAGATTATCGATACCAACAACCTGATGCCCTTTGTCGGTTAACTTCTCGACCACGGCACTGCCGATAAAACCGGCTGCGCCCGTTACCAAATACTTCATTATTATAATCCTTAATCTGAACCGAATAAATCGCGCGTATATACTTTGTCTTTGACATCCTCCAACTCTTGGGCCATGCGGTTTGAAACAATGACATCACAGCTTAACTTAAACTGCTCAAAATCAGCCAACACTAATGAACGGAAGAACTCTTTTTCTTTAAACTCTGGTTCAAACACCACAACTTCAATGCCTTTTGCTTTAAGACGCTTCATAATACCTTGAATACTCGAAGCACGAAAGTTATCAGAACCAGACTTCATCACCAATCGGTAAATACCGACGCGCGTTGGGTTTCTTTTAATAATCGAATCGGCAATAAAGTCTTTGCGTGTGGTGTTCGAGTCTACAATGGCACCGATAATATTGTTAGGAACATCAGAGTAATTAGCACGCAGTTGTTTGGTATCTTTTGGTAAGCAGTAACCGCCATAACCAAATGAAGGATTATTATAATAAGAACCAATACGGGGGTCTAAACATACACCTTCGATAATTTGGCGCGTATCTAATCCGTGAGATTCTGCGTAGGTGTCTAGCTCATTAAAGTAAGCGACACGAAGTGCCAAGTAGGTATTAGAGAACAGCTTTACGGCTTCTGCCTCTGTTGAATCAGTATATAAGATTTCAACATCTTTTTTAACTGCCCCTTCTAACAACAGGTTCGCAAACAATGTCGCCCGCTCGGAGCGCTCACCGACCACAATACGTGATGGGTGCAGATTGTCGTATAAGGCTTTACCTTCACGTAAAAACTCAGGAGAAAACATAACATTTTCACACCCTAACTTTTGTTTAATCCGCGCGCTATAACCTACAGGAACGGTAGATTTAATCACCATCACCGCTTTAGGATTGATACTCATAACATCTTTAATCACCGCTTCAACCGATGATGTGTTAAAGTAGTTGGTTTTTATATCATAATCGGTAGGTGTTGCGATAATGACGTATTCCGCTTCTTTATATGCTGTTTCTTTATCTAAGGTAGCGGTGAAGTTAAGCGATTTATTGGTGAGGAAATCGGTAATTTCTTTATCAACAATGGGAGATTGCTTGTTATTTAGCATCTTTACTTTTTCAGCCATGATATCAACTGCCACGACTTCGTGGTGCTGAGCCAATAACATAGCATTGGAAAGGCCTACGTAGCCTGTACCTGCAATTGCAATTTTCATAAATAAACCATTTAAGTAATAATTGGTATTCAAAACAGGGAAACCGAATGAACAACACCATCGCGTAAGACTTATAAGAGCCTTACTTAGACAATTTTCTTCCATTGCTTAGGGCTAGATTACGAAAATCCTTGGCCCGCAAGAGCTAGCGATAGGTAGCTCGAATTTCGATTGACCTTTCGCTGCTTTATTTCTAACCCTGCCTTAAATGTTTTTTAATTTGTCAGCATATTTAATGCCATGTGACGGACCACTGTTAAATGCTCACCTGCAGACTCTCGCTGGATTCGGCACTTATCTTCATTCATACCAACATCCAAGCGCCAGTGCATTTGAACTTCAGTACTCCAGTGTGTTCGTGATTTTTCCAACTGCTATTTAGAGCCTAATACGCCTGAACTGATACAGTAACGAATACTCAATGTCTCCGCTGGTTTGTCGCCTTATTGCCTAATCGACGTTACCCTTGCCGATAGTTTTTAGCTTAGGCCAATCAATAGCAAAACCTTGCAGTAGGACCATGATCTTGCTCTTGAATACAAGGCTTGTCGCCGTCAGAGTCATGTATAATGTATCATGCACGGACTGAACCTATTGCTTATGTGTTGTTATGGTCGTCCCTGATTACCTTTCACTCCAAGAAGGTAGTCTTGCATCCTTATCTACTACTTGCCTAGCAACCTCTCTCTGGCATCCCATAGTAAGAAGATATCCCGGGTTCTCTAGGCGTTTTGATAGCTGGAATAGTTTTAATCTCGTTGGATTTTTTAGCAGTTTTCACCTAACTCAATACTTGCTAATTCGCAGTACTAAACGCACTGACCATATGTATCGCTGCTTTGGGTTTTTCCTTGTCACAAGTGCCTCATAACGTTAACCTTCAATTGCTATCACAGCACCTTGTGTCACCCCATGACAGTCATCTATTCGTGATTGTAGACATTTTGAAATGATAAAATTGATGATTCTCGTAATCGTATCATGGACCGGGATTTCGCTTTCAAAAAAAGCATATTGTTAAAGCCAATAAAGGTCATTATCTCCAAAGTCTTAGAAGCTTCCCCAACCCTCGAAACCTGCAATGGCTACCGCCAAAGTAAGAAAAAACAATATCGGTAAGCTTATGTTCTACTTTCCATGATAGACGTGGCCTTTGATAGCTGAAATATGGTCCAAAAGGATTAATCCGTTCATATAGCTGGTTTTGTAACTGTAAAGGTCAGTATATGATCACAGCTAGAATTGATCGTCAAATCGACCGATACCTTATTTTTAACTTCGGTGCCTTCTATGTAGAAAGTGGTAGAAGTCACTCTCTCAGCCAAGACTTATTCCACAAGGTTTTTCATAATCTTACCCTGTCAATTTCTTGAGTAAAGGCATTCATTATATGGATAGCTCCTCTACCGTTTGTGCGGCCATATAACCCACGCAAAGCATTACAATAACTCACGATGACTTCTCCATTTTTGAGTTTGTGGCAACCTTTCATCTATGGCAGAGCAATTGCCCATAACTCGGGATAACGCGTCTGCCGGTAGAGTGCTAGCTTTAAAAGCACCATATCGCTTTAAGAAGCTCAAGCGAGCATTGCAAAAATCGACAACACCTTCCTGGCCATCATGACTGACAAGACACCACAAATTGTCAGCAAAATAACGGCTGACCGGTTATGGTCAATTTTACTTTCTTGTCGATAATCTTTAATGATTTAAAAATGGATAAGTGGGTTCATTAATTCACTAATATTTTACCTATGAAATAGACTCGGAATTATTAAAAAACAACGAAATAATCTACAAAGTCATTATTTATTTCATGAGGTTGCATTGGAACGCTGCGAGAGTTGTAACTGAAAAAACAAATTATTAGCCTATTACAACACCAGTATAACTCCCATCAAGGAGAGTTATACACTTTAGAAAACACATCATGTATTATGCTTAGTAGTAGAGAAGTGCAACTTACTATAGGTGGGCTGCTAGCGGATACAATAAATTACAAAGTGCATATCAATTATACTTTTGCTTTTGGCTCAAATAGCACATCTGCCATTCTTACAACTCCATTCTTATCCCTTGCAAACTGCAAGACTTTACTTAGCTTAAAATTATTATCCGCCATAAAAAGAACAAGTTCAGAAAAATCATAGCTTTCCTCAAACCTCTTCTCAATCGAAGCCTCACAAACTACAAATTGACACCGTTGTAAGGTATCACTAGCCCCTTTTAATACTTCGAGCTCAAAGCCTTCCGTGTCGATCTTAAGACCAAGTTTAGAAGTACCAAACTTTGTTTTTAACACAATTTCATCTAATGTTTTCAACTCGACTATTTTTTTCTCGAGTTTGTGTCTAGGTCGCTTTGTAAGTTGTGACCGCTCATTTATTGAAGAGAGTGAGGGACGCGTTGTGTCGTAATTTATTTCAATATAGCCACTTTCAGCCCCAACAGCACACTCGTACATTTCAAAGTCCCGATGCTTAATTATATCAGATAGCTCAGTTACAACGTTGAGAGGTTCTATGAGTATAAGGTTCTGATCTGAGAATCGCTCATATAACCAAGGAGTTCCGCCAGCGACCCCAACATCAATAATAGTCTCTACATTATAACCAGGTGGAAGAACTATTCCCTCCCCACCAGTTTCGATATGATGAAGATCTGTAAAGCTACGCCTTGGCCTACGTTGCAGCTCTAATCCCACTAGCGATAATGCCGATTGAATAATTTTTTTCATTCCATTTCCACTTCCATTAATATGTATTTTAGCAATCGAGAGTCTAAGCTAACCAGAGTATGTCATACTAGGAGAAACATCAGATTAATACAGTCCAAGTTCCAACTAATTTCACACTCCTTCGGTTGCCAAGAACAACCTAAGATGCATATTGAACTTGCATATTTACTATGTGATTCATTTTCTTTGTGGCTATTGTTTATCGTTGAGCTAACTAATCATTTCCAAACAAATCTCTAGTATACACCTTATCTTTAACATCATAAATCTCGTCTATCATTCGATTTGATACAATAACATCACAAGATAGTTTGAATTCGTTTAGATCGCGTATAACTTTAGAGTTGAAGAACTCTTCATCTTTCAAAGCAGGCTCATAAAGCACAACTTCAATACCCTTTGCTTTAATTCTCTTCATAACACCCTGAATGCTAGAAGCACGGAAATTATCTGACCCAGCTTTCATAATTAGGCGATAAATACCAACTCTTTTTGGATTACGGCTAATAATGGAATCAGCTATAAAATCTTTCCGGGTCCGATTTGCATCAACGATTGCACCAATAATCTCGTTAGGTACATCTTGATAATTAGCCCGAAGCTGTTTGGTATCTTTTGGTAGACAATACCCACCATAACCAAAAGATGGATTGTTATAATGATGACCTATGCGAGGGTCAAGACTAACGCCTTCTATAATCTGTCGAGCATTAAGATTATGAGTTTCAGCATATGTGTCTAGTTCATTAAAGTATGCAACTCGAAGCGCTAGATAAGTATTTGAAAACAACTTAATAGCTTCAGCTTCCGTTGCGTCTGTGTACAAAACTGGCACCTCGCTCTTTTCTGCTCCGTCTAGTAACATGCGTGCAAATACTTCTGCTCTCTTAGACCTCTCTCCAACGACAATGCGTGATGGGTACAAATTATCGTACAAAGCACGCCCTTCACGCAAAAACTCAGGAGAGAAAATAACGTTATTACACTTAAGGTTTTTCCGAATTTTCTTAGTGTATCCCACGGGTACCGTAGATTTTATTACAATAACTGCATTTGGGTTAATCGACATCACATCTTTAATAACCGCCTCGACAGAACTCGTGTCAAAATAATTAGTCAGTGGATCGTAATTCGTAGGGGTTGCTACAATAATATATGAAGCATTCTTATATGCATATTCCCTATCTAAAGTTGCACAGAACTCTAACTTTTCGTTTTTCAAAAACTCTGAAATTTCTGCATCGACTATTGGAGATAGCTTATTATTAAGCATTTCTACTTTGTCAGCGACTATATCTAACGCAACTACTTTGTGATTCTGTGCTAACAACATAGCGTTAGATAGCCCCACATAACCTGTGCCTACTATAGCTATTTTCATTACTACTGTCTTTCCCATACTAAGCCAATATACGACTTTATTTTGAATGACCCAACATAACAATGTTGAGGTTAGCTTTCCATCTCATTATTAGCAATGCCTTTGACAGAGGGTCAAAGGTTATTACTCAATAGCGTCTCCGGAGCCAATCGCTATAAACTTTGAAACACGTCTTACTAAATACTTCACTAAACCAATAATTACTAAAAGCCAACTTTAACATTACTTAAGAATATAAGCATCAACATCCTAACAACAATAGCCATAATATACACTCTAGGCATGAAAAAATAAAAATCTAGCAACTCTTATAAAAATCATATCCATTCACTCGACTATATCCATACCGCCCCATTGGTTTCCTTGATGTTGTAAAAGCATAATTATATGGGGAAACAGACAAAACCAACCTAGAAAATGAGTCACTATAGCCATATGGATAGGCGTAATAACAAACAAACTCAGGAACATTACTTTTAAACCTTGAATAAGACACATAAACATCAAACAATACAGAGAATAAGTTCAAATAACTATGTTTAATATGATTGCAACCATGAGAACAAATACTTATATTAGTACCATGCTCTAACTTCAAGTATCTCAGGTCCTTCCATGACAATGCTCTATCATAGATTCCAAATCTACGAATATAATATAAATATAGATATCGACCAACTACTCCTAATTGTTTATAAGCAACTCTCAATAAAGCTGATTTAACCTTCATTTTTGTCTCACTCACATTATTAGAATTATCCAATGAATATATTGAACAAAACAAAGTAAATGGGAATGACATTGCCTTCAATTCGCTACTGTACTTCCTTATAGAAAAGTCATTATCGTCAAATGTAATCGAAACTTTATTGACACTAGTGCTTTCAAGATATTCAGGGAGAGAAAGGATTGTATAGCCCCGTCCTTTCAATATAGAAATTAGATTTGAAAACTCTGAAATTGTGATATCATCATTGTCACCAACGGTTCCGTTACGTTCTTCAATTATACGATGAAAATAGAGGATCAATATTATCACCTCCAAACTTTACTAATAAAGATAACAACCCTCATAATTAGTTTTTCTCTAAACCAAAATGACTGATCATTAAGAAAACTCAAGAATCTTTCTTCGTCGAATCTAACTTCATTAAAATCCTTCTTCCTGCCAATAATGTCTAAAACATCATTAGTGCTTTTTAGAGAGGATTGATAAAAACCAACCATAAATGCACGTCTAAGCGAGTTACTATCCCTGACAAAATTGTTCCGAACTCGTTCTGCCAACTGAAACTGTAAATATGCTCCGCTTAACTTTCGTATAGTTCGATTTTCTCCGAAAAACTTCATTCCTCTGTGCATTCCGTAATACATCGCTTGAGTTTCAGAAGGGTTATAACAATGGATAATATCATCTACAAAAAATACATTATCTATAACTTTTCTACCACAGAGAAGTACTGGATCAGGATCGACCCTAATACGACTTTTTGTCTCCAAACTTGGCCAATGAGCATTATTATTAAATATGTGTAAGCCAATGATAGAGTGTTGGGAAAGATAATCAAAAACTGGAATGACTAAATGAGATATGTCTGGATTTTTTTTAAGATAACCATCAAGCTTAATAATAAAGTCATCATTGAATTTCATATCAGCATCAAGCTTAACAAAATAGTCATATTCAGCCCTATTTTCCATAATAGTATTATATACTTTAGTGTCGGCTTCATGCCTTCCTAAGCCTCTAAATATCAAGTGTTCGATATGAACTAAATATTGATATTTTTCGATAGTTTTAGACACTACTTCAATACATTCATCTAGCTCATTCTCGTCAGAGCTCAATGTAATAAAAAGTAGCTTCATTTATGATAGCCCCATAGAAAAGTTAAGTCCCTCTGTATCAGGGAGCTTAATTTCTCCACATCAAACCTTGTAATAGATTTTATTCTATCAAGGTCATCCTTACTTAATTTATCAATCAGTTCTTCTGTCTTAATTCCCTTTGTGGTTTGTAAACCAAAAATGTTTGCTTTGACCTTCAATAAAGTATCAATGACTCCAATTTTTGTGAAAATATCAATAAAAAACAACCTAGATTTACTTTTTTTCACAGTAGCCTGATTCACTTTTCTATTTAAAAGTTGCGGTGAGAAACTAGAATCTATTACACCGAGAAATTCATAAGTATCTTTAATGTAATCCTCTGGTGATTTCACTAGGTCATCGTACACTTGTACTAAGATGTTTTCTTTACCAAAGATATCAATCAACAATTCATATTTCTGCGCATAAAACGATGGTTCTATCCAAGAACTAAACAAATCATAGTTATTAAATACATCTTGTAATTCGTAGCTAAAACTATTTTTCTTTTTCTCGTGCCAGAAATGAGATAACATTCTTTCGACTGGATTCCTTATACAAAAAATAATTTTAGCATCGTTATTATAATGTTTAATCCTCTCTAGAGATAATCTCGACCGGATATAAGAAGGACTAGTTTCTACTTTAATACCGGTAGTTTCAGGAAATTTACTCTCGAACCAATCTTCACCTAAATGATAGTTTATATCAAAAAATTGTATCGCGTCCCTACTTGCTACCGATACTTCTGGGTGCTCTTTCAAACAATTATAGAGCCAAGTGGTCGCTGTCTTTTGAGGGCCAATATGGAAGAAGTTAACTTTTGAATTTTTCATTGTAAAACCAGTTAATTACGGATAATGAAGGTGTGGTTCTTATTTTCATTCTATATCTCACATATACAACCATAAGTAAGTTTTGAAGAATGACCATTATTGCCACGCCAAACATAGCTCCCGGCAAACCAAAGTTTGATATTAAAATAGTATATATTAAAATACCGATAGTTGAAGTAATAACAACAATATTCCTCGCTACCTTTTCCTTACCTGACATTGTTAGCGCAAAATTCACACACCCTGTAGAAACATTTATTACTTGTGCTATTGATAAAATCAAAAATGATTTTATCACTGTACTATTTATAGGAATGGAAAGGAAATTGAAAATTACATTATGGAAAACTAAAACGAACGATAAAATTAAAACTGATGTTAAAAAACCTACGCTAGCTCCAAGTCTTATAAGCCTTTCAAAACTCTCTAGCTTATCTTCTGAATATAGTTTCGCTAAGCGCGGCGGGATAACAGTATTAGATACAACTAAAACAAAACTAAAGATCAACGTCAGTTGATGCAATAATTTCAAAGTACCAATATCACTTACTTCAAGGAAGTAACTGCCAATTAAAAATATTGAAGAATTTTGTAGAAAACCGGATATAGATATAATAAAGAACGAACTCGACTTACTAATAAACTTTCTTCTGTTTAAGTGACATTTATCATTTAATAATCGATCATTCACAAAAGTGCAATAGATTACACTCGCCAACCCTATAGCAACTGTAGTATATAATGCCCATTTATAGAGCTCTTCTACTCCTAGCTTCAAATTAGATTGTAGAGTGAGCCATAAAATCAATATCATTAACAATGATACGCCGCCAGATTCCATTAAAATAGCCAAGGATGGTCGCCTCAACCCTCTTAAAGCACCTGCAAAGATGTAACAAAAAGAAAGAATTGGCCCTAGTAAACATATGAGTACAACAAAATTCTGATTGAGTTTGAAAAAATTGAAAATTGTAGAAATATAAAAAAGTAACAATGACAAACAAAAACAAATCGATAAAGTATACTTCATGCCTTCATAAATAACAGGAGATGCTTTAAATTTGCCATACCCTACTCCAATATAAAACATAATAGTGTTATTAATACCAAACCTAGCTATCAGCGCGTAACATAGAAGTACACTTTGAAACACTGCGTACCTACCAACATCTTCCAATGAATAGACGCTGTTAATTAAAAACACTAAAACAACTGAAGATAGGGAAGTAATAGCTTTAGTACAAAAGGCCTGTAACAATCCGTTTTTAATAAATGCCTTCACACCTTATTTCCCTCAAAAAAAAACCATCCGGCTCTCCTTTATTACCTGAACCTGTTATAACAATAATAATTTGAATAGACAACAGGCCAGAGTTGTAAAGCAGCCACCCGTCAGAATATGAACATTCAAGAGCTATATCACTTACTTTTTATTACCATATAGTCAAAACTTAAAATGGACGTTAGCTATACACAACTTATCCTCTACTTTAACTATGGTTATAAATTCATGCTATAAAGTAAATATCAGCAGTTCATAGACTCACTACACGATTGATGCTAATTTGAATGCACATACGTAACGTATTTTGAATACCTTACGTAGCCACCACAAATAAACCTTCTAAAGAAACTGTACTATATTAAATAGTAATTGAAGGTTTATAATAGAAACCACATACTTTACTTTGAAATAATCAATCCGATTCATCTCTAAAAGAAAAGCGTAACAGAAGTATCATAACTGCTAGTCCAGCCCCCAAAGCTGCACCAAGAAAAACAAATTTCAAATTATTTGATTGAATAGGTGAAGTCGGTAACTTAGGTGGTTTGATAATACTAACTAGTTGCGAGCTTGGTATTTCAAGGTATGCTTTTTTGTAGAGTAATTGAGCTTGCTTTTCTTCTAATATTTCTTTTACTCGGCCAGATTTATTTTCTAATAGTTCCGAATTTTTGAACAAAGTAGCCAAAACCTGCTCCAATTCTCGTTTCTTCAGAGATTGGTTGACATTGTCGCTGAATACCTTGATGCCATCAAATGCATCATTAGATATAGCAGATCGCTTTAACAAACTAATCACTCCAGATTTATTATGTCTAGAAAAATTAATCCCATCAAAAATATTTTTATTATCGTCTCCTGAAGCATTTAGAATATCTTTATGAAATGACTCGGTAGTAATGGAGAGAAACATTTCATTAGCTTCTTGGATAACATAAGCACCAGAAACTAGTCCGCCCCCTTCAGCCAATCCATATGGGTCATTGTGTAAAAATAGCTTAGCCTCTACTTGGTAAACACTTGATTTCGTATAAGTTAAAGCTAAGGCTCCTAATGCAAATAGGACAGTAGCAGTAATTATTACAAACTTACCTGCCCATAAAGTTCTAAACAACTCTCGAAGGTCTATCTCATTATCGGCTTCTATAGAAGAGTAAGACTTCCCGTGAGTTGGCTGTTGCTTCTGTTTGTTCAAAATATCTCCTAGAATGTAAATATTGTGTTGTGTTGTGTTGTGTTGTGTTGTGTTGTGTTAATTGACAAGGCACATAGAGCTCTGTTGTGCAATTGGGAATTCATTACTTTCTAGAGCCCCCAGCCCATATAATCTTGACTAATTCTAGGCAACCACATTGCTAAGGACCAAAATGCCAGAAGTAGATACATAGTATACCTACTTCTGACTCCTAGTAGTGTAATTGAAAATAGAACAATTATAAGCCCACTCTCTAACACACGACCAGAGAAAGGACTTATAAAGTATAGAGATAGATAAAGAAATAAAATAAATATAGCGCTTAATGACTTTAATATTGCATCTCTTCCACTAAGAAGAAACACCAACAAAATAGTCATCCAAAAAAAGAAACCTACTCCACTAACATTCATTGACAATCGGGCAGCTCTTTCCCCTTGCCTAGCTCCGAGAAGAGATGCTATATAGGGAAGTAAAATAGCAATAACTAACAATATAATAAAACCAATCAGCGCTTTAACTCCAGGGGAAATTCCTTTAAATCTCACCATATTGCCTAAAGCCATAACACCTATTATTATAAAAAAACTAACATGAATAAAAGGAGTTAAAGAAATTAAACTGGCTTTAACCTTTAGATTTTTAGAGAAGTAACCCAATGAAAATATAGACATTGCAACGCCCTGTCTCAAATGTACAATATAATTCTTTATCAACAATGGGAATAATAAAGCAAACATAACAAAGAAAAAGTGTTTTCGATTGGCATAACAAAGACTAAAAGACAACAAAAAACATGATATAAATATATACACCCGTATTACTGACTCCGGTGAAAGAATCGAGGCTAGAGCGGTATTTAACAAAAGCCAAATGGGTTCATTAAAAAATGTTCTGAGAAGACCACTTTCCATGTTGTGTAGAAAAATTATATATGATTTCTCAGCATAATATAAATAATTGATCCGATCATAAAATACATCGACAGGTAATGATGACAGAACACCAGAATAAATAAATGATATTAGAAAAGAAATAATCAACCACTGTATTTTATAAGGACAACTATTTTTAATATTAGGCTTCATAATTTGACTCCGACACTCGGTGTTTCTGATATTATCTTTAATTAACCGAGGCCTTAATAAAGACAAAATATTAATATTGGAGATCCGTTATTTTTCAAAACAATGCTTGTAATTTCTAATGGCAGCAGAGTAATCGAAATCTAGGGCTCGAGTTAACGCAGCTTCCTGGTATTTTCTTTTAAGCTCTTCGTCACTATATATAACATTAATAGAGGCTAACATAGCTTCACTAGTTTGATCAAATAATATCCCAAATTCTGATTTATAGAATTTATTATATACACTACCCTTTTCTCTATTAAGTATTTCTCTAGGTCCCGACAAACAGTCAGCATGAATACAACATGCTCCACAAGCCAAAGCTTCTACCAACGTATTAGGGAAGCCTTCTGCCACTGAATTAGATAGCACAATATCAGCAGAAGCCATAAAACCAAACGGGTTATCCACTGACCCATAGAAATGAACTCTATCGCTTCCGTTTAACGTTTTCGAAAAAGTCTTACAATGCTCCAATAAAGGCCCATCACCTAAAAAGTGAAGGTTCACATCATCAGGTAAATACTCTAATAGTTCCAAAATTTCATACTGGCGCTTTGTCGCATGAAATCGACCTACAATCAATATATTAAATCCAATAGGATAACTATGTAAATATAGACGAATATCCCTTCTAATATTTTCAATATTTACTGGGTTATAAATCACTTTACATTTATCTTCTGGTATATCCAAAAAACTAGTATAGTCATCGTTCATATCTTCAGATTTGAATATATGAAGATTGGCTTGTCCATACAATATTTTCATGAGTAACAGATGTGCTACTTTAGATAGACTCAGTTTTTTAAACTTTGAACTAAAAGAAACACAATGAACCATCTGAACCTGATGACGTGCGCCGAAAACTTTAGATAACGAATTAACATAATTAGATATAAACAAATGACTTTGTAATATCTTTATATCAAACTTATAAGAATAGTAGGTTAGGATGAATGGTGAAATTAAAATATCTATCCACTTCACTCCTGTTTTTGATAATAATATAACCTCTACTTCATTAGGCAGTTCATAGAAAATATTATCATCTAGTAAAAACACTCTTACTTTCGACTGTTTTGAGAAATTCGTGCATATATTAGTTAATACTCTTTCTGCGCCACCTCCAGAAAGATTATTAATTAAAAAATTGTAAACTTTCATAAACCAAGCCACTTTTTGGAAACCGTATCTATTTCGAACTTTGACACTGACGACTTAGCGTTGGAAGCAATCTCTCTTCTTAGGCCTGGGTTTAGCACTAATTTTTCCATACTCGACCTTAGGCCATTCTTACTTAAATCCGATAACAAGCCATTTTTCCCTTCATTAATAATTTCGTCTGGACCTGATTTACATCGAGTAGCTATGCACGGGACACCAAATGACAAAGCTTCAACTAATACATTCGGAAAGCCCTCGAACCTCGATGAGAGCACGAATGAAAAACAATTTTCATACCAATTCTCTACATCTTCTTTTTCACCTAAAAAGAAAACTTGACTATCAACACAAAGCTCCTTTGATAGCTTAATCAAGCTGTCTTTTAACTTTCCAGAGCCAATTATCACAAGTGGAAAAGTTTTTGCTAATTCAGATTCACTATAGGCTTTTATAAGTAGATCAAAACCTTTTTGATGGTCCAATCGGCCAACAGCCAACCAATAGCCCCCATTTGAGAAGTCTGATTCGATAAATGTATCCGTATCACTAACCATCTCTACTATAGGATTTTCGATTATTTTGACATTATTTAGAAAGTAATCATTCTTTAGAGTCTCTCCAATTTTTTTTGACACAGAAACAATAGATTTAACGTTTCTAAATCGATACAAGAAGAATATAGATATTTTCTGAGCTCTAGTAAGTTTATAACCAGGGAAGTTCCGAACGGAGATATGAAGTTTCTCTCCAGAAAGAATAGAAGGGATATTGCAAGTTTCTGTAAATGAGAATATCCTATCTGGATTCTCCATCCTAAATACTCTTCTTAGACCACTAACTCTTTTAAAGACGTTTATGACTTTTGAAAACAAACCTGTACTGCTTGGGGACTCCAAAGATATAACTCGTGCAGTTGTCTGATAACTTATCTCATTCTGAAAAAGTAAAATTATGCAATCATGACCAATACTGTTGAGGTGGTTACTCAATTTGACCACCACCCTCTCAGCCCCACCTTTTCTTAAGCTTGGTACTACAAACATTATTTTCATAATAAGCCCAGCCACTGTCTTACATATTTTTCTGCAATATCGATATGCGAATGGTTTTTTTCGACAAAATCACGCGATTGGTAGCCACGCTCCTCAATATTAGGATTAGAGTTTATAAAGTCAGACGTAATTGAGTATATATATTCTTCACATGGTCTAATATTAACTATAGGGGATTCGCTTATTCCTAACGATTTTAAGGACTCTTTTTCAGCGCCACTGAATACTACTTTACCTGAAGCCATAGATAAAAGTCCATTCATTCCACAAGAATATGATGAGGTCTGATCGACTATTACATTCACACTCTTGATATAATTTAAATACTCATTATATGGCATTCTTCCTTTTATATTAAAAGAAGCTCTATCCGAGTAGTCTAGCCCTAATCGTTTAAATGCTTGTTCTATATATTTAGTTCCCTTGAACCCTATACGATTTATTCCATGGTAGAATTTTATCTTTTCTCTAGCTACATTTGGTAGATATTTAATCCTGGTAAGATTTACTGGCAGAGGTATAACGGGTAATAGCTTTTTTTCATTACGATACGCATGTTCATACTCAAACATAACAGGTATTATTCCATCTGATAATGATACCATCTTGTTATTAATATCAATAGCACGCTTATCTAACCAATATCCATTTCCTTCATCATATTTCAGAACATCTTTATGTGGCGAGTATTCTAGATGTTCTCGACCGCTTGTCCAATAATATGAATCAGATCCACAAGCAGAAAGTACCAATTTTCCATTTATTTTTTTTAGAAATTTAGCGAGTATATAATTGGTGAATAAAGAACAACTTAATGGTTTTACATTAACAAACTGCACAATGTCATAACCAGACATTTTATTAAGATTTAGAAAAGGCTTTAAGTTTCGCTCCAGCTTATTTACTAATACGGAGGTCGAGCGACTATTGATAGATAAATCTGAATCAATGTTCTTCCACCCATCACCACTCGACACTAACATTACTTGATGCCCAAGTTCTTTAAGCCCTTCACTTAATGCCAAGTGAAAGCCACTGAAATCACCGACTAATAATATTTTCATAATAAATCGCCAGCTCTATTGAAAGTAATACTTGCATGGCGGGAAACCAACAAATTAATAAACTTATGAAACTCTCTTTTATACCTAGCGTCAGTATTTAGCGGTATATAATGTGTTGCAATACTAATAAACCCATTATCACCAAGGAAACGAATTGCATTTTCATAAAAACCTTCAGCAGTATCATGCAATTTAAATGTTTTAGATGTGACTACCTCTACACCACCTACGCTGTATCTAGTTGTCGGGTTTTTATTTATCTTATTCAGAACATAATTACTAGATATCACCTTCCCATACAATACTTTCATTCGATCACATGGCCCATCACAATAAATAGAGGCTGAAGTAAGTAATGAAAGATCATTATCCTTCATGTTTTTTAGATGATAAAAATTTATCATATTACTTGGAGGAACAAATAAACGTATATTTCTTTTGAAAACCGCTTCCAGATAGCTTTTACCATCTCTTATTTTTTCTTTATGTATATATTTTGATTTGAATTCAGCACCATGCTGATAAAACCTATGTTCATTCCCATGAAGCGCAATTTCTGCATTGCTCCCAAGGGCATCAATTAACTTTATCAATTCGAGATTTCTGCCTATCGGGTAATTTTGGTAGTAATCACCTAACTGATTACTATCCATAACTCCCTCATGTTCACGCATTTTTATTAATGTTTCATCTCTTGAGCCTGAGTATGTTAACATATTGAAGAAATTTTGTGTTATAAATGGCACTGTGGCAAATGTTATAGGTATACTCCCTAACAATTCATCATATGAATTTTTTAACTCTGAAGGCTTAGTGAAAAAATTCATATCATCGTCTCTAATATTAATTTTCATTAATGACCTCATCGAATATTTGTTCTAAGCCTTCAACATACTCCTCGTCAGTTAGGAGATTCATACAGTGCCCTGATTGTATGTTACTAACTAGCTCAGAATATAGATTCCGATCCTTCGCCATTAACCTTAATGTTTCAACAATCTTCGTATTATCATTAGTATCAACTATAAATCCTTGAACTTCGTTTTTAATAGTGTCTAAAGTGCAAACTTTGCTTACTATAACAGGAAATCCATGCTCCAAATATTCTAATGTGGATCTAGAAAACCCTTCTGCGTATGATAATGATATACCTACAGGGCGAACTAGACTTGAATATAGACTTTTAATATCTACTCGACCCGTATATTTCACCCTTTTAAAAGGACCATTATCTTTAATAAACTGTTGTATATCCTTATTCAATGGACCAACTATCATCAATGTAGAGTCTGTAATATTAGCCTCTCGCCAGGCTAATAATAGCCGATGTGTACCTTTTACAAAAGAATGAAATGCAGTTGAAATAAATGTAGTCTCACCATGAGTCGAGAGTTTTATTCTAGCATTGTTATTTAGTCTACTTTTTGCTGGAAGGTTCAGTACACAGAGCTTAGTATCATCAATACCTTCATTGATAAAACTATTTTTAGATTCTTTATTTAGTACTATTATTTTATCTGCTTTTTCAATTGCAATTTTAGAGTCATTCACAGCCTTTACATCAGTAAATATATACCTATTTTTAACTGATATATTAAACTTTATATATTCTTCCAATAGTACACGTGCCATAAATTCAGGATGCATTTCCGAGTACTCTAAAACTATTTTCTTATCCGAGTTAGTCAGTTTGTTTATAATCGATATTGGCCTGGCTTTACAAAGAACAAGTGAAGACGAGTCTACAAGTATTTTGTTTTTATAAATTAGTCCAAACAATTCCTCCCCTAACATATAGCCGTAATATTTCTTTGCTCCAAAGATATTTGCAATACGGTAATACAGTGAAGATAATACCATCGGGATATAGGAGAGCTTTTCATTCTTAGCTTCTTTCTCCTTTCTTCTTTTTATTCCATATTTCAAGTAACTGAATTTATTTTTTCCA
This sequence comes from Vibrio lamellibrachiae, assembly GCF_050337265.1. Taxonomy (NCBI): domain Bacteria; kingdom Pseudomonadati; phylum Pseudomonadota; class Gammaproteobacteria; order Vibrionales; family Vibrionaceae; genus Vibrio; species Vibrio lamellibrachiae. The sequence continues at coordinate 278,589 of NZ_JAKJSU010000010.1, forward strand.
TTCTCTTTTAGAAGGCATATCTGGTCACTTTTCCAACCACTACCCTTCACTGTACTATACATTGCTATTGAGATTTTTTTCATTTACCTTTACCGAACAAAAAATAAATATGGATGAATATATAACGATCCTACTCATAAGTGCCGCTTCTGAGTTTAGAAACATAAAAGCAAAAATTAGAGCCATAATACTGAAAAAAGCTGAGTATGAATCGCATTTTAATCCTTCGATTGGAGGATAAAACAATGTCAATATATTAACTTTTATCTTACTAGATAAATATATAAATTGACCGATAATGATCGTAAATATAGCCAAATCTAGATGCTTATATTTCTCCAGTCCAGCCATCATTATAATACTGTCAACATTATACATAGTTAAAGTTGATAATATAACTGAAATCACCATTAGTAAATTTTTTATTCTATTTATACTCTTGATCCTTTTTATTATATACTCACTATTCCCTCTGTGAGATATTAGCGATTGACACGCAGGATCAAAAATATTCTCTATTACTACTCTTATAATATCTTCTAATCGTTTCATTAGATTATATGTCGCAAATAGGGCTGGCGCCAACAGCATCGAAAACAATAATTGATCTGCATGTTGTTTTAGGTACGATACATAACCTCTAAATGTAAAATACCTATTTTGTTTATAGTATTTATAAAACTCAATTTTTATATATGATGAATAGAAGTATTTTCTAATCCAAAACATGAAGTAAAAAGAGATAATTATTGGAGTAAACGAAATCATTAATATAAATGTAGTAAATCCAAAATGGAAAAATGACCATATAGCTAGTAACTTCCCCAAAGTTGAGGATATAAATACAATTACAGCAGCAGAAATAAATTGATTCATTCCTTTTTTAATTAGTACGCAACCATTATTGAATGAATAAAATATCCCACTTATACAAAAAATAATAAAATACGGAAAGAATTCACCCGAAAACTTTTCGACAGACAGGTAGTAAGAGTATAATAATAAGAGAGGTGATATAATAACAGAAATAGTAACTCTAGAATAAATAGCGTTGCTAATGTAAAATCTTAGCTTTTTATTTTGACCATTGTCAATCCATGCTAGTCCCTTACGAGAAACATGAGCCTCAAATCCAAAATAACTAAATACTGATATAAACGTACATATTATCGCATTAATCCCTACAATAGCGTATAGCTTAGGTTCTACATTTTTTGCTACTAAATATACTGTAAATAAACCTACAACTAAATTAATTAATTGAATCAATACTAAGTAAAAACTAGTCTTCATACTTGTTAATTAACTCAATAATATAATTAACATTTTCTATATGCAATGTAGGACCAATTGGCAGGCTAAGGACTTGTTGATGTATTCTTTCTGTTATAGGCAGCGTCCTAGGCAATAAATATTTATATGCATCTTGTTTATGTGGAGGTATTGGGTAATGAACTAAAGTTTGCACACCATTCTCTTCTAAATACCTATTTAACTTCTCTCTATTTTTAGTACGAATTACAAATAAATGCCAAACATGCCTATTAACGTCATCAATTTTTGGTAAAATAATATCTGGATTAGAAATTTTGTCTAAATATATTTTCGCTATTTCTTTTCGTTGATTAGTTTCAACATCTAAATGTTTCAATTTAACTCGCAGCAGCGCTGCTTGAATTTCATCCAGTCGAGAGTTGACTCCTAGATATTTGTTCTCATATTTTTTATGAGAACCATAATTTCTAAGAGCGATAAGAACCTCTAACAACTCACTATTATCCGTTGTAATACAGCCAGCATCTCCAAGGGCGCCTAGATTTTTACCTGGATAAAAGCTAAAAGCACCTGCATGCCCCCAACTACCTGCTTTCTTTCCATCCGCTTCTGCACCATGTGATTGTGCACAATCTTCTAGCACCAACAAGTCGTACTCTTGGGCTAATTCCATCAGCCTTGGCATTGGTGATATTTGGCCATATAAATGCACTGGTAGTATCACTTTGGTTCTTCGCGTTATTGCTTTTTCCACAATTTCAGGGGAAAGATTGAAAGAAATTTCATCCGGTTCAACTAAGACAGGTTTCAAATTATTTTCTGTAATTGCAAGAATTGAGGCTATATATGTATTGGCTTGAACAATAACCTCGTCACCATCTTGTAATTTACCTAGCTCTTTCCAAGCTCTTAAAGTAAGTGTTAATGCATCTAATCCATTAGCAACACCAACACAATGCTTCGTCCCACAATATTCTGCAAACTCGCTTTCAAAAGCTTCCAACTCTTTGCCCATAATATACCAACCTGAATCGATTACTCGAGAACAAGCTTGTTTCAAATCGTCAGCATATTGTGTGTTTATTTCTTTAAGGTTTAAAAAAGGAATCATAATTTACGTCTCTAAATACTTTATAATTCTTGCCGGGTTACCAACTACGACCGCATTATCTGGTACATCTCTTGTGACAACGGAACCCGCACCAACCATACAGTTTTCTCCAAGTACGATACCAGGCAAAATAGTGGCATTTGCCCCAAGTGAAGCCCCTTTCTTGACAATTGTTCTTAAAAACTGCGCGGGATATTTCTTAGAGCGAGGGGTTTTATCATTAGTAAACGCAACACATGGGCCAATAAACACATTGTCTTCAATGATGATGCCATCCCAGATATAAACACCAGATTTGACAGTAACATCGTTGCCAATAACAACATCATTCTCTACTAAAGTATGGGCACAAATATTGCATCCAGAGCCGATCACAGCTCGAGGCAAAATTACACTGTACTGCCATATTCGAGTATTATTACCAATTTTTTCCGATTGTACATCACTTAAATCATGGATATTCATTATATAGTCAACGCTAGAAAATTTTCATAGTCTCGAATATAGTCCGATTCGTCATAATAATCACTAGCCATTACTAGTAACACACAATCCTTGCTGAAGGCTTCCATTTCATGCCATTGCATCTTATCTATCAAGATACCTTTATCAGCAGAATTCATTATAATCTCTTGTCTATCACTTCCATCATCCATAATAAATCGACATTGGCCTACTACACAAACCGCCACTTGTCTTAATTCTTTATGGGCGTGGAAGCCTCTGGCTACGTCTTTCTCTGTTCCTGATATGTAATATACCCGTTTAATATCAAATGGAATATCCTTACCTGCTTCGAGCGCAACTAAGCCGCCACGTTCATCACCCAACGACTTAAAGTCAATAATATTTATTAAACTCACACCTTTCCCTTAATAAGTTCGGCTAAGTAACGGCCATAGCTATTTTTTAGCATCGGCTTTGCTAATACGTCTATTTCTAAAGCACTTAACCAGCCATTATTAAAGGCAATTTCTTCTAGACAAGCAATTTTATACCCTTGACGTCGCTCTATCGTTTCCACAAACATAGCTGAATCGAGTAGCGTTTCGTGAGTTCCTGTATCTAGCCATGCAAACCCACGACCAAGCAGCTCAACATCCAGTGTTCCTCGCTCTAAATACGCATTATTAATACAACTAATTTCTAGTTCACCTCTATCGGATGGCTTTACCTTTTTAGCTATGTTCACAACGCTATTATCATAAAAGTACAAGCCAGTTACAGCAAAGCTTGATTTTGGGTTGATGGGCTTTTCTTCTATTGACAGGGCCTTCATACTTTCATCAAATTCGACCACACCAAATCGCTCGGGATCTTGCACTTGATAACCAAATACAGTTGCTCTATCTTTTTTAGCAGCTGCTTTCTGTAACATAGAAGAAAAACCCTGCCCCCAAAATAGATTATCACCTAATACTAAGCACACAGATTCATCACCAATAAACTCTTCTCCAATAATGAAAGCTTGTGCCAATCCGTCCGGATTTTCTTGTACTTCATAACTAAGGTTGATACCAAAATCACTACCATCACCCAATAATCTAATGAATCCATCCATGTCATCAAGCGTTGTAATAATTAAAATATCTTTAATACCAGCAAGCATCAACACCGATAGAGGGTAATAGATCATAGGTTTGTCATAAACAGGTAATAACTGCTTAGAGACCCCTTTAGTAATCGGATATAAACGTGTACCCGAACCTCCGGCTAAAACAATACCTTTCATCTCAAACTCCTAAACGCTCTCGTTGATAAGAGCCATCTTGCACTCGGTTACACCAATCGCTATTAGATAAATACCATTCCACAGTTTTTCTTAAACCCGTTTCAAATGTTTCTACTGGTGTCCAGCCGAGTTTTTGCTCAATTTTACTTGCATCGATAGCGTAACGCATATCATGTCCGGGTCTATCTGTTACAAACTTGATTAATTCTTTATAATCGCAGTCTTTAGGTACTAGCTCATTTAAAGTATCACAAAGTGCTTCAACCACTTCAATATTTTGTTTTTCGTTATGGCCGCCAATATTATAGGTTTCACCAACCTCACCTTCGGTTACAACCTTGTATAAGGCACGGGCATGATCTTCAACATATAACCAATCACGAACTTGATCTCCTTTACCATATATAGGTAAAGCCTTACCCTCCAATGCGTTTAAGATAACTAAAGGGATTAGTTTCTCTGGGAAATGATAAGGTCCATAATTATTAGAACAGTTAGTAACTATTGTCGGCAACCCATAGGTACGCTGCCACGCTCGAACTAAATGATCACTTGATGCTTTCGATGCTGAATATGGGCTCGATGGCGTGTAGGATGTTTCTTCCGTGAATAAATCATTAGTACTTTCTAAGTCACCATATACCTCATCTGTTGATATATGATGAAAACGAAAGGATGCTCTGCGCTCTTCATCAAGCTCATTCCAATAATTACGCGACGCTTCGAGTAGATTATATGTACCTATTATATTAGTTTCTATAAATTCAGCAGGCCCTTCAATGGAGCGGTCTACATGAGACTCAGCAGCTAGGTGCATGACAGCATCTGGCTGATACAACTCAAAAATACCTTTAATCCTAGCTAAGTCACAAATATCTGCCCGTTCAAATGTATAACGCTGATTATCGCAAATATCTGATAGTGACTCCAAATTACCAGCATAAGTAAGTTTATCCACATTAATGACTTCGTCACCAGTATCCTGAATAATATGACGTACAACGGCAGAGCCAATGAAGCCGGCTCCCCCCGTTACTAGTAGTTTCATGCGTAACCCTTACTAATTATTAACGCTACCGCCCTTAGGAAAAGACCCAATAGACTATAATGCTTCAAATTTATTCTAGAAGAACTATTCTACCCGAGTTATCCAGAACAAGGAACAAGGAGAAACGTGAAATTATAAATGGTATGCTTATAATCGAATAACTTTCTCAGAGACATAATATGATCATATTAACTGGCGGCGCTGGCATGATTGGCAGCAACATTGTCAAAGCACTCAATAAGCAGGGCATTAGTGACATCTTAATTGTCGATAACCTTAAAAACGGTAAAAAGTTTCAAAATCTAGTTGATCTTGATATTACTGATTACATGGACCGTGATGATTTTCTTGTTCAAATAATGTCGGGTGAAAACTTCGGACCAATTGAAGCAATTTTCCATGAAGGCGCTTGCTCGGCCACAACCGAATGGAATGGCAAGTATATGATGCTCAATAACTATGAGTACTCAAAAGAGCTTCTTCACTACTGTCTAGAACGCCAAATCCCATTCCTATATGCTTCTTCCGCTGCAACTTATGGAGAAACCGACACCTTCATTGAAGAAAAACAATATGAAGGTGCGCTTAACGTTTACGGTTACTCTAAGCAACAGTTTGATAATTACGTACGCCGTTTATGGCAAGATGCTGAAGCTCACGGTGAGACACTGTCCCAAATTACAGGCTTCCGCTACTTCAATGTTTATGGTCCTCGAGAGCAGCACAAAGGTTCAATGGCATCGGTAGCATTTCATTTAAACAATCAAATGAACGCCGGCGAAAACCCAAAACTGTTTTCTGGTAGTGAAACCTTTAAACGAGATTTTGTCTACGTTGGTGACGTAGCTTCCGTCAACCTAGAGTTCTTACAAAATGGTCAATCCGGTATCTTCAACTTGGGAACTGGCAATGCGGAATCTTTTGAAGAGGTGGCCAAAGCCGTAATTAAGTATCACGGTAAAGGGAACATGGAAACTATTCCATTCCCCGAGCACCTTAAAGGCGCTTATCAAGAGTTTACTCAGGCTGATTTAACCAAGCTACGTGCAGCAGGCTGTAATCACAAGTTTAAAAACGTTGCAGAAGGTGTTGCCGAATATATGTCACTTATTAACAAAAAGTGATTTAATATCGACTATCCAAGCTATGCACCCTTGCGAGCAGTAAAATGAATATAATGATGGCCCTGTCTCAGTTAGAGATAACTGGAGCAGAAGTTTATGCAACGACAATAGGTAACGAACTAACTAAACGTGGACATGATGTTCACTACGTGTCCGATACCTTAACTAAACCTCACAAAGGGCCATTTTATAAGCTCCGCTTTAACAAACGAAGTATTCCACGACGCTTTTGGCATGTGGCTTACCTCATATATTTGATTAAGAAGAATCAAATCCAGTTAGTGCATGCACATTCTAGGGCATCAAGCTGGAGCTGCCACGTGGCCTGCAAGTTAACTGGCACACCAATGGTCACTACCATTCATGGTCGTCAACCGGTACACGCTTCACGTAAACGATTCCATGCCATGGGAGATAAAGCCCTGCCTGTCTGTGAGGCAATTGAACAGCAACTTATTGACGAGCTTGATGTTCCGAGCCCGATGCTTGAAATTAGTCGTAACGGGATTGAAACGGATTGCTTTTTTCCAGCCGATCCGCCAAGCAACAAAAGACCCATTATTAGTATTATTGGACGCTTAACTGGCCCTAAAGGCGATCTCTGTTATCGGCTACTTGATGAATGTATAGATAGTACTAAATATGATGTTCGCGTGATTACTGGATCAGAGATGGAACCGCGCTTTGAAAAATTCAATACCCTTGTCTCATTCCCTGGTTATACCAATGACGTTGCGGGCACCCTGCATCAATCTGATTTAGTCATTGGGGCTGGTCGGGTAGCAATGGAGTCATTACTATGTGGTCGCCCTACGCTTGCAATTGGAGAAGCCATATCAATTGGTGTTATTGATGAAAGCAATGTTGATTACTCAATGGCAACAAACTTTGGAGATATTGGCCCCAAAATCCTAGATATTGATTTTACCAAAATAGCAGCAGAGATCGATAGGGGTATAGATCAGAAGTACTGCTCACCTTCTGTGACTAAAAAAATACTCTCAAACTATGACATAGCTGCTACTACAACACATATTGAAAAAATTTATCAAGACGTCACTATCGATAAACTTCATAAAGAGATGCCTATCCTTATGTATCATCGATTTATTTATCAAGATGACCAGAAAGGAACTCGAGGCCCCTATATCGACATTGATATGTTTGAGAAACACCTTAAGCTACTCAAAAAAATGGGCTTTGAGAGTCTAACTTTTGAGGATCTATCTAAAGAGTCACCGATAGCCCGTATGAAGGCAAACAAGCGCTATATCATGCTTACCATTGATGACGGCTTTGTCGATAACTATGAATTGATGCTACCACTACTTAAAAAGTATAACTTCAAAGCTGTGGTTTATGCTGTAACTGGAGAAACTTATAACCGCTGGGATGTTGAGGTCGATACAAATCCAGATAAGCCATTTCCTCTCATGAATACTGAGCAAATTAAAGCTATGGCAGATTCAGAACATATTGAGATTGGCGGACATACTTTAACCCACCCCTTTTTGAGTCAGTTATCTCTAGAAGTGCAAGAACAAGAAATTAAAAATAATAAACTCCAATTGGAGAACATTATTAATAAGAAGTTGTTATCTTTTGCATACCCTTATGGTGATTTAAATAGCGATTCAAAGCTTATTGCAGAAAATTTAGGCTATAAGTATGCCGTCGCTACAAACAGTGGTCCTCTTGGGTTTCATCAAGACTTGTTTCAAATTCGTCGTATTGCTATTTTCCCCAAAACCGGCGTAATAGGGCTGTGGCGGAAAGTTCGTGGTAATTACGTTTTTCGCAAAAATAAATAGACAAAGGGTTGATTATGTCTAACTTTTCTATGCTTGCTCGTATTCGTAATAAAATTCGCATTAACTCGCGAATCACGTCGAACTGGGTAAAGGAGTGCGTATTCGTTATTGCGATGTATTTATTACCGGTAAAGGGAATATGCTAAATTTACACAACGGATCAAACTTAAAAGGTTTCACCATAGAGGTTGATGGAGAAAACTGTACACTTGAAATTGGCAAAGAGTGCGTTATTGGTGAAAGTTGTTTTATCTCCTGCAGGGAAAAGGGAACAACACTAACCATTGGCAATAACTGTATGTTTTCGCGAAACGTTAAAATCATGACCAGCGATGGGCATAATATAATCAAAGATGGAAAAAGAGTTAATCCTGCCAAAAATATCTATATTGATAGTCATGTCTGGTTAGTTGATAATGTAACCATCCTAAAAGAAGCTTCTGTTGGTAGCAATTCAATTATTGGTATAAATTCAACACTAACCAAACCAATTAGTCAAAACGTAGTTGCAGTTGGTAACCCGGCTAAAGTTATTGAATCAAGCATTCAGTGGGAAAATGAACTCACTTACTAATACTTCTCGGAAACTCATGAACACAAAAAACAACATGTTATATCTATCACTATTTCTAGTACCTGCGCTCTTGTTGGTAACTAACAATTACAGTGTTGGAGTTATAGTTATTACTTTACTGCTTTCATTCATTGGCTTGAAAAAAGATGGAATCACTAAGCTTAATACATTTGACTACGTAATAGTGTCAGTTTTTGTTAGCTACTTCTTAGGGGCTATTCCCGTAGCCATCTCCGATGGAAGCACATTGCGTTACTTCCAAGGTGGTGGTCGGTTACTGCTGTGCTTACCAATTTATATTTTTTTTCGGCAAAACATTGCATTAGATAAAGAAAAAGCATTGAACATGATGCGATATGGTGCATTCATTGGCAGTATTGGTACTTTTATCTTTGCCATTTATCAGCATTTCTTCCTCGAAATGCCTCGTGTTGGTGGGTATCTTTTTAGCATTAATTTCGGATACTTAGCGTGTTCCCTCACTATTATATGCTTTGGTTTAGCGCATAAAAGTAACTTGAAGGTAGCTTTATATCTAGCTGCTGTTGCAGCATTCATTGCAACGCTATTGACTCTTACAAGGGGAGCTATTCTTGCAGCACCATTACTACTCATATTTTCTGCTATTATAGATAGAAAACAAATCTCCTTTAAAAAAATAGTATTATTTTTAGTGGGTTTGATTCTAAGTAGCGCCGCTGCCATGAACTTATCAAGTGGCATAAAAAATAGAGTTAACTTCACCTTATATGAAGTATCCCAAATTGTGCAGGGTGATATTTCAAAGGCATACTCAGCCGGCGTGCGAATTGAACTATGGGATGCTGCAGCTCACGCCTTTAGTGAAGCGCCTATGACAGGACTACCTTACTATCAAAGAGAAAATCTAAATCAAAAGCTTTTTGAAAAAGGGGTAGTTAGCAAATGGGTCACTACTGTAGGTCGAGGCCATGCTCATAGCCAATATTTTGAAATGATCGCTAGCAATGGTGTTTGGGGGTTATTGTCAATTACCTTTATATTTATTGTACCTTTGGTTATTTTCATTAAACACTTTCTCAAAACAGGCAGTACATTTGGATATTCCGGAAGCTTATTCGTTGCAGGGTTTATGATATTTGGCATAACTGAAGCCCCTTTGCAAGCAAATCTCATCGGCTCTTTTTACGGTTTTATGCTCGCAGTTTTTTTAGCTTTTATTCGCCATGAAAAATACCCAGTATCAACAAACAGTGATAATCCATGAAAATTCTTATCATTGGCCCATCATGGGTGGGGGATATGGTAATGTCCCAAAGTTTGTACATTACACTAAAACAACAATACTCAGATGCCACTATCGATGTTCTTGCGCCAGCGTGGTGTAAACCTATTCTAGAACGTATGCCTCAAATATCTGCCGCGATCGAAATGCCTCTTGGTCATGGCGATTTCAATCTTTTTGCCCGAAGAGCTTTAGGTAAAAAATTAAAGCAAGCTCATTATACTCACGCCTTTATTTTACCAAATTCAGCTAAATCAGCATTAGTACCTTGGTTTGCTGGTATACCTACTCGAACAGGTTGGAAAGGTGAGTTTAGATATGGCCTATTGAACGATTTAAGGCAAGATAAGCGTGCATTCCAATATATGGTAGAACGCTATGTGGCACTGGCATCTCCCAATACAACAATGCGCGAAGATGTCATATTATCTAAATGTCCAAGCCCTGTGTTAACAGTAGATAGAAATAACCAGACTAAAGCAAAAGAAAAGTTGGGGTTAACCTCTCCGATTCCTGTGATCGGACTTTGCCCTGGTGCCGAGTTTGGGCCAGCGAAGCGATGGCCAGATCAACACTATGCACAAGTCGCACAATATGCCATCGAGAACCATTTTCAAATTTGGCTATTTGGCTCAGCTAAAGACCGAGAGGTATGTGAGAAGATTCGACAATCACTGCCGTTAGAGCATCAAGCATTGTGTGTTAACTTGGCCGGCAACACGTCACTTATTGAAGCTGTAGATTTACTTGCTGCCTGTCATACCGTTATTAGTAATGACTCAGGCCTTATGCACGTTTCTGCATCTGTTGGCTGTAATATTGTCGCTATTTACGGGTCAAGTTCACCCAAATATACACCACCTCTAACAGAGAAACTAAAAATGGTACACACTAACATTAATTGTCGACCATGCTTTAAGCGAGAGTGCCCATTAGGCCACTTAGAGTGTCTGACTAAATTAGTACCAAATACCGTCATCAATGCACTGAAAACTTTTACCGGATAACAATATGCAAAATTTGTGGTTTGAGCGTGGCGCTTACGCATCTAAATCTGCTCGCCAATATATAAATAGCGAATTTGATCCAGCTACAATTAATAAAATAGCAGTCATTAGGCATGCCGCATTAGGTGATCAAGTTATTGTTCGTCCATTCTTGGTGGAAACGAGAAAGTTCTTCCCTAATGCAAAGATCACTCTTGTTACTGTCTCAAATTACCTTTATGGCACACCATCAGATCTTGCGGATAATACGATCATTATGAAAGGTAGAGAGGATGCCAAAAATCTGTCGTTGAAAGAAAAATGGGATGACTACAATCAACTTGAAGAGCAAGATATTGTCTTTGATGTTGCGGGTACTAGCCGATCCTATTGGATGACTTTAATGACAAAATCTAAGCTAAAAGTTGGCTTCCCATATAAACCTCAGCTCTGTGGTACCTTATATAACCTTGCAGTATTCCGTTCTGATTTTCAACCAGAAGTAGAGTGTATGCTTGATATGCTTAAAATCCTTGGCCATAGTCCTCACTATCCATTAGATTTTGCCTACCCAGATCACCGCTTGATTTGTGAAAGCGAATCACCGTATATAGTCTACTTCAACGGTGCTTCTCAACTAAGTAAGATCCTCTCTAAAGACGAGATGTACGATGTTATTGCGACTGCCGTTGAGCAACAAGCAAATGTAAAACATATATTCCTTGAAGGAAAAAATGCCTTTGAAAAAGGTGAATATCTTCAGGATCTTGTTAATGCTGAAAAAGTCTCCATCCAACCCTGCCTACCATTAGATGAACTGATAGAGTTTATCGCAAAAGCCACACTGGTTATTGCACCAGATACAGGTATAAGAAACGTAGCTATTTCCACTCATACCCCTACTGTGGGAATATTTTATTCCACAGTTCCGTTTAGATATACACCAGTTTATGAAAGACACTCTATAGTGATGAATGCGAATGGTGATAAACCATCCACCGCTCAAATCGCTAAAGCGCTCGATTCGGCACTTAGTAATAACAGAATACAATAATAGGACAATTCATCATGAGCAAAGTTAAATTACTTATTACTAACCGGCTGATTCGACTAACGGGAAACATCTTTAAGATTTTGTCGTACCCATTTCATTGGATCTTTCCGAAGCTGAGATTTACTATTCCTGCCCACTCACCAGCAAAAGTTAAGCTTACAGGTGAACACTCTATACCACGTACTATCTGGCAAACAAATTTCACCGATAAAGCATCACTGCCTGTTTATTTGAATTATCTATTTAATCGTTTAATGTCGCTCAACTGTGATTATCGCTATGTAAGTACAGAAGCTCGTGGGGAGTACCTAGAAGAGCATGCATCACCTGAAATTTATAATGCTTACTCTCGCTTAACCAATGGTGCCGCTCAAGCCGATCTATGGCGCCTTTTTGTACTATACAAAGAAGGTGGCGTTTACATGGATATTGATGCAACGCTTGTCGGTTCATTGGACTCATTATTGGGTGAGAAAACTGAGCTATACATTAAAGTCAGCAACAACACGGAAATTACCAATTACTTTATTGCATCGGCCCCTAATAACCCAGACCTTAAAGCGACCATTGACCAGGTTCTACACAATATTGATAATTATGTATCATCAATGGGGGTTTACCACTCAACGGGTCCTACAGTTTTAAACAAAGCACTCGCGGGTAAGTCAGTGTGTACTGAAGATAGAAAATATGTCTGTATTCAAGGGGCATTTACTAATGAGCACTTTCAGTACATCGATAAACCTCGTGGAAAATGGACTCATATTAACCCGGAAGATTTGGTTAAAAAGTAATGTTACTAAGATGGATTTATACATTGGTGCTCACTCTAATCGCACCTTTGTTACTCTATGGATTATACAAAAAAAAACCTGGAAAACCTTCTGTTGGCAATCGATGGAAGGAATATTTTGGATTTTCTCCCACAATAGCCATAACAGAGAAACCTCTCTGGATTCATGCAGCTTCTGTTGGTGAAGTCCTCGCGATTACCCCTTTAATCAAGTCGATAAAGCAAACTCATCCAAATCTGACAATTTTATTGTCCACAACAACCTCTACAGGCGCCGAGCAAGCTGCCAATCTTGGGCTACTCGTCATACATAGATACACTCCCGTGGATTTCCCTTTTGTGGTAAAGCGCTTCGTCGAACAATTTCACCCTCAGATGCTGTTGATTGTTGAAACTGAGCTTTGGCCTAATTTACTCGCCGTCGTTGCTAAACAAGGCATTCCCATCCACTTGATCAATGCTCGCTTATCTGCCAAGTCATATAATGGCTATAGAAGAGTTCTACCTCTATTTAAATCAATGGGTAACCACCTCACTCAGGTGCTTTGCCAATTTGAAGACGATAAAAAACGCTTTGCAAAGCTAGGGGTTGATGAAGATAAGCTAGAAGTAACGGGATCGATAAAATTTGATATCTCTCTTGAAGAACATATATTAAAAGCAGGTGATGCCCTACGCTCACAGATCACCTCAAAGCGCCCTGTGTGGATTGCAGCAAGCACACACTCTGGTGAAGATGAGATTATACTCTCGGCTCATCAAGCTATTTTGAACTCCTCTCCTGACGCTCTGTTAATTTTAGTACCTCGCCATCCAGAACGTTTTCAATCTGTTACTGAACTAGCAAAGCAACAATTTATAACGACAACACGTACTGGTCGCTCTGTGGTAAGTTCAGAAACAAAGGTTTATATTGGTGATACTATGGGTGAGATGCTCATTTTGATGAAGGCTTCCGATGCCTGCTTTATGGGTGGAAGCCTTATTGGCAAAAAAGTCGGCGGCCATAACCTACTAGAGCCTGCCGCACTTGGGTTACCTATGCTTATAGGGCCAAGTTATTATAACTTCAGAGATATTACCCAAAACTTATGTGCTGCTGAGGCTTGCCATGTCGTTCATAATGCTGATGACATAGCCCAACGTATCTCCTTCCTATTTTCAGAGAGAGAGCAAGCGCAGCAACTTGGTCAATATGCGAAACAAATCGTTGCTGAAAGCCGTGGTGCACTCAATAGAACATTAAAGCACCTAGACCTACACAGAGAACCTCTATAATGAAAAGATTGATTGTTGATCTCGATGGCACTCTAACTCAAGCCAACACCTCAGACTATCGCAATGTACTGCCTAAAACTGACGTGATTAATCAGCTTAAAAAGTACAAAGATCAAGGCTTTGATATTGTCATAGCAACAGCACGTAACATGCGAACTTACGAAGGTAATGTAGGTAAAATCAATATCCATACCTTGCCAATTATCACTGAATGGCTGGATAAACATGATGTTCCTTACGATGAAATCATCGTTGGCAAACCTTGGTGTGGACATGAAGGCTTTTACATTGATGACAGAGCTATCCGACCTTCTGAATTTGCTAATTTAAGTTTAAAAGAGATCAATCAACTCATTGATAAGGAAAAACCATGTTCCTGATCATGTCAGGGGCCTATGTAGGCCAAGAGTTAGAGTCAGAATTCGGCAAAATTCCACCTAGCTTTCTGCCACTAGGTAACCGTCGCCTTTTTCAGCACCAAGTCGCGTTAGCGCCTCAATGTGTGGATATCTACTTATCGATACCTGAATCATTTGATATCTCTAATATTGATTTAACGTGGTTAAACAGCCATCATGTCACTGTTATCCCGACACCCGACGGTCTAAACCTCGGCGCGTCACTTGTCGCAGCACTAAACATCAGTGGTCACTCCCTAGATCAACCATTACATATTCTGTACGGTGATACACTCTACAAGCAGCTCCCTACAGGCGAAGACATAGCCAGTATATCTCAAGCTAAAGATAGCTATAACTGGGCAGTATTGACTGACGATACCGCGCACTGGTTAAAAGATAACAAAGCTCAATCGTCAGGTGGTGCACAAAAAATAATTGATGGCTACTTCAAGTTCAGCAACCCTCGTACACTGATCAAAAATGTGACCCAAAGTGAGTGGGACTTTATTGAAGGCCTAAACCGCTACCATCAAGAAGTCGGCTTAACAGCTGTCGAGTCTGGTGGCTGGTTAGACTTTGGACATGTGAATACCTACTATCGCTCTAAAGCAGAGTTTACTACTCAGCGTGCTTTTAATGAACTGACAATTACCTCGAAGTGGATTGAAAAATCGAGTGTTAAAAACAATAAAATAGCCGCAGAAGCCAACTGGTTTGCGCATTTACCTTTCGCGCTACGTGGCAATATTCCACAATATTTAGGCTGCCAAGATGAACAGGGAAAAATATCCTATCGTTTGGAATATTTACACCTTACGGCATTAAATGAGCTATTTGTGTTCTCTAAGCTTCCTAGCCATATTTGGACACAAATATTAGCCAGCTGCGTTGAGTTCCTTGTACTTTGTAAAGAACACAAAGCGCCCCCAAGCAAACTCGCTAATTCACTTGATGTGTTGTTTTCTAAAAAAACAGAGCAAAGGCTCGCTGAGTATTGTAAAACACATCAATTAACGCTTACCCAAGAATGGAGCTTCAATAGTTCAGAAAAAATCTCATTGGAAGCGGTATTAAACGATAGCCAGAAACATCTGCCCACGCAAGAAGAGGCGAATACGGTCCTACATGGTGACTTCTGTTTTAGCAATGTTCTGTACGATTTCAGAGCTGTAAAAATAAAAGTTATCGACCCCCGAGGGATGACTCCTGAAGGTAGAAAAACCATTTATGGTGATCTTCGTTATGACATTGCAAAACTCAGTCACTCAGTTCTTGGTTTATATGATTGGATTATTGCCGGTTACTATCAAGTCGAGATCCGTGCCGATAGCATCACGCTAGATATTGCAGAAGAAGGACGGTATAGAGAAACCCAACAGAGCTTTATTCAACTAGTAGAGGACGAGTTTAAATTATCCGCACAAAACCTCTACGCTATGCAGATCCAGCTATTTCTTTCAATGCTACCACTACATGCCGATGATCCTCAACGTCAACAGGCTCTCTTCGCCAATGCATTCCGTTTGCACCAAATTTTAGTAAGGCTTGAACAATGATCGTAATTCCAATGGCAGGGATGAGCTCTCGCTTCTTTAAAGCAGGCTATACCCAACCTAAGTACATGCTTGAAGCCCATGGTGAAACTCTATTTGAGCACTCTATCAACAGTTTTAAAGCCTATTTTACTTCTAAACCTTTCCTCTTTATCGTCAAGGATGTGTTTGATACACCAGAGTTTGTGAAGCAAAAAGCCCAATATATGGGTATTCAAGAGTTTCACATTTCGATACTGGCTGATGACACACGTGGACAAGCAGAAACAGTCGCGCTCGGCTTAGAACAACTAGAGCAGCAAGGTATCAGCTATAACGGAGCAATTACGGTATTCAACATTGATACATTCCGTCCTAATTTTGTCTTACCTTCGGTAACGGCTCATAGCGATGCTTACCTTGAAGTATTCAAAGGGAATGGTGATAACTGGTCTTTTGCTAAGCCTATTCGTGAAGACTCAACGCAGGTGATGAAAACCGCAGAGAAGAACCCAATTTCCGATCTTTGTAGTACGGGTTTATACCATTTCAATCAAAAGCAAGATTACCTCGATGCATACGAACAGTACCTAGCAAAACCGCAAGAGGAGTGGGAAAAGGGGGAGCTCTATATTGCCCCTCTATATAACCTACTTATCGAGAAAGGTTTGAACGTTCACTATCATCTTATTGAACGTGAGAATGTCATATTCTGTGGCGTGCCTGATGAGTACACTGATTTTTTAAAGCCGTCGGTTTAAGCAATGAAGATTAGAGACAAACAGATCACATTTGTCGTCCAAGGCCCTGTTCAATCGAGATCAGAGCGCGATCAAATAGTTGGAATTACACAGGAGTGCTTACAATCTATTCGTAGCCACTTTCCTGAATCTTTCATCATCTTGTCTACATGGCAAGGTCAACCTTTGGGTGGACTCGACTATGACCACCTAATTGAGTTAGAAGATCCTGGTTCAAATACGATTTATCACGACGGTAAGGCAATTACACTGAATAATAACCGCCAGATGGTCAGTGCTCATATGGGATTAAGAGAAGTAAAAACTCAATATGCGGTTAAAATCAGGACCGATAACAAGGTTTCAGGGCGCCAATTTGTTGATACGTATCAGAAGTATGCTGAGTTGCCAAGAGAGAATGACTACAAGTACTTTACGCAACGAACCATGACAAGTAGCGCTTTTTTTATCTCTTCACATCATGGTCGAACCGTTCATTTTCATAAAAGTGACCTGTTCGATTTTGGACTGACTGAGGACTTACTAAAAATCTGGTCTCCACGCTTAATTCAGGAACTTCATTTTGAACTAAAATCTGGCTATAAAGCAAGATATGCAACCACAGAACAGTTTTTATGCCTAAACTGGCTCTCTCCATTTGTCGGTAAAGAGTTAAAGATTAATAACTTAACTAATGAGGAGGCTGGTTTAGGTACTGGTTTTTGGCATCGATTTATCGCTAATAATATTATTGTTGACAGCCCCGAATCATTAGGTTTAGATGTTACGGAGAGGTTCTACAAACGAGGTAACTTAGCTTTGGAGTATGATCTACAAGATTGGCTATATCTAAATAAAAAAATCAGTAAGCCACTGGATAGAAAAAGAATCTATCGAGCGTACCGTTCTGCAATAGGTAAATTACTCTGCATATTAAAGAACTAGTACATCAAAAAGCTTGATCATTGATTCCCCTTACTGATTAATCTACTTTAATCAGTAAGCGGTTTAGCCTTTTTCTTAATTTCAACCTTATTCCTTTTTTAGCCCTTTTATTATCACAGAGAAATACCAGTGTACTTTGTAGATAAGAGATGTAGAGGCTTCTTCTCCAAACTCTTTTCCATACAACCACCGCCAGCGTTGGAAACTAAAAAGATCAAATGGGTAACCATTGCTTTGTTCAAGGCGTTTAGGTACTTCAAGTCCAAGAATATCACCATCAACAATCATTAGATTATTCAGCATATACTTATATGACTTAGTGCGCTCAGCCCAACAGCCATGTTCATCATTTAAGTGTGTTGGTTCAAACTTATTAATAAAATTAGTCCATATCCGCTGCTCGACATTTACACTATCGTTAGGGTAGTCCTCATGCTGCTTCTTTCCACTAAACTTAGAATTGAATGGATAATCTTGATGTAGTTCTGACTGCCAGACCATCAATAAATCATCCGTTTCACCAAACTGAAAAAAGTCAGAAAAGAAATAAGGAACGCGCAGCCCCTTCTCAAACTCTTTTGCAAAAAAGTTAGAGCATATTAATCGATTATTGAGAACAGAATACTGAGGGGCTCTTTTAGGGAATTGCTCAAACAGAGACATTATCTCTGTTTTATGCAAAATATTATCAGCTCGAAGCTTTGCTGCGTACTTTGTTTTTACTCTTAGCAAACCTTCAACTGTAGAAACGACCTGACGATTGATATTCACATGTACAGGATCATTTTTCTTACTGTAAACAAAAATAGTTGGACCAGGATCTTCACTGTAAACAACACAGTCAGCACCTAAATCATCCGCCTCTTCACCTGTCCAAGTAGAAACGATAACTTGGCTAGATGGGAAAGTATCTCTAAGTGTATCAATTGTAGTGGCATAGTTAATTTGGCCACCTAGTTAGAGGTGATATCATCACCTCATAAGTTAACAGGTGACACTATGACGAAACGAACAAGACGACTTTTTAGCGCTGAATTTAAGTTAGAGGCTGCACAGCTAGTCCTCGATCAAAATCACTCAGTTACTGAAGCTGCTCAAGCCATGAATGTGGGTAAGTCCACCATGGATAAATGGGTTCGACAGCTAAAAGA